>DASQKI010000070.1:0-31928 GCA_035630615.1 Nocardioidaceae bacterium
TAGCGGCCGGTGTCGGTACCGGCCATCCTCGAGGTGTTCAGCCCGTTGTCCGGGAGCGGGAGGCCGCCGGTGCCGCCGTTGTTCATGCACTGGGTGAGGACGAGGAACAGGATGACGATCAGCACGCCGCCGATGCCGCCGCCGGCCTTGGTGCCGCCGGGGATCGGGATCCGCATCCCGCCACCGCCGCCGCCGCCACCCGAGGAGCCGCCGACGTCGCGGACCCGTGAGGTGTCGAGCCGGGCCTTGGGGTTGAAGCGCATGTCGCTCTCTCCTAAGTCCGGTCAGCACGGGCACCCGGCCGTCCCGAGGTGACCGGGCCATAGACTAACGATCCTGATGATCACCGCCCAACACCTCGAGGTGCGTGCCGGGGCGAGGCTGTTGATGCAGGACGTCAGCTTCCGGGTCGCGCCGGGCGACAAGATCGGACTTGTCGGGCGCAACGGTGCCGGCAAGACGACCCTCACCAAGATCCTCGCCGGTGACAGCCTCCCCGCCGCCGGGTCCGTGCACGCCTCCGGCACCGTCGGATACCTGCCGCAGGACCCGCGGACCGGCGACCCCGAGGTCCTTGCCCGCGAGCGGATCCTCTCCGCACGCGGCCTCGACGACGTCGTCCGACGACTCCGCCAGGCCGAGGCCGACATGGGCAGCGACGACGTCGCCGTCCGCGAGAAGGCGATGCGTCGCTACGAACGGGCCGACGCCGAGCTGCACGCCGGCGGCGGGTACGCCGCCGAGTCCGAGGCGGCCCAGATCGCCTCCAGCCTCGGCATCGAAGAGCGCGTACTCGGCCAGCCGCTGCGCACGCTGTCCGGTGGCCAGCGGCGCCGCGTCGAGCTGGCGCGGATCCTGTTCTCCGGCGCCGAGACGTTGCTGCTCGACGAGCCGACCAACCACCTCGACGCCGACTCGATCGTGTGGCTGCGCGGCTTCCTCGCGGCTCATCGCGGCGGGCTCGTCGTGATCAGCCACGACACGAGCCTGCTGGAGCACATCGTCAACAAGGTGTTTCATCTCGACGCCAACCGGACCGTCATCGACCAGTACAGCCTCGGCTGGTCGGCGTACCTCGAACAGCGCGAGACCGACGAGCGCCGGCGGCATCGGGAGCGGGTCAACGCCGAACGCAAAGCGTCCGCTCTGATGGCACAGGCCGACAAGATGCGGGCCAAAGCCACCAAGGCGAGTGCCGCACACAACATGGAGCGGCGAGCACAGCGGATGCTCGGCGGACTCGAGGCTGAGCGCCGGGGTGACCGGGTGGCCAAGATCCGCTTCCCGGCCCCTGCGTCGTGCGGCAAGACGCCGCTTCGAGCCGAGGGCTTGAGCAAGTCGTACGGATCGCTCGAGGTCTTCACCGACGTCGACCTGGCGATCGACAAGGGCAGTCGCGTCGTCGTACTCGGGCTCAACGGCGCCGGCAAGACGACGCTGCTACGCATCCTCGGCGAGCTGGAGCCGGCCGACACGGGCATGATCGCTCCGGGCCACGGCCTGAAGCTCGGCTATTACGCGCAGGAGCACGAGACGCTGGCGCTGGATCGCACGGTCGAGCAGAACATGGCGTCGGCGGCGCCGGATCTCGACGATGGGACCCGCCGACGGGTGCTCGGGTCGTTTCTCTTCTCCGGTGACGACGCCCACAAGCCGGCGCACGTGCTCTCCGGCGGCGAGAAGACCCGGCTCGCGCTGGCGACCCTGGTCGTGTCGAGCGCCAACGTGCTGCTGCTCGACGAGCCGACCAACAACCTGGATCCGGCGTCCCGCCAGGAGGTGCTGCGGGCGATCCGCACGTACGAGGGCGCCATCGTGCTCGTCACGCACGACGAGGGCGCGGTCGAGGCGCTGTCGCCCGACCGGGTACTCATCCTGCCCGATGCGGTCGAGGACCTCTGGAACGACGACTACACCGATCTGGTCGCCCTCGCCTAGGGTCGGGCCATGTCGTTTCCCAGCGAGGATCAACTCGACGAGGCCGGCCTCCGGGTCGACGTCGACGGGCCGGTGCTGACCGTGACGTTGAATCGACCCGACGTGCGAAACGCGCAAACGCCGTCGATGTGGCGCGCGCTGGCGGCGATCGGCGACGGACTCGATGCCGAGATCCGGGTCGCGGTCGTCAGGGGCGCTGGCCCGACGTTCTCGGCCGGGCTCGACCGGCAGATGATGACGCCCGACGGCGCTGCCGGCGAGCCGACCTTTCCCGAGATCGCGGCGATGGCCGATGCCGACGCGGACGCAGTGGTCGAACGGTTTCAGGCGGGCTTCGGCTGGTGGCGGCGACCGGAGATCGTGAGCATCGCGGCGGTGCAGGGCGCGGCGGTGGGCGCCGGATTTCAGCTCGCGCTCGCCTGCGATCTCCGCATCATCGCCGACGACGCCCGCTTCTGCATGCGAGAGCCGGCACTCGGACTCGTGCCCGACCTCGGAGGAACCAAGCCGCTGGTCGAGGCGGTCGGCTACGCCCGAGCGATGGAGCTGTGCGCGACCGCCCGATGGATGGACGCCGACGAGGCGGTCGCGACCGGTCTCGCGACCGCGTGCGTCGCCGGCGACCAGCTCAACGCGACGGTCGCCGACCTCGTCGCCGCCGTCACGGCCGCGCCGGCCGCAGCGGTACGGGCGACGAAGGCGCTCCTCGTCGACGCGGCGGATCGCACGTACGACGAACAATGCCGCGCCGAACGGGTGGCCCAGCTCGCGCGCCTCAGGGAGCTCGCGACGCTGCTGAGCTGACTTCAGCCACCGATCCTGGCTCGGTGACCCCTGGAACGGGCATGATGATGGCGGAGTGTTCTGCCCGAATTGACACCGGGAGAGGTGTGCACGTGAGGGGCCCAGCGCAACGACTACGCGGACTGATGGCGCTGATCGCCATCGTGGCATTGCTCGGCGGAGTGCCCTATGCCCTCTGGACCTGGGGCGGCGGTGCTCCGTGGCCGTCGAGCGCACCGAGTGGTGACTGGCTGAGCGAGTCGCTCGGCTCCGATCAGATCCTCGGCATCCTGGTCGGGGTGCTGTGGCTCGCGTGGGCGCACTTCGCGATCTGCGTCGTCGTCGAGCTCGTCCAGGGACGGCGGGACGCCCGCGACATCCCCGGTGGTGGCATCGGCACGCAGTCGCTGGCCCGCCGGCTGGTCGCCTCGACGATGCTGCTGATCGGCTCCGCGGCCGTCGCGATGCCGGCCGCCTCGGCCGCCTCCGGACCCAATGTCGAGCACAGCGCGGTCGCCGGCATGACCGGCTCGGGTGCCGACTCGACTCAGGCGTCTAACCACGCCACCAACCAGGAGCAGTCCGTCAAGCAGAAGGCGTCGAAGCCGGCCGAGCTCAAGCCGGGCCTCGCGATCCGTACCCCCCAGGGCGTCAAGTATGAGGTGCAGCCGCCTCACAACCGCCAGTACGACTGCCTCTGGGACATCGCCGAGCGCTATCTCAACGACGGCATGAGGTGGAAGGAGATCTACCACCTCAACAAGGACCTCGAGCAGCCCGACGGCAACTCACTCCAAGATCCCGACCTGATCTATCCGGGTTGGATCCTGCAGTTGCCCGACGACGCCAAGGGCCCCGGCATCATCACGATCGGCGGCGCTGACGACACCAAGCAGATGGAACACCACACCGACCACAAGCAGAGCAACGGCGGTGCGGACGACAACGGCGGTGTCGACCAGGGCGACGACGAGAAGCGGGACGTCTTGGTCCGCGACGACGAGCAGCCGCAGCAGGCCTCCGGCGGTGATTCCGACGACGACTTCGGCAAGTGGGCCGCGCCGCTCGGCGTCGGCGGCGGTCTGGTGGCCGCCAGCCTGCTGCTCGCGCTGCGACGTCGGCAGGGATGGCAGGGCGGCCCCGGTGGGGGTGGCGGTCTGAAGCCCGGAGACGAGGCCAACCTGCGGCTCGCCGCCGATGGCCCCGCGGCGCTGCTGGTCGACCGCTCGATGCGCCAGCTCGCACATTCGACCTATCAGGGCGGGCAGTCCGTGCCACCGGTACGCGCGGCCTATGTCAACGAGCAGTCGCTGACCGTCGCGTTCGAGGCGCCGGCCATGATGACGATCCCGAACGGATGGCGGTCGTCGCCGGACGGCCGGATGTGGATGGTCGACCGCTCGGTTGCCGAGTCCTTCGACCCGCCGCTCGGCGTGCCGTCTCCGTGCCCGACCCTCACGACACTCGGCACGACCGGTGACGGGACGGTCGTGATGGTCAACCTCGCGGCGGCGCGCGGTCTGGTCGCCTTGGCCGGCGGGGTTGAGTCCTATGAGGCGGCGCTCTCGATGGCGGTCGAGCTGGCAACCGCGCCATGGACCGACGCGCTGCCGGTGACTCTGGTCGGCTTCGCCGACAATCTGGCCGACATCGCACCCGGTCGGGTCCGGCACGTCAACGCGATCGATGCGGTGCTGTCGGCCCCGTCGGGCGTCGTTCTGTTGGCGCGGCAAGCGACCCCGGACGAGGAGCAGCAGCTCGCCGCAGCGATCGCCCAGGGTCGCCTGGCCGCCGTCGTCGCGGTGGGCCAGGCTGCCCATCCGACCTGGCGATTCGACCTCACCCCCGAGGGTCGTCTGGTCAACGCTCAGCTCGGCCTCGACGTCGTGGCTCAGCGCATTCCGACGCCCGCCGTGGCGCGCATGGTGGAGCTGTTCCGCTGGGCCGACGCCGGTCGGCCGGCCACTCCCACGCGGATCGCGCCGCAGCCGGTCCACGGCTTCGACCCGGCGATGTTGCAGCGCGGGGCCAAGGCGCCCGTGTCAGTCCATCTGCTGGGTCCGGTCCAGATCGAGGCACCTGGCGAGATCGAGAGCGACCGGCGTGCTCTCGCCAGTGAGATCGTCACCTACCTGGCGCTCAATCCCGGCGGTGTGCACCCCACCGTCCTCGCTTCGGCGATCTGGCCGCGCGGGGTCAGCGACGAGGTGTTCGAGGCGTCGATCGCGCGCGTCCAGAGCTGGCTCGGCCAGCGGCCCGACGGGGGACAACGCCTTCTTCAGGACGAGCAGCAGCGCTGGCGTCTCGATCTCCGCGACGTCCGCGTCGACTGGCACGTGCTCCAGGCACTCGTCGCCCGCGCCGAGCGATCCGACGACCCAACCATGGACCTCGCGTCCGCGCTGTCTTGCGTCGAAGGCCCGGCGTTCGATGCCCTCCCGGCACATCGGTACGCCTGGCTCGCCAACACCACGGCGGTGCGCGACATCCAGACGACGGTCGTCGGGGTCGCGTTGCGGGTTTCCAGCGTCGCGTCGGACGCCGGCAACCTCGGGCTGGCCCACGAGTCGCTGCGGACCGGACTCGACATGGTCCCGGGCTGCGAGGAGCTCTGGCGCGCCGAGCTGCGGCTCACGCACCGGTTCGACGGCGTCGAGGTCGTCCACCGGGTCGCCGACGAGATGTTCGTCGCGATCGGCCGGCACGGCTCGCCCCGAGGCGCCGAACCGACGACGACCGCCCTGGTCGAGGAGTTGCTGCCAGGTTACGGCCGGGTGCTCGCGGGCAAGATCGCCTGATTTATGTACGCATCGACCACCCGATCGGGAAGATCGGCCGGTCAGCCTGCGTTGTCCTCATAGATGAGTGGGCAAATGGGTGGCTGGATGGCCCTGCGGTCGTATTCCTCGGACCGCTCGGTCGCGCAGCAACGACTGGCGCCGGGAACGACCCGGCGCGTAGTGCGCTATGCGCGGCCCTACCGACGACCGATCGCTGCCTTCCTGGTGATGGTCGTCGTGGGCGCCCTTCTCGTCGTCGCGACGCCGCTGGTGTTCAAGAAGATCGTCGACGACGGCGTGCTGCGCCACGACACGAGCCTCGTCGTCTGGCTCGCCGTCCTGGTCGCCGTGATCGCGGTGTTCGAGGCGATCCTGACCCTCGCCCAGCGGTGGTGTTCGGCCCGCATCGGTGAGGGTCTGATCTATGACCTGCGGACCGATGTGTTCGCTCACGTCCAACGGCTGCCGCTGGCATTCTTCACCCGCACCCAAACCGGGGCGCTCGTGTCTCGGCTCAACAGCGACGTGGTCGGCGCCCAACGCGCATTTACTTCGACGCTGTCCGGTGTCGTGTCCAACATCGTCAGCCTGCTGACGGTCGTCGGCGCGATGCTCTTCTTGTCGTGGCAGATCACCCTGGTCGCATTCGCGCTGCTGCCGTTGTTCGTCCTGCCGGCGCGATGGGCCGGGGCGAAGCTTGCGGGGCTGAGTCGGGAACAGATGCAGATCAACGCCGAGATGGGCTCGTCGATGACCGAGCGGTTTCACGTCTCGGGCGCCATGCTGGTCAAGCTCTTCGGACGAGCTGACGAGGAGGACCGGGCGTTTGACGAGAAGGCCGCCGGAGTTCGCGATCTCGGCATCCGGGTGGCGATGACGAGCCGCATCTTCTTCACCGCCTTGACCCTCGTGGCGTCGCTCGCGACCGCACTGGTCTACGGCATCGGCGGGGTCATGGGCGTCAACGGTTCACTCTCGGTCGGCACGCTGCTGGCGCTGGCCGCCCTGATCGGCCGGCTCTACGGCCCACTCACGGGGTTGTCCAACGTGCATGTCGACGTCATGACCGCGATGGTCAGCTTCGAGCGAGTCTTCGAGGTGCTCGATCTGCCGAGGACGGTCGCCGACGACCCCGATGCGACGCCGCTGCCCGACGACGCGCCGGCCAGTGTCACGTTCGACCGGGTTCGATTCCGTTACCCCGATGCCGACGACGTGTCGCTGGCCAGTCTCGAGACGGTGAGCCGACCGAGTCGCGGCCGCAACGTCGACGTCCTGCACGACGTGTCGTTCGAGGTCGGGCCGGGAGAGATGGTCGCGTTGGTCGGCCACTCCGGTGCCGGCAAGTCGACGATCACGCACCTCGTAACGCGACTCTACGACGTGACCGGCGGAAGTGTCCGGGTCGGCGGGCGCGATGTCAGCGAGGTGACGCAGGAGTCGCTACGACGGCAGGTCGGCTACGTCACCCAGGACGCGCACATGTTCCACGACACGATCGCCGCCAACCTGCGGTACGCCCGCGCGGACGCGACCGACGAGGAGATCGTCGCCGCACTCGAGTCGGCCCAGATCCATGATCTCGTCGAGAGCCTGCCCGACGGCCTCGACACGGTCGTCGGCGACCGCGGCTATCGGCTGTCCGGCGGTGAACGGCAACGACTCGCGATCGCCCGGCTGCTGCTGAAGGCGCCGCAGATCGTCGTGCTCGACGAGGCGACCGCGCACCTCGACTCCGAGTCGGAGGCCGCCGTGCAGCGCGCACTCGACACGGCGTTGGCCGGCCGTACGTCGCTGGTGATCGCCCACCGCCTCTCGACGATCCGGCAGGCCGATCGCATCCTCGTCGTCGATCACGGCCGGATCGTCGAGCAGGGGAGCCACGACGAGCTACTTGCCACCGGCGGCCTCTACGCCGATCTCTATCGCACCCAGTTCGACTCCGGATCGCCGCCATCCGAGGCTGATGAGGTCGACGAGATGACCGCCTTCGAGGACGCGACCTACCCCCTACGCTGATCCCCATGGATCTTGGACTTCGCGACCGCACGTACATCGTCACCGGGGCCGGCCGGGGTTTGGGGGCCGCTTCCGCCGAAGCGCTCGTCGCCGACGGCGCTCGCGTCGTCGTCTCGGGCCGGTCGGTCGACTCACTCGGGGAACTCGCCGAGCGTCTCGGCGGCGACCAGGTCGAGGCAGTCGTCGCGGACAATGCCGATCCGGAGTCAGCGCAACGTCTGGTCGCTGCGGCTCAGGACCGTTGGGGTCGACTCGACGGCGTGCTGATCAGCGTTGGGGGCCCGCCGGCCGGTCCGACCGCGTCGATCACCGAAGAACAGTGGCGCGACGCGTTCGAGGCGGTGTTCTTGGGTGCGGCCCGGATCGCGCACTCGGTCGCGGAAGAGCTGGCCGACGGCGGCGCGATCCTGTTCGTGCTGTCGTCGTCGGTGCGTAGCCCGATCCCAGGACTCGCCGTGTCCAACGGCCTTCGGCCAGGCCTCGCGATGCTGGCCAAGACGCTGGCCGACGAGCTCGGACCCCGCGGCATTCGGGTCAACGGCCTGCTGCCGGGGCGGATCGACACCGAGCGTGTCCGCGAGCTCGACGCCCTGGCCGACGACCCCGCTGCGGCCCGTCGCGCCAACGAAAACTCGATCCCGCTACGGCGCTACGGCCGGCCCGAGGAGTTCGGTCGGGTCGCGGCATTTTTGCTGTCGCCGGCGGCGTCGTTCGTGTCGGGTTCGTTCGTGCCGGTCGACGGCGGACTGCTCCGCACCGTCTAAGCGAGCCCGCCCCGCCGTCGAGGAGCCTTAGTCGGCCGTCGCGCTGGCCTGGGCCGTCAGGGTATAGGCGGTCGTCACCAGCCCGATGTGGCTAAACGCCTGCGGGAAGTTGCCGACCTGGCGACCCAGCCGACCGTCGTACTCCTCGGCGAGCAGACCGAGATCGTTGCGCAGGTCGAGTACACGCTCGAACAGCTCGCGGGCCTCGTCGGTGCGTCCGATCCGATGGAGCGCGTCGGCCAGCCAGAACGAGCAAGCGACGAAGCTGCCCTCACCGCCGGGCAGGCCGTCGACATCATGCGTGCTGCCCGCATCGGCGACCTGATAGCGCATGACCAGCCCGTCGTGGGTCAGCTCCCGCTGCACCGCTTCGACCGTGCTGACGATGCGCGGATCGTCGGCCGGAAGGAATCCGAGCCGGGGGAGCAGCAGCAGCGAGGCGTCGAGTCGATCGCTGCCGAACGCCTGTGTGAAGGCGCCGCGATCGTCGTTCCAGCCGTCCCGACAGATGCGCTCGCGAATCTGGTCGGCCATCTCCCGCCAGTGCGGCTCCAGATCGGGCCGTCCCCATCGATTCGCCGACGCGCGGGCCAGCCGGTCGAACGCGACCCAACACATCACCTTGGAATGCGTGAACTGCTGCCGCGGCCCGCGCACCTCCCACAGGCTCTCGTCGGGCTCGTCCCACACCGACTCGAGGTGGTCGGCCATGGCGATCTGCAACTCCATAGAGTTGATGTCGCGATGGATGCCGCCAGCGCGAGCCAGATCTAGTGCGTCGATGACCTCGCCGTAGACGTCGAGCTGGGTCTGCGTCGCGGCGGCGTTGCCGATGCGTACCGGCGTCGAGCCCTCGTAGCCGCTGAGCCAGTCGCAGGTGGACTCGAGCAGCCGGGTCTCGCCCGCGACGCCGTACATGATCTGCATGTCGCGCGGCGATCCGGCGATCGCACGCAGCAGCCAGGCGCGCCACTCGGTCGCCTCTTCGGTGTAGCCGGCGGCGAGCATCGCCTCGAGCGCGAGCGACGCGTCACGCAGCCAGCAGTAGCGGTAGTCCCAGTTGCGCACGCCGCCGAGATCCTCCGGCAGCGATGTCGTGGGCGCCGCGACGACGCATCCGGTCGGCCCGTACGTCAGGGCTTTCAGGGTCACCACCGAGCGGCCGACGGCGTCGGCGTACCGCGGTGGCCGGCGACACTGGCCGGACCATGCCTCCCACTCGTCGAGTGTCTCGGACAGCGCCTGATCGGCGTCGACGGGCTTGGGCGGGTCTTCTTGCGACGGATTCCAGGTCAGGACGAACCGCACCCGGTCGCCCTCGGTGACGGTGAAGTCCGCCACGGTCGAGAAGTCCTCGCCGCGGGTTTCGACGTCGGTCGACAGGTAGACCGCATCGGGTCCGGCGAGCCCGACGATCTGGTGGTCTTCGCTGCGTCGGACCCAGGGGATCCGGCGGCCGTAGTCGAAGCGCAACCGCAGCACCGACCGCATCGGAACTCGGCCACGCACACCCTCCACGATCCGCACGACGTCGGGGGCGCGATGGCGGTGCGGCATGAAGTCGATGACCCGGACGGTCCCGGCGGTGGACTCCCAGGTCGACTCGAGCACCAGGGTGTCGCCGATGTAGCGACGCGACGAGGCGGACTCGCCATCGGCCGGGGCGATCGTCCAGTGACCGTTGTCGCGCTCGCCGAGGAGCGCAGCGAAGCAGGCGCCCGAGTCGAAGCGCGGCAGGCACAGCCAGTCGATGCTGCCATTGCGTCCGACCAGCGCCGCGGTCTGCAGGTCTCCGATCAGGCCGTAGTCCTCGATCCGACTCGCCACTTCGCCTCCCTACTCGCCGGGCGCGCCGGACGAGACCGGCGGCTGCCTCGCCTCCGCGCTCTCTCGTCTTGGCCGTGGGTGCGCCTCGACCCAGGCAAACCAGATGTACCCACCAACCGCCAGGGCCGAGAAGAACCACCACTGCAGCCCGTAGAAGAAGTGCGGCCCTTGACCGAGGTCGGGTTCCTCTGGCGTGTCCAGGCCCGTGTCGGCCGGCGGCTGCTGGTCGATGAGGGCGATCCAGCCCGGCACGAGGTCGTACGGCAGCGCCGCCTCGATGCCGTTGCTCGCGACCGCACGTACGCTGCCGTCGTCGGGCGTGATCGCCCAGTCGTCGGCGTCGCTGTCGACCCGCAGCCAGCCGGTGACGCCAACGTCGCCCGTTGGCGGGTCGGGAGGGTCCGGGAGGTCCGACGGTTCGTCGGTGGCGAGCCAGCCGCGATCGACCAGGACGGCGGTCCCGGTCGAGGTCAGCAGCGGCGTCAGGATGTCGACGCCCGGCCCGATGTCGCGGGTCTGTTGGGTCAGGATCACCTGATGATCAGCGTCGTAGCGGCCAGTCACGGTGACCCGCCGCCACTCGTCGGCGGGATCCACGGCATCGCCCGAGGAGACCACGTCCACCGGCGCCGGCGCGACAGCCAGGTTGTCCTCGATCCGCTCGTTGTCGGCGCGCCGTTGGTCGAGCCGGTCGAACTGCCACATGCCGAGCCGGATGCAGACGGCGGCGACCACGACGACGAGCGCCGCGAAGCCGAGCCACCGACGGCTGAGCAAGAAGCGGTACACGTCTTGACGGTAGCGGTCGACGGGCGGAGGTCCGGTGCGGCCCGCTCAGGCGTCGCCGGCCGGAACCCGATCGCGAAGGAAGCCCCGCAGGTCGAGGAACCGGGCCAGGTGCTCCTCATGGTCGGGGCAGGCGAACCAGACCTTGCGCCGGTCCGGCGTGTGCAGCTTCGGGTTGTTCCACCGCAGCGCCACGGTTGCCGGAGCGCGGCAGTCCTTTGCGGAGCAGACGAGCTCGGCGTTGGACGATGCGTCGTTGTCGGTCATCAGCGATCAGGCGCCGTCGAGGCGAAACCCGGGGAAAATAGGTGGTGCCGGACAGCCACGGGGGGAGCCGTCCGGCACCGAACGCTCCGACGGGGGAGGCGGAGCGTGGCATCAATGATGGCACGAGTCCGGTTCACGAGACTAGACCCTCCGTAAACGTTGTCATCGTCGCGGGATTTGTGCAGGTCAGCCAGGTTCGGAGTGATCCACATTTTGGGACGCGGACGATCCCAAAGCCCCGCGCGCATCCGGCGAGAACGACTTCGCGCGCTCCGGCGGCCGGCGGCTGACGGCGTTGGCCATCACGACCGCCACGTAGGGCAAAAACAGCGCCGCGGCGACCAGAACCCAACGCAGCCACCCGTCGAAGATGACCGCTCCGACAAAGCACAGGGTTCGCACCAGCATCGACAGCAGGTAACGGATCTGGCGATGCCGGAGGTCGTCGCTGTGTGACGTGCGTGCGTCGGTGATGCGCACGGTGGACGACTCGCGGCGTTCCATGCTTCCACCGTACGCCTGATGTCAGGATGAGACGCCGACGGAAGAGAGGACTCTGCCATGTCGAACCGCACCTACCGCGTGACCGAGATCGTCGGGACGTCCCCCGAGGGGGTCGACCAGGCGATCACCAACGGCATCAATCGAGCCGCGCAGACTCTGCGACATCTCGACTGGTTCGAGGTCATGCAAGTACGCGGGCACATCGTCGACGACGCGGTGTCGCACTATCAAGTCACGATGAAGCTCGGATTCCGCCTCGAGGACAATGAATAGGGAGACATGCGGCGACCCGGGGCGCGCCCGCGTTCGGAGTACCGTGCGGTAGCCGATAGCGTCGCGCAGTGTCGAGTCAGCCGCCTGGGCGGCGTAGCTGGAGGGAGTCGGTGTGGGAAGGTCCGTACTGGTGACTGGGGGAAATCGAGGTATCGGGCTCGCCATCGCCAACGCCTTCACCGCCGCCGGCGACCATGTCGCCGTCACTCACCGCGGCGGCGAGCCGCCCGAGGGGTTCTACGGCGTTCGCTGTGACGTCACCGACACCGAGCAGGTCGACCACGCGCTCGACGCGGTAGAGGAGCACCAGGGTCCGATCGAGGTGCTCGTCGCGAATGCCGGCATCACACGCGACACCCTCGTGCTGCGGATGAGCGACGACGACTGGTCCGACGTCATCGAGACCAATCTCGCTGGGGCGTTTCGGGTCGCCCGCAAGGCATCGCGCGGCATGCTTCGACTCCGGCGCGGCCGGCTGATCTTCATCTCGTCGGTCGTCGGCCTGCTCGGCAGTGCAGGCCAGGTCAACTACGCGGCGAGCAAGGCCGGCCTGGTCGGCATGGCCCGATCACTGGCCCGCGAGCTCGGCAGCCGTGGCATCACCTCCAATGTCGTGGCGCCGGGCTTCATCGACACCGAACTGACGTCAGTGCTGCCGGACGAGAAGAAGTCCGAATACGTCGACCGGATTCCGTTGGGTCGCTATGCGACCGTCGACGAGGTGGCAGGCGTCGTACGCTTCCTCGCGTCGGACGAGGCCGGATACATCAGCGGAGCCGTCGTCCCAGTCGACGGCGGCCTCGGAATGGGCCACTGATACGGGTCGCGCGAGCACCCAGGAAGGACCTGTCGTGGGAATCCTCGAAGGCAAGCGGATCTTGGTCGCCGGTGTGACGGTCGACAGCTCGATCGGCTTCGCGGCCGCGAAGGTCGCTCAAGAAGAGGGCGCCGAGGTCGTGGTGTCCAACTTCGGCCGCGCCCTGTCGATCACCAAGCGCATCGTCTCCCGGCTGCCGAAGCCGGCACCGGTGCTCGAGCTGGACGTGACCGACGAGGAGCACCTCGCGACCCTGACCGATCGGTTGTCGGAGCATGTCGACGGGCTCGACGGGATCGTACATTCGATCGCCTACGGCAACCCGGACACGATCCTCGGCGGCAAGTTCCTGGACGCCCCGTGGGACGACGTCGGCCAGGCGGTGCACGTCTCGGCGTACTCGCTGAAGTCGCTGACCACCGCCGCCCTGCCGATGCTGACGCCAGGATCCTCGGTGGTCGGCATGACGTTCGACGCGACGGTGGCGTGGCCGGTCTACGACTGGATGGGCGTCGCGAAGGCGGGCTTGGAGTCGTGCGCCCGCTATCTCGCCCGCGACCTCGGCCCACGCCAGATCCGGGTCAATCTGGTGTCGGCCGGACCGCTCAAGACGCTCGCCGCGAAGGCGATCCCGGGATTCGAGGACATCGAAGCGACCTGGGGCGACCGTGCCCCGCTCGGCTGGGATCAGCACGATCAGACCCCGACGGCGCGGTCGATCGTTGCCCTCCTGAGCGATTTCTTTCCCTCCACGACAGGTGAAATTGTCCATGTAGACGGTGGCTTTCACGCGATGGGCATCTAGACTCAGCCTCAATGTCGTCCCTGAATGCTGCCGGGCCGGGACCATTTGTCGTCGCGCGCCGGGCCGGCAACGATCTGAGGTCGCTGCGTCGCCCCGAGACGGCGCAAGCGGCCGTTGTCGATGCGTCCCGATCGACCACACTGATACAGGATCTCAAGGGGCGAGATATTTGGCCTCCGTCTCGGGTCGCCGAGGCGCTCGGCCAACGCCCGCGCGACGTCACCGTGTGTTGCTCGCAAAATTGGGCACTGCTCACCGCCATGCGCGATATCGCCGACGTACGGCTGATGCACTCGGTCGGCAGCGCCCGTCAGCTCGCGGCGCTACGCAAGTACGCCGCAAAACAGCCCATGTCGGGGATCTCGATCCACCTGGGGACGGGGCCGACCGAGGAGGCGGGCTGAGATGGATGTCGCTGACGATCTCACCAATCAGATCGGGGCGCTCGCCGACAAGTTCGCCTCCGTCGACCCACGCCTGCTGGTGCTGGCCGCGCTGCTGCACGTGTCCAACCACGTCCTGCGCTCGGCCGCCTGGCGCAACGTCCTCGTCGCTGCCTATCCAAATCGGCGGATTTCGCTGACCGGGGTGACTGCGGCGTACGCCTCCGGGGTCGCGCTGAACGCCCTGGTTCCGGCCCGAGGCGGGGACGCCGCCAAGATCGGGCTGGCGCGGGCCGAGATCCGCGGCTCGACCCTGACCACGATCGGCGCCACCATCACGGTCCTGCTGCCGTTCGACCTGCTCGCCGCGGCCGCGACGTTGCTGCTGGTCGGATTGACCGGTCAGGCACCGCTGTCCTTCGACCTCGACCACGCGGTCACCACCACTTGGCTCGGAGGCCACCTGTTGGTTTCCGTCGGTCTCGCCGTCGCGGGGGCTGTCGGTGTCGTCCTCGTGGTTCGCTATCTACGACCCCGGGTACGAGAGGTCTGGGGCCGAATCAGGCAGGGCGGCGCTATCTTCCGGACACCGCGGCGCTATTTCCTCGGCGTAGCGACACCCCAAGCTGTGGCCTGGATATGCCGGATCGGCGTCGTCATGTGCCTGCTGGCCGCCTTCGGCCTGCCCACCTCGCCGGCGATCGCCGCACTCGTCATGGTCGTGGCCGGCATGTCGACCTTCGTGCCACTGACTCCCGGCGGCGCCGGAACCCAGCAGGTGCTGCTCGCGTACGCCCTGAGCGAGGCGGCCTCCAGCGCGGCCGTCGTTTCGTTTTCGATCGGCATGCAGGCCGGCGTCACCGCGGTCAACGCGCTGCTCGGTCTCAGCGCCGCGATGATCGCCTGCCGGTCGCTGCGTGCGATCAGTGTGATCCGACACCGGCTCAGCGTGGCCGACGCCTAAGACAGCGCCTCGTCGGCGTCGATGTCGCCGATGAGGTAGTGGGCGCCGGGTCCTACAGCGGCGAGCTCGTCGTCGGGGTTCGACAGCGCACAGCGCCGAAGCGACAGGCAGCCGCAGCCGATGCAGCTGGTCAGCTTGTCGCGCAACCGCTCCAGTTCGGCGATCCGCTCGTCGAGCCGGCCCCGCCACAGGTGAGACAACCGCTCCCAGTCGGCTTTGTTCGGCGTCCGGTTGCTCGGCAGGCCGTCGAGCGCGGCCCGGATCTCGTCGAGTGTCAGCCCGACCCGTTGGGCGGTCCGGATGAAGGCGATGCGCCGGAGCATGCCGCGCTCGAACCGGCGTTGGTTGCCGGCGTTGCGAGTCGACCAGATCAGGCCTTGCGCTTCGTAGAACCGCAACGCCGACGGGGCGACGCCCGCACGCTGTGCGATGACGCCGATCGGGAGCAGATCGGTTGTCCTGGCCACGTCGAAGCCTCCGTTGTCGATTGGTCTCTCGATGGGCTTGACCTCAAGTCAACTTTAGGTTGCAGCCTGGACGCATGCCAACGTCGACGATCACGCGACACCATCGCTTCGGATACCGCGACCTCCCGACATTGATCGGACGGATGTCCGGCGACGAGAAGCACGAGCCCAGTGCGCACTCCACGCTGGATGTCCTCTGGGTGCTCTATGACCAGATCTTGAACGTGTCGCCGGACCGGGTCGACGACCCGGCCCGAGACCGGTTCGTCCTCTCCAAGGGCCACGGCCCGATGGCCTACTTCGCCGTGTTAGCCGCTAAGGGATTCATACCGGTGGAGGTGCTCGACACGTTCACCGACGCCGACTCGCCACTCGGCACGCATCCCGACCGCCTCCTGATCCCCGGAGTCGAGGTCAGCAGCGGCTCGCTCGGCCACGGCCTGCCGATCAGCGTCGGAATCGCGCTCGGCCTACGCGCTCAGGGCCTCACGACGAGCCGAGTCGTGTGTCTGGCCGGCGACGCCGAACTCGACGAGGGATCCAACTTCGAGGCGATGGCGGCGGCTCGCGCCTTCGGCCTCGGCAACCTCACCGTCGTGGTCATCGACAACGACTCCGACACGCTCGGCTGGGCCGGCGGCATCTCCGCTCGGTTTGCCGTCGAGGGCTGGGCGACCGCCAACGTTTACGGGCGCGACCACGCTCGGCTGTCCGCGGCGCTCTCGGTGCACCATGACGGCCAGCCCAGCGTCGTGGTCGCGCACGTGGAGCCTCCCGCGGAGGCCGTGGCATGACCGCGCGTCCATTCGCGCCGAGATTGCGTGTCTTTCCCACCGAGGGCAGGCCAGACGCGCAAGATCGAATCGAAGAAGTGGGAAAGACGCGCAATCTCGGCGCAAGAGGTGAGCCGCCAGTGCTCGAGACGATGCGGGATCGGTTCGCCGCTGTGACGACCGAGCTGATCGACGCCGACGACTCGGTCGCCGTCGTGCTCGCCGACATCTCCGTCGATGCCTTCGAGTCGGTCGGCCGGCGCCACCCGGACCGCGTCGTCAACGTCGGCATCCGCGAGCAGCTCCTCGTCAGCGTGGGAGGCGGGCTCGCGCTCACGGGGATGCGGCCGATCCTGCACACCTACGCTCCGTTCCTCGTCGAGCGAGCGTTCGAGCAGGTGAAGCTCGACCTCGGACATCAAGACGTAGGCGCCGTCCTGGTCAGCATCGGCGCGTCGTACGACCGGGCCCAGAGCGGACGCACTCATCAAGCACCGGGGGACGTGGCACTGATCGGGACCCTGCCGAACTGGACCGTGCACGTCCCCGGGCATCCGGACGAGGCCGACCTCCTGTTGCGGGATGCCGTCGCCGGTTCGGGTCGGGTCTATGTCCGCCTGTCGGATCGCGCCAACGCCGCCGCGCATCTCGGCCGCGCCGGACGGGCGGTGACCTTGCGGAAGGGCCGTCGCGGCACGGTCGTCGCGGTCGGGCCGATGCTCGACCCGGTCCTCGCGGCGACCGAGGACCTCGACGTCGCGGTCGTGTATGCCGCGACGGTACGGCCGCTCGACGCTCATACGGTCCGCGCGGCCGTCGGCGCCGAGCCGAGTGTGGTGCTCGTCGAGCCTTATCTCACCGGCACATCGAGCCACGCCGTGACCGATGCACTGCGCGACGTGCCGCATCGGCTGCTGGCGCTCGGCGTACGGGATGCCGAGCTCCATCGGTACGGCACCGCGGCCGATCACGATCGGGCACACGGTCTCGATCCGGCTGGGCTGCGGCGCGACATCGTACGGTTCCTCGAACTCGCTCCGTGACATCCTGGGCGGCGTGACCGTACCGACGTCCTCGCCCAAGACGCTGATCGTGATCCGACACAGCAAGGCCAAGCCGTCCGCGGCGACCGATCACGCTCGGCCGCTTGCCCCACGCGGACTCCGCGATGCCCGCGCGGCAGGGGAGTGGCTCGCCGCTCGCGACCTACCCTCGGTCGTCGGTCTCGTGTCGACCGCCGTGCGAGCCCTCCAGACGTGGAAGCCCATTGCGGCCGCGATCGACGCGGAGACGAGGGCCCTGGACAGTCTCTACGGCGCCGGCGTCGATGAGGTCCTCGAGACCCTTCACCTGCTCGACGAGACCGACAACCATATCGCTGTCGTCGGCCACAACCCGACCCTCGAGCGCGTCGCCTGGGATCTCTCCGACGGTACGACCGACGCCCACGCCGCCATGACGGACCGCGGCTTCCCCACCACAGCCATCGCCGTCCTCACCCACGAAGGCCCGTGGCATGACCTCGCCCCGGCCACCTGCCCGATGGCCAACTTCCACATCGCCCGCGGCTAAACCTGACCCCCAGCGACGACGCCCCGCCCGGCGTCACGCCACCAGCGCCAGGGACAACGGGAGCGGGGTTGTGGGTTTGTTCGGCGAGTCCGTGGATGGGCCTGGCCGCCGAACGAGGAACGAGCGAGGCTGGTTGGACTCGCCGAACAAACCCACAACCCCGCGTCAGGGCACCGGAGGCGCCGGCGTCGTGACGCCGGCCGCGGCATCGGCCGCCTCCACCTCTTCGCGCGTTATCCCCAGCAGGTAGATGATCGCGTCCAGGTACGGCACGCTCAGCGCCGTGTCGGCGGCGTCGCGCACCATCGGCTTGGCGTTGAACGCAACCCCGAGACCGGCGGCGGCAAGCATGTCGAGGTCGTTGGCTCCGTCGCCGATCGCGATCGTGTTGGGCAGTGGGATGCCGGCGTCGGAGGCGAACCGCCGCAGCGCGATCGCCTTGCCGGCGCGGTCGACGATGTCTCCGGTCAGCCGTCCGGTCAGCTTGCTGTCGACGACCTCCAGCTCGTTGGCCGCGGCATAGTGCACACCGAGCTCGGCCGCGATCTTGTCGGTGATCTGGCTGAACCCGCCGCTCACCAAGGCGAAGCGGTAGCCGAGTCGTCGCAGCGTACGGATCATCGTGCGCGCCCCCGGCGTGTACGTCAGTGACTCGTACACGGTGTCGAGCGCCGATGCGTCGACCCCTTCGAGCAGCGCTACCCGCTCGCGCAACGCGTCGGCAAACTCGAGCTCGCCCTGCATCGCGGCGGCGGTGACCTCGGCGACCCGTTCGTGGCACCCGGCGTGCTGGGCGAGCATCTCGATGACCTCGCCCTGGATCAGCGTGGAGTCGACGTCCATGACGACGAGGCGCTGGGCGTGCCGATGGATGCCCGCCGGCTGTACGGCGACGTCGACCGCCTGCCGGGCCGCCTCGGTCGCGAGCGTACGCCGCAACGCCGCCGGATCGGCACCCGAAACGTCGAGGTCGATCGCCGTCACGGGATAGCGGGCCATCCGTACGATGCGGTCGATGTTTGCGCCCGTGTCGGCGATCCGACCGGCGATCGCGGCGACCGCCCGGGGTCGGAGCGGGGCCCCCAACACGGTGACGTGGAGGCGGCCCTCTCGTCGGGGACTGTTGTCGCCGTGCCCTCGGGTCAGCTCGACGTCCATGCCCAGCTCGCCGGCCGCGTCCTGGATGGCGCGGACGAGCGGCCCGTCGTTTCGCGGCGCCGTGAGCAGGACGCCGAGGACGAGCCGACCGCGCAAGACGACCTGTTCGATGTCGAGGACGCCGACGCCGGCCCCGTCGCAGGCCTCGAACAGACGTGAGGTGACTCCGGGCCGGTCCGGGCCGGTGAGGGTCACCAGGAGAGTCGAGGGTCCAGGATCCGTCGACGGGTCGCTGGTCATGAGGCCGAGCCTAGAGCCTGGTCCAACCCGGCTCTGTCCGGGGATCGGTCCAGGGGACAAGGCGAGTCGGCGGTGTGCAATAGGTTGGAGACGGTCCGGTCCACAGCCGCTGGGAGAGCATTGAACACCGTTATCGAGCTCGCCGGAGTCTCGGTCGTCCGGGGCGGCGCGAAGCTCCTCGACGACATCTCGTGGAAGGTCCACGAGGGCGAACGCTGGGTCTTGCTAGGCCCGAACGGCGCCGGCAAGACCACACTGCTCTCCGTCGTGAGCACCAATATGTTCCCCTCGTCCGGATCCGTCGGGGTCCTGGGCGAGACGATCGGGTCCATCGACGTGTTCGAGTTGCGCCCCCGGATCGGACTCACCAGCGCGGCGCTCGCCGACCGAATCCCTCGCGACGAGAAGGTCGTCGACTTGGTCATCTCCGCGGCGTACGCGGTCGTCGGTCGCTGGCGCGAGGCCTACGACGACGTCGATCACAAGCGCGCCGAGCAGCTGATGGGCGAGGTCGGGATCGGCCGCCTCGCCGAGCGCCGATTCGGCACGCTCAGCGAGGGCGAGCGCAAGCGGGTCCAGATCGCCCGGGCGCTGATGGCCGACCCGGAGCTCCTCCTGCTGGACGAGCCGGCCGCCGGCCTCGATCTCGGTGGGCGCGAGGACCTGGTCAGCACGATGCAGGCAGTGGCTCTCGACCCGGCCGCGCCGACCGCCGTCATGGTCAGCCATCACGTCGAGGAGATACCGCCCGGGTTTACCCACGTGATGATGATGCGGCGCGGCCGGGTCGTCGCGACCGGACCGTTGCCCGACACGCTGACGACGGTGACTCTCTCGAAGACCTTCGGCATGCCGTTGGAGCTGCACGAGGTCGACGGTCGTTGGTATGCATGGCGCCGATCGGCCGCGCACCGTCGGCACTGACGCCGTCGCTGTCGAAACCGTCCGATCTCGGCGTACATCGGCACATCAGTCCGCATCAATCGGCCGGTCGCACACTAGGCTTGGAACATGTGGGATTGGCTGAGCGAGCACATGTGGGTGGGATGGGCGAGTCTGGGCATGCTCCTCGCTCTCGCCGAGTTGCTCAGCCTCGATCTCGTGCTGCTCATGCTCGCGGCCGGTGCGTTCGCCGGCGCGGTGTCCTCGGCCTTGGGCGCGCCGTTCATCGTCGACCTGCTGATCGCGATCGGGACGGCCTCGGCGATGCTTGTCCTCGTCCGGCCGGGCATCGTGCGCCGGATGCGCAGCGGACCAGAGCTGACAACCGGTCACGCGGCGCTCGTCGGGACGAGTGGAGTGGTGTTGGCGACAGTCACCGAGAGCGGAGGGGAGATCAAGCTGGCCGGTGAGGTGTGGACGGCTCGGTGCTACCAGCCCAACACCCGGATCGAGCCGGGCACGAAAGTGGCAGTATTCGCCATCGACGGCGCAACGGCGGTTGTCTACCCCAACGACTGACCCACGGCACCGGACGTCACACCAAGAAGAGCCCTCGACGCGACACTGGACGGAAGGAAGCAGGCATGGAGATCGGCCTGACCATCGTGTTTCTGCTGCTGGCGCTGCTAGTAGTAGTCACGTTGGCAAAGACGATCAAGATCGTTCCGCAGGCTCGGGCCGGGATCGTTGAGCGTTTCGGCAAGTACCGCACCTCGCTGTCCGCCGGGCTCAACGTCATCACGCCGTGGGTCGACAAGGTGCGCTACATCATCGACTTGCGCGAGCAGGTGGTGTCCTTCCCGCCGCAGCCCGTGATCACCGAGGACAACCTGGTCGTGTCGATCGATACGGTCATCTACTTCCAGGTGACCAACCCGGTGTCGGCGACCTACGAGATCGCCAACTACATCCAGGCGGTCGAGCAGCTCACGACGACCACCCTGCGAAACATCATCGGCGGCATGGACCTCGAGCAGACGCTGACCAGCCGCGAGGAGATCAACCGCGCTCTGCGTGGCGTGCTCGACGAGGCCACTGGCAAGTGGGGCATCCGGGTCAATCGCGTCGAGCTCAAGGGCATCGACCCACCGCCGTCGATCAAGGACTCGATGGAGAAGCAGATGCGGGCCGACCGAGACAAGCGGGCCGCGATCCTCACCGCGGAGGGCATGCGCCAGTCGGCGATTCTCACGGCCGAAGGTGAGAAGCAGTCGGCGATTCTCACGGCCGAGGGTGATCGAGAGTCCGCGATCCTGCGGGCGCAGGCCGACCGCGAGTCGGCGATCCTGCGGGCCCAGGGTGAGGCGCAGGCGATCGGGACGGTCTTTCAGTCCATCCACGACGGCGCTCCCGACCAGAGGCTGCTCGCGTACCAATACCTGCAGATGCTGCCGAAGATCGCCGAGGGCAACGCCAACAAGATGTGGATCATCCCGAGCGAGATCGGCGACGCCATCAAGGGCCTCGGCAATGCGATCGGCAACATCCCCGGCATTCCCCTCGACAGCGGCGGCCCGAAGAAGCGCGTCGACTTCGATACGACGCCGGCCGAGGCGCGTACCGACGAGGAGCTGAGCGCGGCGCACGATGCCGCCGCGGAGGCGATCGCCTCCGCGCAGAGTGCGGCCGCTCCGTCGTCTCGGACGGGCGGCATGCCACCGCGGCTGCCCGGTGAGGCGCTGAGGTCCTCGACGTCGGGCGGCACGGCCGAGGTCAAGTCTGTTCCGGCGGTCGACGAGACCGAGTCGTCGGATGCCGACGAGACCGAGCCGTCGGATGCCGACGAGACCGAGCCCTCCGCCGACGAGACCACGACCGAAACCGATGCGGCCGACGACGCAGAGCCAGACGCGTCGTCGAGCTCAGAGTCCACCAGCGGGCTCGAGCCGCCGACGCCGGCGCCGCCCACGGCCGGCCCGCCACCACTGACGCCGCCGCGCTCCAAGCGGCCATGGTCGCGTCCGCCGACCGCTGCCGACTTCGCCCCGCCCGAGGACGAGGACGACGACTCGTCGAAGAGCTAGCCGTCCGGCAAACCGAGGCTCGGACCGCGCGACGTTAGCGGCCGAGGCCGTCGATCACCTCGGCGCCGGGCAGCTTCGCGAGCTCGGCGCCGGGGAGCACGATCTTGGACCGGCGCAGTCCGCTGCCGATGACGACAATGTCGGTGTCGGCGACCGCTGCGTCGACCAGCACCAGCCAGTCGGCGGGCAGGCCGAGCGGCGTGATCCCGCCGTACTCCATCCCGGTCGCCTCGGTGGCAAAGTCGGTCGCGGCGAAGGACGCCTTGCGCGCGTCGAGGCGACGCCGGACGATCCCGTTGACGTCGGCGCGGGTCGTGGCGAGCACGACGCAGGCGGCGTGCCGTTCGACCCCGGCCCGTTTGCCGGTGACGACGACGCAGTTGGCCGAGATCCCGAGCGGCACGTCGTAGGCCGCGCACAGCGCCGCCGTGTCGGCGAGGTCGGGATCGATCGGCGCCACCTGGGCGTTCGGCAGCTGGGCGATCGCGTCGGCAACCGCGGGCGCCAGCAGGTCGGGCCGCTCGCCGGCCGCGGTGAGTTCGAGGGTGCCGAGGTTCATCGCGACTCCGAGACGACTGCCCGGAGCCACCGACCGGTGAGGGTGAATGCCTCGTCGCGGACGGCCTTCTCTGACAGGTAGACGTCGTGGCGAGCCCCGTCGAGCCGCCCGATCGTCACGAGTGGGCCAAGCCGGTGCGACCAGCGCGCGATCTGCTCGACGTCGAGGACGACGTCGCTATGCGGCACCTCATCGGTCCAAGTCTCAGTAAACGTCGTCCGCGTCGAGGTCAGCACCAGCACCGGCGCGCCGACATCGAGCCCTCGGTGCATCCGCCGATGGCCTCGCCGGACCGCGCGCAGCCAGCCGGCTCGGACCGGGAAACTGTCCTCCGGCTTCCAGTCGAGCCGGAAGTCCCACTCGCCTCGACGGTCCCGGTGAATGCTCTCGACATAGACCCCGGACACGTTGCGCGGGATGACCTGGTACGGCCGGCGAGCGCCGATCTCCTCGATGGCGCGGGTGCCGACCGTACGCAGGAGGATCGACCCTTGCAGATCGAGCCACGGGCTGTTGAACACGAATGCCTCGGGCACGGCCATGCCGCACTCGTGTCGGTCGTGCGCCCAGAGCGCCGCGATCAGGCCGCCGGTCGAGTGCGCGACGAGCACCACCTGATCGTGACCGTCGCGCTCGGTGATGATCCGGTGCGACTCGTCGAGCTCGGCGTAGTACTCCCGCAGGTCACGGCAGAAGTTCGGCGTCTGGTGGGGGAGTAGCGACCGGCCGTACTTACGCAGGTCGAGCGCGTAGAAGTCGTAGCCGAGCTCGTTGAAGAACTCCGCGAGGTGACCCTGGAAGAAGTAGTCGCAGAAGCCGTGGACGTAGAGCACCCCGCGCCGGGTTGGTGCGTCCGCGCGGCGGCTGATCAGCGTGGCGACGACCGGCCCCTCGGCGTCGTCCGGCAGGCTGAGAACTTCGGCCTGATAGGGCTCGCCCAAGACATCGGGCCGGAGGGTCGTCGCATCGGTCATGCACGGAGTCTGCCTCATCCTTCGCCGATCCGTGAGTTCTGGTGTGCCGATCCGTGAGTTCTGGACTGCCGATCCGTGACTTCTGGAATCGGCGCTCGGCCAAACTCACGGACGAGCATGCCAAAACTCACGGACGAGCGGGCCAAAACTCACGGATCGCGGGCTAGCGGGTGTAGAGGGCGGTGATGACGTCCTCGATCGCCGGCTCTTGGATGGACAGGTCGATCAGGTCGTCGCGAGCGCCGAGTGCGGCCACGACGGGCGCCGAACTGGCGCCGGCCGGCAACGACAGCCACTGCCGCGGCCCGTCGATCCGACTCACGGTCGCGCCGGGCACCGACAGTGGCTCCGTGGGTGCGGCCAGGTCGACGACGACGGTACGCCGCGCGCCACCCTCACGGTGCAGCTGCTCGAACCCGCCGTCGAACACGAGCCTGCCGTGATCGATCACCATTACCCGACGGCAGACCTGCTCGATGTCGACGAGGTCATGGGTCGTCAGCAGGATCGTCGTGCCACTCTCGGTGTTGAGCTCTCGCAAGAACTGGCGCAGCTTGGCCTTGCTCATCACATCGAGCCCGATGGTCGGCTCGTCGAGGTAGAGAATCGTCGGATCATGCAGTAGTGCCGCCGCGATGTCGCCGCGCATCCGCTGGCCGAGTGACAGCTGCCGCACCGGCTGCTCCAGGAGCGGGCCGAGGTCGAGCAGGTCGACGAGGCGCTCGAGGTTGGCGTCGTAGGTGGGGCGTGGGACGCGATAGATGCGGCCGAGCAGCTCGTACGAATCGCGCAACGGGAGGTCCCACCACAGTCCGGTGCGCTGGCCGAACACGACACCGATGTGCCGAGCGAGTTCGGTCCGACGGGCGGACGGATCGAGGCCGGCCACCCGCAACCGGCCGCCGCTCGGCACCAGGATCCCGGTCAGCATCTTGACGGTGGTCGACTTGCCGGCGCCGTTGGGTCCGATGTAGCCGACCGCCTCGCCGGCGCCGAGCTCGAAGCTGATGCCGTCGACCGCGCGTACTTCGTGGCGCTCCCGACGGAACCGACTCCGACGGCGCCGGACACTGAACGTCCGCCGCAGCCCGTCGACTTCGATGATCGCGGACATGGTGGCCCCTAGCTCCCGGTACTCCGATAGCGGCGGACGGCGGTTCGCCAAATCGCGGCGGCGGCCGCCACGAACACTAGCGCCGCCACCGGCGATGCGAAGCGTAGCCAGTCCGGGAGGCCGAAGGGGTCGTCGATACCCAGGATGTAGAGGCCGGGATACCAGTTCACGAACGCCAGCGGCACGATGAACGTGACACCTTTGACCAGCTCGGTCGGGTAGATCGTCAGTGGGTACTGCGTCAGCGTATTGCCGCCGTAGGTGAACGCGTTGGCGACCTCGGCCGCGTCGCCGGCGAAGACCTGGAACGCACCGCCCATGACAAAGATCGCGCTGAAGATCACCGATCCGCTCGCCATCGCAGCAACGAGGACCACCACGCGGGCGACAGTCCAATCGATCGGCGCCGCCGACATCGCCCAGGCGAGAACCGCACTCGACTGGGCGATCCGGCCGAGTCGTCGGAGTGCGAAGTGATCGGCCGCGACCTGCACCAGCGCCGGCACCGGGCGAACGAGCATTTGGTCGAAGCTGCCGTCGCGGATTCGCCGGCCGAGGGCCTCGGCGTTGCCCACCAGCAGGTCGGCGGCGCCCAGCCCGAAGCCCGAGATGGCGTAGAGCAGAGCGATCTCGGAGATGCTGAACCCGCCGAACGCCTCGATGTGGCCGAACATGATGATGATCGCCGCGAAGTCCATGAACGTGATCACGAACTGCACGACGGTCCCGAGCACGAACGACGTCCGGTAGGTCATCGCCGCCCGCATCCACGCACCCGCGATGATCGCGAACCCGCGGACGGCCTCAGCCACCCTGGATCACCACCTTGCGCACCGCGAACCGCGTGAGTGCCGAGCCGGCCCCGAGGAGGACGCTGATCCACAGCAGCTGCACGCCGAGCAGCGGCAGCACGGCGGTACCGGTGTCGTCGCTCAGGAACACGTCGATCGGGATCTGGATGAGGCAGCGAAACGGCAAAACGTCCGCGATGCGCCGGAGCCAGTCCGGAAAGACCACGAGAGGCAGCATCATTCCCGAGAAGAACAGCTGCATCACGACCAGCACCCATGCCGGCCCGTAGAGGTCGATGATCCAGTACGCCAGCAGCCCGAGCAGAAAGCGCAGGCCGAATCCGACGACGACCGCGAGCGCGATCGACAGCAGCGCCGCGACCCAGGTCGTGATCCGGTCTGGCCAGGCCAGGTCGAACAGGAGCGCGCCGACGATGGTGGGCGGCAGCCCGCGGGCGAGCAAGTGGTACGCGGCTCGACCGAGGTCTTCGGCCAGCCGAAGGCCGAGCAACGACACCGGCCGGTGCAGGTCGATCGCGGCCGCGCCGGTGCGTACACGCTCCGACAGGTCGTCGATGATGAAGCCGCCGAACATCCCGGTCGGGGCAAGCAGCGCTTGGGCGATCCAAGCGAACGTCAGCGCCTGTGCCACTCCATAGCCGCCGAGGTCCGGTCGGGCCTCCCACAAGGCGATATAGGTGTAGGCGATGATGACGCCGAAGACGCTGTTGGTGAACGCACCGGCCGCCGTTGCCGCGCGATAGGTCGCATAGCGACGAAACCCCCGAACCGCGAGAGCGGAGTAGAGGCTGACGGCTCCGGGGGCGCGGTCAGTGTTGGTAGGTCCCAACGAGCACGGCCCGGGCCAGCGTTTTGAACACGAGGTTGAACGACAGGACCGCCGGCGACACCGAGTCGTCGACGCCCAGCTTGTCCTCTGAGACCGCGTGCACGACGAAGAAGTAGCGATGCACCTGGTCTCCCTCTGGCGGTGCCGCACCCATGAAGCCGACGCCACCGCCGTCGTGACGAAGCTGGAAGGCGCCCGCGGGCAGGTTGCCGCCCGAACCGGCGCCGGCTGGCAACTCGGTCACGTCGGCGGGGATGTCGACGACGGACCAGTGCCAGAAGCCGTTCGGGGTCGGCGCGTCCGGGTCGAAGCAGGTGACGACGAAGCTCTTCGTGGCGGCCGGGAATCCGCTCCAGGACAGCTGCGGAGAGGTGTTGCCCTTCGCGGCGACCTGATCGTCAGACAGCGGCTCACCGTCGGTGACCGATTCGCTGGTGACGGAGAACGCGTCGACGCGAGGCAGCAGATCGTAGGGATTCGGGCTGACGGGACGGTCCAGACTCATGGTCCGAACCTATCGCCAATCGACCACCTCGCGTCCAGGTGCTGGATGGTGTACGCATCGATCGAGGACGGCTCTACAGTGCGAGGGATGGGCGGCGACGTCGAGCATCCGCCGTACCCGGCCGGTCTCCGGCTCGCCGGGCGGTCGATCGTGGTCGTGGGCGGCGGACAGGTCGCGGGTCGACGCATCCCGGCCCTCCTCGCCGCCGGTGCGGAGGTCACGATCGTGTCGCCCTCGGTTCGTCCGGCGTTGGAGGGTATGGCTGACGCGGGGGAGTTGCGCTGGCTGGCCCGGCGGTACGAGGACGGCGATCTCGCCGAGGCTTGGTACGTCCTCGCGGCGACTAACGACGCCGAGGTCAACGCCAGCGTCGTCGCCGAAGCCGAGCGGCGGCGGATCTTTTGCGTCCGGGCCGACGACGCGACGCGGGCGAGCGCATGGACACCGGCCTCTGGCCGACACGACAACGTGACGATCGCGGTCATGTCCAACCGCGACCCGCGACGGTCGGCTCGGATACGGGACGCGATCGTCGAGAGCCTACGCAACGGCGACCTCGCCGATCGGCACTTCCGCGACCACGCTCCCGGGGTTGTCCTGGTCGGTGGCGGGCCGGGCGATCCGGAGTTGATCACGCTGGCCGGACGTCGGGCGCTGGCCGAGGCCGACGTCGTGATCGCGGATCACCTGGCGCCACGCGAACTGCTGTCGGAGCTGCCGGCGCAGGTCGAGGTCGTCGACGCCTCCAAGCTGCCGCGCGGGCGCGCCGCCGCACAGGCGGAGATCAATCGACGGTGCATCGAGGGCTTCCGGGCCGGGCAACGCGTCGTCCGGCTAAAGGGCGGCGACCCGTTCGTCTTCGGCCGTGGGTACGAGGAGGTCCAGGCGTGCGCAGACGCAGGGGTGCCGTGCACCGTCATCCCGGGGCTCTCCAGCGCGGTCGCGGTGCCGGCCCTCGCCGGCGTACCGGTCACGCATCGCGGCGTCGCCCACGAGGTGACGATTGTGTCCGGGCATCTCGCGCCGGACGACCCCGAGTCACTTGTCGATTGGTCGGCACTGGCGCGACTGCGCGGCACGCTGGTGCTCCTGATGGCGGTTGCGAACCTGCGCGCCATCGCGGATCGCCTGCTGCGCGACGGTCGCGAGCCGGCGACGCCCGCCGCCGTCATCGTCGAGGGCAGCATGCCGGGCGAGCTCCGGCTGACGACGCGACTCGACCGGCTGGCCGACGACGCCGAGGCGGCCGGTGTACGGGCGCCGGCGATCGTCGTCGTGGGCGACGTGGTCGGGCTGGCCGGCGAGGGCGGGGCGGCCGGTGATGGGGCGGGTGGCGATGGGGCGGCCCGGTGATGGCTGAGCTGGTCAGCGTCGACTCGGCGGTCGATCCGCGGCTCGGCGACTACGTCGATCTACGTGACGTCCAGCTCCGACGCCGGCTCGAAACCGATCGCGGACTGTTCATCGCCGAGGGCGAGAAGGTGGTCCGGCGCGCGATCGAGGCCGGACACCGTCCTCGGTCCTTTTTGATGAGCGAGCGTTGGCTCGAAGGCTTGGCCGATGTCTTGGATGCGGCGCCGGACGTCCCGTGCTTCGTGGTGAGTGAGAAGCTTGCCGAGCAGGTGACGGGGTTCCATGTTCATCGGGGCGCGCTGGCGTCGTTGCATCGGCGTCCGCTGCCGTCGGTGGAGTCGGTGCTCGCGTCGGCGAGTCGGGTCATCGTGCTGGAGGACGTCGTCGATCACACCAACGTCGGCGCGATCTTTCGGTCGGCCGCCGCGTTGGGGTTCGATGCCGCCGTCTTGTCGCCTCGGTGCGCGGACCCGTTGTACCGCCGGTCGGTCAAGGTCTCGATGGGGTCTGTGTTCGCGCTGCCGTACGCCCGGTTCGACTCCTGGCGCGAGGCGATGGAGGTCCTGCGTACGGCCGGGTTCACGACGCTCGCGCTGACACCGGCGGCCGACGCGGTCGACGTCGCCGAGCTGACGGTCCCGGACCGACCGGCGTTGCTCGTCGGCGCCGAGGGAGATGGGCTGAGCCGGCGCTGGCTCGACGCGGCCGACGTCCGCGTCCGGATCCGGATGACGGGTGGCATCGACTCGCTCAACGTCGCCGCCGCGACCGCGGTCGCATGCTGGGCCCTGACCCGCTAGCACCAGCGGCTGTCAGCGATCACCGACCGCCGACTCCGAGCCACCGAACCGGCTGCGGAGCTCGCGCTTCAACAGCTTCCCCGACGGGTTCTTCGGCAGCTCGTCGACGAAATGCACGGCCTTGGGCACCTTGTGCGTGGCCAGCCGTTCGTGGGCGAACTCGATGATCTCGCGTTCGCCGACCTCGTCCTTAACCACGACGACCGCGGCGATCGTCTCGATCCATCTCGGATCCGGTACGCCGATGACGGCCACCTCTGCGACCGCCGGATGCGCGTACAAGGCGTCCTCGACATCGCGAGAGGCGACCAGCACACCGCCGGTGTTGACGACGTCCTTGATCCGGTCGACGACGAAGAGATATCCCTCCTCGTCGATCCGGACCAGGTCGCCCGAGTGGAACCAGCCTCCGGTGAATGCCTCCGCGGTCTCCTCCGGCTTCTCCCAGTAGCCGGTGCACAGCTGCGGCGATCGATACACGACCTCGCCCGGTGCGACGTCGTTCATCTCCTGGTCGACGACGCGGGTCTCGACGAAGAGCACCGCGCGGCCGATCGAGTCGGGCCGCGCGTCGTGCTCCTCCGGTCGGAGCACGGTCGCGAGCGGCCCGATCTCCGACTGGCCGAAGCAGTTGTAGAAGCCGACGCCTGGCAGCTGGTCGCGCAGCTTCTGCAGCACCGGCACCAGCCCCGCCCGGGCGCACCCGATATAGAGGAGCAGATAGGCGTCGGAGTTTTTGCCGTACGCCGCGACCCGGTCGCCCGGTGTCAGTCCGAGCTCGAGCAGCCGACCCGCCACCCGGCCGGCGGCGCGGTCCAGCTCCGCATAGGTCCATCGCCGGTCGTCGAAGGTGAGTGCGAGTCGCGTCGGCGTACGTCGGGCGCTCCGCTCGAGAACGCGACCCACCGTGCTCGGAAACTCGACCTGCGCCATCAGCCCTCCGGTCGGATCGCGGGCGTCACCGGCCAGTCGTCGGGGAACTGGTCGGCGACCGACTCGGCCGCCTTGAGGAGCCGTTTGCGGGCGCGCCCCGGCAGCCGATCGGCGAAGACCCGACCGTACAGATGGTCGGTCTCGTGCTGCAGGCAGCGGGCCAGCAGGCCGTCACCCTCGAACGTGACCGGCCGGCCGTGCTCGTCGAGGCCGTCGACCCGGGCGTGGTCGGGTCGGGCGCACGTGCTGAAGACTCCGGGCAGCGAGAGGCAGCCTTCGTCGTCCTCCTCGAGTCGGCGCTCGCGGCCCTCGGGAAGCGTGAGCACCGGGTTGCAGACGACGCCGAACGTACGGTTGCCGTCGCGCTCCACGCAGTCGAAGACGAACACGGCGAGATCGACGCCGATCTGGTTGGCGGCGAGGCCGACGCCGTCGGCCGCGTACATCGTCGCCGACATGTCGGCGACGAGAGTCGCGAGCGCTTCGTCGAACTCAGCAACCGGCTTGAGTGGCCGATGCATCAGCGGGTCGCCCCACCGCGTCATCGGCCGCACCGTGCCGCCGCCGGGCAACATCTCCTCGCTCGCCATCTCAGACACGCGCCGCAGGCTACCGGACAATCCGCGCCCCACTGGCGGGACCCAAATCGCGCAACACGCGCGGCGAGTTTCGCAATTTGGGTCCCGCCAGTGGGGCCGGCGTGGTGCTCGAGGCCACGGGGCGGAGGCGTACCCGAAACTGCAACTCCCAGTTACAGTTAGGCTCGACGGCCACCTTCACGAGGAGTCGACCGTGCCATCACCGCGACCATCTCAACGCGGCGTCGCGACCTATCGCCGTCATCTCATGGGCGGCGCACTCGCCGTGCTCAACAAGATCGCGCAGTCTCGTGTCATCGACCGGTTCGGCATCCGCAAACCCACCGAGCGGGTCGTCTTCGAGGCGACGAAGACCGGCTTCCGCACGGTCGGAGCCGTCAGTCGCCGGTTCACCCGCAAGCCGAGCTCGGCCGCGCCAGCTCGCCTGCACAACCGCACCAACGACCTGTTCGACCTGACGCCGACCGACGACCAGGAGATGATCGTCGGCGTCGTACGAGAGTTTGCCCACGACGTGGTGCGGCCCGGCGCCGAGAAGGCCGATGCGAGCTGTGCGACGCCCGACGACGTGCTCGAACAGGCACAGGAGCTCGGACTCACCCTGCTCGAGGTGCCGGAGGACGCCGGCGGTCTCGGGGCCGAGCGGTCCATGACGACCGCGGTGCTCGTCGCCGAAGCGTTGGCGCACGGCGACATGGGCACCGCGGTGGCCTGCCTGTCGCCGGCCTCGGTCGCCACCGCGCTGTCGCTGTGGGGCGACGGGCCGCAGCAGCAGACGTACCTCCCGAGCTTCACCGGCTCGGAGATCCCGGCCGCGGCCCTCGCCGTCGCCGAGCCGCGTCCATTGTTCGACCCCTTTCGGCTCGAGACGCGGGCGGTTCGCCACGACGACGGCTACGTGCTCAACGGCACCAAGTCGATGGTCGTGCGCGCGGCCGACGCCGAGCTGTTCGTGATCGCTGCTGACCTCGACGGGTCCGGGCCCGCCCTGTTTCTCGTCGAGTCCGACAGCGGAGGTCTGGAGGTCGAGGCCGACCCGTCGATGGGCCTGCGCGCGGCCAGCCTTGCGCGGGTCATCTGCACCGACGTACGGCTGGCTCGGCACGCGCTGCTCGGCGACGCCCGCCCCGAGACGTACGCCGAGTGCATCCGGCTCGGTCGGCTCGGTTGGTGCGCGCTCGCCGTGGGGACCGGCCAGGCCGTCCTCGATTACGTGATCCCCTACGTCAAGGAGCGCCAGGCCTTCGGCGAGCCGATCGCGCACCGGCAATCCGTCGCGTTCATGGTCGCCAACATCGGGATCGAGCTCGAAGGCATGCGGCTCGCGACGTACCGAGCGGCTGCCCGGGCCGAGCAGGGCAAGG
>DASQKI010000071.1:0-73401 GCA_035630615.1 Nocardioidaceae bacterium
CCGCTCACCGACCCGCCGAAGCTCGACAAGCAAAAGAAGCACACGATCGAGGCGGTCATCGACCGGCTGGCGGTCAAGGCGTCGGCCAAGCGCCGGCTCACCGACTCCGTCGAGACCGCGCTCGGCCTTGCCGGCGGCATCATGTTGCTCGACCTCGTCGATCGGCCGGCCGACGACTCGGGGCGCGAGCTGCGATTCTCCGAGCACCTCGCCTGCCCCAACGAGCACGCCCTCGAAAGCGACGAGCTCGAGCCTCGATCGTTCTCGTTCAACTCGCCCTTCGGCGCGTGTCCGACCTGTCACGGCCTCGGCACCCGGATGGAGGTCGATCCCGAGCTGATCGTTCCCGACGCGGACAAGTCGCTCGCCGAGGGGGCCTTGACGCCATGGGCGTCGGCTCACGTCTCCGACTACTTCGGCCGGCTGCTCGAAGCGCTGGCCGACGAGTTGGGCTTCGACATCGACGAGCCGTTCGCGACGCTGCCCAAGAAGGTGCAGAAGTCGCTGCTCAGCGGCCACGAGCGCCAGGTCCATGTGCGCTACAAAAACCGCTACGGCCGGGAGCGCTCCTACTGGTCGACTTTCGAGGGCGTGATCCCGTACGTCCAGCGCCGGCATGCCGAGGCGGAGTCCGACACCAGCCGTGAGCGGTTCGAGGGCTACATGCGCGAAGTGCCGTGCCCCGCGTGCGACGGCACCCGGCTCAAGCCGATCACGCTCGGCGTGACTCTCGAGTCGGGCATCGGCGGCGAGAAGAACATCGCCGAGGTGACCGCGCTGCCGATCGGCGAGGTAGCGGCCTACCTCGGCGATCTCGACATGTCGCCGCGAGAGAAGCAGATCGCCGAGCGGGTGCTCAAGGAGATCCACGAGCGGCTGCGTTTCCTGCTCGACGTGGGTCTCGACTACCTCACCCTGGACCGACCCGCCGGCTCGCTGTCGGGCGGTGAGGCCCAGCGGATCCGGCTCGCGACCCAGATCGGCGCCGGACTGGTCGGCGTGCTCTACGTGCTCGACGAGCCGTCGATCGGCTTGCACCAGCGCGACAACCATCGGCTCATGGACACACTGATCCGGCTGCGTGACCTCGGCAACACGCTGATCGTCGTCGAGCACGACGAGGACACCATCCGGATCGCCGACTGGGCGGTCGACATCGGACCGGGCGCCGGTGAGCACGGTGGACAGATCGTCCACTCCGGACCGGTGTCCGAGCTCTACGACCACCCCGACTCGGTCACCGGCGCCTACCTGTCGGGTCGTCAGGAGATCCCGGTGCCTGCCGTCCGGCGGCCGCTGACACCGAGGTCGGAGCTGATCGTGCGCGGCGCCCACGAGCACAATCTGCAGACCATCGACGTGGCGTTCCCGTTGGGCGTGTTCATCGCGGTCACCGGGGTGTCCGGGTCGGGCAAGTCGACGCTGGTCAACGACATCCTCTACACGGCGCTGGCCAAGCGGATCTACGGCGCACGCGACATTCCGGGTCGGCACAAGACGATCGATGGTGCCGACCAGGTCGACAAGGTGATTCACGTCGACCAGTCGCCGATCGGGCGTACTCCTCGGTCCAATCCCGCGACCTACACCGGGGTCTTCGACCACGTCCGGAAGCTGTTCGCGCAGACGCCCGAGGCAAAGATGCGCGGCTACCAGCCGGGTCGGTTCTCGTTCAACGTCAAGGGCGGTCGCTGCGAGGCGTGTTCGGGCGACGGCACCATCAAGATCGAGATGAACTTCCTGCCTGATGTCTACGTTCCGTGCGAGGTTTGCCACGGCGCCCGCTACAACCGCGAGACGCTCGAGGTGCACTACAAGGGCAAGTCGATCTCCGACGTCCTCGACATGCCGATCGAGGAGGCCGAGGAGTTTTTCGCGGCGATCCCGGCGATCTCCCGACACATGACGACGCTGGTCGACGTGGGCCTCGGCTACGTCCGACTCGGGCAGCCGGCTCCGACGCTGTCGGGGGGAGAGGCGCAGCGGGTCAAGCTTGCCTCGGAGCTGCGGAAGCGGTCGACCGGTCAGACGCTCTACGTCCTCGACGAGCCGACGACTGGCCTGCATTTCGAAGACATTCGCAAGCTGCTCGGCGTCCTGGGCAAGCTCGTCGACCAGGGCAACACCGTCATCGTCATCGAGCACAACCTCGACGTCATCAAGACGGCCGACTGGATCATCGACATGGGTCCCGAGGGCGGCTCGCGTGGCGGAGACATCATCGCCGAAGGGACGCCGGAGCAGATCGCCGAGCACGAGACGAGTTACACCGGCGACTTCTTGCGACCGATCCTGGCCGGTCGGTCGGCGCCACCGCGGCCCACTCGCTCGGCCAAGACTGCCGGCAAGCGACCCGCGAAGAAGACCGTCAAGAAGCGGACCGCCAAGCCGACGAAGAAGGCGACGTCCCGGGCTTAGGAGGTGTGTCCCGGGCGGCCGGTGAGCCGAGTCTCTGGTTGCATGTCCTGATCATTCGCAGGTTGCGAGGAGTGGTCCGGATTGCCGCGGCAAGAGCAATCTTTTCGCCGACCTGGCTCGTAGCAGAAGGAAACCGATGGAAGGAAGCAGCATGTCCGATACTCGGGTAGGCGTGACCGACGAGGCATCCGACGAAGCCAGGCTCGGTCGGCGGACGGTCTTACGCGGTGTCGCGGTTGGCGGCGTGGGCGTCGCGGGGCTGGCGGCGGCATGCGGCTCCGACGACGATTCGTCCGACTCCAGCGACGATTCCGGCGGTGAGACGACCGAGTCCAGCGAACCCAGCGAGCCTTCCGGCGGTGGAGGCGGCGGCGAGCCCCTCGGTCCGACGTCCGAGGTGCCGGTCGGCGGCGGCATGGTCTACACCGACCAGGAGGTCGTCGTGACCCAGCCGGCCGCCGGTGACTACAAGGGCTTCACGGCGATCTGCACCCACCAGGGCTGCACGGTCGGTGAGGTCGCCGATGGCACGATCAACTGCCCGTGCCACGGGAGCATGTATTCGATCGAGGACGGCTCGGTGGTCGGTGGACCGGCGCCAGCGCCGCTGGACCCGGTAAACATCAGCGTCGACGGCCAGGACATCGTCCTCACCTGAGGTCGTCACACCAACCCGGTCGCGGCCTCCCGCCAGCGGATGTCGCGGGCCGACGGACGTCGGTCGAGGCGTCGGTCGAGCAGGAGCTGCGCCTCGCGACATCGTCCGGAGGCGAGGAGAGCCGCGACCTGGGTGTCTTCGACGACATCGCGCTGCGCTTCACTGCCGCCGAGCCGCCACAGCTGCTCGCGCAGCCGCCCAAGTCCGTCCGCGGCGGCGGCCTGCTGCTTCTGCGTAAGGAGCAGCAAGCTCGCCGCAAGTGGGGCCGCCACCTCCGACATGGAGTGGTCGGCGTGCCCCCGACACCAGCGATGCAGGCGGCGAAGCCGATCGGTGTCGCCGGCGGCACACAAAGCCACCGCCGCGTGCATCGCCATGAAACCGGTGCCCGGCCGGTCGATGTCCTCGTCCGGCACCGACGCCAAAACGGCTGACGCCTCGGGCACCTCGCTTGCGCCAGGCGTCAACGCCCAGCGCCACAGCAGCGACGCCGAGTCGACAAGAGCGCGGGTACCCGAGACGGTTGGCGGAGCCAGTTGGTCCGCCCAGCGGCTCCGTACGGCCGCGAGGTCGCACTCCGCAAGCTCGTGCAGGGCGGCGTGCCACGAGAAGTGCGCCAGGTGGTTCGACGTCGGTCCGGTCGAGTCGATCCAGTCGTCTAGCCAGGTGAGACCAGCCGTGTGATCACCGGTCTCGTAATGCACATGTGTCCGGGCGTGTGCCGAATGACCGGCGCCCGGCTCCTCCGTCATCGACCGGCACGACAGCTCGTACGCCTCGTCGAATCGGCCCTGCTCCTGACGGATGAAGGCGAGCAGTCCGGCGTACCACCAGTCGGAGCCGTAGGCGGAGGCACATCCCTCGACGACCGACCAAGCCTCCTCGGGGACGGTCGTGACGCCGGCGAAGGCGATGGTCGGAACGGCGGTGGTCAGGAGGAGTGCGTCCCGTGGGTGGTGCCGCAGATGCGTGAGGAGAACCTCGTTGTCGCCCGTGGTGTGGGCGAGGACCGCCGCCACGTGGCCGCGCTCGCGTTCGGTGCTGCGAGCGGCGTGTCGCTGGGCCGAATCGAGCCGAGCGGCAAGGTCGATCGGCGCATTCTGCTCGTAGCCGAGAAGCGCCAGAGCGGCATGACCCATGGCGAAGGTGGGGTCGTGCGCGATCGACTCGGCGAGCGCCTCGACCCCGCCCTGCTGCACGTTGAGGACTGCGCGGATGCCGCGGTTGTACGCGGCCGCGGCCTCGGGCGAGGTTGTCAGCCGCAGGCCGTACAGGTCCCGAGGTCCCGTGGTCGTACGGGTCGACGCGGAGGTGCTCCCGGTGGGTACGCGTGCCGGCATGCAAAGTAGACTAACCCACTCGACTATTGAGTCAAGTGGCGAACGTCCCGAGTTCGCACCACTGGGCGGCCCGTTTCCTGACGGTGCGGCGTCCTAGGCTGGGAAGCGTGGCCGATCCCGCGACCTATCGTCCGGCGCCCGGGACGATCCCGGAGGCGCCGGGCGTCTATCGATTCCGCGACGAGCACGGCCGGGTCATCTACGTCGGCAAAGCCAAGACGCTGCGGGCGCGGCTGTCGTCGTACTTCCAAGACATCGCCCATCTGCACCCGCGGACCCAGACGATGGTCACCACGGCCGCCGCCGTCGAGTGGACCGTCGTCAGCACCGAGGTCGAGGCGCTGCAGTTGGAGTATTCCTGGATCAAGGAGTACGACCCGCGCTTCAACGTGAAATACCGCGACGACAAGTCATATCCATGGCTCGCCGTCACGCTCAACGAGGAGTTTCCCCGGGTCATGGTGGGTCGGGGCGCCAAGCGCAGGGGGGTGCGCTACTTCGGCCCCTACAGCCACGCGTGGGCGATCCGCGAAACGGTCGACCTGCTGCTGCGGGTGTTTCCGATGCGGTCGTGCTCGGCAGGCGTCTTCAAGCGCTCGGCACAGATGGGCCGGCCCTGTCTGCTCGGTTACATCGACAAGTGCAGCGCGCCGTGTGTCGATCGGATCAGCGCCGACGATCATCGCCAGATCGCCGAGGAGTTCGCCGACTTCCTCGCCGGCCAGACGACCACCTACGTCAAGCGACTCGAGAAGCAGATGCAGGCGGCGGCGGCCGACCTCGAGTACGAACGCGCCGCGCGGCTGCGCGACGACATCGCAGCACTCAACCGGGCGATGGAGAAAAACGCGGTCGTCTTCGGCGACGGCACCGACGCCGACGTCATTGCGCTCGCGGAGGACGCCCTTGAGGTCGCAGTGCAGATCTTCTCGGTGCGCGGCGGCCGGATCCGCGGACAGCGCGGCTGGGTCGCCGACAAGACCGACGACGCGGGCACCGGCGACCTCGTCGAGCGGGCGCTGCTCAAGCTCTACGACGGCGAGGCCGACGACGCGATTCCGCGCGAAGTACTCGTTCCGACGCTTCCCGACGACTCCGACGCCCTCGCCGAGTGGTTGTGCCAGCGACGCAGCGCGCGGGTGCACTTGCGGGTCCCGAAGCGCGGTGACAAGCGGTCGCTGCTCGAGACGGTCGAGCGCAACGCGACGCAGGCACTGGCGACGCACAAGACGAAGCGGGCCAGCGACCTCACGACCCGGAGCCGGGCCATCGAAGAGATCCAACGCGCTCTCGAGCTCGACGAGGCGCCGCTGCGCATCGAGTGCTACGACGTGTCCAACCTGCAAGGGACCGAAGTCGTGGCGTCGATGGTCGTCTTCGAGGACGGGCTGCCTCGCAAGACCGACTATCGCCGGTTCACCATCCGCGGCGTCGATGGGCAAAACGACGTCGCCGCGATGGAGGAGACGATCACGCGGCGGTTCCGCCGAATGCTCGACGACCAGGCCGCCCTGTCCAAGGCCGCCGACGAGGCCAAGGCAGGGCTGGTCAATCCCGAAACGGGTCGGCCGCGCAAGTTCGCCTATCGCCCGGGTCTCGTCGTTGTCGACGGTGGTCGGCCCCAGGTCGCGGCCGCGCAGCAAGCGCTCGTCAGCCTGGGCCTGGTCGACATCCCGGTCTGCGGCCTCGCCAAGCGGCTCGAAGAAGTCTGGGTGCCCGATGACGACGATCCGGTGATCCTGCCGCGTACGAGTGAGGGGCTCTACCTGCTCCAGCGGATCCGCGACGAGGCTCACCGGTTCGCGATCACCCATCATCGCGGACGACGCTCGAAGTCGATGACTCGCAGTACCCTCGACGAGATTCCGGGGCTGGGAGACGTACGCCGCAAGGCGCTGCTCAAGCGTTTCGGCTCTCTCAAGAGGCTGCGAGCAGCTAGCGTCGAGGACGTCGCCGATGTGCCGGGCTTCGGCCCGAGATTGGCGGAGGCTGTTGTCGACGCGTTGGCGGTAGCCGGCGGCACGTCCGCGGGGGACCGCCAGGCGATGCCGGCCGTCAACACCGCGACCGGAGAGCTGCTCGACGACGACTCGGATGACGTGAGATCTGGGGAGACCCGATGAGTGATCAAGGGGTCGACAAGCTGGTGCAGGATCTGGTGCTCGTCACCGGCATGACCGGCGCCGGCCGAAGCACGGCCGCCAAGGCGCTGGAAGACCTCGGTTGGTTCGTGGTCGACAACCTCCCGCCGCAGCTGATCGGGTCGGTGATCGAGCTCGTCGGCACTGAAGGCGGGGGAGAGACTCGGCTCGCGGTGGTCGTCGATGCCCGCGCCGGTGGCTTCTTCGCCGAGCTCGACGGGGCTCTGAGCCGGCTGCGCGAGGCCGGTCTGCGACCATCGATCCTGTTCCTCGAGGCGTCCGACGACGCACTGGTCCGCCGCCAGGACGCCGCGCGCCGGCCGCATCCGTTGCAGCGCGGCCGCCGGCTGCTCGACGGCATCGTGGAGGAGCGGGCGGCACTCGCCGGGTTGCGCGGTGACGCCGATGTCTTGATCGATACCAGCAACCTCAACGTCCACCAGCTGGTCGCCAAGATCGGCACCGCGTTCGGTGATCCGGCCCGAGCCGGGCTGCGGGCAACCGTGGTCTCGTTCGGCTTCAAGTACGGCATTCCCGTCGACGCCGACATGGTCGCCGACATGCGCTTCCTGCCCAACCCGTTCTGGGTGCCCGAGCTGCGACCGCTGACCGGCCTCGACGCGCCGGTGCGCGACTACGTCTGCGGCCAGGACGGTGCCGAGGAGTTCTTGGACAACTACGAACGGCTGATCAGCGATCTGACGAGTGGCTTTGTCCGCGAGGGAAAGCGGTTCGTCACGGTCGCGATCGGATGTACCGGCGGCAAGCACCGCAGCGTGACGATGGCCGAGGCGCTTGCCGAGCGACTGCGCGCACGCGATGTCGAGACACTCGTGCTACATCGCGACCTGGGGCGCGAGTGACCGGCGGCCCCTCGCGGCTTCCCCGTGCGGGAGGTCGGTTTGACGTCGGCGCACGGCCACGCGTCGTCGCCTTGGGAGGCGGTCACGGGCTCGCCAATTCGCTCGCCGCGCTGCGCCGGGTCGCCACCCATCTGACCGCGGTCGTGACGGTGGCCGACAACGGAGGGTCGTCGGGCCGGCTGCGAGACGAGCTCGATGTGCTTCCCCCGGGCGACCTGCGCCAGGCTCTGGCCGCGCTGTGCGGTGACGACGAGTGGGGCCGCACCTGGGCTGAGGTGCTCCAGCATCGGTTCGCTTCGTCCGGCGCGCTGCACGGGCACGCCGTGGGCAACATCTTGATCGTGGCGCTGTGGGAGCTCCTCGGGGGAGCGGTCGACGGTCTCGACTGGGTGGGCCGGCTGCTCGGGGCGCAAGGCCGCGTGCTGCCGATGAGCGCGGTGCCGCTCAACATCGCCGCGCAGGTCCGCGGGCTCGACCCCGACGACCCGACCGCCCTGACGACCGTACGCGGTCAGGTCGAGGTCGCGACCGCCCGTGGCGAAGTCGTCGAAGTCGCACTGGAGCCAAGCGATCCGCCGCCGTGCGCGGAGACATTGGACGCCCTCGACAACGCCGACTGGGTGGTGCTCGGGCCGGGGTCGTGGTTTACCAGTGTGATCCCGCACCTGCTGGTCCCGGAGCTGTCTTCGGCGCTGCACGACACCAACGCGCAACGCCTCGTCGTCCTCAACCTCGCCCCACAGGCGGGGGAGACCGAGGGTTACTCGCCGGAGCGCCATCTCGAGGTGCTGGCACGACACTCGCCGGACCTTCGGATCGACGTCGTCCTGGCCGACGAGAAGCGGGTGAGCGACCCGGCGGCGCTACGGGCGGTGGCCGGGTCGCTCGGCGCCGAGTTGGTCGTCGACGACGTGGCGGCGGCGGACGGTACGGCCCGGCACGACCCCCTGCGGTTGGCCGCGGCGTACGAGGAGATCTTCAGCGACCCGCCACGACGCGTGACCCACTGACATCGGTCCGTTGCTTTGACTCAGCGTGGCTGGGGCTTAATGTGGCATCGGGTGTGTGAGGCCCCTTCGTGCGACGGCTCAACCCTGGGCGCACTACAGTGACGGCCTGCGTCTCGGGCACGCGGACCGTGGCGCGATGTGCACGTTTTCCGCGGCCAAGGCATCTCGAGACGTGGCAGGATCAAACAAATGGCCATGACGGCGCAGGTCAAAGCGGAGCTCACCAGCACCACGATCACCAAGTCATGCTGTCGCAAGGCAGAGGTGTCGACGATGCTGCGCTTTGCCGGCGGCCTCCACATCGTCAGCGGCCGGATCGTCGTCGAGGCCGAGCTCGACACCGGTGCGGCGGCCCGGCGGCTCCGCCGCGACCTGCTGGAGGTCTACGGCCACCAGAGCGAGGTCGTCGTCGTTTCCGGCGGGGGACTCAAGTCGGGCACGCGTTATGTCGTCCGGGTGATCAAGGAGGGCGAGGCGCTGGCCCGCCAGACCGGCCTCATCGACGGGCGCGGCCGGCCGGTGCGTGGCCTTCCGCCGCAGGTCGTGTCCGGCTCCGGATGTGACGCGGTCGCCGCGTGGCGAGGCGCGTTCCTCGCCCATGGCTCGCTGACCGAGCCGGGTCGTTCGTCATCGCTCGAGGTGACCTGCCCCGGCCCGGAGGCGGCGCTAGCCCTCGTTGGAGCAGCCCGCCGGCACGGCATCCAGGCCAAGGCCCGCGAGGTACGCGGCGTCGACCGCGTCGTCATCCGCGACGGTGAGGCCATCGGCGCACTCCTCACCCGACTCGGGGCGCACGAGGCGCTGCTGGCCTGGGAGGAGCGTCGGATGCGTCGCGAGGTGCGGGCCACCGCTAATCGGCTGGCCAACTTCGACGACGCCAACCTGCGTCGCTCGGCTCGAGCCGCGGTCGCCGCGGGTGCACGGGTGTCTCGGGCGCTAGAGATCCTCGGCGACGACGTGCCCGACCACCTTCAGGTCGCGGGCAGGCTTCGCGTCGAGCACAAGCAGGCCAGCCTCGAGGAGCTCGGCCACATGCATGATCCGCCGCTCACCAAAGACGCGATCGCAGGTCGGATCCGACGACTGCTCGCCATGGCCGACAAGAAGGCTCGTGAGCTCGGCATCCCCGACACCGAGGCGAGCCTCACGCCGGAGATGCTCGCCGACGCGCCCTGATCCGACCGAGCGGCTAGTCGCGTTTCAGGGCGTTGGTCAGGCCGGCGACGACGGCGGTGACCAGCAGCAAGCCGGCGATGGTCAGGCCCAGCATCCACCAGGCGGCCGGCCCGACGGCCTGCCACGACGCCTGCTGCCCCAGATCGACGAACGGAAACACCACGTCGACGGTGTAGAGCACGGCGTTCCACTGCGGTGCGTCGCCGACCGTGTGCAGGTGGTCCGGATGCAATGCGGCGAACGCACCCGTGCCGGTGAGCAGCAGCGCGATCAGCCAGAGCGCGGCCAGCCACGTGCGGTAGCCGTAGCCGACCGTGGACCAGAGAAACCAGTTCCACGCCTTGCCGGCGACATTGAGCTCGCTGCGGCGGCGCCACTGCTTCTCGATGGCGACCCGGCGGGCCCGCTCCGGATATCCGGCGCGGCGGTATGCGGCGGCAAGCTCGTCGTACGGTCCCGGCGCGTAGCGATCCCGCTTGGCACGCCGCCGGCGGCGCTCGTCGGCCCGGTCTTGCGTGTCGGTGTCCGGGAGAGATACCCAGGTGAGTCGGTCGGCGACCTCCATGCTGTCGCTGACCAGCTGGTCGTACACGAATCCGTCCAAGCGGAGCAGTCTCGGCCAGGTCGACTTGTCATCGCTATAACTGCCGACCCGTGCGTCAGCCAGATCGATGACCCCCTCGGGCGGCGCCTTGGGTTTGAGCACCAGCGAGGTCGTGTCGAGCTGGCGGAGGTCGACGCCTGTGCCGGTGTCCCGGTCCGACCCGGTGAGCATCGCATCGGTGAAGTTCAGTCGGCCGCCGATCTGCGCGTCACAGAATCGGACCTCGCCCCGGGCCGTGAAGCCCGTCTGGCAGCGTACGTCCCCGCCGGTTCGCAGCCGGCGGCCCGCGACGGCGATCGCACCCGGGCTGTTCAGAGTCGCGCCGCTGAGGTAGACCTCATTGCCGACCTGAGCATGCGTTAGGTCCACCGTCCCGTCGGCGAAGAACCCGTCCGTCATGCTGACCTCGCCGGTCACCACGAGGCTGCTGGCGTCGAGGGCGTCCCCCTTCAGGTTGCGCAGCTCGGTGCCGTCGAGCCAGAGCGACCGGGCGATCCGGGCCCGTGAGAGGCTGACCGCTCCCTGAGCCTTGATGTCTCGGCAATAGACGTTGCCGTCGATCTCGGCGTCGCCTAGATAGAGGGCAGGCCCGCCGACACCGGAGAGCCGTGCGCCGTCAAGATCGAGGTCCCCGCCGATCGCCGCGCCTCCCAGAGAGAGCTCTCCGGTCACGGTGAGACGCTTCGCCTCGTCCGGGGCCGTGGCCCGGTTGGACGCGGCCCAGCCGATCACGGCCCCCGCCACAGTGATGCGGTCCGCGGCCAGCGCCCGCCCGCCCGGTTCGTGGATTTCGGTGTGCCGAAGGTCGATGATGCCGTCGACCTGGGCGTCGGACAGTCTCGCTTGACTACGCAGGCGACATCCGCCGCCGAAAAGGAGGTCCTTCCCGACGGTCAGGTTCTCCGCGTCGAGGGAGACCCGCCTGCTATCGATCGTCGCGCCGGTGATTTCCAGAGATCCGCCGATGCGGGCGCCGGACAGACCGAATGTTCCCTTGATCCGAACCTCGCTGGCGAGCACCGCCCCGTCCACCGTGAGCCGGGTCGCGTCGAACGCCATGCCCGACTCGTACGCCACGCTGGCGCCGCGAAGATCGAGCGCTCCGTGAATCTGGCCCGAGGACAGACTGACGCCTCCGATCGCGACGAAGTCAGGCGAGCACGCCATCTCTCGACCGACCTCGAGCTGGTGCGCGTCGAGGGCGAAACCGTCGGGATTCGTCAGGGTCGCCCCGTTGAAGCTGAGACTCCCACCCACGCGGGCACCGCCGAGATTGACTCCGCCCTCTGCTCTGAAGTCTTCGAAACACCACATGTCGCGGTCGACGACGAGGCCCCATGCCTCGATCGCATAGCCGTCGGAGCACTCCAGATGGGACCCATTCAGCGACAGCTGACCGCCGACATGTGCGGAGACCAGGCTGATCTTCGACGTGGTGAGTTCGGAGAACCGCACCGAATCGCTGGCCCGCAGGCGGTCGGCCATGATGCTCGGCACCGATCCGCCGGCCAGAACGAACGAGCCCGCCTGCGCTGCCGCCAGACCTACGGGCTCCTCGAACGTGCAGTCGACGGGGCAAGACAGCGCGGCCGCACTCAGATCGAGCGCACCGACGATGTGGCCCTTCGAGACGATGATGGCGCGCAGCCCACCCGTCGGAGGCTCTCGCCTGCCGGTGAGCAGGTCGATGAGCAGCTCGGCTCGGATCCTGGACGCGCCGCCGAAGCCTCCGAGCATGAGTGGCTGACCGGTGCCGGCATGCTGCAAGACGAGGTGCTCGGCTTCGGTCAGGTCACGGTCGGACAGCATGCCCATCTCCGTCGCGTGTACGCGGTGGTGGCCCGGTCGGCGCGACGGTTACCGTACTAGTCGAAGAGGTCCTCGAAGATGGAGCGCTTCTTCTTGCGCGGCTTGGATCCGTAGCTGTCGTGGCGGTCGTCGTAGTGGTCGTCGCGCCGGTCGTCGCGTCGCTTGTCGTAGTCGCGGTCGTAGTCCCTCGACGGCGGCGGCGCCGGCGTTGGAGCCGACCCGGCTTGGAATCGCGCGTCGGCGTCGATCAGGTGCTCGAGCTCGCCGCGGTCGAGGAAGATTCCACGGCAGTCGCCACACTGGTCGATGGTGACGCCGCTGCGCTCGTAGCTTCGCATCGCGCCTTGGCACTTAGGACATGTCAGGGATTCCATTGAGTCACCCTACGGGTTGCCCAGGTGGGCCCTGATCATCCGGTCCGTCCAGCTGGGACCTCTGCCCCAGGTCGGCTCCGGAGCAGCCGGTAGGGTCGGAGGCGAGAGTGAACGAGACGCTTCGCGCCCCGCACCCGAGGAGTACGAGCCTGTGACCGTCCGCGTAGGCATCAATGGATTCGGCCGGATTGGCCGCAACTTCTTCCGCGCCGTCTCGGCCTCCGAGGCCGACATCAAGGTCGTGGGGGTCAATGACCTGACCGACAACGCCAGCCTTGCTCACCTGCTCAAATTCGACTCGATCCTGGGCCGGTTCCCCGGCACGGTGGAGGCTCGCGGCGACTCGATCGTCGTCAACGGCGAGTCGATCGCGGCACTCGAGGAGCGCGACCCTGCGTCCCTGCCGTGGAAGGACCTCGGCGCCGACGTCGTGCTGGAGTCGACGGGCTTGTTCACCGACGGGACGAAGGCGCGGGCCCACCTGGACGCCGGCGCCCGCAAGGTCATCATCTCGGCACCGGCCAAGAACGATGACATCACCGTCGTTCCCGGCGTCAACATGGACCAATACGACCCTGCCGCGCACGACATCGTGTCCAACGCGTCGTGCACGACCAACTGCCTCGCGCCGATGGCCAAGGTGCTGCACGAGGGTCTCGGCATCGTCCGTGGATTGATGACCACCATCCATGCCTACACGGCGGATCAGAACCTGCAGGACGGCCCTCACAAGGACCTGCGTCGGGCTCGGGCGGCCGCGGTCAACCTCGTGCCGACGACCACCGGCGCCGCGAAGGCGATCGGGCTGGTGCTGCCCGAGCTCAACGGCCGGCTGGACGGCTACTCGATTCGAGTGCCGACCCCGACCGGCTCGCTGACCGACCTGACCTTCACCGCCAGCCGCGAGACGACCGCCGACGAGGTCAACCAGCTGTTCAAGGAAGCCGCCGACGGTCCGCTCGCCGGCATCATCCGCTACAGCGAGGATCCGATCGTCTCGTCGGACATCGTCACCGACCCGGCGTCATGCGTCTTCGACGCGCCGCTCACCAAGGTGCTCGGCGACCAGGTCAAGGTCTTCGGTTGGTACGACAACGAGTGGGGCTACTCCAACCGGCTGGCCGACCTCGTCACCCACGTGGGACAGTCGCTCTGAAAACGATCGACGAGCTCGGAGATCTGCGGGGCAAGCGCGTACTCGTCCGCAGCGACCTCAATGTACCCCTCGACGGCACCACCATCACTGACGACGGTCGCATCCGGGCCAGCCTGCCAACCGTTGGACGGCTGCGCGAGGCGGGTGCGCGGGTGGTCGTGACGGCTCACCTCGGTCGGCCCAAGGGCGAGCCGGACGCGAGCTACAGCCTGGCGCCGGTCGCCGCCCGACTCAGCGAACTGCTGGGCGCCGAGGTGGCGTTCGCCACCGACACGGTCGGCCCGAGTGCACGCCAGACGGTCGACGGCCTCGCCGACGGCAAGGTCGCGCTGCTCGAAAACGTCCGGTTCAACGCCGGCGAGACGAGCAAGGACGACGCCGATCGGGGCGCGTTCGCCGACCAGCTCGCCGCGCTCGCGGACGCCTTCGTCTCCGACGGCTTCGGCGTCGTGCATCGCCGGCAGGCGAGTGTCGTCGACGTCGCGGAGCGACTCCCGCATGCCGCAGGGGGACTGGTCGAGGCCGAAGTACGGGTGCTCCGGCAGCTCGTCGAGTCGCCGTCCGGACCGTACGTCGTCGTCCTCGGCGGCTCGAAGGTCTCCGACAAGCTCGGCGTCATCGACCGGCTCCTCGAAACGGCTGACCGGATCCTGGTCGGCGGCGGCATGGTGTTCACGTTCCTCGTGGCGCAGGGCCACGAGGTCGGCAAGAGCCTCCTCGAGCGCGACCAGCTCGAAACGGTTCGCGGCTATCTCGACACGGCTCGCGAGCGTGGCGTCGACATCATGCTCCCTACTGACATCGTCGTGGTGCCCGAGCTGAGCGAAGAGGCACCGGCCACTGTTGTTCCGGCAGACCGGATGCCGCCCGATCAGCTCGGCGTCGACATCGGGCCCGATTCGGCCCACGCCTTCGCCGACGCGATCCGGGACGCGAAGACGGTCTTCTGGAACGGCCCCATGGGGGTCTTCGAGATGCGACCGTTCGCCGCCGGCACGGAGGCCGTCGCCCAGGCGCTCACCGAGATCGACGGCCTCTCGGTCGTGGGGGGCGGCGACTCGGCGGCTGCCGTGCGCCAGCTCGGGTTTCGGGACGACCAGTTCGGTCACATCTCGACCGGCGGCGGAGCCAGCCTCGAATACCTCGAAGGCAAGCGCCTTCCCGGCCTGGAGATCCTGGAGGACTGATGGCGCGGCCCAAGCGCATTCCGCTGATGGCGGGCAACTGGAAGAGCAACCTCAATCACCAAGAGGCGGTTGTTCTCGTCCAGAAGCTGGCGTGGATCCTGTCCGACAAGGGCCACGACCCCAACAAGTCCGAGGTGGCGGTGATCCCGCCCTACACGGACCTGCGCAGCGTTCAGACTCTCGTCGACGGCGACCGGTTGGAGATCAGGTACGGCGCACAGGACCTCTCGGTTCACGACGGTGGCGCCTATACGGGCGAGATCTCGGCGGCCATGCTGACCAAGCTCGGCTGTACGTACGTCGTCGTCGGCCACTCGGAGCGTCGGCAGCATCACGGCGAGGACGACGCGCTGGTCAATGCCAAGGCGCAGCGGGTCCTCGCCGCGGAGATGACGCCGATCGTCTGCGTGGGCGAGGGGCTGGAGGCACGCCAGTCCGGCGAGCACGTCGCCTACACGCTCAGCCAGATCGACGCGTCGCTGGCCAAGCTGCCTGCAGAGAAGGTCCGAGACCTGGTCGTCGCATATGAGCCGGTCTGGGCGATTGGTACCGGTGAAGTCGCGACGCCGGAGGACGCTCAAGAGGTGTGCGCGGCTATCCGAGGACGGATAACGGAGACCTGGTCGGATGACGTGGCCGGCTCGATGCGTATCCTGTATGGCGGCTCGGTCAAGGCAGCCAACGTCGCCGCTATCATGGCAAAGCCCGATGTCGACGGCGCCTTGGTTGGCGGAGCCAGCCTGCAGGCGGACGAGTTCGGCGCCATCTGTAGGTTTTACGACCTGCCGATCATCTGACGGCAGACGGCAAGAAAGGCCTGGCACCACGTGGTTATCGCGTTCTCGATCCTCTTGGTCGTCTCGAGCGGGCTGATGATCCTGCTCGTGCTCTTGCACAAGGGACGCGGCGGGGGACTCTCTGACATGTTCGGTGGCGGAGTGTCCACTGGTCTCGGCGGCTCGTCGGTTGCCGAACGAAACCTGGACCGGATCACCGTCGGCATCGGCGTGGTCTGGTTCTTGTGCGTCTTCGCGTTGGGCCTGCTGCTGAAGCAGGGCTGACGCGACGACCTACCCTATGCGCGCCGGCCGCGAGCCGCGGTCGGCCGTTGTTCCTTTGACGAAGGAGAGCGAGCGTGGCTGGTGGCAGTGCGATCCGGGGTAGCCGGGTCGGTGCCGGACCGATGGGCGAGGCGGAGCGCGGTGAGGCCGCGCCGAGACAGACCGTCTCGTATTTCTGCGCCAACGGACATCACACGCAGCCCAGTTTCGCGGTCGAGGCGATTCTGCCCGACACGTGGGACTGCCCGCGTTGTGGGCTGCCGGCAAACCGCGACGAGGCAAATCCGCCGCCGGCTCCGAAGATCGAGCCCTACAAGACGCACCTGGCGTATGTGAAGGAGCGACGGTCCGACGACGAGGCCGAGGAGATCCTCGAAGAGGCTCTGCAGCTGCTTCGCGATCGTCGCAAGCGCGGCGAGGTCGTCTTCTAAGGGGAGTCGATGCGGCTGAGGCCGCGGGGAAGTTGACTCGCGGCCGCCGCGTCCAGCAGCCACAGCGTGCGGGCCGAGCCGCGTACGCCGGCGGCTGGGATCTGCATACGACCGGCGCCGCCGAGCGCCAACCGTGCGGCCCGAGCCTTCGCGTCTCCGGAGGCCAAGAACCACACCTCGCGCGACCGGTTCAGGCTCGCGAAGGTCAACGACACCCGCGTCGGTGGCGGCTTCGGCGAGCCGTGGACGCCGACGGCCGAGCGCTCGTCGTAAAGCACGGGGTGCTCCGGAAACAGCGACGCGACATGGCCGTCGGGCCCGATCCCGAGCATCAGGATGTCGAATGTCGGCACCGCTCCGTGGTCCTCCGGCGCCGCCGCTTGTCGGAGCTCGTCGGCATAGCGCTCCGCTGCGGCGTCGGCGTCGCCCGACCCGTCATCGGCCGGCATCGGGTGCACCAGGGTCGAATCGAGAGCGAGCCGATCGAGCAGAGATCGCCGTGCCTGCGTCTCGTTTCGCTCGGCGTCGTCGGCCGGGAGGTAGCGCTCGTCGCCCCACCACAGGGCCACCCGCTGCCAGTCGACGGCCTCCCGCGCGGCCGAATCGGCGACCGTCTGGTGCACTCGGTCGGCAATCGTGCCGCCGGCGAGGACGACAGACGGCACCCGGCCGGTGCTCTGAAGGTCGACGAGCCGGGTCAGGAGGCGAGCGGCCACCGCCGACGCGAGGAGGTCCGCCGTGCGATGGACGAGTACGGCAGGAGCGCTCATCTCGTGGCGGTGTTGCCCGACTTGCCGGCCGCCTGCCTCCGGTTGAACGTCTTGATGGTTTGGGCAAAGACCTCATCCTCGTCGAGGCGACGGAGCTCTTCGGCGATCAACTCGGCGGTGTCGCGGCGTCTCAGCGCCACCGGGCGGTCGGCCTCGCCCGGGATGGTGAAGGTCGCGATGTGGCCGGATGGCCGGGAGATCGCGATGTCACCGTGCCGGGTCAGCAGCCGGACCTGGGTCAGCCCCGGTCCGGACGTGGAGCGCTGCTCGACCTGGACCCGGAGCCGGCACTGCAGCCAGGCGGCCATCAGATCGGCGCTCGGACTGCCCCGCTCGCCGTCGACCTCCGCACCGGTGACGGTGACAGGATGCTGATCGAGAGCCGCAGCGAGCAAGGCCCGCCACGGAGTGAGCCTGGTCCAGGCCAAATCGGTGTTGCCGGCGGCGTAGTGCTTCGCCTGGGTGCGAAGGGCGGTCCGTGCGCTGCGAGTGGTGCTCGCCGAGTCGGTGATCCGGCGCTGACTCAGGCGGCCGAGCGGATCGTGGGCGACGTCCTCGGGTGCGTCACTCGGCCACCACACGACGACGGGGGAGTCCGGCAGCAGCAACGGGAGCACGACGGACTCCGCGTGGCGTACGAGCTCGCCGCCCATCCGCAGCAGGACGGCCTCGCCGGCGGTGTTGTTGCCGATCCTGACCTCGGCGTCCAACCGGGCCCGGCCGCGAGCGGACTGCCGGACTACGCCGAGAATGCGAGCCGGATGCTCCGTAGTCACCGCCGCAGCCGCCCGCATCGCCTCGTCGCTGTGCTTCTCGTCGGTCACCACGATCAGGGTCAGCACCATGCCCATGGCCGGACTGCCGGCTGCGCGGCGAGCGCGGACCAGCGCTGCCGCGATCTGGCTGGCGTTGGTGTCGGTGAGGTCTACGTTCACGGCCGCCGCCACCCCCGTCCGTCGCGCGCCAGCATGTCGTCGGACGACGCCGGTCCCCACGTGCCGGAGGGGTAGGCGTCCGGCTGACCTGACTTTGCCCATTGCTCGATGACGGGGTCGAGGATCTGCCAGGACAGCTCGACCTCCTCGTGCTGCGGAAACAACGGGGGATCGCCGAGCAGGACGTCGAGGATCAGACGCTCGTACGCCTCGGGGCTGGACTCGACGAAGGCACCACCGTAGGCGAAGTCCATGTTGACGTCGCGCAACTCCATGGCGGTGCCGGGCACCTTGGCCCCGAAGCGAAGCGTCACGCCTTCGTCCGGCTGGATCCGCATCACCAGGGCGTTCTGGCCGAGCCCTTCGGTCGCTGTGTCGCTGAACGGCAGATGAGGCGCCCGTTTGAACACCACGGCCACCTCGGTGACGCGACGACCGAGTCGCTTGCCGGTCCGCAGGTAGAACGGGACGCCTGCCCACCGGCGGGTGTCGATGTCGAGGCGGAGCGCGGCGTACGTCTCGGTCTTCGAGTCCGACGGGATGTCGTTCTCGTCGAGGTATCCGCCGACCTTGACGCCACCCTGCCATCCCTCGGCGTACTGGCCCCGCGCGGTTTGGAGGTCGAGGCGGTCCGGCAACTGCACTGCCGAGAGGATCTTCTGCTTCTCGATCCGCAGGCTCCTGGCGTCGAACGAGATCGGCTCCTCCATGGAGATCAGCGCCATCAGCTGCAGCAGATGGTTCTGGATCACGTCGCGGGCCGCGCCGATGCCGTCGTAGTAACCGGCCCGGCCGCCGATGCCGATGTCCTCGGCCATCGTGATCTGGACGTGGTCGACGTAGTTCGCATTCCAGAACGGCTCGAACATCGAGTTGGCGAACCGGAACGCCAGGATGTTTTGGACCGTCTCCTTGCCGAGGTAGTGGTCGATCCGGAAGACCGCCTCCTGTGGGAACACCTCGGACAGCACGTCGTTGAGCTGTCGCGCGGTCGCGAGGTTGCTGCCGAACGGCTTCTCGACGACGACTCGGCGCCACGACGCTCCACCGGGCGTGGCGAGGTCATGCTCCTTGAGCTGGCCGAGCACGGTCGAGAAGAACCGAGGCGGGATCGAAAGATAGAACGCGAAGTTGCCACCGGTGCCACGCATCTCGTCGAGCTCGTCGATCGTCTCGCGCAGCTTCTCGAACGCCGTGTCGTCGTCGAACTCGCCCGGCACGAACCGAAAGCCTTCGGACAACTGCCGCCAGACCTCCTCGCGAAACGGCGTACGGGCATGTTCCTTGACGGCGTCGTGCACGATCTGCGCGAAGTCCTCGTCGGCCCAGTCGCGGCGTGCGAAGCCGACCAGCGAAAAGCCCGGCGGCAGCAGGCCGCGATTGGCCAAGTCGTAGACGGCCGGCATCAGCTTCTTGCGCGACAGATCGCCGGTGACGCCGAAGATCACCAGGCTGCACGGTCCGGCGATTCGCGGAAGGCGTCGATCTTGCGGATCCCGCAGTGGGTTGGGGACGGTACGGATCACAGGGTCAGCGTACTGAGAAGCACGTCCTTCAGCTGCGCGGCTCCCACGTCGCGGTCAGTCAGATGCAACCGGACCACGGGTCGGTTGCGTTCGGCCAGCACCTTGGCGTCGCCAGACGCCTGCGCGGCGATGAAGCTGCCGAAGGTGAAGTCGCGATCGGGCACCGCAAGATCCTCGCGCGGCACCCCGGTGATCTGGAGGTAGACGCCGGTCGCCGGGCCGCCCTTGTGGTATTGCCCGGTCGAGTGGAGGAAGCGCGGAGCCCATCCGAAGGTGGTCGGCCGTCCGGTCCGCTCGGCAAGGGTGCGACGGGCGCCAGCCACCTCGGCGTCGGCGACCCGGTCGAGGTAGGCCATGATCGCGACGTAGCCGTGCTCGGGATCCAGCTCGGCGAGCAGCGCGTTGACCGCGGCAGCGACGGTGTGAACGTCTGGGCCCAACAGGCCGGCGGAGGCGTAAACCTCGACGGCTCCGTCGACCAGCGCCGGCACGCTCGACTCGCCGGCGCCGCCAAGCCGCTCGCGGGCCGCGGCCTTGGCGCTCTCGACGTCGGGCTGGTCGAAGGGGTTGATGCCGATGATCCTGCCGGCGACGGCCGTAGCGTACTCCCACAGCAACATCTGGGCGCCGAGTGGAGCGTTGACGGTCGCGCCGTGCGCGGACGCGGCCCGGACGGTGTCGAAGACGAACCGCGGGCCGATCGTGACCAACATCTCGTCGGAGGTGCTCGGCACGAAGTTGGCGGCGTCGGTGTCTTCGACGACGACCGGGAGAATGCCGCGTCCCTGCTTGCCGGTCGACTCGGCGATCAGCTGCTCGGCCCAGTCGGCGAAACCGGAGAGTCCCGAGTCGGTGTCGGCGAGCACGACCTTGTCGACACCATGCAGCGCCGCCATGCCGAGCAGGCCGCCGAGCCGGAGGGCCGGATTGTCGGGGGAGTCGGCCGCGAGCGCCGGCGCGATGGCAGCCGCCTCGTCGAGCAGACCGCCGATGTCGGTGCCGGCAAGTCCGCTCGGGACCAGGCCGAAGGCCGTCAGCGCCGAGTAGCGGCCGCCGACGCTCGGGTCGGCGTTGACGACGCGGTAGCCGGCTTCGCGAGCCGCCTTGTCGAGAGGCGAGCCCGGGTCGGTGACGACCACGATGCGTCCGGCCGGGTCGACGCCAGCGTCGCGGAGGGCCGCTTCGTACGCGCGCTTCTGGCTGTCGGTCTCGAGCGTGCTACCGGACTTGCTCGACACGACTACAACGGTGCGGTCGAGCCGGTCGGAGATCGCGGCCCGCACGCTGTCGGGGCTGGACGAGTCCAGCACCGTCAGGTCGACGTCGGCCGTCTGGCAGATCACCTCGGGGGCGAGCGACGATCCGCCCATGCCACACAACACGACGTGGTCGACGCCGTCGGCGGCCAGCTCCGCCCGGAGCGCGTCGATCTCGGCGACGAGGGGACGCGAAGCAGCGGCGAGGTCGACCCACGAGAGTCGGTTGGAGGCCTCGGGCTCGGCGTCGGGGCCCCACAGGGTCGGGTCCTGGGCGGCGATCCGGCTGGCTACCCGGTCGGCGACGAGGCGTTCGACGATCTCGGCGTACTCGGACTCCTCGGGGTAGCCGAAGAAGAGCTCGAAGGGGACGTCGTCAGACCGCGTGGTGTTCCATGCGGTCATCCGCGGGCCGCCTTGTCGAGGGCGTCGGAGACGGTCGCCAGCACGTCATCCCACGATGCCTCGAACTTGTCGACACCCTCTTCCTCGAGCACCGCGACGACGTCGGCATAGGAGACGCCGAGGGCTTCGAGGCCCTCGATGACCCGATGCGCATCGTCGTAGTAGCCGCGTACGGTGTCGCCCGCGACCGTGCCGTGGTCGGCGAACGCGTCGATCGTCGGCTCGGGCATCGTGTTGACGATGCCGGCCGTGATGAGCTCGTCGACGTAGAGCGTGTCGGGGTAGGCCTTGTCCTTCGTGCCGGTGGAGGCCCACAGCGGCCGCTGCGGCTGGGCGCCCGACGCGGCGAGACTCCGCCACCGGTCCGAGGCGAATGCCTGCTCGTACGCCTCGAACGCCAGCCTCGCGTTGGCCACGGCGGCCTTGCCGCGCAGCTCGCGGGCGTCCGGCGACCCGATCTTGTCGAGCCGCTTGTCGACCTCGGTGTCGACCCGGCTGACGAAGAACGACGCCACGCTGGCCAGACGGCTGAGGTCGTGACCGTTGTCGCGGGCCCGCTCCATGCCGGCGAAGAACGCGTCCATGACGGCGCGGTAGCGCTCGATCGAGAAGATCAGCGTGACGTTGACGCTGATGCCGGTGGCGAGCGTCGCGGTGATCGCCGGAAGACCCTCGACGGAGGCCGGGATCTTGATGAAGAGGTTGTCGCGGTCGACGATGCGCCACAGCTCCTTGGCCTCGTCGATGGTCTCAGCCGTCTTGCGCGCGAGGCGCGGGTCGACCTCGATCGAGACGCGTCCGTCGACGCCCTCGGTACGGTCGTAGGCCGGGCGCAAGACGTCGCAGGCGTTGCGTACGTCGTCGGTCGTCATCGTGCGGACAGCCTCGTCGGTCGACGCGCCGGCCTTGGCCAGCTCGGCGACCTGACCCGCGTATTCGTCGGCGTCGGACAGCGCCTTGGCAAAGATCGTGGGATTCGACGTCACGCCCTTGAGGAAGCGATCGCTCACCATCCGCTGCAGGCTGCCGCTGGTGAGGCGCTCCCGCGACAGGTCGTCGAGCCAGATCGCGACACCTGCATGGGTCAGCTCGCGGAGTCGGTCGGTCATGGTGGGTCGTCTCCCCTCGTATCGGCACCGGCACTCGCCGCTGCCAGGCTAGCGCTGCCACCACGACGTTTAGCTGGTGGCAGCAGTAACTGATTCCTTGGCCGCGGCGACGACGGCGTCGGCGGTGATTCCGAACTCCTGGTACAACCGCGCCCAGTCGGCCGACGCCCCGAAGTGCTCGAGCGACACGCATCGCCCCGCGTCGCCGACCAGGTCGTGCCAGCTCTGCGCGACGCCCGCCTCGACGCTGACGCGGGCCCGAACGCCCGGTGGCAGGACAAGATCGCGATAGGCCTGCGACTGCGCGTCGAACCACTCGCGGCACGGCATCGACACGACCCGGGCGCCGATGCCCTCGGCGGCCAGCTGCTCTCGGGCCTGCACGGCGAGCTGTACCTCGGACCCGGTCGCGATCAGGATCACGTCGGGCCGCGGATGCTCGGAGTCGATCAGCACGTAGCCACCGTTGGCGGCGCCGTCGGCCGAGGCGAACCCGTCGGCGTCCCGGGGGAACGTCGGCACGTTTTGTCGGGTCAACACGAGCCCGGCCGGCCGATCGGTGTGCGACAGGATCGTCCGCCAGGCGACGACGGTCTCGTTGGCGTCGCTGGGCCGCACCACGTCGAGGCCCGGGATCGCCCGCAGCGCCGACAGGTGCTCGACCGGCTGATGGGTCGGGCCGTCCTCGCCCAGGCCGATCGAGTCGTGGGTCCACACGTACGTCACCGGCAGGCCCATCACCGCCGCGAGGCGCACCGCCGGCCGCATGTAGTCGCTGAACACGAGGAAGGTGCCGCCGTACGGTCGGGTGCCGCTGTGCAGCGCGATGCCGTTGAGGATCGACCCCATCGCGTGCTCGCGAACGCCGAAGTGCAGGACACGGCCGTACCAATCACCCTCGAACATCTTGCTGGCATGCTCGGGCGGCAGGAACGACGGCTCTCCCTTCGGCGTGGTGTTGTTGGAGCCGGCCAGGTCGGCCGAGCCGCCCCACAGCTGCGGGAGGCCCGGCGCGATCGCGGACAGGATCTCGCCGGACGCCTTGCGGGTCGCGACGCCCTTCTCGTCGGCTTCGAACGACGGCAGGTCGTCCTCCCAACCGTCCGGCAGCCGACGCTCGAGCAGGTGGTCGTAGATCGCGTTGCGATCGCCGGCCGACTCGACCCACGTGTCGAACTCCCGCTGCCAGGCGTTGTGGTCGGCCTTGCCGCGCTGCATGACGGCCCGGGTGTGCTTCAGCACGGCCTCGTCGACCGCGAACTGTCGCTTCGGATCGAAGCCGAGGATCTTCTTGGTCGAGGCGACCTCGTCGGCGCCGAGGGCCGATCCGTGCGCGGCGCCGGTGTTTTGGGCGTTGGGAGCCGGCCAGGCGATGATCGTGCGCAAGACGACGATGCTCGGCCGGTCGACGACCGCCTTCGCCTCGGCGTAGGCGTCGTAGAGCGCCTCGACGTCTTCCTCGTAGGCCTGGCCGCCGTTGGTCCAGTCGACGACCTGGACGTGCCAGCCGTACCCCTCGTAGCGCTTCGCGACGTCTTCGCTGAACGCCACCGAGGTGTCGTCCTCGATCGAGATCCGGTTGTCGTCGTAGAGCAAGAACAGGTTGCCGAGCTTCTGCAGTCCCGCGAGCGACGAGGCCTCGCCGGACACGCCTTCCTCGAGGTCACCGTCGCTGGCGATGGCGTAGACGTCGTGGTCGAAGACGCCGTCGCCGAGGGGGGCGTTGGGTTCGAGCAGGCCGTGTCGGCGCCGGGCGGCCATCGCCATGCCGACGGCGTTGCCGACACCCTGTCCCAGCGGCCCGGTAGTGGTCTCGATGCCGGGCGTCAGGCCGTGCTCGGGATGACCCGGTGTCCGGCTGCCCCACGTGCGCAGCGCCTGGAGGTCGCTGAGTTCGAGGCCGTAGCCGGCGAGGAAGAGCTGGATGTATTGCGTGAGGCTCGAGTGTCCGGCCGACAGCACGAAGCGATCGCGGGCCGGCCAGTTGGGGTCGCCCGGATCGTGCCGCATCAGCTTCTGGTAGATGAGGTACGCCGCAGGCGCGAGACTCATCGCGGTGCCGGGGTGGCCGTTGCCGACCTTCTGAACGGCATCCATCGCGAGTGTGCGTACGGTGTCGACCGCGCGCTGATCCCAGTCGGTCCACTCGAACGGCGCGTACTCGTGGCGAGACGTAGTGGCGGAGTGTGTCACGAGTCCCGAGCGTACTAGTGCCTGCTCCACGACCCTGTGTAGTAGAAACCGGGTCCCCGTGACGATGCCGACCATGCCGCCGCATAGACTCTGCGCGTGCAGATGCCGGCCGTCGATCCCGCTCCGGCGGTGACGAATCGGGTCGCTGAGCCAGCCGAGCGCGCGACAGTCGCGAGCCGGACCGTGGCTGAGGAGCGACCGAGCGTGGCGCCGACCCGTTGGGTCGACGTCGTCAGCGCCTACGTAGCGCTCACCAAGCCCCGAATCATCGAGCTGTTGCTGCTGACGACGGTGCCGGTGATGTTCCTCGCGAGTGCCGGCGTGCCCGAGCTGTGGTTGGTCGCCGCGACCGTGATCGGCGGCACCCTCTCGGCCGGCAGCGCCAATGCTCTCAACTGTGTCCTCGACGCCGATATCGACGAGCGGATGCGCCGCACGCGACGGAGGCCGCTGCCGAGACACGTCGTGTCGGAGCGGGGCGCCTTCGTGTTCGGGCTGGTGCTCGGTGCGGTCTCGACGATGTGGCTGGGCCTGCTCGTCAACTGGCTGTCGGCCGGCCTGGCGCTGGCTGCGAACGTCTTCTACGTCGTCGGCTACACGATGCTGCTGAAGCGGCGTACCTCGCAAAACATCGTGTGGGGCGGCGCCGCCGGCTGCTTCCCGGCGCTGATCGGATGGACCGCTGTGACCGGCGACCTGGCCTGGGCGCCGGTCGTGCTGTTCGGCGTCGTGTTCTTCTGGACGCCGCCGCACTTCTGGTCGCTCGCGATCCGCTATCGCGACGACTACGCGGCCGCCGAGGTCCCGATGCTCCCCGCCGTCGCGAGCCTGCGCTCAGTCGCGGTGCGGATCGTCGCCTACGCGTACGTCATGGTCGCGGCCTCATTGGTGCTGTGGCCGGTGGCCGACATGGGCTGGCTCTATCTTGCTACCGCGATCGGCTTGGGCGCTGCCTTCGTCGTCGAGTCGCACCTGCTGCTGCGGCGGGCCCGGTCGACCGACGAGGTCGCGCGGGTGGCGCCGATGCGGCTCTTCCACGGCTCCAACGCCTATCTGGCGTTGCTCTTCGTCGCCGTCGCGCTCGACACCCTCATCCGCTGATCTGCCCGTCCGTGAGTTTCGACCCGCTCGTCCGTGAGTTTTCGCCGGTCGATCCGTGAGTTATGGCCTGACGCTCGCGGGTGCGCAGCAGGGTCCAGGTGGCCGCTGCCACGATCGCCGATGCACCGAGCAGATGCAGCGCGACGAGCGCGATCGGCAGGTCGGTCGCATACTGGACGGCGCCCACGAGTCCCTGGGCTAGCTCGATCGCGAGCAACCAGCGGACGGCATGCTGCAGCGCCCGAGGGGCATCGACGGCCCACATCGCGAAGACGCAGCCGACCGTGAGCCCGAGCAGGAGAAACACGGCGTCGGTGTGCAGTTGGCTCATCGCCGCCGGGTCGAGGCCGTTGCGCGGCGCGTCCTCGTCGCCGGCGTGTGGACCGCTGCCGGTGACGACCGTGCCGAGGTAGACGACGACCCAAACCGCGGCGTACGTCGCGATCGCCAGCGCGATCGCGGGCCGAGGCACGGTCGGCAGCGCGGGCCCGTCGGACTCGTCGACCCGGCGTACGAGCAGCACCGAGAGGCTGATCAGGCCCATCGACACGAGCAGGTGGCCGGCGACGATCCACGGATTGAGGTCGGTCAGCACCGTCAGCCCGCCGATCAGCGCCTGCGCGGGGATGCCGAGGCCGAGTACGAGCGCGATCCGCCACAGCGTCGGCCGAGAGTTTCGGAGTCGCCACATGACGACGAAGGTCGCGATCGCGATGGCCGACAGCCCGAACGTCAGGAGCCGGTTGCCGAACTCGATGACACCGTGGATGTCGACCTCGCCGTGCGGCACGAATGACCCGCGGCCGCCGCCGGAGCCTTCGGTGCACTCGGGCCAGGTCGGACAGCCCAGGCCAGAACCGGTGAGCCGGACCGCGCCGCCGGTGAGCACGATCGTGACGTTGGCCGCGAGGGTGAGGTAAGCGAGCCGACGCGCGGTCGGCTGCGTCGGATGCCACAGAGCGTCGAGCGGGGCGAGTGTCACGTCACTCCCATCGGAAGGTTCGGCTCGTCAGCGCGGCGCCGGCCGCCGCCCAGCAGGTCAACACAAGGACGGCAAGCCACGACAACCCCTCACCGGTGAGTGCCTCGCGCAGCCCTTCGGCCAGCGCCCCGGACGGCAGCAGCTCGATGACGGGTTGGAGCGCGTCGGGATAGCGGTCAAGCGGCACGATGACGCCGCCGGCGGCGAGGAGCAGCAGGTACACCAGGTTGGCCGCCGCGAGCGTGGCCTCGGCCCGCAAGGTGCCCGCCATTGCGAGGGCGAGCGATCCGAACGCCGCGGTGCCGAGGAGGATGAGCAGGGTTGCCGCTACCACGGCCATCGCACCGCCGGAGGGCTGCCAGCCGAGCGCCGCCGCCGTGACCGACAGCAGCCCGATCTGCAGGGCCTCGACGAGGAGGACGGCACCGGTCTTGCCGGCGAGGAGACCGGCGCGGGGCAGCGGCGAGACGCCGAGCCGCTTGAGTACGCCGTAACGCCGCTCGAATCCGGTCGCGATCGCGAGCGACGTAAAGGCACTGGACAGTACCGCGAGTGCCAAGACACCGGGGGTGAGCAGGTCGACCTGCCGGCCGGCGCCGAGATCGACGAGCTCACCCGACTCCAGACCACCGACCAGGACCAACAGCGGGATGACGAGGGCGATGAGCAGCTGCTCTCCGTTGCGCAGCAGCAACCGGGTCTCCATGAGCGCCTGGGCCCGGATCATGCGAGGCAGGGGAGCGGCGCCGGGGGCCGGGGCATACGTACTCATGAGCGCAGTTCCCGACCGGTCAGGTCCAAGAAGACGTCCTCGAGTGTGCGGCGCTCGACGGCCAGGAACTCGATCATCACGCCCTGCTGCTCGGCCCAGGTGGTGAGCTGGGTGAGCGTGCCGGGACCGACCGCCCCGCGCAAGATGTACGACCCGGGCGCGGTCTCCTCGACGAGGCACCGGCCCGGCAGTGTCGTCGTGAGCGCGGCTAGATCGAGGCCGGCGACGGCATGGAATCGCAGCGTGTTTTCGGCGCCGCGGGAGGTGAGCTGTTCCGGTGAGCCGGATGCCACGAGTCGACCTCGGTCGAGGACGTTGACCTGGTCGGCCAGCCGCTCGGCCTCGTCCATGTAGTGCGTCGTGAGCACGACCGTGACGCCATCGGCGCGCAACTCCTGGATCAGCGCCCAGGCGCCGTGTCGAGCCTGCGGGTCGAGCCCGGCCGTCGGCTCGTCGAGGAACACCAGTTCGGGTCGGCCGACGACGGCCATCGCGAGCCCGAGCCGCTGCTGCTGGCCACCGGACAGCCGGCGGTAGGGCGTACGACCACAAGCGTCCAGGCCGAGCCGATCCATCAACATGTCGACATCGAGGGGGTGGGCGTGCAGGGCGGCGATATGGCGGAGCATCTCGTCCGCGCGTACGCCGGACCACGCCCCACCGTTTTGCAGCATGACACCGACCCGGGGTCGTAGCCGCGCCGAGTCGCGGACGGGGTCGAGGCCGAGCACCCGGACGGTCCCGGCATCGGGTCGTCGGAATCCCTCGCACGTCTCGATCGTCGTGGTCTTGCCCGCGCCGTTGGGGCCGAGGACTGCGGTGATGGTGCCCGCGGCGATGTCGAGTGACAAGCCATCAACCGCGACGACGTCGCCGTACGACATGACGAGGCCGTCGACGACGACGGCTGGGGGAGACACTCCCTGAGTGTAGAAGTTCCGGCTGGCCCGGTGGCGCGCGAGGGTGCCGTCCGGCGAAGGACGACTGAAGCCGGACTGAAGCCGCCTGGTGATGCCGTATCCTCACACGCTGTTGGAAATGGAGACCGTTATGAGTGGATATAGCCCGCAGTCAGGGCCATGGCGAAACCCGCAGGGCCCGGCGCCCTGGCATGCGCCCCCGCCGCGTCGTCGGCGCGGATGGATCGTGGTCGCGGTCGTGGCGGTCGTCGCACTCGTCGCAGGCGGCAGCTTCGCGGCGATCCAGCTCGCGGGCGGCGACGACGACTCGGCAGGGCCGGCAGAGCCCACACCGACCGACGACCCGGCACCGACTGTCGACCCGACGGACCCGTCACCAAATCAGGTAGCGGCGGGTTCCTGGGACGCGGTGCCGTCAGACGCGGAGGTCAACCAGGTCGCCACCTCGCTCGAGGATGCCGGCTATGCCTGCTATGACACGGTCGGACCCGCCATGCTGACCGCGGACGAGCCCGTCGTGGTCGACGGCCAGCCCGTGCTGGTACGAAGCTGCTATCTCGATCCGGCCAGCGGTCGGGACCAGGAGCAGACCGTCAGCCTCCAGGCCGCGCCGGACGGCTCGGTGAATGGTGTTCGCGTGACGGTCAATGCATTCCTCGACAAGGACGACCAGCGGACCAGCCGCTGGTTCGCCGACGCATTGCGCGGCCTCACGGGCAGCGTTCTCCAGGCGCCGGAGGCCCGCGCCCTCGTCGCCGGGCAGACGCCCGACATCGCCTGGGGGACCGCCGCCCTGGACATCAACCCCGCCGGCACCAGCTACCAACTCGACCTGGTCGCCGAAGGATCGGACATCACGACAGTGCCGGCCGCGAGCACGCAGCTCTCGATCCAGGAGGTTCGAACGCACTACTCCGGCGAGGGGTTCAACTGCCGCGACGGGCATCGGTCGGTCGTGTGTGAGCGATCCGGTCGTGGCTACTCACTCCTCGCCATCGCGGTCGATCCCTGCTACGGACCGGGGGCGCCCGCGGACTGCCCGGACGGGCACACGGTCCGCAGTCTCACGCTCAACGCGGAGTTCGACTCCGGGATGCCCGAGCGGGCGTACACGCCCATCTTCGACCACTTGGTGACCGAGGGGCTCCCCTTCGCCTACGGGGACGCATGGTCCTCGGAGGTCGATACGGCGTTCGCCGCGCTGGACGTCCAAAAGCCGCATCGGGTCGACATCGAGGGCCTCCACGTGGAGTTCCTGCCGGGTGCGACGGTGTCGTTCGCACCCGACTTCGAGCAGTCCTACCAAGTTGAGGTTGAAGGCATCTGCGCGTCCGACTGCTGACCACGGCCAGGTGAACGGTGGCACTCAGTGACTCGCGAGGGATGAATCCGATGTGAAACCGAAATGAAGCTGCGTACGGGTTAAGTCAGCATCACCAGCCAGTCGATGGTGACAAAGGAGCCGGACATGTCGGTCAACAAGAACAGCGAGATCGAGGGCGGGCTGTTCGCGCACTACGACGCCGCTCTGGAGGCCAGCCAGCCAGCGCTCAAGCTCGTCGCGGGCACGCCGGCCAAGCAGATGGACGCCCCGATGCGTTCGCGAGACTGCGGACCTAGCCAGGCGATCGCGGCCGCGGCCGTCGCCGCCGGCACGGTTCGACTGCTCGGTGACGCAGTCGAGACCTACAACCGCCGCGTCGACCAGCTCAACGCGACGTGGCGGTCGGCCAAGATCGGCAACTTCGGGGTAGCGCCCATGGACGGTGCCACCGACTCTCGGACTGGGAGGTCCGGCGGTCGGCTCGTGAGCACGCGGACCAGCTGCTGGACGCCAAGCTCGAGCTGCTCAGCCGGCTGGAGCGGCAGCACGGCGGATTCCGGCGCGAGCTCGACACCGCGATCACAGCGGCGACGCAGCGTCTCAGCGAGGGTCCGACAGCAAAGGTGATCGAGGGCCTGGTCGCCGCGGGCGGCCTTCCCGCCGCCCTCTTGCCCGTACTGCCGACCGACGACGAGCCACTCCGCGCGAGCTAACGGTCGAGCCAGCATCTCGACGCCGGCACAGCGATTCGCTGCGCCGGCGTCGAGTCGCGTTGTGGCTCCACAAGCCGGTTTCACTCCATGAAGGCGCCATGAAGGTTCGCTGAAGCCCGGTTCGCGTTCCGTGGTCCTTGACAGCAATCGAGGACCGCAAGGAGCCGGACATGTACGTCGACAATGGCGATTTTTTCGACGGCCCGTTCAAGTACTACGAAGCAACGCCAGACTCGATCGAGGCGAGCGCCGTCGAGTTGGACCGGTCGTACGGCAACGTCGAGGCCTTGTCGTCCGACGTCGACGAGAACCACCGTATGGCGCTGACCGGAGTGTCCGGCACCATCGCCGGTCCATTGGCGCAAGCGCCCGAACCGCAGCGCCAGAACGCCCGCGACGTGATGGAGGCGTCGGTGGTCGCCGCCGGGTCGGTCCGGATCTTCGGCCACGCGGTCCAGACCTACAACGAGGGCATCGACGGACTCAACCAGCGTTGGCGCGAGGCCGTCGACAGCGACTTCGGCGTCGCATCGGCGACCTACCCCGCCGACGCCGACCTTGCGAAGGTCGCCCAGATCGACGGTGCCCGAGCCGATGCGGTCTTCGACGCCAAGGTCGCGCTGCTCAAGGACCTCAACGCCGAGCGCGAAGTTATGCAGCTCAAGCTCGACGAACATGCAGACGAGGCGGCGGCGCAGCTGCACGCCGGCCCGACCGACGTGGTCATCCAAAAGATGTTCGCCGCCGGCGGCCTCCCGTCGTACGTTGTCGCCGCGTTCCCGCATCTGAAGCTCGAAGCCTCGACGCTGCCGCCGGACCTGGCGAACCTAAGCGAATTCCAGATTGAGGACTACCTGTTGGCGCATCCGGAGATCGCCGATGCGGTCGTCAACCCCCTCCTCGCCAAGGACGGCCTGACCGACCAGGAGCAGTTGATCGTCGAGGCGCAGGCCCGGCTCGACGCGGACGTGCTGAGGGCTGCCATGACCGGGCCGGACGCACTCGAAAGGATCCAGGCCGCGACGGCTCGGCTGAAGTTGATCAACGCCCACGTCGCGAAGACTGGTGTGCTCAACGACGCCGCACACTCCTACACCGTCGCGTACGTGAACGAGGTCGGTGCGGACAACCTGGCCAAGCTTCCGAGCGTGGTCCAAGCGAACGCGACCAGTGTGCATCAGGACCTCGACGCCCTGACGAAGACCTACCTCTCGCCGATCAGCGACGCGATCCTCAATCTCTCGAACGAGCAACTCCAGGACGAGACCTCTGGCGAGAACGGCCCGGGTTATGCGACCACATACAAGTACGACTTCAACGGCGACGGCGTCATCGACCAGTACGACCTGCCGAAGGCGGTCCGCGAGCTGGATGCGGCGGCGAACGACCTGGGGTCGGCGGCGCACTACGACGCCCTCACGGGCTATGCCGACCTGATCTCGTCGTCAACGGTGGAAGGCGGCCTGAACTACAGCAAGCACCTCACCATCTCGGTGATGCAGGCGCTGCACGAGGCGCATTACTACGGAGGGGCTGTCGAGGGCGACCCGGACGGGCTCAACAGCGATGAGCTCCTGGCCCTCGACCAGCATCTCACCGACGTATTCGACGTCACTTCGCGCAACCACGAGGCGATGCACGACCTCATCACCGGCGAGAACATGGGCGGATTCGACGGTCTAGAGGTTACCGGCGGTACCGACGATCCGAATGACTTCGAGGAGTACGACCCGCGGGACTTCCTCCATCAGGTCTATACAACCGAGTGGGCCGACAATGGTGCTAACGCTGCCCAGATGATCGACTGGATGGGCGAGGAGCACGCCAGCAACGGAGAGGACAAAGCTCTGGCCGACGACGCCTTCAGGTCCTGGTTCGACACCATGACAGGTACCGGCGACGGTGCCCCGTCCGGTCACGAGGACGGGCTGTTCCACTATCTGATGGAACAAGCAGACCTCAGCGAGGGCGCGGGCGAGACATCCTTCGGGCAGATGAACCCGGAGCTGGCGAATTCACTTTCTCAAACCACGGTGAACTACCTCGACTGGCTGTCTGGGGCGTCCGAAGATCCAAACCCGGACGAGACAGGTGCCGATCGGGCCTCCGACGGAGTCATGGACAACGCTGAGAAGGTGCGTCTGATGATGCTCGGCGCCACCACCGACGACTCCGCGCAGATCCTCGGGGTTGGCATCGCGGGCTTCCAGCAGGGCAATGGTCTGAGTGTGGGGACCGACGGCGCCTCGGACGTGGGTGCGGAGAACGCCAGGCTGCAGGCCTACTACGACGCGGGGTTGAACAACGAGGCGATGACCCGCACCGATAACGCGCAGGATGCGGCCAACGAGGCTGCTGCACGCAAGCAGGCCGTCATTGACGTCTTCAGGGGTGCTGCAGGCGGCGTTCCGGTTGGAGACAACCCGCTCATGGACGTCGCGAAGGGCGCATTCTTGGCCGGGGTCGGCGCCGAGACGAAGGTAGTGCCCGAAGACGTGCTGCTGCTACCGCCTCACGCGGAGACGACCAACCACGACCCGGCCGAGTTCAAGTACGGGTCGACGTACGACCTGCTACAGACTCAAGTCGCCAACGGAAAGGTCGACCCCGCCGACCTGCCGCCCGAGCTCGTCGACGGCAACGGCAATCTGCGGGCGATCGAGGACATTGAGGTCGAGCAGCCCGGAGTCGGCGGAGATGACGCGCCGTCGATGGACACCGTCCGTAACCAGATCGAGAAAGTTCTCCTAGCCAGAGGAGTCGACGCAAGGGCGTACACCACCGACCTGTGGGACACCTTCGATTCCCTCCGGGACCAGTACGCGCTGCACGAGGACGAGATCGCCGACTTCAACGAGCATGGCGAGCTGCCGCGTAGGTGACGGGGCGACCATGTCGCTGACGGCAGGATGATCTCGACAGTCGGCGTGCAAGCCGGGCCGGTGCTCCCGTGGCAGACTCGCCTGCCATGGGAGATGCCGGTGCCGAGCAGCGGGTCGAGGTTGGTGTGCTCGGCCCGTTCTGGGCAGCTGGCGGCGGTCGAGCGGTGGAGCTGTCGTCGGGTCGGCTGCGGGTGTTGCTCGCGACCTTGGCGATGTCGGCGGGCCGGCCGGTGCCGGTCGAGCGGTTGGTCGACGCCATCTGGTCCGGGGAGCTTCCAGCCGATGCGCGACGAACGATCACCACCTACGTCGCCCGCCTGCGCAACGCGTTCGGTCCGGCCTCGATCGGGCACGATCCCGCCGGCTACGTCCTTCGCGCGGTTCCCGATGACGTCGACGCGTTGCGGTTCGTCCGGTTGGTCGACCGGGCGGGCCGCGAGCCGATGGTCGAGCGGGAGTTGCTGGTTGAGGCGCTGGGCCTGTGGCGCGGTGCGGCGTTTCAGGGGCTCGACTCGGCCATGCTCGAGGACACGGAGGCCCGCCGCCTGAACGAGCGGCGGTTGAGCGCGCTCGAACGCCGGATCGACCTCGACCTTGCCTCGGGAAAAGCGGCCGAGCTGATCGCCGAACTCGATCATCTGACCGCGGAGTATCCGCTGCGGGAGCCCCTGTGGTCGCGCTATCTGCTCGCTCTTGGGCAAGCGGGCCGGCAAGCCGAAGCCCTGGAACAGTACGAACGCATCCGGGAGCGGATCGCCGACGAACTCGGCGTCGACCCCAGCCCCGAACTCCAACGTATCCACGCTCAGCTGCTCGAAGGTACGTCGCCAGCCACGCAAGCCGGCGACGAGGCTGGCCCGGCCGTCCCCCGGCAGCTCCCAGCCGATATCACCGGGTTCGCCGGCCGATCCGCGGCGTTGCAGGCGCTCGACTCGTTGGGGGATCCGAGCGGAAACAGCGGCGGGCCGACGGTCGTCGTCATCCACGGAGCAGGGGGAGCGGGAAAGACGACCCTGGCCGTTCACTGGGCGCACCGGGCAACCGGCCTGTTCCCCGACGGCCAGCTCTACCTCAACCTGCGCGGATTCGGTCCGGGCGCCCCAATTTCGCCGGCCGCCGCATTGGGGTCGCTGCTGCGCTCGCTCAGCGTATCCGGCGACGAGCTACCGAACGAGTTGGAGGCACGAACCAATCTGCTGCGCAGCAAGCTCGCGAACCGTCGCGCGCTGATCGTCCTCGACAATGTGTACGACGCCGAGCAGGTCCGCCCCCTCCTCGTCGGAACCGGCAACTCGATGACAATCGTCACCAGCCGCAGCCAGCTGCGCGGACTGGTCGCGCGCGAGGGCGCGCATCGGATCGGCGTCGAACAGCTCGATCCGCCGGACTCCGTGGCGCTGCTGAAGGCGGCGCTGATGCGATCAGGCGAGGATCCGGACCTGCGCGGTCTCGCCGAGCTGGCCGATCTGTGCGGACATCTGCCGCTGGCGTTGTCCATCGCCGCCGAGCGGGTCAGCCGCTATCCGGAGGCCGGACTCTCCGAGCTGGTCGGCGAGCTGCGCGCCGAACAGGAGCGCCTCGACGCACTCGAGATCGGCGACGACGCCGACATCCGCGCCGTGTTCGCTTGGTCCTATCGGGACCTCTCGCCCGAACCGGCGGCCTTGTTCCGGCAGCTCGGCGAATTTCCCGGTACAGACATCAGCCTGCAGGCCGCCACCGCGCTGTCTGGACGACCGACGCGTCAGACCCGACGACTGCTCGACCACCTCGTGGGAGTCAGCCTGGTCCGGCAGCGACAGCGCGATCGCTACGAGCTGCACGACCTGCTTCGCGTCTACGCCGCGGATCTAGGCCGATCGGAGGACACAGAAGCGGATCGGGGCGCAGCTCTCGACCGGATGTTCGCGTGGTACCTGCATTCGGCGCTCGACGCGCGGATGACGATTCGTCCGGGAGCACGGCCCATCGATGTCGACGTGGAACCGAGCGACGTCCGACCCTTGACCTTCGATCGGTTCGAGGACGCGATGGCCTGGCTCGACGCCGAGCGGGAGACCCTGCCGGCAGTCACGGAAGCCGCGTCGCGACTTGACCGGCCTCGCACGGCATACCTCCTCGTCAGCGCTACTTGGCACTACTTCCAGTGGATTCGGGCTTTCGACGACTTGTTCCGCCTCGGGTCGCTCGGGATGGCCGCCGCCCGGGCTGGGGACGACGTTCATGCCGAGGCGCACTGCGCCAACCTGCTCGCCATCGTCCACGGCGAACTCATGAACCTGGAGAAGGCTCGCGAGCTGTTCGAGCAGGCGGTCGACCTCTTCCAACAGGTCGGCGACGGCGCTATCCACGCCACCACGCTGGACAACCTCGGCGTATTAATGTCACGTCTGGGCCGGCCCGAGGACGCCGTCGACAACTTCGAGCGCTCGATCGCCATGGCCAGCCGCGTCGGCCGACCCGAGGGCGCGAACAGGACGCAGAACAACCTCGCGGCCGCCTACATCCAGCTCAGCCGGTTCGAGGACGCGGCGCGACTGGCGACCGCTACCGCCGATGTGTATCGCCGGCGCGGCGACCGGGACAACGAAGCAACGGTCCTGGACACCCTCGGCCAGGCGCTCGCGGGCGAGGGAAGACACGCGGAGGCGATCGAGCATCATCGTCGCTCGGTCCAGCTCTTCGAGGAGGTCGAGGACTCCTGGTTCAAGGGAGTTGCTCTGACCAATCTCGGCCGCTCGCTGCGCGCCGCCGGTCGCCGCGACGAGGCCCGCGTTGTGTGGCAGGACGCTCTCGACCTCTTCGAGACGCTGGGCAAACCCGACGGCGATGGCTTTGGCCGTGATCAGCTCGTCGTACTGCTCGCGAGCGTCGATCCACAGCACTGAGGTGGCCGCGACGATCCATGGAAGCGGCAGGGTGTGCCATGCCAGACTGCGGGGCCATGGGTGGCAGGTTGGGGAAGGGGCGGGTACAGGTCTGCGTCTTGGGGCAAGTCCGAGTGTCGGTGGACGGCACCCGGGTGGACCTACCGCAGGGACGGCTGCCAGTGCTCCTCGCGACCCTGGCGGTCTCGGCTGGCCGACCGGTGTCGTTCGATGTGCTGGCTGAGGCGGCATGGGGGGAGCAGCAACCGGAAGGCGGGGCGGCAGACGATCCCGACCTACATCGCCCGGCTCCGGCGCCTGATCGGCTCGGATGCGATCACGACCGGCCGGCTACGTTCTTCGGGTCTTGCCGGACGACATCGACGCGCTTCGCTTCGTCCGGCTCCTCGATCGGGCGGCCGAGGCGGCCGAGGATGAGGCCGCCTTGCTGAGCGAGGCACTCGAGATGTGGGGCGGACCTCCGTTCGACGGGCTCGAGTCCGACTGGCTGGTGGCCCAACCGCCCGGCTCGAGGAGCGTCGGCTGAGCGCGATCGAACGACTTGCCGATCTCGAGATTGACGCTGGACGGGCCGTTGACGTGGTCGCTGAGCTGCTAGAGCTCGTCGAGCGACACCGGCTGCGCGAGTCGCTGTGGGCGAGGCTCCTGTCGATATGGGACAGGCGGTTGATCCGGCACCGGACCAAGACCGCGTGCACGGTCGAGGACGGCAGTCCCAGCCGGTCGCCGATCTCGACCGGACCCAGCCGGTGCTTCCACCGCAAATGCACGATCTTGCGGACCACCGGGGGCGGAGTCCGGTTCGGCCGCCGATGCGGCCGCGACGACCGATCCACCATCCCGGCCGGACCCTCCGCCCGGTAGCGGGCGGCCCACTTGGCGGCGGTCTTCCACGACACGTCGTACCGCTCGGCGGCCCGAGCCGGCGGCCAGCCACGGTCAACGATCAGACGCGCCAGCCGCAGCCGAGCGCGCGGGGTCAAAGCAGCATTAGCGTGGGACATGAAGGCCTCCTGGCTGTGAAGCGGTTCTCGACAGCTCCACTCCACAACCGGAGGCCTTCACCCACCTACGACATCAAAACGTGTCATCGCAAGCTCTCGACCAACCTGCCTGGGCATCACAGCTAGGCCAGTTCGGCGCCTTGCACTACCTCTAGCTCACCGTCCTCGACGACCGCCATGCCCGCCGGTCCGGCTGAGAGCACGGTCATCGTTGGGGCCACGTCGATCGGCTGGCCCGTCTCGATGTCGAGCACGAGCGGCCTTCCGAGCGTGGGCGGACCGACGACGGCGATCCCGGAGCCAGCGGCGAAGACGTCAGACATCGACACCTTCTGATCTGCCGGAAGCTCGTAGGACCACAGTTCCTCGCCTAAGTCGGCGACGACTCCGTAGGCGACCCGGTCGCTGGAGGTCCACACGAGTGTCTTCGTCTCGTCGTCGTACTCGACCGCCGTGAACGGCTCCGAGGACCTCAACGTCCAGAGCTTGTCACCGGGGTCAGTGACGACAGGGGTGGGGTCTTGACATTCGCGGTCTCCCAGCCGGCGCCCGGCTCGAGCGTGGAGTCATCGGCCAGGTCCATCTCGACCGTGTTGCCTACGCCGGTCTCCGGGTCGAAGAGCGCGGCGTCGAGTTGGCGCCGGCATCGCTGTCCTCCCCGCAGGCGGTCGCGACTCCGAGTGTGAGCGTCGCCCCCGAGGCGAGTGCGCGGGACGAGCGGGGCATGATGTTTCGCTCCATCGGTGATTGACGCTCCGATTGAACAGACGACCGGCTTCAGATCGCTGTTATGGCGCATTCAGTACAACGAGGCCGAATTAGGGTGGCCTTAGTTGAATGCCGTACGGCATTAACGTCACACTGATGTTGTGGAAATCGGCGCTGGACCACAGTCGGCCCGGCCGTCGCCCTGCGAATGCGGCACGGCCGTGGACGCGCCGACCCGTGAGCGGGTGGCCCGATCCATCCTCGAACACGGCCCGTCGACCGCCGCTGACCTGGCCGAACGTCTCGATTTGACCCCCGCCGCCGTCCGGCGACACCTCGACCATCTGGTCGATGAGGGCGCGGCCGAGGCCCGTGAGCAGCGCGTCTACGGCCACCGGAGTCGGGGCCGCCCGGCCAAGGTGTTCGTGGTCACCGACGCCGGCCGCGACGCGTTCGACCAGGCCTACGACGATCTCGCCGCCAACGCGCTGCGATTCCTCGCCGACACCGCTGGTGAGGACGCCGTGGCCGACTTCGCTCGCCGCCGGTTCACCGAGCTCGAGGAGCGCTATCGTCCGCTGCTCGCGCAGGTGCCCGACGAGGAGCGTCCTCGGGTCCTCGCCGAGGCGCTGACCCGTGAGGGCTACGCTGCCTCGGTCGAGTCCGGGCCGGGCGGCGAGCAGATGTGCCAACACCACTGTCCGGTCGCCCACGTCGCCGCCGAGTTCCCGCAATTGTGCGAGGCCGAGACCGAGGCGTTCGGACGGTTGCTCGGCAGCCACGTCCAGCGGCTGGCCACGATCGCGCACGGTGACGGCGTTTGCACCACCTTCGTCCCACAACACCCCGCAGCTGATCCGACCACCAGGAGGGTCTCCATATGACGACCACCGCTCACCCCGAACTCGAGGGCCTTGGGCGCTACGAGTACGGCTGGTCCGACTCCGACGTCGCGGGCTCCAGCGCGCAGCGTGGGCTGTCCGAGGCCGTGGTCCGTGACATCTCGGGCAAGAAGAACGAGCCCGAGTGGATGCTCGACCGGCGGCTCAAGGGGCTGAAGCTGTTCGGCCGCAAGCCGCTGCCGGCGTGGGGTGCCGAGCTCGGCGACATCGACTTCGACAACATCAAATATTTCGTCCGCTCCACCGAGAAGCAGGCCGCTTCGTGGGAGGAGCTGCCCGAGGACATCAAGAACACCTACGACAAGCTCGGCATCCCCGAAGCCGAGAAGCAGCGCCTGGTCGCGGGTGTCGCGGCCCAATACGAGTCGGAGGTCGTCTACCACCAGATCCGCGAGGACCTGGAAGAGCAGGGCGTGCTCTTCCTCGACACCGACACGGGGCTGCGCGAGCACCCAGAGCTGTTCAAGGAGTACTTCGGCACGGTCATCCCGGTCGGTGACAACAAGTTCGCCGCGCTCAACACGTCGGTGTGGTCCGGCGGGTCGTTCATCTATGTGCCCAAGGGTGTCAAGGTCGACATCCCGCTTCAGGCGTACTTCCGGATCAACACCGAAAACATGGGGCAGTTCGAGCGGACGCTGATCATCGTCGACGAGGACGCCTACGTGCACTACGTCGAGGGCTGCACGGCGCCGATCTACAGCTCCGACTCCCTGCACTCGGCGGTCGTCGAGATCGTCGTCAAGAAGGGCGCCCGCTGCCGCTACACGACGATCCAAAACTGGTCCAACAACGTCTACAACCTCGTCACGAAGCGGGCCACCTGTGAGGCCGGCGCGACGATGGAGTGGATCGACGGCAACATCGGGTCGAAGGTCACGATGAAATACCCGGCCGTCTACCTGATGGGCGAGCACGCCAAGGGCGAGACCTTGTCGGTCGCATTCGCCGGCGAGGGACAGCACCAGGACGCCGGCGCCAAGATGGTGCACTGCGCGCCGCACACGTCGAGCTCGATCATCTCCAAGTCGGTCGCGCGCGGCGGCGGACGTACGTCCTATCGCGGGTTGCTGGAAGTCCAGGACGGCGCTCACCACTCGGCGAGCACGGTGAAGTGCGACGCGCTACTCGTCGACACGATCAGCCGGTCCGACACCTATCCCTATGTCGACGTCCGCGAAGACGACGTGACGCTGGGCCACGAGGCGACAGTGTCCAAGGTCAGCGAGGACCAGCTGTTCTACCTGATGAGCCGCGGGCTCGACGAGGACGAGGCGATGGCGATGATCGTGCGCGGCTTCGTCGAGCCGATCGCCAAGGAGCTCCCGATGGAATACGCCCTCGAGCTCAACCGGCTGATCGAGCTGCAGATGGAAGGGGCCGTTGGCTGATGGCCGAGCAAACTCTGACCCCGGTGCCGGCCGGGGCGGTTGAGGCGGTCGCCAGCCACCTGCACCCACCGGGCTCCTACGAGCCGGCCGACCACGAGGTCCCGACGGCGCGTGAGGAGATCTGGCGCTTCACGCCGATGCGGCGGCTGCGTGGCGTCCACGACGACGCCGACCTGAGCGGCCACTCCTACGAGATCGACGTCAAGGTCGACCCGGCGGTGACCGCAGAGCTCACGTCGTCCGACGATCCGGCGAAAGGCTCGTCGGGATACGTCCCGAGCGACCGTGTCTCGGCCCGAGCCTGGAAGCACGCCGACGGCCTCTTCAAGATCGTCGTCCCCAAAGAGGCGGTGATCGAGCAGCCGTCGATCGTCACGATCCGCGGCACCGACGTCGAGAAGGCCGCCGCCAGCCACGTCGTCGTCCATGCCGAGCCCTATAGCCAGGCGACCGTCGTGGTCCGCTACGAGGGCTCGGCGACCTGGGTCGACAACGTCGAGATCGTCCTCGGTGAGGGGGCCCATCTCACCTTCGTGTCTGTGCACGACTGGGACGACGATGCCGTCCAGCTGAGCCATCAGCACTCCCACGTCGGTCGCGACGCGACACTGAAGCACGTCGTCGTGGCCTTCGGTGGTGAGCTCGTCCGGATCAACGCGTCGGTCGACTACGACGGCCCGGGCGGCGACGTCGACATGCTGGGCCTCTACTTCGCCGACTCCGACCAGCATCTCGAGCACCGGTTGTTCGTGGACCAAAACGCGCCCCGCACCCGGAGCAACGTCGACTATCGCGGGGCGCTCCAGGGCAAGGGCGCCAGCGCGGTGTGGATCGGCGACGTACTCATCCGCAAGGCCGCTGAGGGCATCCAGACCTACGAGAGCAATCGCAACCTGGTTCTGACCGACGGCTGTCGGGCGATCTCGGTGCCCAACCTAGAGATCGAGACCGGCGACATCGAAGGTGCCGGCCACGCCAGCACGACCGGTCGCTTCGACGACTTGCAGCTGTTCTACCTCCAGAGCCGGGGGATCCCGGAGGACGAGGCCCGGCGCCTCGTCGTGCACGGCTTTTTCGCCGACATCATCAAGCGGATCGGCGTCCGGCAGATCGAGGAGGACCTGCTGGCGGCGGTGGAGTCCGAACTGGAGCGCAGCGCGGGTCTGGCGCCGGCGTCAGCCGTCGGAGCGTCGCCTTCATGAGCACCTTCGTGCGGGCCTGCTCTCTCGACGACCTGACCGACGGCTCCGCCCGCGGCCTCGAGATCGACGGCGTCGAGATCGCGGTCGTCCGCAACGGTGAGGAGGTCTACGCGATTCAAAACGAGTGCTCGCACGCGCAGATCCCGCTCTCCGAAGGCGAGATCGACGGCGACGAGATCGAGTGCTGGTTGCACGGGTCGATGTTCGACCTGCGCACCGGCAAGGCGATCAACCTGCCGGCGACCGAGCCGGTCCCGGTCTATCCCGTCCGCATCTCGCAGGGGGAGATTCTGGTCGACGTCACACACCCGCTGCCGGCCCCATAGACGCATCCGAAACCACACAGGAGTTCCCACCAATGGCTACTTTGGAGATCCGCGACCTGCATGTGTCGGTCGACACCGACGAGGGCGCGAAGGAGATCCTCCGCGGCGTCGACCTGACCGTGAAGTCGGGCGAGACGCACGCGATCATGGGTCCGAACGGGTCCGGCAAGTCGACGCTGGCGTACTCCATCGCCGGCCATCCGAAATACCGGGTCACCAGCGGCTCCGTCACTCTCGACGGCGTCGACGTCCTCGACATGACCGTCGACGCGCGGGCTCGCGCCGGGCTGTTTCTCGCGATGCAATACCCGGTCGAGGTCCCGGGCGTCTCGGTCGCCAACTTCCTGCGGACGGCCAAGACAGCCGTCGACGGCGAGGCGCCGAAGCTCCGTACCTGGGTCAAGGACGTCAACGAAGCCCTCGACCGGCTGTCGATCGACCAGAGCTTCGGCCAGCGCAGCGTCAACGAGGGCTTCTCCGGCGGTGAGAAGAAGCGGCACGAGATCATGCAGCTCGAGCTGCTCAATCCCAAGTTCGCCATCCTCGACGAGACCGACTCCGGCCTCGACATCGACGCGCTGAAGATCGTGGCCGAGGGCGTCAACCGGTTCAGTGCCCAAGGCGACCGCGGCGTTCTGCTGATCACCCACTACAGCCGGATCCTGCGCTACATCACGCCCGACTACGTCCATGTGTTCGTCGGCGGCAAGGTCGCCGCGGAGGGTGGCCCGGAGCTCGCGGAGCAGCTCGAAGCCGAGGGCTACGACCGCTATGTCAAAGCCGGAGCCGGGACAGCGGGCTGATCATGTCGATCGACGCGGGCTACGACGTCGAGAAGGTCCGATCGGACTTTCCGATCCTGACCCGGCGGCTCGCCGGCGACCTGCCGCTGGTCTATCTCGACAGCGCCAACACGTCGCAGAAGCCACGACAGGTCATCGACGCGATCGACGAGCACTACCGGATGCACAACGCCAACGTCGCCCGGGCGCTGCACCAGCTCGGCTCCGAAGCGACCGAGGCCTACGAAAGGGCGCGCGACAAGATCGCCGCGTTCGTCAAGGCGCCGAGCCGTGACGAGATCGTGTTCGCCAAGAACATCTCCGAGGGCCTCAACCTGGTCGCCAACGTCCTGGCCTGGGCCGAGCCGCCCTATGCCGTCGGGCCCGGCGACGAGATCGTCATCACCGAGATGGAGCACCACTCCAACATCGTGCCGTGGCAGCTGCTAGCGCAGCGTAAAGGCGCGACGCTGCGATGGTTCGGCGTGACCGACGAGGGACGGCTCGACCTGTCGAACATCGACGAGCTGATCAACGAGCGCACCAAGGTGGTGTCGCTGGTCCACATCTCCAACGCTCTCGGCACGCTCAATCCGGTCGCCGAGGTCGCCCGCCGAGCCCACGAGGTCGGGGCGTTGGTCGTCATCGACGCGGCGCAGGCGGTGCCGCAGATCCCCTACGACGTGACCGCGACCGGCGCCGACTTCGTCGGGTTCACCGGGCACAAGATGGTCGGCCCGACCGGCATCGGCGTGTTGTGGGGCCGCCACGAGATCCTCGAGCAGCTGCCGCCGTTCCTCGGTGGGGGCGAGATGATCGAGACGGTCACGATGCAGCGGTCGACGTACGCCAAGCCACCGGCGCGATTCGAGGCGGGCACGCAGCCGATCGCAGAGGCAGTCGGTCTCGGCGCCGCGGTCGACTATCTCAGCAATCTCGGCATGGAGGCTGTGGCGGCGCACGAGCAGCGGATCACCGCGTACGCATTGGAGCGGCTCGCGGAGGTCAAGGGACTCACCATCCTCGGTCCGCGGGAGGCGGTCGATCGTGGGGGAGCGATCAGCTTCGAGATCGCCGGCGTGCACCCGCATGACGTGGCGCAGGTCACCGACTCGAGGGGCGTCGCCGTCCGCGCCGGCCATCACTGTGCCAAGCCGGCGCACGCTCGGTTCGGCGTACAGGCGTCGGTCAGGGCGTCGTCCTACCTCTATACGACCGAGGCGGAAATCGATGCGCTGGTCGAGGCGTTGGACTACACGAAGACCTATTTCAAGGTGTGAGTTAGGACGCCATGGAGCTCGACGCGTTGTACCAGGAGATCATCCTGGACCACTACAAAAACCCGCATCATCGCGGCCTGCGCGAGCCGTACGACGCGGAGGTGCACCACGTCAACCCGACGTGTGGCGACGAGGTCACGCTGCGCGTCCACGTGGCCGATGACAAGGTCGTCGACGTCTCCTACGACGCGTTGGGTTGCTCGATCAGCCAGGCGGCGGCGTCGGTCATGGCCGATCTGGTCATCGGACGTAGTCTGGAAGAGGCGACCGCGCGGCATGAGGAGTTTTTGGCACTGATGCAGGGCAGAGGAGAGCCGGACGAAGATCGGCTGGAGGACGGCATCGCGTTCGCCGGCGTAGCCAAGTTTCCGGCCCGCATCAAGTGCGCTCTGCTGGCCTGGATGGCCTGGAAGGACGCGACGAGCCAGGCACTCGCAAAGGAGGCGTCATGACTGACAGCACCCGCACCGACGATCTGCCCGAGGTCGACCTGTCCGGGCCGAAGCCGGCCACAGAGGACGACGTCACCGAGGCGATGAAGGACGTCGTCGACCCCGAGCTCGGCATCAACGTCGTTGACCTCGGTCTCGTCTACGGCGTCCAGCTCGACGACGAGTCCAACGTCACCATCGACATGACGCTCACGTCGGCGGCCTGTCCGCTCACCGACGTCATCGAGGACCAGACTGCGCAAGCACTCGAGGGCCTGGTCAAGGACCACCGGATCAACTGGGTCTGGATGCCGCCGTGGGGGCCGGACAAGATCACCGACGACGGCCGCGAGATGCTGCGCGCCCTCGGATTCAACGTCTGAGCCGCCTGACGTCCCAAGCGGTGACGAAGCTGATCAAGTCGGCACTCGCCTCGTTGGCCAGCGCGATCCGCTCCGGGTCGCCGGATGCGCGGGCGTCGACGATCCAGTCGGTGTAGCCGGCGACCGCATCGCCGTCGTCCGGCCAAGCGAACGTGTAGAGATTGGTGAGGTTCTCGGTCACCTCGGGATAGGCGTCGTGGTTGGCCTGCCATAGCAGCAGCTGGTTGGCCTCGTCGTTGCGGGCGGCAACCTCGACGACGGCTTGGATCAGTGGCCCAAACGCCTTCAAGCCCCGCGGATCGAGCTGGCGTCTGCCGAGCCGTCTGTGGACGTCAGGTGGTCGATCCGGTCGCGACCAGCCGCCATGATGCCGTCGTCCTCCAGTACTGGCCGGGATCGTCCGCTGGACGCATCGCCGACTAGAGTCGTCGGCCTCGGTTTCTTTCGGGTCGCCTGGCGATTGCATCTGACGCTTCGGACCAGACGGAGGTGTCAGTCCCAGGAGTTCTTGCCGATTTCGTCGTTTTGATCCGGGAAGGCCTCGCGCAGCGTGCCCTCGTTGGGGTCGTCCTCATAGTTGTCGGGGACGTTGTCGCCGTAGAGGTTCTTCTCCGCGATGTGGTCGCTGCGCCAGCTGTCGTCGTTCTTCCGGTCGTCGTCCGCGCGGGCGTTGCTAAACGTGTCGTCGCGAGCGGAGTCGTACTGGTCGATGTCGACCTGGTCGCCGGCATCGTGATTGGCGTTCCAATCGCGCATCGCACTTTCGGCCAGCGCCTCCAGCTTGTCGAGACCATTTCCGTTGCCCGACTCGTTCGCGATTTCAGACAAGGTCTTGAGCGACCCGTCGTCATCGAAGAGGTCGGCGTCGCCGGCGTAGCCCTTCATCACCGCGGCTTGAGCGAGTAGCAGGTTGCGCTGAGATGTGGAGTCGAGGGCGGCCTCCTCGAGCTGCTCCTGGACCTCTTCGAACTCCATGGATTGATAGTCGGGGATCGGCTCCTGGGCCAGCAGGCCGTCGATGACCGGACCCGCAGCAGCGTTGCCGACACTGATGAACGGCGAGGCGGGCGGGAAGGCTGCCCCGCCGATCGTGCCGCCGATGCTCAGGATCAGCTTGGACGCGGTGTTGGCCGCCGCCATCGACCTGTTCTGGGCGAGCAGTTCGGCGCGGTCGTGAGCGTGCTCGCCCTCCATCTGGTCGAAGGCCCACTCGAGGTTGGCCTGCTGGATCTGACCGTCGGCCCGGCCCGCCCACTCCAGTGCATCGTCGAGTACGTCGGGGTCGCCCTGGTCGAGCGCTCCCGCGATGAGCTGCTGACCGTAATACTGTGACGCGGCCTCCAGGCGAATGGCGTCCTCGTCACCGGTACTGGCGATGAACTCCAGGAACGCCTCCTGGTCCCCGTTGGACAGGGTCACCGACAAAGGCATCTCGCGGCCCAAGACGTCGGTGTCGTCGACATTGAACTTCGACTCGGTGTCGGAGTTGACGTTTTCGCCGAAGGTATCGATCCAGGTGATGCCGACGTCGACGATCGCGTCGGAGATGTCTTCGTTCGTCGCACGGTTCATGTACTCCGAGGGATCGCTGGCGATCTCGGTCATCACTTCGAGAGCGGCCTCGGCCTGGAGGTCGGTGCCGCCGCCGTGGTCCGGATCGCGGTCGGTGCCGGCCCGAATGACGTCGCCGGCGCCCTCGCCGTCGTCCCAGTTCATCCCCAGCAGCTCCTGACGATGCGTGTCGTCGACGAGGAGTTCGGCAGATGCGTCTTCGTTGCGCGAGACGACGGTCAACAGGTCGCTGGAGCCGTCGTCGGTGAGGCTGTCGTTGAGCTTGTTCCACTCCTCCTCAGTCATGGACTGGTACGACGTGTCGTTTCCGGCCTTGACCAAGATGGCGTTCATGTCCTGCTTGGCCTGGATGGCCTGCTCGCCGAGATCGACGCTGAAGTCGTCGCCGCCGGTGACGGTCGAAGACGCCATCAGGTCGCACCAGCCATTGAACGCGTCGAGGTTCTTGACCTTGTCCATCATCGGCATGTCGCTCTCGCCGATGTAGCCGGCGCGATAGCCGTTCTGTGCCTCGCCGACGCGGAGCTCGACCAGCTCCTGGACGGTGGACGGCATGTCGTTGAGCGTGATGTCACGGTCGTCGGCGTAGTTGTCGGGGTTGGAGAGGTTCAGGATCGCGTCGCCGACCGGTGACAGGTAGGCCTGCACGGCCGAGTCGTCGACAATGGCGCCGTGCCGGGAAACCTCGAGAGACGACGTGACCTGGTCGCCGAGCTCGGTGAGATTGTCCGCTCCGACTCGGTCGATCCAGATCGACGCGTACTGCTCCGCTGCGACCGTGTACTCGCCACCGTCCGCAAGGTGATCGTTGATCAGACCGAGTCGCGCGGTCGCAGCGCTGATGTCGTCGAGGACATCATTCCCAGGCTCGGCGTCGAGTACCTCGGCCAAGAGATCGGCATCGACGTTGGCCTGTGCCTTGACCATGATCATCTCGTCGGCGGAGAGGTCGTCCTTGGTCAGTAGCTTGTCGACGAGCTCGGAGGCGTCCGGATGATCCTTGAGATAGTTCTCCCAGTCGCTTTGGGACATGCCAGCCAGGTCGTAGGGGACCTCGTCATAGGTAAACGTGATCTTGGTGAAGGCGTCGACCGTGCCTGATGGCAACACACCGGCGGCGAAAAGCTCTTGCAGGTTCTCCTCGGTCGGGCCTTTGTCGAGGCGGCTCGCCGCTAGATCTGCTTCGGCATCGAGCGGGTCCTCCTTGTGCTCCGACTGCCGGTCCTGCAGCTCACTGACCAGCTCGGCGACCCTTTCCTCCCGCGCCGCGTCGACGTCGCCCGCCCGGGCCTGGTCGAGCCGCGCGCACTCGCTGTCGGACGCGCCGTCCGGGTAGGTGACCTCCGCCACGCCGCAGTCGCTGCCCACGATCTCGGACTTGCGTTCGTCGTACTCGGCCCGCAGGTCGTCGACGAGAATGTTGTACGCCCGTACGCCGTCCTGCGCGAACAGCCGGGTGGCCGGAGGCACAAAGCGTGGCCGCCAACACCTGCGTGATGTTGTCGGTCGTCGCGGTCGGGGCGTCGGCCGCGAGGGACGCCAGGACGCCGGCCGTGCCGGACACTGCCGGTCGATGGGCGGTGTCGACGTCGGCGTTGAGCGCATCGAGGCTTCCGCCGGACGGTTCGATCTCGTCGGCCATCCCCTCGATGGTCGTCGGAGCGGCGCTCAGGCCATCGTCTTCCGCGTGCTGGAACAGCGCGATGGCCTCGTCGGAGGTGACCGGGCCGGTGTCGGCGAGAGGTTCGTATGCCTTCATGCCGCCATGTTGAAGGCGGCCGCTTTCGCGGCGCTTTCATCGGCCTATCTCGAAGGCGACGGTAAGACGCCGCCGAGCCACCGGAGTGGATCGACGGCGTGCTGCTCCCGATGAGAGCCGGGGACTAGCGCCCGAGTTCTTCCTCGTAGTCGTGGAAGGCGTTTTCGTAGTTGAGTCGCCAGCTGTTGGTGCGGACCTCGTTGTTGGCGATCAGGTTCATCATGTCGCGCAGGCGCTGGTTGTTGGGGTCGGAGAGGTCGTCCCCGTCGGGGAAGGACGCTCCCGGCCCTGGGAAGAACGTCCGGTATTCCTCCTCGCTCATCCCGACCTCAGTCGCCGCGGCATGCAGCTCGTCGTCGGTTACGGCGCCGGAGTCGTGCAAGACGTCCACCAGCATGCCGCTGTGGCTGATCATGGCGAGCTCGGCCGCGTCGTTGGCGCTGTGGATCGCCTGTGCCTCGTTGGTGGCGAGGGCATCCCTGATGCCGTCGCCGATCGTCCCGGCACCGAGGACCTGGAGCGGCACGAGAGCGGCAGGCACCGCGGGCACCGACCAGATCGCGCGCTGGCCGAGGGTGACCCAGGCCTTGATCTGGTCGTCCTTCTCCTTGCCGTCGGCGATGTCCACCTCGCCGATGCTGTCCATCAGCAGTCCCTCGAGACGAGCGTCGGCGTTGGTCGCGTTGGGCCAGATCCCGTCGGCCTTGGCCTGGCCGCTCGCGTCGTCGATGATCTCGTAGAAGTTGGGATCGTCGCTGTGTGCGAGGACCGTGGTCAGGTGCATCTTCTGGTAGGTGCTGACCGCTTCTCGCATCGCCATGAAGCCGTCTTCGTTGGACAGGCCAGTTTGGAAGAGTTCCTTGAGCTCCAGTCGGTCGAAGATCGGCATATCGTCGCCCATGCCGAGCAACTTGAGGTCGGCCCGAGCATCCAGGCTGTGGACTCCGACGCCGCTGCCACCTTCAGTGTTGGCGTAGTCGACCGAGGCCATGTAGGTGCCGATCATGTGGGCCAGTGAGGTGGCGGCTTCGCCGTTGATGTCGCCGGGTTTGAACTCGTCGCCGTCGCCGGGCCAGTCGTTGTCGTCGCGGGTGACCAGGAGGTGCACGGCATTGGACACCAGTCGGGCCGCGTCGGGATCGTCGATCGTCGACGAGTCGGTGGTGGCCGAGTCCAGGGCGCCCATCAGGCCCTCGAAGTCGTCGTGGGTCCAGACCCGGTCGTGGATCCAGTACTCCTGGCGGTCGTTGCCCTCGGTGAAGAACTGCAACGACGCGTCACCGTTGTGGCCCAGTGCGGACATGTAGGCGGACATGGGATCGAAGGCGCCCTCGTCGCTGTCCATCAGGTTTTCCCAGATCCCGCTGTAGCGGTCGTCGTTGGACAGCGCCGACCAACTGCTGAAGTACGGGTCGTTGCGCTCGTAGTCGTCCAACCGGTCACCAAGCGTGTCGAGGAAGGCGGTGCCGTGGTACTGGTCGTCGAGCAAGTACGACAGCGCCAGATGCGGTGGGAACAATCCCATGCCACGGTTGGCCTCGGGGTCGTTGACGTCGTTGTCGCTCCACTCCTTGATGTGGTCGACGAACTGGTTGGCAAATGCCCGCGCATCCGCCTCCGGCAACACGGTGGTCGCGTTGCCGACCGCGTCCCGCATCGCCTCGGCCAACGCCTTCGCCTCGGTGCCGGACTCACCGCCGGCCCACGCCCCCATGATGTTGACCAGGTCGAGGGTGTCCGCCCCGCCGAGCGCCTTGATGAACTGCCCATCAACACCGAGGCCGAACCGATCGAGCTGCTTGGTCAGCGCCGAGATGTGCGCCCCATCGATCGGGTACGGGATCAGCGCGCGAGCCTGGTCGGCCAACAACCGACCGATCTCAGCTTCGACCTCGTCGTCGAGGTTGAGCAGGATGTTGGGATCGGTGATCTCCGGGTGGTCGACCAGATACTTCGCCAACTGCGCCGGCGTCTTGTTCGCCAAATCGGACGGTAGCTTGCCGGGGTCGATCTGCAGATGCAGACCCGGAAACGCCGCCACCGTCGCCAACGGCAACCCACCAGCCGCATAGATCGCCTGGATGTTCTCGTCCGTCGGCCCCTTGTTCAACTGACCCTTCGTCTTGTCCGCCGCCGCATCCAACGGATCATCCTTGTAGGTCGACTTCTTCTTCAACAGCCTGGTCTTCACCGCGCCGAGCGCAGAGGCTTGGGCCGCCGCGACATCGGAGGCGTGGTTGCTGTTGATCGTGTCCTTCTCGCTCTGCGTGGCGCCATCGGGGTACGTCGCGGCGGCGACACCACAGTCGCTGGCCATGATCCTGGCCTTTTCGGAGTCGTACTCCGACCGCAGCTCGTCCATCTTGTCGTTGTAGGCCTGCACACCGTCGGTGCCGAACAACCGGGTCGCGCCCGAGGCGCAGAGGGTGGCGAGGAGGACCTGGGTGACGTTTTCCTTGGTCGGCTGCGGCGCACTCGCCTGCAACGTGTGCAGCACGCCCGCCGTGCCGGTATTCGCCGGCAGGTGCGCGCTGTCGATGTCGGGATTGAGTACCTCGAGGTTGCCGGCCGCGCCTTGGATCCCGTCGGCCAGCCCCGAAACCGTTGACGGCGACGCACTAAAGCCGTCGCTCTCCGCATAGGGAAACAGCCCAGTTGCCTCACTGCTGGCGCCGCCACCACCGCCACCACCGTCAAGCATGTTGTTGCCTCTCCGATCGTCCACGTCCAGGTCGATCTGGATCCGTGGCGCCGGTGTCGGCTGCGTTCGCGACCGATGAATCGGCGCCTCAATCTGACGGTAGGTGACGATCGGGTCACGCCAGCACGAACCAGAGGTGAATCGGGGGAGCTGACGCTGGCTTTTCCACAGATTCCGCCGACCGACCCATGGGTGACCCCCTGGCGTCATACGTTCGTCTCGTTCGTTCAAAGCGATGGGTCACCAAGGGGGCGGCCCAACCAGAAAGTGGAGACGACAATGGCAACTTTCATTGAGATGACGCAGGGCGTCGAAGGCGTCGGCCAAAACGCTCAGCTGCACGGCGACGGCGCCGAGAACCAGCAGGCTCAGGCCAAGCGGCGCCTCGCGGCGGCCGAGGGCCTCAACGGCCAGCTGAACGGCAACGCGGCTCGTGCCCTGATGAACAGTGGCATCAGCCAGTCCGGCATCGGCGCGGGCAACTCGAAGCAGCTCGCCGACGTCGCGACGCGGACCCACGGCTTCGGTCACGAGCAGGCCGTCGCGCAGGACGCCGCAACCGACACCGGGCAGACCGCGTTCAACTCCGTGAGCTCCGTTGAGACCACGGCGATGAGCACCCGCCTGAGCGGCTGAATCCCACTAACCACACCGCACTACACACACAGTTAGGAAGAAGATCATGGGAGACCACGTTCTTTGGAACACCGGGGTCGCTGACAACCACGGCGCCGAGCTGCAGTCCTGGAAGGCTGCCGACGTCGACCAGGCCGGAGACACCGACGGCACCTACAAGTCGCTCATCGGCCAGCTCAACGGTGGTGTCGGTACCGACATGACCGCGGGCATCAACCAGAGCCACTCGCGGCTGTTCGAGGACATCGACGGCGCCCACATGGCGGCGATCAACGGCCTCAACCAGCAGCAGGACGACCAGAGCACTGGCATGCAGCGGGCGATGACCCGCCTTCAGGGCTGAGCCCGTCAACGTCCTATCTAATAACGACAACCAACTAAGGAGTGTGAGCTCGCCGTGCTGACCGACATGTACACCACGCAGGTGCACACCGCTGGCAAGGCCGTCACGAGCCTGTCTAGCGACGCCGGCTCCGCGGGCCAAGGCTTCCTAACAGCAGTGTCTAGTGCGCAAGAAACCGTCGTACACCCGACGGTGTCAGGGGCACTGAGCACCTACCACGGCACGTGGAGCCAGCCGGCCAACCGGATGGCCCACGACGTGGATGCGCTCGGTAACAACACTGCGGGGTCGGCAGTCGATGTCCAGACTGGCGATAATGACGCGGGCGCTACAGGTCAAAACGTGGCGATGAACGGCCAGTCGATGGCCGATCGCCTCAACGGAGGTAGTGTCCTCGCGGTGTGAGCCGCGGCCCAACGCAAACGAACGAATTCACAGGCTGGGCCCCGCTTCGGCGGAGCCCAGCCTTTCGTGTCCAGTGGCGTGACGTCGCTTCGAACGCCGTGCGCTATCCGCCGTCGGTGATTGCACGGCGTACCCGATCCGGTCTCACTCGCTGTCGTCGAGGAGAGCAACCTGCACCTGGCTGGCGGCACTGACGCCACCGCGCGGCGCGTAGACGGCACGGCCGGCCGGCATCTTGCGCGGCACGACGCCGTTGACGAGGCGGCCCTCCATCCGGTCGCCCGAGAACAGCAGTCCTGGCGTCTGGATGTCGTTGAGGCGCTGCAGCAGCGGCTCGAAGATCGCCCGAGACAGGCCACCCATGCGACGCGAGATCACCAGGTGCATACCGAGATCGCGACCCTGCGGCACAAACTCCAGAAGCACCTGCAGCGGGTTGCCCGACTGCGTCGAGATCAGGTCGTAGTCGTCGGCCACGACGACGACGTCGACGCCGGTCCACCAGGAGCGGTTGCGGAGCTGCTCGGACGTGACGTCAGGCCCGGGCACGCGTTCGCGGATGGCGCCAGCGACCTGGGCTGCCGTCTCCGCGGTCTGCTGCTCACTCGTGCAGTAGGTGACCAAGTATTCCTCGGGCACGACGTCGAGCAGGCTCCGCCGGTAGTCGACCACGACGAAGCCGAGCTGCTTGGCCGTCCTGGCGGCGATCAGCTGCTTGACCAGCAGCTTCAGCAGGTTGGTCTTGCCGGTCTCGCCATCGCCGTAGACGAGCAGGTGCGGGTCGGAGCCGAACAGGTTGACATCGGCCGGGCCGAGGTTTTGGTCGGACACGCCCACGGGTACGGCGGCCGCCCCCGGCGTGACGGCCGGCAGCTCGTCGTACTTGATGAGGCCTGGGAGCACCTGGACCCGCTGCACGGCAGACGTCGGCCACCGGTCCTTGATCGTCGCGACCAGGTCGCGCTGGGCGTCCGGAAGATCTGCCTTGGTGTCGCCGCCATCGATGCGCGGCACGGCGGCCTGGAGGATCAGGCCGTCACTGATGTCGACGATGCCGCGACCGGTGATCTCCTTCGGGAGCTTGTCCATCAGCTTGCGGCCGATGCTGGAGTCGAACGAGTCGGTCAGGCGCAGCTCGATGTGGCCGCCGAAGGCCGACTGCATTCGCATCCGGACATGCATGTTCTGCGCCACGGTCAGGACGACATGGACGCCGTAGTTGAGGCCTCGAGCGGCGACCTCGCCGATGGTGAACTCCATCGTGTCGAAGTCTTCGCGGAAGCTGCCCCAGCCGTCGACGATCAAGAAGATGTCACCGGGGGTGTCGGCCGGCAGCTTCCCTTCGGCTCGGGCGATGCGCAGAGCCGCGACGGAGTCGAGATTGTGCTCGCGGAAGAACTCTTCACGCGACTCGAGGATGTTGATGACCTCGACGATGGTGCGGTTGATGCGCTCCGGCTCGACCCGCGTCGCGACGGCGGCCACGTGGGGCAGCTCGGCCAGCTGGCGAAGCGAGCCACCGCCGTAGTCGATGCAGTAGAAGGCGACGTCGCCCGGCGCGTACCGCAGCGACAGCGATGAGATCATTGTGCGGATCAGCGTGCTCTTGCCTGTCTGCGGGGCGCCCGCGATCACGAGGTTGCCCTCGCCGCCGGTGAAGTCCCACTTGAGAGGGAACTGGTCCTGATGCGACGGGTCGTCGACCATGCCGAGGAACGCGTCGACCGTGCCAGGCTCGCCGCGGCCGTCGACCTCCATCACCTGGTCGAGGGGCAGAACCTCGGGCAGCGGCTCCAGCCACACCTGGCGTACCTTCGGCGCACCCGCGCCGGTCAGTCGCTCACAGATGACGTCGAGGTTGCTCTGCTCGTGCTTCGAGGCGGGGCCGGCCGGCTCGTCGCCGTTGGTCTGTGCGGCCAAGACGGCCTGTTGCTCCGCGATCCACGAACCGAGGCCGTTGACCGAGAGGTACGGCACCACCGGCACCATCGTCTTGGGGCCTTCGTTCGGTGGTGTGTAGGGAGACGAGACCAGAGCGGCCTTGAACCGCTCGAAGACCGTGGTGTCGACCTTGAGATAGCCCGACCCGGGTTCTGGCGGCAGGTGATAGGCGTCCGGGACGCCGATCGCGTCGCGACTCTCGTTTTCGGAGAAAGTTCGCAGGCTGATCCGATAGGACAGGTGCGACTCGAGGCCGCGGATCTTGCCCATTTCGAGCTTCTGGCTGGCCAGCAGCTGGTGCACGCCGATCGACCGGCCGATCCGGCCGATCGCGACGAACAGCTCGGCGAAATCCGGCTTGGCCGTCAACAACTCGGAGAACTCGTCGACGATCACGAGAAGGTGGGGGAGCGGCTCGAGCTGCTCGCCGGCGTCGATCAGGTCTTGGTAGGCCGTGACGTTGGGTAGGTTGCCGACCGCCTTCAAGATCTCCTGGCGGCGCTGCATCTCGCCGAACAGGGCGTCGTGCATCCGGTCGACCAGCGTCAGGTCGTCCTGCAGGTTCGTGATGATCCCTGCGATGTGGGGGATGTCCTCCATGGCGGCGAAGGTCGCGCCACCCTTGAAGTCGACCAGCATCAGCGCGAGTCGGTCGGGCCCGTGGTTGATCACGAGCGAGCTCACCAACGTACGCAGCATCTCGGACTTGCCGGAGCCGGTGGCGCCGACCACGAGGCCGTGTGGTCCCATGCCGCCGTGCGCCGACTCCTTCAGGTCGAGCATCACGGTGTGGCCGTTGCTCCCGACGCCGATCGGCACCCGGAGCAGCTCGCGAAGGCTGCGCGGCCGCCACGTCCGTCGCGGCTCGAGACCGGCCGGGTCGTCTACGCCGAGGATCTCGGGGAGCCCGACGGTGTGGGACAGATTGTCGCCGCCACCCTCTTCGTCCTCGTTGATCCGAAGCGGCGACAGCTGCCGAGCGATAACGGCGGGTACGCCGGACGGCACGAGATCACGCCGGAACGGCAGGACCCGCGACGCCAGCGTCATGTTGCCGTCGGGTCCGAGCTGGATCCGGTCCTCGATCCGCTCGGGCTCGTCGCGGCGATGCTCGAGCAGCGTCACCACGTGGATGCCGAGCTTGTCGAGCGTGACCGACGGGTCCGGCGAGATGAGGTGTTGGTGCGTTGTCAGCCCTTCGCCGTCGATGAAGATCACCAGATGCTGCGGCGGCAGGTGCTCCTGTCCGCGGGCGCGCTGGTGGCGGTCGACCCGGGCCTCCATCGTCGGCGCCAGCATCTCCGCCATGCCGGACACGCTGTTGGCGATGAGACGGGCCGGAACGTCGCCGTCCATGAACTGGGTCTCTTGCGCGTGTGGCAGCCACTTCGCCCAGTCCCAGTGGTCGGAGTTGGCCTCGGACCGCACGACCGCCACCTGCACCTCGTGCGGTGCGTGAAACGTGGCGAGCTCCATCGCCATCGCCGTCGCCAGGTCACGAGTCGCGGCCGGGGCGCCCAGCAGGCTCAGCGTGCCGATCGTGCGCAGGTCGACCGTGATCGGCTGGTCGCGCAGCAGTGAATACCTCGCGTGCAGCTCCTTGGCCGCCTGGAGGCAGACCGGGTCGAACTCGTTCAACGGTCCGGTGTCGGCCGCCATGATGAGGGGCGAGACGAGCGGCTGATCGCCGGTGCCGATCCGTACGACGAGGAAGTCGGAGTCGTGCAGTCGGCGTTCCCAGCGTCGAGCGTCGTTGCGGGCGACGTCGACCAGCCGGTCGGATTGGGGATGCCGCCACGCCTCGCTGCGACGCTGTACGGCGATCCGGGCACGCAGCGTGTGCCGCATCTGCTCGATGTAGTCGAGGTAGCGCTCGCGGCCCTCGCGCAGTTGCTTCTTCGGCCCGGTGCGCTGGCTGATGATCATGATCGTCGCGAAGCAGATCGCGCCACACAGGACCAGGAGGCTGGCGACGGCCTGGATCTTGCTGGCTCCCGCCGTCAAGGCGCCGGTCAGGGCGCCCGTGCCCATCATCATCGGCATCATGATCATGCCGAGGCCGGCCATCGCCGGTGGGGCCTGGGGTGTGCCCGGCGGTTCGGCGATCTCGAGGTTGCCGGGGTCGACGGTCGGCGGCGCGGTCCGCGGCGGACGCTTCACCAGCGTGGTCGTCACAGCACAAGCTCCTCACAATTGGATCCCGCCCACGCCCGATCACCGTGGGTGTGGTGACATAGACAACGATATGCTCCCGCTGATCTCGGGGCTATCGGCGCATGCCGTCGTTGTCCTCGAGAGGCGTAGCCCGCCACGACGCTCGACTCGACCGGGAGGCCAGGTGCTCACCGCCTATAGCCGTGTGACCGTGGTGAGCGGTGCGCGCAAGGTCGACCTCGCGTTACCCAGTGCGCTACCGGTCGCGGACGTCGTCCCGCAGGTGCTTCGCTACTGCGTACCCGACGGAGATCAGCACCGACCCACGGCGTTCAGCCTTGCTCGGCTCGGTGGCCTGCCTCTGTCGCTCAACCAGACGCTCGCCGAGGCCGGCGTCCTCGACGGCGAGGTACTCGAGCTGCGCGGCGAAGGGGCATCGGTTCGTCCGGCGCTCGTCGAGGACGTACGCGACGCGCTCGAAGACAGCGTGGACGCCGCCGGCGGATGGTGGACCCCTCGTACGACGCTGACCTTCAGCCTGATCGCCGGCGCCGCCGTCCTCGCACTGCTCGCCCTGGTCCAGTACTTCTTCCCCGAGCTCATCGGGGGCAGCACTGACGCGCAAGTGGTCTCGGCCCTCACCGCGCTGGCCGTCTCCTTCGGCCTGATGGTCTGGGCGGCGGTGTTCAACCACGGCTGGGTGGCGCAGGTGCTGGCCGGGGTCGCGATGGCCTGGGCGTTCCTGTCCGGCAGCGTGGTGGGTGTCGCCGCCGACGTCGACCCCTTCGTCGTCCTCATGCTGGGCTGGATCTTCGTCGCCGTCGTCGTCGCGCTGGCCCGGGTGTGCACCGAGGTCGCCATGCCGCACGTGACGGTCGGGGTCGTGCTGGTAGCGACCGGCCTCGCCGTGAGCTTCGTCGGTATGGCCGACATCGACGTCCACCAAGTGCACCGGATCACACCGGCCGTCGCGATGCTGGCCGCCGGTGTGCTGCCGCGCCTGACCCTGTCGGTCGGCGGTCTGGCCAGTGCGGACTACCGAGTACGCCATGCCGGCCGGATCAGCGCGGAGAGCCTGGCCAGCCGCTATCGCCAGAGCAACTGGATGCTGCTCGGTGGCCTGGTCGGATTCGCCCTCGTGGTGGTCTGGTGCAGCTTCTGGCTCACCTTCAGCACCGGATCGTGGGACCGCTACCTCGCGCTCAGCGTCGGAGCCGCGGCCCTGCTGCGGTCGCGGGTCTACTCGCGGACGCCTCACATGGTGCCGCTCCGCGCCGCCGCCGTCGCCATCGGCGTCATGCAGCTGGTCCGGCTCACCGAGGACGTACCCGAGCTTCGCGAGTGGGTGATCCCCGCCTTCGCCGGCGTGGCGCTGCTCCTCGTGGCGATCAGCAGCCTGCCGATGACCGACATCACGCGGGCCCAGATCAAGCGGGTGCTCAACATCGCCGAGTTCCTCGTCATCGTCGACATGGTCGTGGTGACGATGGGCGCCGCAGGCGTGTTCAGCGAGATCCAGGACCGACTATGAGTGCGGCCATGGTGCAGGGGGCGACGACGATCGACGACGCCGGGTCGGGAGGTAGCGATGGCTGACGAAGAAGGCCCGACCGAGCAAGAGCTCGAGGCGCGCCGTCGGGCATCGGCCCAGGACGCCGCGGGCGATCTGGCCCGGATGGGTGTCGACCCGCGTCTGTTGGGTCTCGACCCTGTGATGTCACCGCCCCCCGCTGAGCAGCCGTCGGCGCCCGAGCCGCCACCGAGCCATCAGCCGGAGCCGGCAGCACCGGCGACTGGCGAGGGTGTCGGCGGACCGGTGGCGTATGGCGAGTCCGATCAGGCGCCGCGCTCGGACCGTGGTGATGTCGTGCCGCTGCGTCCGGAGTTTGCCGGGCCCACGCCGATGCCCGTCGGGCCGCCGTCCGCTTCGACTCCGCCGCCCTCGAACCCGGCGATGAACCCGGCACTCGGACCGCCGCCCGGGCACTACCTCGCGCCACCGACCCAGCAGGCGCCCGCGCCGCAACCCGCCCCGGCGGCATCGCCCTACTCGGCGACCAGCGCTCCGGTCGAGGAGATGCTGGCCCGGACCGCGGCCGGCAAGCCCGCACCCAACACGTCCGGCCGGTGGATGAAGGCCGTGACCTTCGGTCTCGTGACGCCCGACGCGGCGGAGACCGTCGGGTCCGAGCGGATGCTGGTCGGCGCCCTGCGGACGAGGCAAGCCGACCGACGCGTGGTGGCGTTCAACGCCGGCAAGGGTGGGGTCGGCACGACGACCGTCGCGCTGGGCGTCGCGACCGCATTCGCGGCGCTGCGCGACGATCCGACCGTCCTCGTCGACGCCCATTCGGGCACCGCGTCCCTCGGACAGATGCTCGGCGTGCCCGCGGCGCTGACGGGCCGCGACCTCGTCGCCGACGCCGACGCCGAGCCGACCGTCGTCCCCGGCGGACTGCGGGTCGTCGACGGTTGCGGATGGGGCACTCCGCTGCGTCGGGCCGACGTGCCGCCGCTGCTCGACCGGCTCGGCCGCGACCATGCGTTCACCCTCGTCGACGTCGGCAACGACCCCGGCGAGGCCGCGTACGCCGCACTCGCTCGTAGCGACCAGACGGTGATTGTCACCTGTGCCGGGGCATGGGGGCTCTCGAGCGCTCGAGTGGCGGCCGCGCGGCTACGCGATGTCGACACGTTTGCGATCGACCGCGCCATCTACGTCGTCGTGTGCACCAACGACGAGTCCTATCGCAAGGTGCATCGCGAGGTCATGCAGCAGCTTGCCCAAGGACCCGTGCGAGCGGTCGTCGTACCGCCGGACCCCGAGCTCGCCACCGGGCAGCCGTTCGACCCGAGCCGGGTCCGGCCGACGACGCGGGAGGCAATGCTCGAGGTCGCCGCCGCGATCGCGGTCACGAGCGGCGTGCACTGATGTCGACGACGCCTCCCGAGCCACCCCCACGGGTGTCCGACCCGCCTCCGGCGCCCGAGTTCGACATCCCCAATGCCGAGAAGTACATGCTCGAGGCGGACGTCATGCGCCGCCGCCAGCTGCGCTCGGCGCTGCTCCACGGTTCGACCCGCACGTGGCGTGAGCACCGCAAGGTCTGGCCCGGCGTCGTCGCGGGTCTCGTCGCGGTTGGTCTAGTTATCGCGATCATCGCGGTGAAGTCGGCCTACGACAAGGACACGGAAAACCGGCAGGACGACGAGCTGCAGGCCTTCTGCGACGACGTCTCGCGCGATGCCGAGACGACGCTCGACGAACTCGACGTGAACGAGGCCGAGGACGTCCAGAGCGCGGCCGACGGCGCCCGTAGCCTCGCCGACAGCGTTCCCGATCACGTGGCCGGCGAGATACAAGACGCCGCAGAGACGATCGCCGATCAGCTCTACAAGATGGTCGACGCCGAAGCCGCAGGCGACAGCGACAAGCTGGACCGGCTCGAGACCGACGATGCGTACGTTCAGGCGAAGGCTGATCTCGCCACATTCAACGACGAGCACTGCTCCGATTGAGTCGTCAACCACTCCGCCGGCGGTGACTGAGCGTGCGCGTCGTCGTGTACCTTGTGTACGGACTCTGGTGCGTCGGGGGCTGCCGGGACAACGCCCGTACCCGCCCCCCGCGAACGTCGTAGCCGAGTGGTGATCCGAGAGGTTTGGCGATGGCTGACACCCGTACTTCCGCAAGCCGCCGCGCGGCGCCGCAGACCAGCGCGTCCCGGTTGCCGTCGTCACGCGAACGACGTCCGGCGCTCGCCGCGTTGGCGATCCTGCTGATCGTCGGAGGCGCGTTCGCCAGCGGCTTCCTCGCCTTACAGGCGGGCAATCGCGCCGACTACCTGCGAGTGAAGGCTGATGTGCCACAGGGCGCCGAGATCACCGACGCCGACCTCGAGACCGTCAGCCTGCCGGAGGACATGGACGGCGTCATCTCGAGCGACGACTCTGAAGACGTCGTCGGCCTCCGTGCGGTGACTCCTTTGCTGGCGGGCACGATTCTGATGCCCGACATGCTGGATGACGGCTCGGCGATCCCAGCCGGCAAGGAGGTCGTCCCCTTCGGCGTCGAGGCCAGCAACATCGACCCCGACATCGAGGAGGGCGCGGCGCTGCACGTCTATGTCAGCCCAGACGAGGAGGGCGGCAACCCCGACAGCTATGACGCGACGCTCGTCTCGGCCGACTTCCCGGACGATGGGAGTGGCATCGGCGGCGACAGCAGCTCGTCCGACGTCCAGATCCGTGTCCTGATGGACAGCGCCGACGCCGAGGCGATCCAACCGGCCATCCTCGACGACCGGGTGTCGATCTCCGAGATCGCGCCGCCGCCGAGCGACGACTCCAACGGCGGCGAGTGAGCCGCGATGGGTCTGCTCGCCGTTGCCTCCGCGAAAGGATCGCCAGGCGCCACCACGACGGCGCTGCTGTTCGGCGCCCTGTGGCCGCGGTCGGTCATCGTGGCGGAGTGCGACCCCCACGGCGGTGATGTCGCGGCCCGGCTGCCGGCCGAAAACGGCGGCGTCATCGATCCCGATCGCGGTCTGCTGAGCCTTGGCGCGGCCGGACGCAAGATGCTGCGACCCGACCTGGTGCCCGAGCACACCCAGCGCATCTCGGGTGGCCTCGACGTCTTGATCGGCGTCCGGATGCCGGAGCAGTCGGCCGGCCTCGCCCAGCAGTGGGGACAGCTCGGCCCGATCTTCGGTGGCATCCCGGGCTACGACGTGATCGCCGACATGGGCCGGCTCGGCGCGTCCACACCACAAAACGTCATGCTGGCATCGGCCAACGATCTGGTCATGGTCTGCGACACCCAGCCCAGCAACGTGGTTCACATGCGCGAGCGCATCCTGGCACTTCACCCGGCGCTCCATCCCGAGTCGTCGAGCGGCACCCGCATCCACATCGCGGTCGTCGCGGATCCCAAGCGGCGGCAAGCCGTGCGCGAGATCGGGGACGCCATGCGACGGGCCGCCGCGTCGGTCGCCGAGGTCTATCACCTGGCTGACGACCCGAAGGGAGCTGGCTTTTTCTCCGGAGAGATCACCGGGCGGCCCGACCGGACCGCGTTGGTCAAGTCGGCTCTGCCCGTCGTTGCGCGGCTGGCCGCCGACACGGAGCCGTTCTTTGTCGAGCCGTCCATGCAACCGATGGAGTCCGGTGAGGCGTCTCAATGGCCGGGGTGGCAGCCGGGCGAGCCTCAGCAGGCACCCGGTGTCCCGACGATCGGAGGTGACCAGCGGTGATCGACCATGATCTGGTTCGGCAGCTGCGCGTCCAGGTTGCTGATCGGCTCAACGACCAGCGCCGGCGCGACCAGATGAACGGCGTCTCGGCGATGTCGGTCGAGGACGAGCGCGAGTACGCCCGGTCGCTGATCGTTCAAGTACTCGAGGACCATGCGCGATACGAGATCGCCGAGGGCCGTACTCCACCGTCGGCCGACGACGAGGCATCGCTCGCCTCGGCCATCCACTCGGCTCTCTTCGGCGTCGGGCGACTGCAGCCGCTGCTCGACGATCCCGAGGTCGAAAACGTCGACATCAACGGCTGCGACCACGTGTTCGTGCAATACGGCGACGGTCGCGAGGAGCGGCTGCCACCGGTCGCCGACGACGACGAGGAGCTCGTCGAGCTGATTCAGGTGCTCGCGGCCCACACCGGTCTGTCGAGCCGGCCGTTCGACTCGGCCAACCCGCAGCTCGACCTGCGACTGCCCGACGGATCGCGACTGTCGGCGGTGATGAACGTCTGCGCCAGACCGGCCGTCTCGATCCGCAAGGCGCGAATGGGCAAGGTCTTCCTCGACGAGCTGGTCGCCAACGGCACGTTGAGCCACGACCTCGCGTCGTTCTTGAAGGCCGCCGTCGCCGCGCGCAAAAACATCATGATCGCCGGCGCCACCAACGCCGGCAAGACCACCCTGCTACGGGCGCTCGCCAGCGAGATCTCGCCGCACGAGCGGCTGGTGACGGTCGAGCGAGCACTGGAGCTGGGGCTCGGCGAGTTCGAGGACCTCCATCCCAACGTCGTGGCCTTCGAGGAGCGGCTGCCTAACTCCGAAGGAGTCGGCGGCGTCGACATGGCCGACCTCGTGCGCCGGTCGCTGCGGATGAACCCGTCGCGCGTCATCGTGGGTGAGGTGCTCGGCGACGAGATCGTCACGATGCTCAACGCGATGAGCCAGGGCAACGACGGCTCGCTGTCGACGATCCACGCCAACTCCTCGCTCGAGGTGTTCAACCGGATCGGCACCTACGCGATCCAGGCGCGGGAGCGGCTGCCGATCGACGCGACCAACATGCTGATCGCCGGCGCCCTCGACTTCGTCGTCTTCTTGCGAAAGCACAACGACTACATCGGCGGCGGGACGCAGCGCCGGGTCGTCGAGAGCGTCCGCGAGGTCGTCGGCCACGACGGTCAGGTGCTGTCGAGCGAGGTGTTCGCACCGGATCCGGACGGTCGGGCCGCCGCCCACGCACCGATCTCGTGTATCGCCGACCTCGAGGCCGAGGGCTATCGTCCGATCGTGCACGGCAGGTGGGCCGGTTGATCGAGGAGTACCGCCTCCCACTCGCGCTGACTGCCGGCACTGTGGTCGGCATCGGGCTGCTGCTCTTCGTCCTGTCGATCGTCGGGTTGCCGCGCCGGGAGGCCGCGACTCCCGGCGGCCGAAGCGGTGGGGGACTCGACCTGCAGCGCACGTCGGTCAGGGTCGCGTTCGGTGTCGGCGTCGGGCTCATCACTCTGGTGGTCACCCGCTGGGTGATCCTGGCGATCGCGCTCGGATTCCTCGCAGCCTTCTGGGACAAGCTCTTCGGCGGCGTGCAGTCGGAGCGGAAGGCCATCAACCGGCTCGACGGCCTCGCCGCGTGGACAGAAGCGCTGCGCGACACGATCGCCGGCGCGGTCGGTTTGGAGCAGGCGATCCCGGCCACCGCGGTCAACGCCGCCCCGACGGTACGGCCCGCGCTCAACCTGCTCGTCGACCGGCTGCGCGTACGCGAGCCGCTGCCGAGCGCGCTGCTGAAGTTCTCCGACGACCTCGACGACTCGTCGGCCGACCTGATCGTGGCCGCTCTCATCCTCAACTCGCGGCTACGTGGGCCGGGCCTGCGCGACGTGCTCGGCGCATTGGCCGATTCTGCACGTGAGGAACTCGATCTTCGGCGCCGTGTCGAGGGAAGTCGCCGGAGTACGCGGCGCAGCGTACAGCTGGTCGTCATCATCACGCTGGCCGTGCCGGCCTTGCTGGTGCTGTTCAACCCGGACTACGTCGCGCCGTACGAGACCTTCGAGGGTCAGATCGTGCTGAGCATCGTGATCGGGATGTTTGGACTTGGCATCGTGTGGCTGCGGCGGCTAGCCGGTGTCGAGGCGCCCGAGCGCTTCCTCATCGAGAGCCGTCATCAGCGCAGCCTGCAGGCACAGTCCGAGGTGACGACCGGATGATTCTGCAGCTGTTCGCGGGAGCCCTTTCGGGCGTCGGTCTTCTCCTGCTTGTCTACATCTTCGTCCGACCTCGCGCCGGAGTCGGGGCGACGCTCGCACGGATCGATTCTGGTCGCCGTTCCCAATACTCAGCGACGGCCAGCGCGGCCAGTCCGGGCGCCGACGGGCGACTCGACCACATGAAGCTGTCGATCGGAGAACGCATCGAGGCCGAGGCGACGGCGAGAGGGTGGAGCTTCGTTCGCACCCGATCCGACCTGGCGGTCATGAATCGCACCTTCGCCGCGCACATGGGAACCAAGGTGCTGTTCGCGCTGTTTGGCTTGATCTGGTTCCCGCTGATCCTCGTCCTCACCGGCATCGGTGGAACTGCGGCGCCGGCGCTCGTCGGTCTGGTCGCGGCGGCGATCTTCTTCTTCCTCCCGGACATGCAGTTGCACCGCGAGGCGGAGAAGAGGCGCCGTGACTTCCGCCATGTGATGGGCTCGTTCCTCGACCTCGTGGCGATGAACCTTGCCGGTGGCCGCGGTCTGCCTGAGGCGTTGATGGCGGCGTCCTCGATCGGCGAGCACTGGGCGATGATCCGGATCCGTCAGGCGCTCAGCAACGCTCGCATCGTCGGCATTACCCCGTGGGAAGGCATCGCCCAGCTCGGCCGCGACCTCGGGGTCGAAGAGCTGCGCGACCTTGCCTCAGCGCTCGCGCTCGCGGGCGACGAGGGTGCCAAGATTCGCGCATCGCTGATGGCTCGGGCCGAGAGCCTGCGGCGTAAAGAGTTGGCCGACGTCGAAGGCACTGCTGGCGAGAGCTCACAGTCGATGCTGCTGGCACAGATCCTGATCGCGCTGGCCTTCCTCATCTTCTTGGTTTACCCGGCGTTGGCTCGACTGCAGTGAATTGGCGTTAGATTGAACATGACATCCATCAAAAGCGTCATACGTCGATCCCGGCATCGTCACACCCGCGGGAGGAACTGATCGTGACTGAGCTGCGCTACGCCCTGTTGTTGATCACCTACGTCCGGGCCCGTGCCGCCGAGGCCAAGCGCAATGGACGAAGCGAGTTGGGTGCGTCGGCCCTCGAATGGGCCATCATCTCTGCCATCGTTGTCGGCTTGGCGATCGGCATCTCGGTGGTTATCTCAAGGGTGGTCACCAGTCGGACCGATGAGATCAACGAGGGCGGCTGAGCACGAACTCTTTTCGCCAGCAGCCTGTAGGGGCCATGAGACGACGTCGGGACGAACGCGCCGCGAGCACGCTAGAGATGGCGATCATCGCGCCGGTCTTCCTGCTGCTCATCTTCGGCATCGTCGAGTTCGGTCTGTGGATGTATGCCCGTAATGTCGTCACGCTGGCGGCCCGCGAGGGTGCGTCGTACTTGCGGGTGTCCGGCGCGGTCGATGACCCTTCGGGCTGGCAGGGTGCAGCCGAGGACACGGCGACCGCGTACGCCGAACAGGTCGGACTGATGACGAATGTGACTGCCACGGCGACGAGCGATGACGAGCAGGCCACTGTACGGGTGTGCGGCGAGTACGCGCATCCGATGGGGATGCTGTCGGACGCCCCGGTCTGTCAGACGGTCATCGTCGAGATCGAGCAGTTCGAGCCCGATCCGGGGGAGCCGGAATGAGTCGAGACGGAAGGGGCACGATCTCGCTCGAGCTGGCGATCCTCGCGATCCCGCTGTTGATGCTCATGATGCTGATGTGGGCGTTCGGGGTCTACGCGCAGGCCGAGTCGCTGAGCGATCAGGCCGCTCGTGATGCCGTCCGGGCCGCGACCCAGTCACGCAGCTCGGCCGAGGCCGAGGAGAAGATCGCCGACGCCGTCGCCGACACGACGGGCAATGCCGAGTACATGGGCCGCTACATGGACTGCAACGCCGAGCCCGACCTGCCCGAGCCCTACACCGGACACCCGACGATCTCCCAGGACACGATGGTGATGGTCGCCGTCACGGTGACCTGCACCGTCGACCTGAGCGCCGCGAGCTTCCTGCCACTCAACAGCCCGACCATCACGTCGACATTCGTGAGCCCGCTCGACGAATACCGGGGGTACTACCCATGAGCCGGTGGTCCCACGATCGCGAGCGGGGGTCGATAACGCCGTTCGTCATCATCGTCGCGGTGGCGCTGTTGTTTCTCGCGGCGCTCGTGATCGACGGCTCGCGGCAGCTGTCGGCCCGCGCCCGCGCCGTCGCCTACGCCGAGGAGGCTGCCCGCGCCGGCGCCCAAAAGATCAATCTCGAGGAGGGCTTCGTCCAGCTGCTGCAAGACGACGCCTACGCCGCCGTCGACGAATACTGCGGGGCCGCGATGGCCAACGACGACAGCATCACGTCGTGCGCCGCGAGCGACATCATCGAAAACACCGACAACGGCCAGATCGCATCGCTCACCGTCGAGGTCGAGGTGGAGTACGACCCGATCATGCTCGACATGTTCACCGGCAGCTCGGGCACCCTCGTGACCGGCGACGCGACCGCGCATCCGATCGAGGGCATCGTCGAGCCGGAGTTCGGTGAGTTCACGCCGCCGCCGCCGATCGTCGACACCCATCCGGTCGACCCGGGCATCCCGCAGGGAACGACCGGCGGCACGATCAACGTCCCGTCGCCGCCGCCGAGCTGCCGCCCACCCGGCCAGCCGCCGCCGCCGCAAGACGACATCTGCCCGGACGGCCCGGGCCCAGAAGATCCGGGTGGTCCGCACGATCCGCCGACGAACACGGATCCGACGAACACAAATCCGACGGAGACCGATGATCCTGGCCCGGGTGGCCCCGGTGGGCCGGGCGGCCACGGAGGGGACGGGGACTGATCTCGATGCGGATGGGGAGGACAGCGCTCGTTGCCATGCTGCTCGCCGGTGGCCTGGCGACAGCCTGCAGCGACAACGACGACGGCTCCTTCGAGCCGACCGGCTCCGTCGATTCGCCGTCGGACGGGAACTCCACCGCCGATGACACCGTCGTACGCGTCGACACCGGCGAATGGGGCAACGACGTGATGGTGCCGACCTTGGTGGAGTACCTCGAGGCGCGACAGACCAGCCTGCGTGAGCGTCGCATCACGCCCGAGATGGTCGAGACCGCGACGTTCCAGTGGATCCAGCAGCAGCGAGCTGTCATCGCCAATGCCAAAGAGCGCGACTGGACCATCCCAGCGCAGGCCCGAGTACGCGTCGTCGGAGTCGAGTCGGACGTTCCGGACGCGGTCGTACACGTCTGTATGTGGGGCCCGTCGGTCGACTTCGTCGATGCCAAAACGGGTAAACCGGTCGAGCCAGAGGTGCGACAGTGGTACCCCTTTGATGTCAAGATGGTCATGGTCGACGACCGCTGGTACGTTGCTGCGGCCGCCGAGGGAGAGTTTGGGTGCGAGGTGGAAGAGGGATGACACAAAGCTCGGGGAGAGGCACCAGGGGCAAGCTCGTCTGTCTGGTAGCCGCCCTGGTGGCCGGCGCCGCGATGATCGCTGCGCCCACCACATCGGCGACCGCCGGACCACCGGCCGTCCGGGCCGCCAGCGACTCCATCGCCGGCGCTTCCGCGACCGGCGGCGGGTTCGGCCTGAGCACGCTTCCGAACGCGGCGCCGCAAGGCGCGCCCGCAGCCGGGTCGACCGGAACGACCGGGGGCTGTGCCGGCTACGCCACCAACGTCGGCGCCGGCATCTACTGCTACGGCGGCGAGACCAGCGGCACGCCGCTCGACTTGATCGACCGATTCCCCGGCATGTCCTTCACGCCCTGTCGCGTCTATGACATCCCGAGCGGCATGAAGGCGCCGCACAACCCGACTCCGGACGAGGGCAAGTTCTATCTGCAGTCCTGTCTCGAAGACGTCGAGCTGCACGACCCCTACGGCGGCGATCCGCGGGTGACACTGTCGTTCGTCTACGTCAACAACGATGAGCCGGACCCGACGGAGTGGGACCCTAACCCGCTGGAGGAATACCTCTGGGCGCAGGTGCGGTCCAACTACCCGGTGCCGTTCGTGACCGCGTGGCCCACCCACATCCCGCGGGTCGGAGCGCCGACCTGGTTCCAGTTCCGCTGGCTCGACGAGGACATGCATGCCGCCACGCAGGGACCGTACGCCGGCAACGAAGACGGCGGACCCTACCTCGAGCTCAACTACGGCGGCGTGACGCTCCGGGCCGAGTCGGCCGACGTGCGCATCGTGCCGCAGATCGAAGACATGGACCCGGTCAGCTGCGGCAACGTGCCGAAGCCGTACAACGAAGATGCCGAGCCGACTCTCGAGGCGCAGGACAACCCGTGCTACGTCGTGTTCGAGCACTCCAGCGCGGCCGCCGAGGAACTGTCGACGGTGCCGCTCCCGGAGCGCAACGACGACTACCCGATCCCGATGTATGTGCTCAACGTCGAGGTCGACTGGCACGTGACGATGGAAGGCGGCCAGGGCGCCGATCTCGGCACCCACACCTTCACCGCCTACCAGCAGATTCCCGTGTCCGAGGTGACCGGCTTGGTCGGTCAGGAGCTCTGATCGGTGCCCACCACGCATCCGATCCAGCCGACCCGGCTGCCGACACCAAGCCGGGGGAGCAAACGCGGGGGAGAAGTCCTTCGAGGTCTGCTCGGGCTGGTGGCGACCCTGGTCGTGGTGGTCGGCGTGCCGATCGGCCTGGTCCTCCTGGTCGGCAATCCGCTGCCCGATGAGGCGCCCAACAGCGACTGGCTGACGGCGGAGATCTCGTCCGACACACTGCTCGAGATCCTGGCCATCGTGTTGTGGCTGGCCTGGCTGCACTTCGTGGTCTGCCTCGTCGTCGAGCTGGTCAGCGACCGTCGCGGTCGCGGGCTCGCCCCGCACGTGCCGGGCGGCGGAGTGGGCACTCAAGCTCTCGCGCGGCGATTGGTCGGCGCCGTTCTGTTGCTGGCCGGTACGACCGCGGCGACGCTGCCGGCCGCGACGGCGAGCGCCGAGCGCGCACCCGACAAGGCCGCGAGCGCGGGTGAGGCGGCCACCGCGTCGGCTGCGAGCAACGATCCGGACGCCTCGTCGGCGGTTCGCGAGACTGATGGCGTCGTCAAGTACTACGAGGTGCAGCCGTCGAGCGGTCGGCACTACGACACCTTGTGGGACATCGCCGAGCGCTTCTTGGGTAGCGGGCTGCGCTACAAGGAGATCTTCGAGCTCAACCACGGCGTCTTGCAGCCCGACGGTCGCAAGCTGACCAACGCCGACCTGATCCAGCCCGGCTGGCTGCTCCAGATGCCGGGCGACGCCGACGGAGACGGTCTCAAGATCGTCGACCATCGAATCTCGCAGAATGCCACGACGCCGACCGAGCCCGTCGAGCAGACTCGCGGTGCCGCCGAAGACGCGCCCGACGAATCGGAGTCCGTCGCCGTGGACGACGACAGCACGGATGCCGTGGACCGTGCGGAGCCCGAGCCCGAGCAGGAGAAGGTCGACGAGCCCGCCGAAGAAACGGCGCGGCAGGTCGAGCCCGAGGAGCCGGCTCCGAACCGCGATGAGCCCGATCCCGAGCCAACGACTGTCATCGACGAGACGTCGACGGCCACCGACGACGAGGTCGAGAGCGAGAGCGAGGATGAGTCCGCGGCGCCTTCCCACGACAACGTCTGGACTCCCACCTTCGGCATCGCGGGCGGACTCCTCGCCGCCGGACTGCTGGTCGGCCTTCGACGCCGGCAGCTCGCGGGCTCGCAACTGTTCCTGCGGGCACCGAGCCCGGACGGAGGACCGACCGGACCACAGGGCCTCACGATCGCCGACAACGAGTCCGCGCTGCGATGGGAGTCGGACCCGACCTCGGCGGCGCTGCTCAGCCAGGGCCTCCGGGTGTGGCCGCCGGCGCTGTACGGCGGGCCCGTGCCGCAGCCGACGCACTGCGTACTCACTCCGGCCGGAGTGTCGGCGGTGTTCGCCACCGCGCCGGAGGTGCCTGCTCCGGCGCCGTGGCAGACCAGTGGAGACGGCCGGGCGTGGACGCTGCGACCCGACGACTATCGCCGCCTGCACGGCGCACCGCCCGCATTGGTTCCGTATCCGGGTCTGGTCGCCTTCGGCCGGCAGACCGACGACTCGCTGCTGTTCATGGACCTCGAGGCGTTCCCGGGCGCGGTGAGCATCGGCGGAGACGTCGACGTCGCCCGCGCGATCGCGATGAGCTGGGCGGTCGACATGGCCGTCCATGCATGGGCCGACGACCGCCGGGTCTGGCTGGCCGGCTTCGCCGACGCCCCCGAGGAGTTGTCACCGGCGATTCGGGTCGTCGACGACATCGATCGGGTCCTCGAGTCGCTCGAGCGGGTGGCCGAGCGGCAGCGGGCAGAGTGCCAGCGCCTCGGCGTCGAGTCGGTCGCCGCGGGCCGGGTGGCCAAGCCGGACGCCCGGATGTGGGGCAGCGAGCTCGTCGTGTCCTCCGGCGCACCTACGTCGGCCACGCTCGACCGCCTGCAGGAGCTGGCCGCGCATCCACAGCACGCCATCTCCGTCGTCATCGTCGGCGACACTCCGAAGTCGGCGGCGCGGCTGGCGGCCTCGCCCGAGGGCCGGCTGTGGTCCGGACCGCTGGGCATCGACGTCGTCGCCCAACAGCTGAGCGTGGAGGCCTACCGGGGCATGGTCGACATCTTCGGCGAGGCGGACCGGCCGGAGGCTGAGCCGGCCGACGAGGGTCTGGGCGTGTTGACGGCGCCCCCGGAGCTCGATGCCTCGGTGTTCGACCCGCGCAGTCGGCAGGCGGTCGAGATCGGCATCTTGGGTCCGGTGGCCGTGGAAGCCGACGGCCCCGTCGAGGAGGGACGCCGCGACCTGCTGACCGAGTTGGTCATCTACGTCGCCCTGCGCCCCGAGGGTGTCCACCCCAATGGGCTCACCGCCGCCCTCTGGCCGCGGGGCGTCTCCGACGACGTCGTGGACTCCACCCTCGCCGCGGCGCAGACCTGGCTCGGCGACGATCAGACCGGCGAACCGCGACTGGCGATGGCCGACGGCCGGTGGACGATCCGGCGCAGCGGCGTCCGGTTCGACTGGGACGTCTTCAAGGCTCTGGTCAACGCCCCGGAGCAACACGGTTCCGACGAGGTGGCGGTGCTGGGACAGGCCATGGAGCTCGTCCGTGGTGAGCCGTGGTCGGAGCTGCCGGCCCGAAGCTACGGCTGGCTGGCCTACGACACGGTGGACGAAGACGCTCGCATCGCGGTCGTCCTCGCGGCTCGTCGCCTCGCCCGCACGTGTGCCGACCGCGGCGACGGTCGAGGCGCTCGCGACGCGATCCTGCGCGGATTGGGCGTCGCGCCGGCGGCCGAGGATCTCTGGCGCGACGTGCTGCGCCTGGCCGCGCAGCTCGGGAGCCGCAGCGATATCCAGGCGGTCGCCGACGAGATGTACGCCGCGATCGACAAGCACGGCTCGCCAGCGGGAGCGGCCGCCGAGACCGATGCGCTAGTCGAGGAGCTCATCCCGGGCTATCGGCCGCACAGCGCAGCCTGAACGTGGCCGCCGACACGGTTCGCGACATCGAGGTGCCGGCCGAGCGGTTGGCCGGCTGGATCCAACGGTTCGGCGACCGCCATGGCGCCCTGACGTGGTCGGCGGCCGACGACGGGGGTGCTCGGGCCGAGGCGACCGACGGCGCGGTAGCGGTGATCCGACTCGCGATCCCGACGCCCGCCGAGCCGGACGCGACGGCGATGTCCACGACGGCGCTGGACTTCGATCGCTTCGGGCTCGTGCTGGTGCGCCGTGGCGGGTTCGCCATCGGCCGCGTCGATGCTGGTCGAGTCGTCGCATCCCGCACCGGAACCCGCTACGTCCAGGGACAGACCAAGGCCGGCGGCCAGAGCCAGAAGCGCTATGCCCGCCGCCGCGCCAATCAGGCAGCGGCGTTGGTACGGTCGGCGGCCGAGGCGGTTGACGAAGTCCTGGCGGAGTGGTCTGGCCGGGTCGTCGGCGGCGGCGACCGAGCACTCGTACGGCAGGTGCTGGACACCGCGCGTACCGACCTCGCGCCGCGACTCGTACCTCGCTGGCTCGACGTCGGCAATCCGCGGCGTCGTGATCTCGACACCGCGGTGAGCTCGGCTCGAGCCGCCCGGATCTCGCTCAATGCGCTGGCCTGATTCGGCCGCCGTCCGACTGCGCCGCACGAAACCCAGAGGCGACCGGGTCCGCGTTGCCCGTAGACTGGGCGCCATGCTGCTCCAGGTGCGGTCGTCGGACTAGGGCCGCAGTGCGCCCAGCACTGCCCTTTTTGTCCCGTACGCCGCTTCTAATCTTCCTGGAGCCTCTCCCATGTTGACTGCGCACGAACTCGAAGTCCGAGCCGGTCCCCACCTGTTGCTGTCGGCCGCGTCGTTTCGGGTCGGTCCCGGCGACCGTGTCGGTCTGGTCGGCCGTAACGGCGCCGGCAAGACCACGCTGACGCGGATCCTCGCGGGCGAGGGACAGCCTGCGGCCGGCCAGGTCAGCCGGACCGGGTCCGTCGGCTATCTGCCGCAGGACCCGCGGACGGGCGACCTCGCCGTGAACGCCCAGGAGCGGATCCTGTCGGCCCGTGGGCTCGACCAGGTCGTACGCCGGCTGCGGACCGCCGAGACCGAGATGGCCGCCGACGATCCCGATCGACGCGATCGGGCGATGCGGCGCTACGCCAATGCCGACGCCGAGCTGCACGCGGGTGGGGGATACGCGGCCGAGTCGGAGGCGGCGGTCATCGCGGCCAGCCTCGGCCTGCCCAACCGGGTGCTCACCCAGACGCTCGGCACCCTGTCCGGCGGACAGCGCCGTCGAGTGGAGCTGGCCCGGATCCTGTTCTCCGGCGCCGAGACGCTGCTGCTCGACGAGCCGACCAACCACCTCGACGCCGACTCGATCGTGTGGCTGCGTGAGTTCCTCCGGGCGTTCCGGGGCGGGCTGATCGTGATCAGCCACGACACCGAGCTGCTCGACGCCACGGTCAACAAGGTGCTGCACCTGGACGCCAACCGTGCCGAGCTCGACGTGTACGCGGTCGGCTGGACGACGTACCTGGCCCAGCGCGAGACCGACGAGCGGCGGCGCAAGCGCGAGCGCGCCAACGTCGAGAAGCAGGCCTCGGTGCTCAAGGCGCAGGCCGACCGGATGCGCTACAAGGCGACGAAGGCCCGGGCCGCGCAGAGCATGGACAAGCGGGCGCAACGCCTGCTGGCCGGCCTGGACGAGGTCCGTCGCGCCGACCGGGTCGCCAAGCTGCGCTTCCCCGACCCCGCACCGTGCGGCAAGACGCCGCTGACCGCCGAGGGCCTGTCGAAGTCATACGGCTCGCTCGAGGTGTTCACCGACGTCGACCTGGCCATCGACCGGGGCAGCCGGGTGGTCATCCTCGGCCTCAACGGCGCCGGGAAGACCACCCTGCTCCGCCTGCTCGCCGGGGTCGAGGAGCCCGACACCGGGACGGTCGTGCCGGGTCACGGGCTCAAGGTGGGCTACTACGCGCAGGAGCACGAGACGCTGGACCCCCGTCGTACCGTCCTGGAGAACATGCGCTCCGCGGCTCCCGACGTCCCGGAGGTCGAGCTGCGCCGGATCCTGGGCTCGTTCCTGTTCACCGGCGACGACGTCGACAAGCCGGCGGGGGTGCTCTCGGGCGGGGAGAAGACCCGGCTGGCGCTCGCGACCCTTGTCGTCTCCAGCGCCAACGTGCTGATGCTCGACGAGCCGACCAACAACCTCGACCCGGCCAGCCGCGAGGAGATCCTTGGCGCGCTGCAGACCTTCAAGGGGGCGGTGATCCTGGTGACCCACGACGAGGGCGCCGTCGACGCGCTCAGCCCGGAGCGACTGATCCTGCTCCCCGACGGCGTCGAGGACCTGTGGAACGAGCAGTACGCCGACCTGGTCGCCCTGGCCTAGGTCCCGGACACAACGCGGAAGTTCGCCGGGATTGTCTCTGGTAGATCGGGGGAGTACAGACGATCATGGGCCTGTCGAGTGATCTTCGAAGGAGGCAGGTGTGGCTGAGCTCAAGAAGGG
>DASQKI010000072.1:0-17160 GCA_035630615.1 Nocardioidaceae bacterium
CCGTTGTGCTGGTCGGGGTGCGCGAGCCGGACGTGAGCGATCTTCGGGATCGCGAGAGCGCCCCCGGGCCTGCGCGCCGCGAAGTCCGGCTCGGTGAACTCGTCGCCACCTGACAGCGGCGCGCCGGTGCCCTTGGCCCGACCGATGATCTCCTCTTGGCCCAGGAGAGGCTCGCGGTCCCAGATCTCGATCTGCATCATGATCTTGCGGGTGACGAGGTACGAGCCGCCAGTCATCCACTCCGGTCCGTCGTCAGGCCGCACCCAGACCCAGTCCCGAAGGTCCTCGGCGTCATCGGCCTTGATGTTGCGGGTGCCGTCCTTGAAGCCCATCAGGTTGCGCGCGGTCGCCTGGGCGGTCGTGGTCGACGACGTACGCCCGAAACCGAGCTGGCCGTACCGCACCGAGGCACGGCCGAAGGCGATACGGGCCAGGTTGCGAATCGCGTGGACGGCGACCTGGGGATCATCCGAGCAGGCTTGGACGGCGATGTCGCCACCGCTGATGTCGCCGCGGATCTCGTCGAACGCGAAGTGCGGCAGCGGCTCGAGGCCGGCGGGCAGCCGGTCGCCGAGGCCGAACCGATCTCGGCCCTGGGCGTCGACGAACATGCTGCGACCGAACCCGATCGTCAGCGTCAGCCGCGAGGCCGGAAGCCCGAGGGCCTCGCCGGTGTCCTCTGGCGGTGCCTGCGCCGGACCGGCGACCGCGCCGTACGTCCCGACCTCGCGGCCGGCCGTCATCGCCTCAGCCGCGGCTGTCCAGTCCTTCAGCAGCGAGATGAGGTCGTCACGGTCGTCGGTGGTCAGGTCGAACGCCGCGAAATGCAGCCGGTCCTGGACCGGCGTGGTGATGCCGGCCTGATACTCACCGCGAAACGACACGACGTCGTCGACGACCGTCGAGGTCGCGGACTCCTCCGTACTCGCCCCGGCGAAGTAGCCGGCACCGCCCGCGGTGACCAGCGCGCCGACACCCGCCGCGCCGAGCAGGCCGCGTCGGGTAAGGATCGGCCCGCGCTTCTCGCGCTCGGGTTCACTCATGCTCTCGACCGTTCCGTCACTGTCCGGCGACGACCGCGGCCACCTGGCTGACCGGCTCCCCCAAAGCCGCGACCGCGTCCGACATCGCCTGGATCTCGGCGTCGCTCAGATCGTCGTAGTAGGTGTATCCGGTCTCGGTGCGCTGCGCCTCGAGCAGCTCCTCGACGTCGGCGAATCGCTCGTCGATCGTCTTCAGCAGCTCGGGGTCACGGTCCTCCAGCACCGGGCGCAGCGCCGCGATCGCGGCCTTCGATCCCTCGACGTTGGCGGCGAAGTCCCAGAGGTCGGTGTGGGAGTAGCGGTCCTCCTCGCCGGTGATCTTGCCGGTGGCGACCTCGTCGAGCAGCGCCTTCGAACCCTGGGCGAGCTGGAGCGCGGTGAGCGGCTGCTGCTCGGCGAGCTTGACGACCTGGCGGATGTCGGCCATCAGCTTGTCCGCGTACGGCGCCATCCCCTCGGTGGTGTTGCGCACCCACAGCGCCTGCTCGATACGGTGGAAGCCGGTCCACTCGTCACCCTCGGCGACGTCGTTGACGCGCGCGTCGACCGCCGGGTCGAGGTCACCGAAGATCTCGGCCACCGGCTCGATGCGTTCCCAGGGCGTCCGTGCGATCGCGAACAGCCGCTTGGCCTCCTCGACGTCGCCGGCCTTGACAGCGTCGACGAACTGCTGGCTGAGGTCGACCAGCGACCGGGACTGGGTCTGCACGTAGCGCGAGTAGCTCTCCTCGGCGGCCCGGAGCTCCTCCTGGTCCGACAGCGAGACGGCGGCCTCGCCCGTGACCGAGATCGACGTCCGGATGCCGTCACCGATCATGCCCGGCTTACAGGCGCCTTCGTAGTCGCCGGCCGGCAGCTCGACCCGCAGCTCCCGCGTCAGCCCGGGGCCGATGTTTTCGACCTCCTGCATGATCCGGTCGCCCTCGGCATAGACGTAGAACTCGGTGACCTGTGACCCGTCGTTGGTCACCTCGAAGGTGTGCAGTCCGGCGTCAAGATCGGTGGCGGACAGCTCGCAGTCGTCGTCGCTGGCGGTCACCTCGATGGCACCGGCGTCACTGTCGCCGGTGTCTTCGGTCGAGGTGCATGCCGATCCGCCGACGGCTATCGCAAGGGTCGCGAGTCCGGTCAGCGAGCGACGCAGGGTCGTGGGCATGACGGTCCTTCTCTATAACATCTGGGATTTGAGTTAAGTAAGGCTAACCTAACGCCTCGGACCCGGTCGAGGCCAACCGAGGTCCGGTGAACGCGGTCACAGCCGCCGAGACGGGTCGCTACTCATGCAAATCGCCGACCGCGAGGCGGGCGAAGGCGGCGACAACGCTGGCGGCACTGCCCACGGTCACGACGTCGCCACCGACCGGTCGTAGCGCGCGGTCGAGCGTCTGCGTGGGACCACGTCCGACCTTGACGACGGTCAGCTCCACCGGCACGTCGGCGCTGGCGACCCGAGCCAGGGCCGTGCGCAGCTCGTCAACCGACAACGAGCCCGGGTCGTCGGCAGACGAACCGGCGGTGAGCACCAGGACGCGGAAGTCGACGTCGGACCAGCGATCGGAGAGGGCCGATCGATACGCCGCCAGGACCGCGTCATAGAACCCGCCACCGATGCCACGCGCCACGAGTCGATTCAGCGCCGCGTCGAGGCCGGACCGGTGGGTCGACGTGAGCGGCCGTACCGGATCCACGACGATGGGGTCGCTGGCGCCTCGGAGGCGAGACCTGAAGCCCCAGACGCCGAGGCGAGCATCGTCGGGCATTCGACCCGCCAGCCGCATCACGTTGTCCCGGACGAGCGTGATCAGCGGCCGTCTCGAGCCCGGTGCCGACGCGGCCATCGCGGCGGAGGCGTCCACCACCACCAGGAGGTCGGCGCGACGGTCTTCGACGTACCACGTCGCCAAGACCCGCTCGACGCGGTGAGCATCCAGCACGGGGGTGGCGGGCGCCAGTCGAGGATCTCCCCACATCCCCGGGGCGGTCATCGTTGGTGGTCTTCCTCGTGGGTCGCGCAGATGGGCGGCGACTCTGGCCTGCTCGGCGGTGGCGCCTTCGGTCAGGGCTGCGAGCAGCCGCGATCGGGCCGACCGGATGGGCGGCGCATCGGCGTCGACGCTCGTGGGGTACCAGCTGTAGCGCATCAGGACCGCACCGTCGTCAGGCACCGTGATGACACCTTGAGCGGCGACCGCCCCGCCAAGGAGGTGCTCGGGCACCAGCGCGATCTCGTCGGCCGCGATGCCGGACCCCACAAGCTGCCGAGTCGCCCGATGGTCACGGAAGGCCCGGTCGAGAAGGAGCGCGGCGTCGAGTCCCGGCGTGCCGCGTACCGCATCGCCGAGGCCGCCAACAGCGACCAGCCCGTCGCCGGACGCTGCCGGATCCGCTGTCACGATCCGAACCGGGGCTCCCGAATCGATCAGCGCAGCCAGCCCGGACCATCCGCCGCCCGCCTCGTCGACGGCTGTCGCCATCTCACGGCCCGAGGCGAACAGCACCGGCGACGCCGCCAGGGTTTGGTATCGATCCTCTCCAGAGCCGCCAGCGCCGCTTTCCTGCGACAGCCAAGCCGCGTCATCGGCGATCCAGACGTGAGCGTGCTCCGCCTCGACGACCCGCGCGGCGTCGCGTCCGTCGGCGACCGTGAGATCGAGATAGACGCAGTCATCGCCGCGCGCGAGCTCGTCCGCGACGGAGTCGAGCGCCGGCAGATAGGACGAGGTGCTGACGACCCGCAAGACAGTGCACGCCGCGGAGGAGACCTTCGCCGTCACGCCCTCGGAGCCAGTTCGTGCGTTGCCCGACGCGAGCACAGAGCCGATGGCCGCCACGACCAGCGCGATGACACCCGCTCCCGAGACGATCGTTCGATCCCGCGTACGCCGAACGTGCCGGGCCCGAGGCAGCCGGCTCGTCGGTGTCGCGTCGGCGCCCGGTCCGGGTCCGCCGGTCGAGGACATCGGTGTCGGCTGCGGCTCAGGGTTGTCCCGATGCCCACTGGGCCGCGGCGCCCTCGCCTCGACACCCAGGTCGAGCAAGGTTCGATCGACGAGCCCAACCGCGACGGTGAGGTGCGCGCCGTCGCGGTCCGACGCGAACGCCGCCAGCTCGGTCGCGGCCGCCCGCACCCGGCCATGGAGGCCGTCCAGCTTCGCTCTCGCGGCTGCCGTCGCCTCGGGAGGCGGTCGGTGCGACCTGACGGACTTGACGACGTACCGAAGCTGTTCGTACCTCAGCTGGTCGAGCTTCTCGAAGTGCGCCGGGTCAGCGATCTCGTCGGCTCGTACCAGCAGACGCTGCAGCTCCTCGACGGCCGCCCATAGTGGGTGAGCCTCGAATTCGCCCCGGTCCACCGTCGCTCGCCCTCACCCTGCCGACTACCGCCCGAGCGGAATCAAATCGAAGTAGTCACCGCCGACGAGAGTTCAGCAGCCGGTTTCGAGGCGACCTAGGGTCGGAAGTCCCGCCGGCTACGGGATCAGTGGCCCGTCGAGGGCCCGGTAGGGAGCAACTACGTCAAACCGTCAGATGCCGTGCCTGGCCGAGGGAATCCCGGCGATCCGACCCCATGCCGTGGTCGACGCGTACGCGGGTGAGTCGTTGGACGTCGAGGGTCGCGACGACGATCTCGCGGCCGATGCCGGCCCGAACGACCGGCCGACCTTCGGGGTCGTAGATCGCGCTGCCGCCGCTGAATGTCTCGGCGCCGCATGCCCCGGTCAGATCGGTGAAGACGACGTAGCTCCCGTTGTCGAGGGCACGCGCCGCGTAATAGACGTCGCGCCGATGCTCCCCGCCGACGACGTACGCCGCCGGCGCGAGGTAGACGAGGGCGCCGTCGTCGGCGTACGCGCGAGCATGCTCGGGGAAGCAGCCGTCGTAGCAGACCGCCAGCGCGAGCGGCCAGCCGTCGATGGTCAGGATGGTCCGGTCCGATCCGGGTTCGAAGATCTCGGCCTCGGCGGCGAGCAGGTGCTGCTTGTCGTAGGCGTGCCGCACGACACCGCTCGGATCGACGACGAGGAGGCCGATCGTCCGTCGCCCATCCCGACGCAGACTCGCGCCGACGACCGCGACCGCCCCGGTCTCGCGACCCGCCGACCGCAACGGCTCGAGCCGCGGATCGCCGGCCGGATCGACGACGTCGCACCGATCCGGCCCGGCCGCCAGCGTCGCCAGGTCATAGCCGGGCAAGAACAACTCAGGTAGAACCACGACCCGGGCGCCGTCAGTCGCGGCCTCCCGTACGAGATCCGCGGCGGTCCCTGCGTTGGTGGCGACCTCGCCAGGGATCGACTCGGCCTGGGCGGCGGCGACGGTCAGCGGAGGCAGGTCGGACGGCGTCAATGGACGACGACCTCGACCCGCTGGAACTCCTTGAGCTCGGTGTAGCCGGTCGTCGCCATCGCTCGTCGCAACGCGCCGATCAGGTTCATCGTGCCGTCGGCCACCCGCGACGGGCCGAACAGCACCTGCTCGAGGGTGCCGACGGTGCCGATCTCGACTCGCTCGCCGCGGGGTAGCTCCGGATGCCACGCCTCGGCGCCCCAGTGGAAGCCGCGACCCGGCGCCTCCTCGGCACGCGCGAACGGCGAGCCCACCATGAGGGCGTCAGCGCCGCACGCGATCGCCTTCGCGACATCGCCGCTGCGTCCGACCGAGCCGTCGGCGATGACGTGGACGTAGCGGCCGCCGGACTCGTCGAGATAGTCGCGCCGCGCTGCCGCCACGTCGGCCACCGCGGTCGCCATCGGCACGGCGACTCCGAGCACCGACCGCGTTGTGTGCGCCGCACCGCCGCCGAACCCGACGAGGACGCCGGCGGCGCCGGTCCGCATCAGGTGCAGGGCCGCTTGGTAGGTCGCGCAGCCGCCGACGATGACCGGCACGTCGAGCTCGTAGATGAACTCCTTGAGGTTCAAGGGCTCGGTGTTGCCCGAGACGTGCTCGGCCGACACGGTCGTGCCCCGGATGACGAAGAGATCGACGCCGGCGTCGACCACGGTCTGGGCGAACTGCTTGGTCCGCTGCGGCGACAACGCGCCCGCGACGGTCACGCCGGCGTCGCGCATCTCACGGAGCCGGGTCGTGATCAGGTCGGCCTTGACCGACTCGGAGTAGATCTGCTGCAGCCGCCGGGTGGCCTCGCGTCCGCGCAGCCCGGCGACCTCTTCGAGCAGCGGCTCCGGATCTTCGTACCGTGTCCAGAGGCCCTCGAGGTCGAGTACGCCGAGGCCGCCGTGCTTGCCGAGCGCGATCGCCGTGGCGGGCGACATGACCGAATCCATCGGGGCCGCGACGACGGGAAGCTCGAACCGATAGGCGTCGATCTGCCACGCGACGGACACCTCTTCGGGGTCGCGAGTACGCCGGCTCGGCACGATGGCGATGTCGTCGAATGAGTACGCCCGGCGGCCGTGCTTGGCCCGTCCGATGTCGATGTCGGTCACTCGCACAGGTTATCCAGCTCCACTATCCGCGACGCCAGTCGATCAGAGGCCGGTTTGGATCAAGACCGCGCCGAGTAGTTGGGCGCCTCGACAGTCATCTGGATGTCGTGCGGATGATTTTCGCGAATGCCCGCGCCGGTGATGCGGGTGAAGCGGCCCTTCTCCTTCAGCTCCGCGATGGTGCGCGCGCCCACGTAGAACATCGACTGCTGCAGGCCGCCGACCAGCTGATGCACGACCGCCGACAGCGGACCCCGATAGGGCACGCGTCCTTCGACGCCCTCCGGGACGAGCTCGTCGTCGGCGGTGACCTCGGCCTGGAAATAGCGATCCTTGGAGTAGGACTGCTTGCCGCGCGACGACATGGCGGCGAGCGACCCCATGCCGCGGTAGTTCTTGAACTGCTTGCCGTTGATGAAGATGAGCTCGCCGGGGCTCTCTTCGCAGCCGGCGAGGAGCGAGCCCAGCATCACCGTCTCGGCGCCGGCCACCAGCGCCTTCGCGATGTCGCCGGAGTATTGCAGTCCGCCGTCGCCGATGACCGGGACCCCGGCCGGCTTGCAGGCCAACGCGGCGTTGTAGATCGCCGAAACCTGCGGCGCCCCGACCCCGGTCACGATGCGCGTGGTGCAGATGGACGCCGGACCGACCCCGACCTTGACCGCGTCGGCCCCCGCGTCGACGAACGCCTGGGCACCCTCGCGGGTCGCGACGTTGCCGCCGATGATCTGCACGTGCTTGCTGGCAGGGTCGGACTTGAGGCGCTTGACCATGTCGAGCATGACGCGCACGTGGCCGTGCGCCGTGTCGGGAACGAGCACGTCGACGCCCGCCTCGATCAGCGCCATCGCGCGCTCCCAGGCGTCGCCGAAGTAGCCGATCGCGGCGCCCACCATCAGCCGGCCCTCGCCGTCCTTGCTGGCCAGCGGGTATTGCTCGGACTTGACGAAGTCCTTGACGGTGATGAGGCCACTCAGACGTCCGGCGTCGTCGACCAGGGGCAGCTTCTCGATCTTGTGCTTGGCGAGCAGCGCGGCGGCGTCGTCGGACTCGATGCCGGCCGGCGCCGTCACCAGGGGCATCGGCGTCATGACCTCGCGTACGGTGCGGGTCGACCAGTCCGCCGCCGCGACGAACCGAAGGTCGCGGTTGGTGATGATGCCGAGCAGGATCTGCTCGTCGTCGACGACCGGGAGCCCGGAGACGCGGTATTTTCCGCACAGCTCGTCGAGCTCCTCGACGGTCGCGTCGGGCCCGATCGTCACCGGGTTGGTGATCATGCCGGACTCGGAACGCTTCACCAGGTCGACCTGGCTGGCCTGGTCGTCGACCGACAGGTTGCGGTGGAGCACCCCGATGCCGCCCTGGCGAGCCATCGCGATCGCCATCCGCGCCTCGGTGACGGTGTCCATGGCACTGGACACCAAGGGCACCTTGATGCTGATCTCGCGGGTCAGCCGGGTGCTGGTCTCGATCTCGCTCGGGACCAGATCGGTCTCTCCGGGCAGGAGCAGAACGTCGTCGTAGGTCAGGCCCAGTGGTGCAAACGTGTCATGAAAATCATGGCTCGGTGTTTCCATGCATCCGTCCGGTCCGAATGGGATTGATCCGACCGTCCCATCCTACCGTCGTGATCCTGGTCCTCATGGCTGACCCGGCCGTTCGTCGCGTGCTCGTCGCCGAACGAGTCGAGCGACTGCTTGAAGTCGGCGAAGGGCGTGCCGAGGTTGGGCAACTCGCTCGGGTCGCCGATCAGCTCAGCGGGAACGATGTCGTCGCCGAACTCACCGCCGATATCGCCGAAGTCACCGTCCCCGTCGCTGTCCGACTCGCCGTCGGCCTGGTCGCCGGACCCATCGCCGTCGGCCTGGTCGCCGGAGCCATCCGAGTCGCCCTGGGCGTCGGAGCCATCGCCGTCACCCTGGTCATCGGTGGCGCCCTGGTCATCGCCGGGGATGGTCACGCCGGCCTGATCGCCACCAGGCGGTGCGTTCGCGTCGTCCGCTCCCGGATCCGGCACCTCCGGCGGGTCCCCGCCGCCGTCCGCGTCCGTGTCGCCTGGGTCGGTCGCCGGTGGGGGCTCTTCGGTGCCCGGCGGCGGTTCTTCGGTGCCTGGCGGGGGCTCTTCGGTGCCTGGCGGGGGCTCTTCGGTGCCTGGCGGGGGCTCTTCGGTGCCCGGCGGCGGCTCCTCGGTCCCGCCAGAATCGGTCGGCTGATCCGAAGGATCTCCGACCGACGGACCCGAATCTGCGTCCCCGTCGCCGCCTGCCGTCGGCCCAGCGGTCGGTTGGGCCGTCTCGATCTCGCCCGCCGAATTGTCCGTCGCGTGCGACTCCTGCGGCGGCGCGGTTGGCGACTTCGGAAGGTAGGGACTGTCGTTGTCGTCGGTGATCGGCGCTCCGCGCGGGCCGCCGTCGGAGCCGAGGGCGTCCTCGCCGACCAATCGCGAGGGTTCATCCTCGGCCGAGGGGTCGTTGACCGGGTCGGCGATGCGTTCGCCGACGGTTACGCCGAGGTCGACGAGGTAGCGAACCGGCTTGAGCGGGTCGGCGTCGAGCGCGGTCGCCATCGCCGACGACATCGCGAGCAGCACGGCTGCGGCGGCTACCCCTCGTCGGGCGATCCGGCGCGGCTGGAGCATCACCGGACGCGGGGCGATCTCGACATCGCCGGCGCGCGGCGCCGGAGACAGCGGCGTCTCCCGTACCTCGTCGCGCCACGCCACCAGGGCCGCCGCCAGCGCGGCGTCGGTCCGCTGGGCCGGTTCGTACGTACCGTTGGACTGGAGTTGCTCGATGAAGTGGTCGGAGGCCCAGATGGCTCCGACGGATTCTGGCTCTCCCGAAAGCGTGTCACGCCTGGCCATGCCTCACACCACCTCTCCGACCAGAGATTCTTCGGCGAGGGCCCGTAACCGGACGAGCGCTCGGTGCTGGGCGACCCGGACGGCGCCAGCGGACATCCCGAGGGTGCGACCCGTCGTCTCGGCACTCATGCCGGCGGCGATCCGCAAAATCAGTACTTCGCGCAGCTTCTCGGGCAGGAGCTCGAGCAGGTCGTTGGCCCATCCGATCTCAGCGTCGTGGACGGCCGACTGCTCCGGGGTGGGGCCTTCGTCGGTCATCTCCGGGAACTCGCCGTAGGTGACGTCGCGGGAGCGGTGCATGCTCCGCTGAGCGTCGGCGACCTTCCGGTGCGCGATGGAGTAGACCCAGGCCTCGAACGGCAGGCCGCGATGCTCGTAGCGAGGCAGCCCGCGCAAGACGGCGATGCAGACCTCTTGCGCGATGTCGTCGGCGAGCTGACGGCCACCGGAGTACGAACCGAGCCGGGCCCGGCAATAGCGATGGGCGACCGCGTGAACATCGGTCATGAGGTCGTTGATCGCGATTTCGTCGCCGGCCGCGGCGACCTTGGCCAGGGCCGCGAGATGCCCGGGGTCGGTGGCCTGCGATGGTGAAGCGTGCCTTGAACGCGTCAGCACCGCGTCGCCTCCTCTCCCGGGCTGCTTTGGATCTCGAACAGTGTGGCAGGCCGCGACCTCGCCGTCACTCGGTCGAAGGTCCCGACTCGGCTGATTTCGACGAACATATTCTTGCCGACATACAGAATAAACAGTACGAGCCGGGCAACATCGTCGCAATGACTGGGGAACATCGCGCCAACCGACGATTGGCGCAGGGGTCCCCAGCGCCAAACCTATTGGCGTAGGGGACCCCCGCGACCAAACACGCAAGGGCCCGAGGGCCTAGTGCGCGTGCCCGTGTCCGTGGCCGGCGACGTCCGCCTCGTCGTCTTCGGGCTTGTCGACCACGAGGGTCTCGGTGGTGAGCAGCATGCCGGCGATCGACGCGGCGTTGGTCAACGCGGCCCGAGTCACCTTGACCGGGTCGAGCACGCCCTGAGCCACCAGGTCGCCGTACTCGCCAGTCGCGGCGTTGAAGCCGTTGCCCTCGCCGGCCTCGCGCACCTTCGCGACGACGACGTGACCGCGGTCGCCGCCGTTCTCGGCGATCCAGCGCAGTGGCTCGTCAGCGGCGATCCGTACGACGCGCACACCGGCTCCCTCGTCACCGCCGCGGCCGAGGTTGTCGTCCAACACCGAGACCGCGTGGACGAGGGCGGAGCCGCCGCCGGCGACGATGCCCTCCTCGATCGCGGCCCGAGTCGCAGACACCGCGTCCTCGATGCGGTGCTTCTTCTCCTTCAGCTCTACCTCGGTGGCGGCGCCGACCTGGATCACGCACACCCCGCCGGCCAGCTTGGCAAGCCGCTCCTGGAGCTTCTCGCGGTCCCAGTCGGAGTCGGTGTTGTCGATCTCGGCCTTGATCTGGGCGACGCGGGCGTCGACGTCGTCTTGCTTGCCGGCGCCGTCGATGATCGTCGTCGTGTCCTTGGTGATCACGATGCGACGAGCCTCGCCGAGCACCTCGCGGCCGACCTGGTCGAGCTTGAGACCGATGTCGGCCGAGACGACCTCGCTGCCGGTGAGGACGGCGATGTCTTGCAGCATGGCCTTGCGGCGGTCACCGAACGCCGGCGCCTTGACCGCGGCCGAGACGAACGTGCCGCGGATCTTGTTGACGACCAGCGTCGACAGCGCCTCGCCGTCGACGTCCTCGGCGATGATGAACAGCTTCTTGCCGGCGCCGATGACCTTCTCGAGCAGGGGCAGCAGGTCGTTGACCGCGGAGATCTTGCCCTGGTGGAGGAGCACGTACGCGTCCTCGAGGACGGCCTCCATGCGCTCGGTGTCGGTCACCATGTAGGGCGAGATGTAGCCCTTGTCGAACTGCATGCCCTCGGTGAACTCGAGGTCGGTGCCGAGGGTGTTGGACTCCTCGACCGTGATCACGCCGTCCTTGCCGACCTTGTCGAAGGCCTCGGCGATCAGCTCGCCGATGTGGTCGTCGCGCGCCGAGATGGTCGCGACGTGCGCCATGTCTTCCTTGGTCTCGACGTCACGGGCGACCTTGCCGAGGCGCTCGCCGACCGCGTCGACGGCGGCTTCGATGCCGCGCTTGAGGCTCATCGGGTTGGCACCGGCCGCGACCGCGCGCAGGCCCTCGTGCACCATCGCCTGGGCGAGAACGGTCGCGGTGGTCGTACCGTCCCCGGCGATGTCGTTGGTCTTGGTGGCCACTTCCTTGGCCAGCTGGGCACCCAGATTTTCGAACGGGTCGTCGAGCTCGATCTCGCGAGCCACGGTGACACCGTCGTTGGTCATCGTCGGGGCGCCCCACTTCTTGTCGAGCACCACGTAGCGACCCTTGGGGCCCAAGGTCACCTTGACGGTGTTCGCTAGCGAGTCGACGCCACGCTCCAGCGAACGCCGGGCGTCTTCGTCGAACTCCAAAATCTTCGGCATTGCTTTGCCTTCCCTTCAAAACACAGGCTTGAAAAGACAGCCCCTCGGGATACGAGGCGAATCAGGTGGGGCGCATCAGATGAGAGTGCCCCGGCGCCCGCGATGGCGGGACCGGGGCAATCACATCTAGCTCACTTCTGGACGACAGCGAGTACGTCGCGGGCCGAGAGGATCAACAACTCCTCGCCGCCGTACTTGACCTCGGTGCCGCCGTACTTGCTGAAGATGACGATGTCGCCTACCGACACGTCCACGGGAATGCGGTTGCCGCTGTCGTCGACCCGTCCGGGCCCGACGAAGAGGACCTCGCCCTCCTGCGGCTTCTCCTTCGCGGTGTCTGGGATGACCAGACCCGACGCGGTGGTTTGCTCGGCTTCGACCGCCTTGACGACGATCCGATCTTCGAGCGGCTTGATGGTGACCGACACTGTTGCCGACCTCCCCTTTCGCACAGCTGGGAGCGGTGATTGCTTACGTAATGGATGTGGCGCCACCACGTACGCCGTCGCGGGGATCGTACGTTCGACACCGTTGGCACCCTCAGGACGAGAGTGCCAAGTCCGAATCTATGCCGTCGTTAGCACTCGGTCAACCTGAGTGCCAGACGCCGGATCCCCGTTCTGGCCCGGGTGGCCCTGGTACGGACCTATTGGCCCGGGGCCACCTCGGACCAAAACGGGTGCGGGACAATCGCGGATCGTGGAGGTCGCGACGTTCGACGAGCTGCTCACGCCGGCCGGCCGGGCCGTGGTCGACGCGGCGACGGAGCTACTCGCCACCGACGACGAGCTCGCCGTCGGCAGCCGACTGCGTCGCGACCATCCGCCCGATCTGGTCGCCGCCGCTATCGGCCAGGTCCTGCTGCGCCGCCGGGCGATCGCGAAGTTCGGCGCCGATGCCGAGCGGATGTGGCTCACCTCCGACGCGCTCGAACAGGCCAGCCGGCCCACAGTCGCGGCGCATCGGGCCGAGCGGCTTCGAGCCGCGGGCGTACGCACGGTCCTCGATCTCGGCTGCGGCATCGGAGCCGACCTGACGGCGTACGCGCGGGCCGGCCTCCTCGTCACCGGCGTCGAGCGCGACCAGCTGCGAGCGGCGATGGCCCGGGCCAACCTGGCCGAGCTCGGCCTGCCCACCTCGGTCGACGTCGCCGACGCGGAGGGCTACGACACCGACGGCTTCGACGCGGTCTTCGTCGACCCGGCCCGGCGGGACGGCCGTGGCCGCGTCTTCGACCCGCGCCGGCAGTCGCCGAGCTGGGAGTTGGTGACCGGCCTGCTCGCCGGCGTCGGCGTGGCGAAGACGGCGCCCGGCATCGCGCACCGGCTGGTGCCCGAAGGCACCGAGGCGGAATTCGTCAGCGACGCGGGCGACCTGGTGGAGGCGACCCTGTGGGGGCGGCGATTCGCCTCGACCGCCCGGCGGGCGACGGTGCTGCCCGGCGGCGCCACCCTCACGACGGCCGACGAGCCGGACACGGTGCCGGTCGGCGAGCCGGCCGGATGGTGGTACGAGCCCGATCCGGCCGTGATCCGAGCCGGACTCGTCGGAGCGGTGGTCGCCTCGGTCGACGGCCATCTCGTCGACCGGCACATCGCGTACGTCGTCGCCGACCGGCACATCGCCACGCCGTTCGCCCGCGCGTACCGGCTCGTCGAGGAGGTGCCGTATCGGGAGAAGCGACTGCGCTCGACGCTGCGGGCCCGTGACATCGGGACGCTCACCATCAAGAAGCGGGGAGTCGACGTCGTGCCGGAACAGCTGCGACCCCGGCTCGGGCTGCACGGCGACCGCGAGGGCACGTTGATCCTGACCCGGGTCGCCGGAGCGGCGCGGGCGTTTCTGGTCGAGCCGGTGTGACGTCGCCAGTCAGCAGCCGTCGCGCAGGACGCCGTCGACCGCGACGGGCAGCCGCCCTGGAGCGGCTCGGTCGCCGGTGAGCACCTCGACCAGCGCCCGCATCGCCTCCGGAGTGTCGCCGTAGAGCGCGATCCGCGCCATCGTCGCGTCGCTGTCGCCCAAGACGTACGGCGTGTCCGTCGAGACCACGATGTCGCCGGCGCCGGGGCCTTCGGCGTATCCGACGAAGTCGACCACCGTGCCGGATCCGACCGACACCCCGGCCGCCTCGGCCGCATCGGTAAATGCCGCGACCGCGTCGGAGTCGCCGGTCGGCCGGACCGCTCCGTCGACCATCGGCCCCTGACACGGCCCGTCGACGACGGTGATGCCGGCCCGCGACAGGGCGAGCGACTGCTTGGTCGACGAGCCGAGCGGCCGGCCCTCGGGGTCCGCCGCCTCCTGATGCAGCAGCAAGGCAACCATCCGGGTCGCCGCCTGCTCCAGTCGCTTCCGTGGCAACCGGCCATCGTGGACCGCCGACACGATCGCGTCGATCGCCGTCGGCACGCTGGCCGGCATGAGCAAGACATCGTCGCCGGCCAGCAACGCCTTGACCGCGGCTCCGCCGGCGCCGTAGGTGTTGACGATCGCCCCCATGTTGAGCGCGTCGGTGACCGCGACGCCGTCGAAACCCATCTGGTGCCGCAGGAGGCCCGTGACGACCCGGTGCGACAGCGACGACGGCACACCCCGGTCGACCCTCTTGACCGCGATGTGGCTGATCATGACGACCGGCGCCTCGGCCTTGATCGCGGCGGCGAACGGCCGAAGGTCGCGATGCTTCAGCTCGGCGAGCGACGCCTCCTGCACCGGCAACACCTCGTGGCTGTCGGCCGGCACGCTGCCGTGGCCCGGGAAGTGCTTGACCACCGGGATGATGCCGGACCGGTCGTACCCCTCGAGCGAGGCCAAGACCGTCTTGCTGACCAGACCCGAGCTGCCGCCTGCCGAGCGGCTCCCGATCGTTGGGTCGCTCGGGCCCGCCGTCACGTCGGCATCGGGCGCGTAGACCACGGTGAACCCGGCGTCGACCAGCTCGCCTCCGGCCGCCTTCGCCGCCGCCTCGGTCGCGTGCGCGCTCCGCCCGGCACCGGCGGTCATGTACGCCGGGAACTGCGTCATCGGCTCGCCCAGCCGCTCGACGATGCCGCCCTCTTGGTCGACGCTGAGCCACAACGGCCAGTCGCGGCCGGTCTCGTCCTGAAGAGTTCGCATCGCGTTAGCGGCGTCCTCGGTCGACGCGACGTTGTCGGTCATCACGATGACGCCACCGAGGTGGTAGCGCTCGACCAACCGGGTCGGCGATCCGGTGCCGGCGTAGGCCGCGACGATCACCTGGCCGGCAAGCTCGCGCAGGCTCAGCTCGGCGACGGCGCTGTGGGCCTCGGCCAGCTCACCCTCCGTCGGACCCCATCCCGTCGGCTTGTTCGGATCGACGGTCGGGCTCGGCGAGGAGCCCGGACTGTTCGTCTCGCTCGGTTGGCCACCGCTCGACTGGTCGTCAGCGGAGTCGTCGGAGTTGTCGCAGGCCCCGGCGGCAAGCAGGCCGAGCAGTGCGATCGTGGCCCCCAGGCGTCGCATTCCCGTTCTCATCCTCTCCAGACTCGCACACGGACGGACCGTCAGCGCAGCAGCCAGGCGACCGTGACGACATAGGCGGCGACCAGGACTCCGCCCGACCAGCGCGGGACCGACCGCAGCGTCGCGAGCGCCGCCATCGCCGCGATCACCAGCCCGCTGACAGCGAGCGCGGCGGTCTCGTCGCCGACGTCGAGAGGACGAACGACCGCCGCGATCCCCAAGGAAGCCGTGGCGTTGTACGCGATGGCGCCGAGCGTCCCGGCGAGAGCCACCTCGGGTACGCCGCGCCGCCGCGCCGACCACACCAGGGCCAACATCTCGGCACTGGTCGCCAGAGCCAGCACCGTCAGGCCGATCGCGGAGTCACTGCGGCCGGTCTCGTCGACCAACCGCTCGGCGCCGTCGACGACGACGATGCCGCCGGCGATCATCGAGACAAACCCGGCGGCGACCCACACCAGCGGCCACCACCCGGGCGAGTCGTCAGCGTCGTCGTCGGTGTGTTCGTCGGTGTCGTCGAGCGCCTCGGCGAGCTCACCGATCGGCGGCGGCCGCCGCTCGACCCGCCAAAGCAGCCCGACCAGGATCAAATAGAGCGCGATCAGTCCGAGGCCCTCGGGCCGGGCGACTGTGCCGCCCAAGACGACGAAGGCCGCGACGGCGGCGGCCGCACCCGCGACGACCGCGTATCGGCGCACTGTCGACGTCAGGGCGACCGGCGCGACGATGACGAGCAGGCCGAGCGTGACCGTGGCGATCACGAGGTTGGCACCGAGGACATCGCCGATCGCGAGGTCCGGCCGGTCCCGCCACGACGCGACACTCGCGGTCCACGCCTCCTCAGGCTCGGCGCCGGCGACCAGCGCGGCGAGACCGAAAGCACTGACCCGGACCGTCCGGGCGGCCGGCACGATGTGCTCGGCGAACGCCTCCGTGCCGGCGACGAGCAGTCCGGCCCCCGCCGCGATGAGGATCAGCGCCATCAGCACGCAACGAGGTTAGTCGGGCGCGAATTTGCGGCGAGATTGCACATCTTGACCACCTTCGCCGCGTCGATCTCCCACCGAAGCGCTGTAGGTGGTCAAGATGTGCAATCTCGGCGGTGAAGGGGCCGATGCAACCATCCAGGGGGCTTGATGCATCTAGGAGTCGTGACGAAGGACGGCGGATGAATCCGGAGGCCGAAGCGCGCTTCTCCGAGTTCGTCGCGGCTCGGCAGCAGGCGCTGCTGCGCACGGCGTACCTGCTCACCACTGAGATCCACAGTGCGGAAGACCTGGTGCAGATATCACTGGCCAAGGCCTACCTCGCGTGGGACAAGCTGCGCGATCCGCGGGCGGTCGAGGCGTACGTACGCAAGATCATGGTCAACGAGCACACCAGCTGGTGGCGTCGGGCCTGGCGGCGCAAGGAGCTCAGCACCGACGACTTGCCGGAGACACCGACGGTGCGGGACGACCCGACCGACTTCGAGCGGCAGGACGCCCTGTGGGAGCTGGTCCAGACGCTGCCGCCGAGGCAGCGAGCGGCCGTCGTGCTCCGTTACTACGAGGACCTGTCTGAGGCCGAGACCGCCCGCGTACTCGGCTGCTCGGTCGGCACGGTCAAGAGCCAGACCAGCCGGGCCCTCGCGACATTACGGACTCGAATGGCCGACGAGAACCACTCGACGAACGGAGGTGCAGCCTGATGTGTGAGTCAAGCAGCAACTCGGGGTGGGCGCGTTTCGTAGGGCTGCCTGGTGCGCAGGATGGCGTGCAGGACGTTGACGCGGCGGCGGGCCAGGGCGATGACGGCTTGATGGTGTGTTTTGCCG
>DASQKI010000073.1:0-59121 GCA_035630615.1 Nocardioidaceae bacterium
GCTCCGCACCCGGCCGAGCAGCTCCCGCCAGAACCGTGCCGGGTCGGTCACGCCCACCGCAGCGCAGATCCCCGACTTCCAGTCCACCCCACGGGGCACGTCGGGCCACGCCGCCAGCCCGAGGCGGCGGGGGTCGACCGCGGCCCAGATGTCGACGAAGCGGTGCCCGCGCACCATGACGTGCGGATCGCGTTGGGCGTCGGCCAGGCGCTGTTCCTTGGACCCCTCGACGAGGTGGTCGACCAACACCCCCAGCCGGCGGTCCGGCCCGGGGCCGAAGCGGGCGATCACCGACGCGAGGTGGTCCACGCCCTCCATCGGCTCGACGACGACGCCCTCGACGCGCAGGTCGTCGCCCCACACCTTCTCGACCAGCTCGGCGTCGTGCCGGCCCTCGACATAGATCCGGCCGGCCCGAGCGACCCGCGCCTCGGCGTCGGTGACGGCCAAGGATCCGGACGCGGTCCGCCCGGGTCCGGTCTGCGTCATGCGCGGCAGCCCTAGCCGCACCGGTTCGCCGTCCATGAGGAACGTGTCGTCGACGCTGAAAGAACGGCGCCTGCCGAACCGGTCTTCCAGCTCCATCGTGCCGCGTTCGACTCGGACGACCGCTCCGACGAAGCCCGAGGTCGGGTCTTCGAGCACTAGGTCGCCCGTCAGCTCGATCTCGACCCGGCGGACCTTGCGCGGCCGCCGCCAGTCTCCCGCCAGAACGTCGCCGCCGTATCGGTCGCTCATGTCGCGACACGGTAGTCGCGGTCAGGCGGGCGGTTGGTCGCGGCACTCCGGGTCCGTGAAGACCGGATGAACTCGCCCGCAAGCGGGACGACCTCTGGTGGCCGAAGTTCGATCGGGGCGATTGGACGATCAAATTCGCCCCGGTGGCGCTTGCTGCGTTAGCGGCAGTCGGCTTCCTCGTGTGGTTCAGCGTCGATCCGCTCCAGCTGTACGGCGGGGGTGTGGCGTTGATCGGGCTCGGCACGATGGTTTTGGCCATGCCGCTCGCCCTGCTGGCGCGTCGGCACCCGCTGGGTCCGATCGCCAAGGGCGGCGTTCATCGGTCCTTCTACCCCGGCCAGCCGGTCGAGATCGTCCGGCCTGGTGGGCCGATCTGCGGCGATTTGGGCGGCCCGACGCCGCTCTTTGCCAGCGTGGCTCTCTTCGGGCCGGTCATCGGAGGGGTGTGGACCGGCCGCCTCGCAGGGACGATCCAGGCCAGCCGGCGCCGGCGTGACGAAGAGGGGTCATCGATTCCTGCGATCGACTTCCGTGACTAGTGACCTGGACCTGGGTGCCACGAGGTTCTTGAGCGGCGTGCGAGGATTTCACCCGTGTCCCCTCCCCGTCCCGGTTCGACCGAGCCGTCGATCATCCGCAACTTCTGCATCATCGCCCACATCGACCACGGCAAGTCGACGTTGGCCGATCGGATGCTGCAGCTGACCGGCGTGCTCGACGAGCGGACGATGCGGGCGCAATACCTCGATCGGATGGATATCGAGCGCGAGCGCGGCATCACGATCAAGAGCCAGGCCGTCCGGCTGCCCTACACTCAGGCCGCCGGTGGGCCGACGTACGTGCTCAATCTCATCGACACGCCGGGGCACGTCGACTTCTCGTACGAGGTCAGCCGCAGCCTGGACGCGTGCGAGGGCGCCGTGCTGTTGGTCGACGCGGCACAGGGCATCGAAGCGCAGACGCTCGCCAATCTCTACATGGCCGTCGACGCCGATCTCCATGTCATCCCGGTGCTCAACAAGATCGACCTCCCGAGCGCGCAGCCGGAGCGCTATGCCGCGGAGATCGCCCACGTGATCGGCTGCGACCCGGCCGAGGTGTTGCAGGTGTCGGCTAAGACCGGCGAAGGCGTCGAGGAGCTGCTTGCTGCGATCGTCGAGCAGGTGCCCTCGCCGACCGGGGTCGCCGACGCCCCGCCGCGGGCGCTGATCTTCGACTCGGTCTACGACACCTATCGCGGCGTCGTCACCTACGTCCGGGTCATCGACGGCATGCTCACCCACCGCGACCGGATCACGATGATGTCGACCGGCGCCGTGCACGAGATGCTCGAGGTCGGTGTGATCTCCCCGGAGCCGACCAAGGCCGACAAGATCGGGGTCGGCGAGGTCGGCTACCTGATCACCGGGGTCAAGGAAGTCCGGCAGTCCCGGGTCGGCGACACCGTCACGTCGGCCACGAAGGGCGCGACTGAAGCACTGAGCGGCTATCGCCATCCGAACCCGATGGTGTTCGCCGGGCTCTTTCCGATCGACGGCGACGACTACCCGGACCTGCGGGATGCCCTCGACAAGCTGCAGCTCAACGACGCGGCTCTGACCTTTGAGCCGGAGACGTCGGGGGCGCTCGGCTTCGGCTTCCGCTGTGGCTTCCTCGGCCTGCTGCACATGGAGATCGTGCGCGAGCGACTCGAGCGGGAGTTTGACCTCGACCTGATCTCGACCGCGCCCAACGTCGTCTACCGCGTCGTCATGGAGGACGCCACCGAGCACACGGTGACCAACCCGAGTGAGTTCCCCGAGGGCAAGATCGCCGAGGTGCACGAGCCGGTGGTGCGCGCGACGATCCTGTCCCCGAGCGATTACATCGGCACGATCATGGAGCTCTGCCAGCGGCGCCGGGGCGCACTGCAGGGCATGGACTACCTGTCCGAGTCGCGGGTCGAGTTGCGTTACGTCCTGCCGTTGGCCGAGATCGTCTTCGACTTCTTCGACGCGCTGAAGTCGCGGACGCGAGGGTACGCCAGTCTCGACTACGAGCCGACCGGCGAGCAGGTGGCCGACCTGGTCAAGGTCGACATCCTGTTGCACGGTGACCCGGTCGACGCGTTCAGCGCCATCGTGCACCGGGACTCGTCGTACGCCTACGGGGTCGCACTCGCGCAAAAGCTCAAGAAGCTGATCCCGAGGCAGCAGTTCGAGGTGCCGATCCAGGCCGCGATCGGGTCCCGGATCATCGCCCGCGAGACGGTGCGCGCGCTGCGCAAGGACGTCCTCGCCAAGTGCTACGGCGGTGATATCACCCGTAAGCGGAAGCTGCTCGAGAAGCAGAAGGAAGGCAAGAAGCGGATGAAGATGGTCGGTCGGGTCGAGGTGCCCCAAGAGGCCTTCATCGCCGCCCTGTCGACCGACGCTTCCGACTGATCCCATGAAGTTGTCAGGCACATGTGGCCCTATGGCTCCATATGTGTCTGACAAGTCCACCCACTCTGGCGGGTCGCCGGGACGGAAGGTAGTGTCCCGGACGCGTGCCGTTATGGGCCGATCCTCAGACGGCCGATTGTTCATAGGAGGGGCGACCGTGAGTCGTGCCGCATCGGAGGCTGATCGCTTCGGGTCACCGCGACCCGTGATGCTTCGATGACGTCCGACCGGCCCTTGGTCCAGCGGCTTCTGCCGGACACCCACGCAGGTCGCGTGATGGCGCTCGCGACCCTGATCAACGTCACCGGCAACGGCATCTACATGGTCGTCGCCGTCCTCTACTTCACTCGGATCGTCGGGCTCAGTCCGACCCAGGTCGGTGTCGGGTTGTCGATCGCCGGGTTGTGCGGGCTGCTGTCCGGTGTCCCGATGGGACACATCGGCGATCGGATCGGGGGTCGCGAGCTGATCATCGTGCTGCTGCTCGTCGGTGCAGCGGCCGCGATGGCCGCCGCGTTCGTCGAGACCTTCTGGCAGTTCGTCCTCCAGGCCAGCGTCCTCGCGATCTTCGACCGCGGGTCGGCGGCCGTACGCGGCGGCCTGATCGCCTCGACGTCGACCGGGCCGGAGCGGATCCGAACCCGTGCCTACCTGCGTTCGGTCACCAACGTCGGACTCGCGATCGGCGGCGGCGGTGCGGCTCTCGCGCTGATCGCCGACACCAAGGCGGCCTACGTCGCGGTCATCGCGGTCAACGCCGCGACCTACGTGCTGACCGCGATCGTTCTCCGCTCCTACCCGCACATCGACCCGGTGCCGGCCGAGGACGGCGCGCCCATCACGCAGGTGTTCCGGGACACGCCGTACGTCGTGATGACCGCGCTGATGGCCGCGATGGCCGTGCAGTACGCGATCCTCGACGTCGGCGTGCCGTTGTGGGTCGACAACTACACCGAGGCGCCGACCTGGACCGTGTCGCTGTTGTTCGTCATCAACACGGTAGTCGTCGTCCTCTTCCAGGTCGCGGTCAGCCGGCGGGTCGAGACGGTCGTGGTGGCGGCTCGTGTGATCTCGCTGTCCGGCATGGTGTTCTGGACGGCCTGCGTCCTGTTCGCCCTCAGCGAGGGCCGCTCGACCAATTGGGCGATCGGACTGCTCGTCGCGGCCGGCATCGTTCACGTCGTCGGCGAGCTGCTCCAGGCGGCGAGCCAGTTCTGTCTCGGGCAAGACCTCGCGCCCGATCACGCCCAGGGGCAATACCAAGGACTCGCGAGCACCGGCTTCTCGCTCTCGGCCATGATCGCGCCGACCGTGATCACGTTGCTGCCGATCAAGCTCGGCGGACTCGGCTGGTGGATTCTCGGCGGCATCTTCGTGGTTTTGGGAGTCGCGTTGCCACCGGTCGTGGCATGGGCGCAGCGCACCCGTCCCCGGTTCGCGCCCCGGGTTGCGTCCGACTGACCTGACGACCGTCATACGGCCTGTTTTCGGGTCGCCGCGTGCTCTACGGTCTATCCAGACAGTCGCCGACCTCGCGAGGACCCATGACCAGCTCAACGACCAGCGCAACGGCCGTGGCCGACGATCTCTCCGTCGTGGAGAACCGGGCGGCCAACGTCGCCGAGATGTTCCTCGCCCGCGTACGCGAGACTCCCGACCGCGACGCGTATCGGTTCCCCGTCGGCGACGAGTGGGAGACGCGTACGTGGGAGCAGACCGGCGCTCGGGTTCGGCTGTGGGCGGCCGGACTCGTGGCGCTGGGCGTCGAGTCTGAGGAGCGGGTCGCGATCGCGGCGGGGACGCGATATGAGTGGATCCTGGCCGACCTCGCGATCATGTGCGCCGGCGCGGCCACGACGACGGTCTATCCGTCGACGATGGCCGAGGACGTCGCCTACGTCTTGTCGGACTCGCAGAGTCAGGTGATCTTCGCCGAGGACGACGCCCAGATCACCAAGTTGCGCGAGCGGCGCGACGAGCTGCCCGACCTGCACAAGGTCGTCACCATCGACGGCACGCCGGACGAAGGCGACGACCCGTGGGTGATCGGCGTCGACGCTCTGGAGAAGCTGGGCTCCGACCTGCTCGACGAGCAGCCCGACGTGGTCGACCAGCGGGTGGCAAGCATCGACCCCGAGTCGCTCGCGACGCTGATCTACACGTCGGGCACGACCGGTCGGCCCAAGGGCGTGCGGCTGCGCCACTCCAGCTGGACCTACGAAGGCTCGGCGGTCGGAGCGCAGGGCATCCTCACCATCGACGACGTGCAATTCCTGTGGCTACCGATGGCGCACTCGTTCGGCAAGGTGCTGCTCACGACGCAGCTGCAGCTCGGGTTCGTCACTGCGGTCGACGGGCGGGTCGACAAGATCGTCGACAACCTCGCCGTCGTGCGGCCGACGTTCATGGGCGCCGCCCCGCGGATCTTCGAGAAGGCGTACGGCCGGATCGTCACGATGGCCCACGGCGAGAGCGCGGCCAAGGCCAAGATCTTCGACTGGGCCTGCGGCGTCGGCGCCAAGGTGTCGCGGCTGAAGCTGGAGGGCAAACCGGTGCCGACGCTGCTCGCCCTGCAGCATCGGGTGGCCGACAAGCTCGTGTTTTCGAAGATCCGGGAGCGCTTCGGTGGCCGCGTGCGCTTCTTCATCTCGGGATCGGCCGCGCTGTCTCGTGAGGTAGCCGAGTGGTTCCACGCGGCCGGGGTCATCATCCTCGAGGGTTACGGGCTGACGGAGACGTCGGCCGGATCGTTCGTCAACCGGCCCAACAACTACAAGTTCGGCACCGTCGGGCCGGCGTTCCCAGGCACCGAGGTCAAGATCGCTGAGGACGGCGAGATCCTGATCAAGGGGCCTGGCGTGATGGACGGCTACCACCACATGGAGGACGAGACCAAGGCCACCCTCTTCAGTGACGGCTGGTTTGCGACCGGTGACATCGGCGAGCTCGACGACGACGGCTTCCTGCGCATCACCGACCGGAAGAAGGATCTCTTCAAGACCTCCGGCGGCAAATATGTCGCGCCGTCCAGCATCGAGGCGCTGTTCAAGGCGCTGTGTCCGCTGGCCAGCCAGATGGTCGTGCACGGCAGCGAGCGCAACTTCTGCTCCGCGCTGATCACTCTCGACGCCGACGCGGTCGCCGACTGGGCGAGCCATCACGACAAGGAGGGCCGGCCGTACTCCGAGGTCGTGACGTCCGACGAGATGCACGACGAGATCGAGGGCTACGTCAAGCAGCTCAACGACCGGCTCAACCGGTGGGAGACCATCAAGAGGTTCATCGTCTTGGAGCACGACCTGACGATCGAGTCGGGCGAGCTGACGCCGAGCCTGAAGCTCAAGCGCCGCGTCGTCGAGGACAACTACCGCGATCGGCTGGACGCGCTCTACGGCTGACGGTTATTGGCGCGGGGGACCCCTGCGACGAACCTATTGGCGTAGGGGTCCCCAGCGCCAATGCGGGTGCGGCCCACGCCGGCTCCGCTGACACAATCGAGGGGTGCCCTCGACGTTGCCGCCTGGTGAGCCGGCGCCGGCCGACGGTCGCCTGCCTTCGAAGGCGCTGGCCGAGTTGGCCGGCCAGCCGTTCGGCGTCTATGTGCACGTGCCGTTTTGCACCGTGCGTTGCGGTTACTGCGACTTCAATACGTACACGGCTGAGGAGCTCGGCACGACGCCCGGCGCCTCGCGGACCACGTACGCCGACGCGGTCCGGCGCGAGCTCGACCTGGCCACCGGGGTGCTCGACGATCCACCGCCGGTGACGTCAGTCTTCTTCGGCGGCGGCACACCGACGCTGCTGCCGCCGGCCGACCTGACCGGCGTCGTCGCGGCGATCGCCGACCGCTGGGGTCTCGCGCCGGATGCCGAGGTCACGACCGAAGCCAACCCGGACAGCGTCGACGCCGCCACGCTTGCCGCGCTGCGCGCCGGCGGGATCACCCGGATCTCGTTCGGCATGCAGTCGGCCGACCCCTCCGTCCTCGCGACCCTCGACCGCACGCATGATCCGGACCGGGTGCCCGAGGTCGTCGACGCGGCTCGGATCGCCGGCTTCGACCAGGTCAGCCTCGACCTCATCTATGGCACGCCGGGGGAGACCCAGGAGCAGTGGCGACGCAGCGTCGAGAGTGCGCTCGCGATGGAGCCCGACCATGTCTCGGCGTACGCCTTGGTCGTCGAGCCGGGCACGGCCCTCGACCGACGCGTACGCCGCGGCGAGCTGTCGCCTCCCGACGATGACGACCTGGCCGACAAGTACGCCCAGGCCGACGAGCAGCTGACGGCAGCCGGGTACGACTGGTACGAGATCTCCAACTGGGCTCGCGACGACGACGCCCGCTGTGTGCACAACCGGCTGTACTGGACCGCGGGGCACTGGTGGGGCTTCGGCCCGGGAGCGCACTCCCACGTCGGCGGCGTTCGGTGGTGGAACGTCAAGCATCCTGCCGCCTATGCGGCTCGCCTCGCCGCCGGCGACAGCCCGGCCCTTGCCCGCGAGGTGCTCGATCCGGAGACCCGACGGATGGAGCGGGTGCTGCTCGAGAGCCGGCTGGTCGACGGCCTCGACCGCGAGCTGTTGGACCGTGCCGGCGAGCACGCCGTGCCGGAGCTGGTCGCGGACGGTCTGGTCGAACCCTCTCGAGGTCGGCTAGTGCTGACCCGCCGGGGCCGGCTTCTCGCCGACGCGGTCGTCCGAGCCCTCGTTCCGTGACGCCTTCCGACCGTCGTCGATCGTTCGCCACTCGGGTCGCACCGTCGGCAGCATCGTGGCCGCGAAGTAGGCCATGCCGAGCACGACGAGTGCCGGTGACAGTCCGAGAGCGGCGATCGCGAATCCGCCGACGATGCCGCCGAACGGGATCAGCGACCAGCACAGCGACGTGTTGAGTGCCGTGACCCGACCCATGAGGTGGCGCGGGATCCGTTCGTAGATGACCGCGCCCAGGATCGGATTGATGAACCCGGATGCGAGTCCGCCGGCGAGGCCGGTCGCGACGATCAACCACAGCGGTGCGTCGATCGCCAACACGATGAAGCGTGGCGCACCGGCGATGATGAACGCGATGACGTACGTCGAGAAGCGGGGGAGCCGTGGGCCGAGCCAGGCGGCGACGATCGCGCCCACGGTCGAGGCGGCCGACCAGGTCGCGAAGAGCAGGGCGAGGGTGCCGGCGCCATGGCCGCTGTCGTGCACCCAGAACGGCAGCAAGACCCCCATGTAGGCCTGGTCGATCAGGTTGGTGATCGCGACCATGGTGACGATCGCGACGAGGACCGGATCGCGGCGCAGGAAGTCCCATCCGCTGCGCAGCCGCTCGACATACGTACCGTCGTCGTCTTCAGCCTCGTGGTGAACCCGTCGTGGCGCGGTCGCCGCGATCAGGACCGCAGAGATTGCAAAGCTGGCGGCGTCGACGAGGAGGGCGTTGGCCGCGCCGACGGCGACGATGATCAAGCCGGCGAGCGCGGACCCGGTCATGCCGGCAAACCGTTCGACCGCGCTCTGCAGTCCAGTCGCCCGCTCGGTCGGGACACCAGCGGCGTCCACGATGTCGGGGACCAGTGCCGCCTTGGCGCCGTCGCTCGGCCCTCGGAGCAGCCCGGCAACGGCGACGAGGCCGAGCAGTACGCCGTAGTCGAGGGCGTCGGCCATATGCAGCACGGGGATCGCCCCGACGACGACCACGCTGCTCAGATCGGCGGCGACGCAGATCCGACGGGCGCCGACGCGATCGACGTACGGACCGGCGAGCGCCTTGGCGAGGACGTACGGTGCCATCTCGGCGAACGCGACGAGCCCGGTCTGTGTCGCGCTGCCCGTCGTGGTCAGGACCAGCCAGGGGATCGCCAGCATCGACAGCCGCGTGCCGCACAGCGAGATCAGCTCGGCGCTGAGCCAGCCGTAGAGCGGCCGCTTCGTGGCGGTCATGCGTCGGCTCCGGCGACGGTGCCGGGCCGAGGGAACACGTGAAGCTGGAGCATGACCTGGGCCGAGCCGTCGGCAGGCTCGTCGTCGGCGTACTCCTCGATCACGGCCACGAGTCGCCGCTTCAGGTCGGCGCCGCGCTCCGGAGTGAGGTCGAGCACCCAGTCGCTGTTGGTGGTGGCCCGTCGCCACTCGCGGGAGAGCATCGGTCGCTCCTCCATCGCGCGTTGGAGTTGCTCGGTGTAGACGACGGCGGCGGCCTGGACGAAGGCGTCGGTCGCGTCACGGGCAGCGGCGTCGGGCGTGTCGTCGCGCCACTGGGTGGATCGGTGTGCCGCACGCCACCAGCGGTCGCGGCTGTTGCCCCGCTCGGCGTCCTCGACGACGAAATCGTGTTGGGCGAGCTGTCGGAGGTGGTAGCTGGTGGCGCCGGAGTTGAGGCCGAGCCGCTCGGCCAGCTTGGTCGCGGTCGACGGACCGTCGACGCGGAGCAGGCCGAGCAGGCGCAGCCGGACTGGATGGGCGAGGGCACGCAACGCGACCGGGGTGGGCGTGATCTGGTCCAGCGGCTTCGACTCGGACATCCCGGCAACATACAACCGCAAAGACTTCTTTGCAAACATCCCTTTGCGATCGCTCGCTACCGCTGGGAGGACCCCATCGGCGCGACTCGCCGGGTGTGTCGCGCGATTTGGGTCCTCCCAGCGGGGCGGTCCGTTAGGGGAGGGAGGCGTAGCCGCGGCGGACGGCGTTGGCGAGGTGATCCGAGGGGTATGGCCAGGTGCCGCGAGCGAGGGCGTCGTCGACCGAGACTCCGGTGGTCGCCAGCACCCTGATCTGCTCGGCGATGTCGACGACCTCGCCGCGTTGCTGCTGTACGAAGTCTCGATCGACCGACGGCCCGTGTCCCGGCACGACGACCGAGTCCGACGTGAGCAGCCCGATCACCATGTCGAGCGTGTCCGGCCAGTCGAGTGGGAAGCTGTCCGTGCCGTACATCGGCGGCGCGCTCGACTCGACCAGGTCGCCGGCGTACACCACGTCGGCGTCCGGCACCCGGATCACGATGTCGCCGTCGGTGTGACCCCGACCGGGATGCACCAGCTCGACGAGCCGATCGCCGAGGTCGACGGCCCACACCGACGAAAACGTCTCGGTCGGCGCCACCGCCTCGGTCGCGAGCACCTCCTCGCGCAGGGGATCATCGGCGGCGTCGGCGTACCTGGCATGTATCCGCTCCGCATCAGCCTCCCAGGCGACCGACACGGCCTCGTGGGCGACGATCGGCACACCCGCGAAGGCGCCGTTGCCGAAGGTGTGGTCGAAGTGCACGTGGGTGTTGGCGACCGCCCGAATCGGCAGGGACGACAGCTCCCGGACCGCCTCGGCCAGCGCTCGGCCCTGTGCGAGGCTCGCCCTGGTGTCGATCACCAGGAGACCCGCGTCGCCGGCGACGACCCCGCAGGAGACGTCGAACGACTCGTACCGACGAACGAAACACCCGGCGGCGACCTCGTGCCAGGCGTCGTCGCGCCCCGATTCGTTGCTCATTTGCGTAGACTGGCACTCATCAGGCCCGAGTGCCAACGGCAGGGAGGTGACCCATGCTCGAGGAACGCAAGCTGGAGGTGTTGCGGGCGATCGTCGAGGACTACGTCGCCACCCAGGAGCCGGTCGGGTCCAAGACGCTCGTCGAACGGCACAACCTCTCCGTGTCGCCGGCCACCGTGCGCAACGACATGGCCGCCCTCGAGGAGGAAGGCTTCATCGCCCAGCCGCACACGAGCGCCGGCCGCATCCCGACTGACAAGGGCTACCGGCTGTTCGTCGACCGGCTGGCCAAGGTACGGCCGCTGTCGGCTGCCGAGAAGCGGGCGATCACGACATTCCTCGACGGGGCGGTCGACCTCGACGACGTAGTGCAGCGCAGCGTACGCACGCTGGCCCAGCTCACCCGGCAGGTCGCCGTGGTGCAATACCCGTCGCTCACCCGGTCGACCGTCCGCCACGTGGAGTTGGTGGCGCTGGCGCCGGACCGACTGCTCGTCGTGCTCATCACCAGCACCGGCCGGGTCGAACAACGCGTGGTCGAGACCGGTACCGATGTCGGCGAATCGCTGCTCGGCGACCTGCGAGCCCGCATCAACCTCGCCTGCCTCGGCGAGCGCCTGGTCGACGCCGCCGACCGGCTAGCCGACATCCCGGAGACCTTCGAGCCCGACGACAGGCCGATCGTCAGCGCCGTCACGGGCACCCTGGTCGAGGCGTTCTCCGACGAGCGCTCCGACGAGCGGGTCGCGGTCGGCGGCACCGCCAACCTGCGGCACTTCGGCGACGACTTCGATCGGTCGATCCGGCCTGTCCTGGAGGCGTTGGAGGAGCACGTCGTCCTCCTGCAGCTGTTCGGAGCAGCGAGCCCGCGAGCGATCACCGTCCGGATCGGGCACGAGGTCCCATACGAAGAGCTCTCGAGCACGTCGATCGTGGCCAGCGGGTACGGTCCGGACGACGACACTCTGGCGACGCTCGGCATCGTCGGCCCGACCCGCATGGACTACCCGGGCGCGATGGCGGCGGTCCGGGCGGTCGCGCAGTACGTGAGCCAGCGGCTCAGTGAGGATTGAGCCACCGAACTACGCTGGTGACTCGGAGACCAAATCGTCCGCAGGGTCGCCTCGGCTGATGAAGACAAGGCAGGAATGAGTCCGGACTACTACGAGCTTCTGGGCGTCGATCGCAACGCGTCGACCGAGGAGATCAAGAAGGCGTACCGACGGGTTGCCCGCAAGCTGCACCCGGATGTGAATCCCGACGCCGATTCACATGAGCAGTTCAAGGCCGTCACCGCGGCGTACGAGGTGCTCGCCGACCCGCAGAAGCGCGAGATGTACGACATGGGCGCCGACCCGCTCAGTGGCGGTCGGGCCGGCGGCGGATTCGGCGCCGGGTTCTCGTTCACCGACATCATGGACGCCTTCTTCGGCCAGTCCGGCAATCGCGGACCGCGCCCCCGGATGCGCCGCGGTCAGGACGCCCTGCTCCGGCTGGACATCGACCTCGCGGGAGCGGCGTTCGGCGTCAGTCGGGAGCTGACCGTCGACACGGCGGTGGTCTGCACGGCCTGCCAGGGCAACGGCACGACCGACCGGACCGGGCCGGTGACCTGCGACACCTGTCGCGGCCGCGGCGAGGTACAGCAGGTGCAGCGGTCGTTCCTCGGCGAGATCCGGACCGCGCGGCCGTGCCCGACCTGTCGCGGCTTCGGCTCGGTGATCCCTAACCCCTGCAACGAGTGCTCGGGTGACGGTCGGATCCGGGCTCGCCGGTCGATCACGGTCAAGATCCCGGCCGGGGTCGACGCCGGCACCCGGGTGAAGCTGTCCGGCCAGGGCGAGGTCGGGCCCGGCGGTGGCCCGGCCGGCGACCTCTACGTCGAGGTCGAGGTGGAGCGGCACAAGTTCTTCGAGCGGCATGGCGACGACCTGCTCTGCGACGTCACCATCCCGATGACGGCGGCGGCCCTGGGCACCAAGGTCGAGATCCCGACGTTGGAGGCCGAGACCGGCGCGTCCGAGGTCGAGCCCACGGTCGGTCTGACGATCAAGGCTGGCACGCAGTCGGGGGAGCAGACCATGCTCCGCGGTTTCGGCGTGCCCCGGCTTCACGGCACCGGCCGCGGCGACCTGGTCGTGACGGTCGTTGTCGAGACCCCGACCCGGCTCGAGCCGGAGCAGGAGGAGTTGCTGCGCAAGCTCGCCGCGATGCGGGGGGAGGAGCATCCGACCGGCAAGGTGATCGGTCCGTCGAAGGGTGTCTTCGGTCGGCTGCGAGACGCGTTCGGCGGCCCCCACTAGCTCGCCAGCGCCGAGTGGCGCACGCTTGTCCGATATCGGGGCCGCCGGCGACGACGGTGCGCCACTCGCGGGGTCGGGCGGCGGCTATTCGACGGTGAAGTCGACGTAGACCACGGACAGTTCGTCGGTCCACGCTTCGTTGCCGCTGGCCGCATTGGGCTCCCAGAGCTTGACCGTGTAGTCGCCCGGCGGGAGCGCGGCCTTGATCGTGTACGTGTCGTAGAGGCCGAACGCCCCACCGGTCGTGTAGCCCTTCTTGGCAACCCGGTCGTCGCTCGTGATCTGCCACAAGACGTTGCCCTCGAACGTCGACGACTCGCCTGTGATTGACACGGGGCTGCTCACCGTCTCGCCCTGCGACGGGGACGTCGGCCGGATGCCCGACACGAGGGACCAGTCAGCTTCGAGGGGGCCGGACAGCGGATAGCCGAACGCCTCGTCAGCTGCCTCGCCGTTGACCGTGAGGAGGACCGGATCGTCGGTACGCAGCGCCGACTGGACCGTGAGTACGAGCTGCTGGACGACCGGACGGCCAAACTCGGGACTCGACAACGACGGGAGCGGGTCGAGTTGCCGGTCGAAGTCGACCGTCACCGTGTCGCCGTCGTGGGTCACGTCGTTGACTCGGGCCACAGGCTTCGGCGCCATCACGCCGGTCCACGAGTTGATCATGCCGCGTGGACGCTCCTGGAGGAGCAGCTGCACGGCGTCGAGACCGACGTCGCCGCTCGACGTGACCGCGAAGTCCCCGCTGACGAGCTGGTCGTCCTGGTTTTGGAACCAGACGGCAAGGTCGACCTGCTCGCCGGTCCGCAGCGTCAGTACCTCCGACGCGGTCGGCTGGTTGACGTTGGGACGCGATCCGTCGTCGCCAGGCGCGAAGATCACGACGGCCGCGGCGGCGATGCCCGCTGTCGCGACGGCTCCCGCCACGGCCGGCAGCCAGCGGCGACGGCGCCTGTTCGTGGTCGGCCGGTCGCCGGCGTGTGCTCGCTCGAGGATCCGGTGGAGCGCGGGGTCGGGCGTGATCCGCGCCGACTCGGCCAGCAGGACCGCCCGCAGCTCGGCCTCGATCTCGTGATCGGCCGGCGTCGGGGTGTTCATCGGACCGCCCCCCAGGCAGCGCGCAGTGCCGTGATGCCACGCGAACTATGGCTCTTGACCGAGCCGCGGCTGATGCGGAGAGTGTCGGCGATCTCGGCCTCGGACAGGTCGAGGAAGTAGCGAAGGATCAGCACCTCGCGTTGCCGCCGCGGCAGTCGGTCGACGGCGGCGAGCATGTGGTCACGGACAGATCCCGCGATCGCGGTGTCTTCGGCGCTCTCTTTCGGTGGCGGCGGCTGCACGGGGTTGCGGTCGACCACGGCCCGATGTCGCAGCTCCGATCGGGACCGGTTGACCACCGACTGCCGGAGGTAAGCCAGCGCCTTGTGCGGGTCGCGCAGCCGACGCCAGCGCCCGTGCAGCGCGACGAACGTGTCCTGCACCAGCTCTTCGGCCCGTTCGTGGTCGTGGATCAGGAGGAACGACAACCGGACCAGCCGGGTGAAGTGCGCAGCGTAGAGCTGGCTGACCGCCTCGTCGGCGTCCCAGTCGGTCATCGGGCGTACTCCCAGCACGGTTGCTGGTCGACGCTCGCGCACCGAGTAGATTGCCGTCATGCTCAGGTGACGCGCCGACCTGGGCACTGGTTTACACGATGCGAACGCGCCCGTTTTGGGCGGCACGCCGGGAGGGCGGTATGTCAACCGATCCGGATTGCCTGTTTTGCAGGATTGTCGCGGGCGATATCCCCGCCGAGGTCGTACGCGAGTCCGAGCACACCGTGGCCTTCCGAGACCTCAACCCGCAGGCACCGACGCATGTGCTCGTGATCCCGCGGCGGCACGAGCCCGATATCGGGTCGCTCGTCGCTGCCGCGCCGGACGAGGCGGCAACGCTGTTGAGCGAGGCTCGCGGGGTGGCCGACCAGGAAGGTGCCGACGACAACTACCGGCTGGTGTTCAACACCGGGGCCGACGCCAATCAGACCGTCTTCCACTGCCATGCGCACGTGCTGGCGGGTCGCTCGTTCACCTGGCCACCGGGGTAATCGCGATGACTGGACGAACGCCCATGCCGCTTCCCCTCGACATCGACCGCTCGTTGCGCCGGTTCGTAGCCGAGCGCCAGGCGGCCTCTCGCGTGCCCGGCCTGATCTGCGGCATCGTCCGCGACGGTCAGCAGGTGTGGGGGAGCGCGGCCGGCGCCGCCGACGTCGCCAAGCCGGAGCGGCCGCCGACGACCGACACGCAGTACGCGATCGGCTCCATCACGAAAACGTTCACCGCGACGCTGATCATGGCGCTTCGCGACGAGGGCAAGCTCGACCTCGACGATCCGCTGTCGCGGTTCTTCCCGGAGACCAAGCACGATCGGTTGACGGTGCGGCGAATGCTGGCGCACGCGTCAGGGCTACAGCGTGAGCCGGTCGGTGACATCTGGGACACCCTCGTGCATCCAGACGCCGCGGGCCTGCTGGCGGGTCTCGAAGAGGCCGAGCAGGTGCTGGCGGCGCGTGCCCATTGGCACTACTCCAACCTGGCCTACTGCCTGCTCGGCGAGATCGTGGCCCGGATCGACGGTCGGCCGTGGGCGGACGTGTTGCGGACTCGCATCCTCGAGCCGCTCGGGATGCGGCGTACGTCGCTGCTGCCCGAGGGCGAGGCGGCCGTCGGCTACTTCAGCGAGCCCTTCTACGACCAGGTCACCGTGCAGCCGGTGACCGATCTCAAGGCGACTGGGCCTGCCGGCGCACTCTGGTCCACCGTCAACGACCTGACTCGATGGGCCGCCTTCCTGGTCGAGGGTCGCGACGACGTCCTGCGGGCCGAGACGCTCGAGGAGATGGCCCAGGTCCAGATCATGACCGATCCATTGAGTTGGTCGATGGCGTGGGGGCTCGGCTTCCAGCTGATGCGAAGCGGCGACCGGGTGCTTGTCGGCCACACCGGGGGGATGCCGGGATTCGTGACGGGGCTGTTCGTCGACCGCGCGACCAAGATCGGCGCGATCGTGCTCGCCAACACCATGTCCGGCTTCGACCCGGGCGACACGACGGTGATACTGGTGACCCGCGTCCTCGACCAGGACCCGCCCTCGGAGCCGACCTGGCGGCCCGGTCCGCCGGTGCCCGACGACCTCGCCGAACTGGTCGGACGGTGGTGGTCGGAGGGATCCGCGTTCGAGTTCTCGGTACGCCGGGGCCGGCTCGAGGCACGCATGGAGCGGTCGCCGCCTACGGCACCGCCGGCCGTGTTCGAGCGGATCGACGACGCGACATTTCGCACCGTCTCGGGCCGTGAGCGGGGCGAATTGCTCAGCCTGACCCGCGGCGACGATGGCGCCGTGCGGCTGATGCACTGGGCGACCTATCGAGTCACGAGGGAGCCTGAGTCGTTTATCGGGTCCGACTGAGCCGGTTGGGGTCGTAGCATGGTGACGACCGTGTACGAACGAACCGGGAGGTATGCCCTCCGACGAGGGCGCCGATGACCGAGCCAGCCACCACCCAACACTCCATCGTCATTCCGTCCAGCATTGCCATGGTGGCTCTGCTGGGCCCTCGTGACGACTTCCTGCGCATCATCGAGCGCGAGTTCGGCGCCGATGTCCACGTACGCGGCAACACGATCACGATCACCGGCCCGCCGGCCGAGGCCGCCCTCGTGGAGCGCCTGCTCGACGAGCTGGTCACGATGATCCGGACCGGCCAGGGGCTGTCCAGCGAGACGATCGAGCGATCGATCCAGATGCTGCGGACCGAGACCCAGGAGCGGCCGGCCGAAGTGCTGAGCCTCAACATCCTGTCCAATCGGGGCCGCACCATCCGGCCGAAGACGCTCAACCAGAAGCGCTACGTCGACGCGATCGACCAGCACACGATCGTGTTCGCGATCGGCCCAGCCGGCACCGGCAAGACCTACCTCGCGATGGCCAAGGCGGTGCAGGCCCTGCAGGCGAAAGAGGTCAACCGGATCATCCTGACTCGGCCCGCCGTCGAGGCAGGAGAGCGGCTCGGATTCCTCCCGGGCTCACTCAGCGAGAAGATCGACCCGTACCTGCGGCCGCTCTACGATGCGCTGCACGACATGCTCGACCCCGACTCGATCCCGAAGCTGCTCGCGGCCACGACGATCGAGGTGGCACCGCTCGCATATATGCGTGGGCGTACTTTGAACGATGCGTTCATCATCCTCGACGAGGCCCAAAACACCTCCCCGGAGCAGATGAAGATGTTCCTCACCCGACTCGGGTTCGGGTCCAACATGGTCGTGACCGGTGACGACACCCAGATCGACCTGCCGGGCGGCACCCACAGCGGACTGCGCGAGGTCGAGGGCATCCTCGACGGCGTCCGCGACGTCAACTTCATCCGGCTCACGAGCCATGACGTCGTGCGACACAAGCTGGTCGGTCGGATCGTGGCGGCATACGACCGCTACGAGAACAACCGACCGTCCGCCGGCCCATCCTGATCGGCATGAACGTCGACGTACTCAACGAGTCCGGCCACGACGTCGATGTGGTCGAGCTGACCCGCCTGTCGCGGTTCGTGATGAGCCGGATGCGGTTGCATCCGAAGACCGAGATGTGCCTGCGTCTGGTCGACCAAGACACCATCGCGGCGCTCAACGCGCAGTGGATGGGCGCCGACGGCCCGACGGATGTGTTGGCGTTCCCGATGGACGAGTTGGTGCCGGGCCGCGTCGGTGATGAGCCCGAGGAGGGTTACCTCGGCGACATCGCGGTCTGCCCATTGGTCGCGGCCCGGCAGGCTGGTGATGCCAGACATTCGGTGATCGACGAGCTCCGACTGCTGACGGTGCACGGCATCCTGCATCTGCTGGGCTACGACCACGCCGAGCCGCAGGAGCATCGCGAGATGTTCGGGCTGCAGGCGCGGCTGCTCGCCGAGTGGCAGGGCGTCCGGTCCGGCGACACGTTGGACGACGAGCCTCCCGAGTTGTCAGGCACATATGGAGCCCCAGCTCAACATGTGCCTGACAACTCCGACGACGCCGAGGAGCGCGGCTGATGGCGAGCCAAGACATCTGGATGGTGGTGATCGCGGCCCTGCTCGCGCTCGTCGCCAGCATCTTCGCCTCGGCTGACGCTGCCCTGTCCTCGTTTTCGAAGGCGCGCGCGACCGAGCTCGCCGAAGAGGGCCGCTCCGGAGCGAGTCGAGTGTTCGCGATCGCGGAGGACCCGCCTCGCTACCTCAACACGGTGCTGCTGCTCCGGATGGCTGCCGAGACCGCGTCGATCGTGCTGGTCACCTTGGTCGTGGCCGACTCCTACGCCGCCACCTGGCAGCGGGTGGTGCTCGCTGTCGGGATCATGGTGGTCGTCTCCTACGTCGTGATCGGCGTCGCGCCCCGAACGCTCGGTCGGCAGCACGCCGAGCGGATCGCCTTGCTCATCGCCGGCCCGGTCATGGTGTTCACCCGCATCCTCGGACCGCTGCCGCGGTTGCTGATCCTGCTCGGCAACGCACTGACGCCGGGCAAGGGCTTCCGGGAGGGTCCATTCGCGTCGGAGGCGGAGCTACGCGAGATGGTCGATCTCGCCGAGCAGAGCCGGCTCATCGAGTCCGGCGAGCGAGCGATGATCCACTCGGTGTTCGAGCTCGGCGACACGATCGTTCGTGAGGTGATGGTGCCGCGCACCGACATGGTCTTCATCGAGCGACACAAGACGCTTCGGCAGGCCATGTCGCTCGCGCTCCGCAGCGGGTACTCGCGGATCCCCGTGATCGGCGACGGTCTCGACGACGTCGTCGGCATGGCGTACCTCAAGGACATCACCAAGCGGGTCTTCGACAAGCACGAGGCGGAGTCGACCGAGCGGGCCGACTCGATCGCCCGACAGTGCCTGTTCGTCCCCGACTCCAAGCCGGTCGACGAGCTGCTGCGCGAGATGCAGTCGCGACGGATGCACGTCGGAGTCGTGGTCGACGAGTTCGGCGGCACCGCCGGCATGGTGACGATCGAGGACATCCTCGAGGAGATCGTGGGCGAGATCACCGATGAGTACGACGTCGAGCCGGATGCGGTCGAGCGGCTGACCGGCGGTGGGGTACGGGTCAGCTCCCGCTTCGCTGTCGACGACTTGGGCGAACTGTTCGGCCTCGAGCTGGACGATGACGACGTCGAGACGGTCGGCGGTTTGATGGCCAAGCACCTCGGCAAGGTGCCCATTCCCGGCAGCGAGGTCGAGGTCGAGGGTTTGCTGCTGCGGGCCGAGGACCCGGCCGGCCGACGCAACCAGATCGCGACCGTGCTGGTTCGGCAGGTCGAGCCCGCCTCGCTCAGCGAGCAGCCCGACCCGCAGACGCAGCACTGACTCCTACGGCTGAGGACATCCCGTATGCCCTAGCCTGTTCGCCATGCCGGCACCGACGACTCTCGACGATCCGGAGGACGCGAAGCTCGTCACGCTGTCGCGGGCGACCCGCCAGCGTACCGGCGCGGCCGAGGGCGCCGCAGTACGCGACCTCGACGGCCGGACGTACACCGCGGCGACCGTCGAGCTGCCGTCGCTCCGCCTGGCTGCTCTGCCGCTCGCGGTCGCGATGGCGGCGTCGTCGGGCGCGAAGGGCCTCGAGGCGGCGGCCCTGGTGACCGATGACGCGCAGCCGGCGCCGGATCAACTCGCGGCCGTGCGGGATCTCGCCGGCGTCGACGTCCCGGTGTTCGTCGCCGATGCGTCGGGCGCCCTGACCGTGGTCGTCGCGACCTGATGAACGGCGACGCCTTTCGCAGCGGATTCGCCTGCTTCGTCGGCCGACCTAACGTCGGCAAGTCGACACTGACCAACGCTCTCGTCGGGTCCAAGGTCGCGATCACGTCGTCGCGGCCCCAGACCACTCGCCATGTCGTCCGCGGCGTGGTGCATCGCGACGAGGCCCAGCTGGTGTTGCTCGACACGCCCGGCCTGCACCGTCCTCGTACTCTGCTCGGCCAACGGCTCAACGACCTGGTTCGCGGCACGTGGTCCGAGGTCGACGTCGTAGCGGTCTGCCTACCGGCCAACGAGAGGATCGGCCCCGGCGATCGCTTCCTCGTCGATGAGTTGGCGCGGGTCCGACGGACTCCTGCGATCGCCGTCGCGACCAAGACCGACCTGGTCCGGTCGGACCGGCTGGCCGAGCATCTGATCGACATCGCCGAGCTGGGGGAGACCAGCGGCCGCGAGTGGCACCAGATCGTGCCGGTCTCGGCGTCGACCGGACATCAGGTCGAGCTGCTGCGCGACCTCTTGATCGCTGAGCTGCCGACGGGGCCGCCGCTCTATCCCGACGGCGACCTCACCGACGCCCCGGAGGAGCAACTCGTGGCCGAGCTGATCCGGGAGGCCGCGCTCGAGGAGTTGCGCGACGAGCTGCCGCACTCGGTCGCCGTCGTGATCGAGGAGATGGGCCCCCGCGCGGACCGCCCCGCCGACCGTCCGCTGGTCGACATCCACGCGGAGGTCTTCGTGGAGCGAACCAGCCAGAAGGGCATCATCATCGGCTCCGGCGGCGCGCGGCTGCGACAGATCGGTCGCCAGGCCCGAGAGCAGATCGAGCGTCTCCTCGGCACTCCGGTCTATCTCGACCTGCACGTCAAGGTGGCCAAGGACTGGCAGCGCGACCCGCGGCAGCTGCGCCGGCTCGGCTTCTGACCCCGGAGTTGTCAGGCGCATATGGAGCCTCAGCTCAACATGTGCCTGACAACTCTTACTTGCGGGTGACGGCCCAGCAGGTGGCGTCGCGCTCGCCGTCGTTCCAGTCGGCGCGGCGCGGCCACTGCAGACCGAACTGACCGGGTTTCGGATCGCCGCGCCATTTGGCCACGAGGTCGCCGCAGAGTCGGTTGGCCTTGTCGAACGTCGCGCGCGCGCCCGGGTAGTCGGCCTTGGCACGACCGAGCCGTACGGTGCCGAGCGCGCGCTGCTGATGACGCCGGTCGCAGGACGTCAGCTGGCCCTCGTCGACATTCGGCTTGTTGCTGAACGGCTTGGTCCAGCAGGCCCGATAGCGGTCGTCGAAGTCGCCGTCGAGCAGGCCGTCGACCCTGGCGGGGAGCACCTCGAGATGCGCGGTGTTTTGACCCGCGACGAGATCGCAGCGGAACCAGTGCGCGCCGTCGACGAACTGATCCGGCGTCGGCTTGTACCACGCCCAGCTCACGATGCTGGTCGTCCAGGCCTCGTCGGAGCCGCCGACGGTGCGGCGCCAGGTCCGCTCGCAGGCGTCCAAGGCGTGCGTCGTGAGTCGCTTGTCGCCGACGCCGCGGGCCGACGACACGAGCTTGGCGGGCCATTCGCCGACGTAGTAAGTGACCGCCGTATGGCGCTTGGAGCATGCGACGACCGGATCGTCGTTGCTCGCGGGCGCGATGTCGTCGAGGGCGAGCGAGCGACAGGCGTCGACCTCCGGCGCCGATGACTCGTCGGGGTCCGGCGTCGGCCCTGGACCGGGGCCGGGCCCGAGTTCCTCGGCCTGCCGCTGTGTCGGAGCGCTGTCGATCAGGTCGCCGGCGCTGGCACACCCGCTGAGAACGACGACGAGCACCCCGATGGCAGACATTCGTACTCGCGACACGCTCCGATTGTTGCGCACCCGCCCTACGAGTCGGTCTCCGCGTAACAGATTCCCCACCGGTCGCCGGTGTCCCACTGCTTACGTCCGGGCCAGGTGTAGCCGTAGTGGAAGCTGGCGGTCGTGTTGAGGTAGGCGCGGACTCGACCGGAGCAATCGCTGCTGAGGCGACTGTCGAGTGTCTGAGAGCTGGGATATTTCGCGTTGAGGTCACCCAGGTGGACGGCCGCCACCGCGCGGTAGCTGTGGGGACGGGTGCAGACGACATTGTTGGTGCTGCCGTTGCCGAAGCCGCCGCGGTTGCAGCGCGACCAGTCGGCTGCATTCGCCGCCCTGAGGATGCCCTGGGTCGTGGCCGGGAGGGCGATCAGCTTCAGACCGTTCATCGCCCGGACGGCGTAGACGTCGCAGCTGAACCAGCGCTGGTCCGGGCCGACCGCGTCCGACGCCGGGGCGCCCACGATGAAGTCGAAGACGCTGAGCGCCACATCTGCGCCCGAGCCGCCCAGCCAACCGCTGAGCTTGCGGCTGCAGATGCCGGACACCTCGGCGCGGAGCAGGTCGCCCTTGCCCTGACGTGCGGCTGCCTGCATCGACTCGTTCATCAGGCCGACGAAGTACGTTTCGGCGTTGTGCGTGTCGCCGCACGGCACCGGTTCGCGTACCTCGGTGGTGCTGCCGACGACGCCGACGAACGGATCCGTGCGGCGGCACTCGCCGACCTTCGGCTCCGGGTTGGCGGCCGGCGTGGTGGTCGGCGAGGTTGGCTGGGTCGGACTCGGGTCGGTCGGCGTCGGAGACGGTGACGTCGGATCGGTCGGGCTGGGCTCGGTGGTTGGCTCGGACTCGACGAGGTCGGCCGCCGCGCCGCACCCGCTGAGTACGACGACGGCCGCCAATACCGCAGCGGCTCGATGCCAGATCGTCACATGCACTCCGGAACGCGTGGAGTCTGATTGTCCAAGCCAACCCTAACGGGACTGGAGTCGACGCCGATCAGTCGCGCGGCACCCAGCAAACACCCCAACGCATCCCGGCGGCCCACTCGTCCCGCGTCGGGGCCTGCCAGCCGTAGGTCCATTCGAGAGGGAAGTCCAGTTCCTCGCGGGCCTGGTCGATACAGCGCTGGCGGGCGTCTCGACGCTGGTCGCGGTCGGGGAACGCGTCCGATCCGTGGCTGCCGAAGCCGAGGGCTGTGAACGCCTGCCACGTGTGTGGCCGGCTGCAGACGACGATCTTCGCGTGTGACTTCTCGGGCGATCCGCGGCTACACAGTCCAAACCTGTTGAGCGCCGAATCCGAGTCGAGCATGTCCGCGGTGTTGCGGGGGAGCACGTCGAGGCGGCTGTCGGTCGCCGCGACCACGAGGTCGCAGCGGAACCAGCGGGCCCCGAGCTTGATGTCGTGGGTGTTGGGGACGAACCACACCGGGTGGACGCGGGACAGGATCCGGGTCACTCGGTCACCCCCGACCCAGCGCTTGAAGAGTCGGTCGCAGCGCGGCGTGACGAACTCGGCGATGTCGGCGGTCGACGGGCTTCGGTCACCGATGATGCTGAGATCGAACGTGCCGACGTAGTACGTCTGCGACGTGTGGTCCTCGCGGCAGCGGACCGGATCCTGGTTGTCGTGCGGCTGCCGCGCCTGTTCGGCACTGAGCGCGTGACAGTCACCCTCGCGGGGGTGCACGGCCATCGGCGTGCGGAGGCGGACGTCATCGCTGGGGGACTCACCCGACTCCGACGACTCGGCGGAGGCCGGAGCTCCGTCGTCTCCGTCGTCGCCGGTCCAGCGCGTGACGAACACGACCGTCAGCACCACGAAAACGGCGACTACGACGGCCTTCACGGTCCGGGCGCGGCGGGGCCGCGCGTGACGTGACACCCCGTCAGATTACGTTTCCCCGCTGCGACGCGTCAGGCGCGGTCCGTCGTCGAGCGACTTCTGTCGACGGTCAACGTCTCGGGGCAGCCTGTGGGGCGGATTTAGCGGACATTGCTGGATACATTTGGCCGAGTGGTGCGACCGGGGCCACCCTCAGCATCGATGCGCGTATTTCCGCAGGTCTTCGCACCCTCCTTCCCCATGACCCGTGGGGGTCGTCACCGCGAGGGAGTCGCCGATGCGTGGGTTCTTGGAGCGACTCGGTCGGGCCTGCGCCCGATGGCATTGGATCGTCATCGCGGCCTGGATCTTGATCGTCGCCGGGTTGCTCGTGGGCCGTACTGTCGCCGACGGCACCTACACCAACGACTACACGGTGCCAGGAAGCCAGTCCAAGGCCGGCCTGGAAAAGCTCTCGGCCGCCTTCCCGAAGGCCGGAGGTTTCTCCGGACAGATCGTCTTCGCGACGGACTCCAACAAGAAGGTCTCGGCCAGCAAGGACGCGGTCAACACGTCAGTTGCGAACGCGGCGAAGCTCGACCATGTGTTGGCGGTCGTCAGCCCGTTCGCCACCGCGAACTCGCCGCAGGTGTCCAAGGACGGGTCGATCGCCTACGCAACCATCAACTTCGACGTCAATACCACCGCGCTCGGCGACGACTACCTGGACCAGTTCGAGGCGGCGTTCGAGCCGGCCCGCAAGGCCAACCTGCAGGTCGAGTACGGCGGCTACGCCGGGCAGATCGCCAGTCAGGGCGACGACAAGACGTCCGAGGCTCTCGGCCTGGCGTGCGCCCTGGTCCTGTTGCTATTCATGTTCGGATCGCTCGTCGCCGCGGCCATCCCGCTGCTGTCCGCCGTGTTCAGCGTGCTCGCCGGCCTGTCCGCGCTGAGCATCCTGGCCTCCGCCGCGACCTTCCCGACCACGGCGCCGACGGTGGCGACGCTCCTCGGCCTCGGCGTGGCGGTTGACTACGGCCTGTTCCTGGTCTCGCGACATCGCGACCAAGTCGACGCCGGCATGCCGGTCTATGACTCGATTGCGCGCTCGAACGCCACGTCGGGGTCCGCGATCGTGGTCGCGGGGAGCACGGTCATCATCGCGATCCTCGGGCTCTACATCTCGGCGGTCCCGTTCGTGGGTGCCCTCGGATTGTCCGCCGCAATCGTCGTCGCGGTCACGATGCTGGCCGCTCTGACCCTGGTCCCGGCCTTCCTCGGTGTGGTGAAGGGCAACGTGCGGGCGCTCAGCGAGCGGCTGCATGAGCGCCGGGAGCGTCGCGAGCGGGCCGCCGCCGAAGCCGCCGCACCGGAGACCGACACCGCGACGGCCGCGGCCGGCAACCCGGGATCGAACCCGGGCGAGTCCGGCCCGCCCGCCGGTATGGATGCCGTCTCGCTGACCCAGGGGGCGCACGAGCACAGTGCGTTCGCGCGGTGGGGGAAGATGGTCGCCGGACGCCCTTGGCCCTGGGCGGGCGTCAGCAGCCTCCTGCTGATCGTGCTGGCCATCCCCTTGTTCTCCATCCAGTTCGGTCAGCTCGACGCGGGCACGGACCCGAAGAGCGACACCGACCGTCGCGCGTACGACCTGATCGCCGAAGGGTTCGGTGCCGGCGCCAACGGACCGATCACGATCGTCGCCGTACCGGACAGCAAGAAGAACGCCCAGAGCGTGCTGTCGAAGCTGCAGAAGACCGTCGCGAACACCTCCGGCGTGGCCTCGGTGTCGCCGCCGCAGCTCAACAAGGCCGGCACGACGGCCACGCTCACCGCGATCCCGACGACCAGCCCGCAGGACCAGGAGACCACTGATCTCGTCGACAACCTGCGCGACACGGTCCTGCCGGGTGTCGACGGCGTCGAGACCTTCGTTGCCGGGACGACGGCCGGTTACGTCGACTTCACCGACAAGATCATCTCCCGACTGCCGTTGCTGATCCTCGCCGTCGTCTTCATGTCGATGATCCTGCTCACCACCGCGTTCCGGTCGCTGGCCATCGGACTCAAGGCCGCCGCGATGAACCTGCTCTCGGTCGGCGCGTCGTACGGGGTGGTGGTGGCGATCTTCCAGTGGGGCTGGGGGAACAGCCTGATCGGCGTCGACCAGACCGTCCCGATACCGGCGTACGTGCCGATGCTGATGTTCGCGATCATCTTCGGCCTGTCGATGGACTACGAGGTGTTCCTGATCTCGAGGGTCCACGAGGCGTACGTCGCGACGGGCGACTCGCATCGCAGCGTGGCGCTCGGGATCGGCGGCACGGCCCGAGTCATCACGACCGCCGCCGGCATCATGCTGGTCGTCTTCACGAGCTTCGTTTTCGACTCCGATCCGACCGTCAAGATGTTGGCCATCGGCATGGCTGTCGCCGTGCTCATCGATGCGACCGTGGTCCGGATGTGTCTGGTGCCCGCCCTGATGTCGATCCTCGGCGACCGGGCGTGGTGGATCCCGCATTGGCTCGACCGGATCCTCCCGACGCTCGACATCGAGGGCACGGCCACCGAGAAGCGGTAACGGCCCGTCGGCGATCCGCCGCGCCGCGTGCGATACGCTAGGCGAGCCATGCGTTACGCGAGCCTGCTCCTTCGCAGCCGCGGCGGGGCCCTCTAAAGGCCGCACCCCTCGCCGCGGAGTTCGGTGCTGCCGGCCACCGACTTCGACTCTTGGAGCCCCGCCCCATGGCCATCCATCCCCAGCGCCCCAGCGGCATGCCGACCCATCGCTACCGGCCGTTCGCCCCCATCGACATTCCCGACCGCACCTGGCCGTCCCGCACGATCACCGATGCGCCACGTTGGCTCTCCACGGACCTGCGGGACGGCAATCAGGCGCTGATCGACCCGATGACACCGGCCCGCAAGCGGCGCATGTTCGAGCGGCTCGTCCGCATGGGCTACAAGGAGATCGAGGTCGGGTTTCCGGCCGCGAGCGAGAACGATTTCGCCTTCGTACGCGAGCTCGTCGAGTCCGACGCGGTGCCCGCCGACGTAACCATCTCGGTGCTGACCCAGGCGCGTGAGGACCTGATCGAGCGTACGGTGCAGTCGATCGTCGGCGCCCGCGACGCCAACGTCCATCTCTACAACGCGACCGCGCCGCTGTTTCGCCGCTTCGTGTTCGGCGTCAACCGCGACGAGTGCAAGTCGATCGCCGTCCAGGGCACCGAATGGGTCATGAAGTACGCCGACGAGCTGCTGACCGACACGGACTTCGGCTATCAGTACTCGCCGGAGATCTTCACCGGCACCGAGCTCGACTTCGCCGTCGAGGTGTGCGAGGCGGTGTCCGATGCGTGGCAGCCCGGCCCGGGACGCGAGATCATCCTGAACCTGCCGGCCACGGTCGAGATGTCGACGCCAAACGTCTACGCCGACCAGATCGAGTGGTTTTCCCGACAGCTGACCCGGCGCGAGCACTCCGTCGTGTCACTGCACCCGCACAACGACCGCGGCTGCGCCATCGCCGCGACCGAGCTGGCCCTGATGGCCGGCGCCGACCGGGTCGAGGGCTGCCTGTTCGGCCACGGCGAGCGCACCGGCAACGTCGACCTCGTGACCCTCGGCATGAACCTGTTCAGCCAGGGGATCGACCCGAGGATCGACTTCTCCGAGATCGACGAGATCCGGCGTACGGTCGAGTACTGCACCGGGCTGCCCGTGCACCCGCGGCATCCGTACGCGGGCGATCTCGTCTACACCGCCTTCTCCGGCTCGCACCAGGACGCGATCAAGAAGGGCCTCGAGGCGCTCGAGCGCGAGGCAGCGGCCGCCGGCGTGCCCGTGTCGGAATACGCGTGGGAGGCGCCGTACCTGCCGATCGACCCGCACGACGTCGGCCGCACGTACGAGGCCGTCATCCGGGTCAACAGCCAGTCGGGCAAGGGCGGCGTCGCCTACCTCATGAAGGCCGAGCACAACCTCGACCTGCCGCGTCGACTCCAGATCGAGTTCAGCCGGGTCGTCCAGCAGCACACGGACACCGAAGGCGGCGAGGTGGCGCCGGACGAGCTGTGGGCGTTCTTCCAGGGCGAGTACCTCGGTCGCGAGGCACCGCTGAAGCTCAACTCCGTGCACACCTCGTCGGCCGAAGGCGAGCGTGACGCGCTCACGGTCAATGTCTACGTCGACGGCGAGCGACACACGCTGTCAGGCCAGGGCAATGGACCGATCGCGGCCTTCTGCGACGCGCTCGAGGGAGTCGGCCACCAGGTCCGCGTCCTCGACTACGCCGAACACGCCCTCTCCTCGGGCGGCGACGCGATGGCCGCGGCCTACGTCGAGTGCGAGATCGGCGGGCACGTGGTGTGGGGGGTCGGTCTTGACGCCAACATCGTGACGGCGTCGTTGAAGGCGGTCGTGTCGGCGGTCAACCGAAGCTGACCGCCGACACCCGCGTCAGGACTGGACGCCGAGGGCGAACTGCACGCCGCCCGATTGGTCGACCTGAGCGTCGAGCACCTTGTCTTCGAGCACAACGGCGGCGGATTCCTCGACGAATACGCGGGCTCCGCCATTTTCGACGACCTTGTCGCCGGTCATGGGCGACTCGGCCGGTGCGACCGTCAGCGCGCTGGGGTCGGATTCTTGTGGACTGATGCGAAGACCGGCACCGTCGGTTTGGGTGCTCTGCTCGGTGATGGTCTTCACAACGTCGCAGGCGTTCTCGGTCAGGGTGAGCACAAGTCTCTCCGTCCGATTGCTGGCATCTTCCTTTCCACCGTTGTGCCCAAGCGCGTTCGGGGCAAATCACCGGCGTGGCGTGTCGCGGATTCGGGGCGTCGTTGTTGGCCGGCGGCGTCGGCAACGTCCCACGTCACGCGGCATGTCGGCCGACCCGGATGCGAATCGGCCGTGCGTCCACTTGCTGAGACAATCCCGGTCGGCTCAGCGCCGTTCTCGGACCGAGGGGAGGACGGCCAGCGCGACGATCAGCCCGGCGCCGACGGCCAGGAGGGCATGCAGGATGCCGACGCGGTCGCCGAGGAAGCCCAGCAGCGGCGGGCCGGCGAGGAAGGCGGTGTAGCCGATCGTCGACACCACCGACATCCGAGCAGCGGCTCGGTCGGCGTCGTCAGCGGCCGCGCTCATGCCGACCGGGAAGCCGAGCGACACACCCACGCCCCAGATCGCCGCACCGAGGTACGCCAAGGGCGTGGTGCCGAACACGACGAGCAGGCTGCCGACGCCGGCCAGCGTGAGGAGCACCCTCAGGACAGAAATCCGGCCGTACCTGTCGAGCAGGATGGTCCCGAACGCCCGGCCGAGCGTCATGAACACGAGGAACGTGGCGAAGCCGAGCACCCCCGCCCAGGGCGGCAGGTCGTAGCCCTCGACCATCGCGACCGAAAGCCAATCGTTGGCGGTGCCCTCGGTAAACGCGGCGACCAGCACGAGGACGCCGACCAGGATCGTGCGCGACTCCCGCCAGGCCCAGAGCACGCCGGGGACGGCCGCCCCGTCTTCGGCCCCGGAGTCTTCCTCGAGTCGTCGTGGCAGGAACGCGGTTGTCGCCCACCACGACATCGCCGCGATGATCACGGTGGCTACGACGAGGTGCAGCCCGATCGGAACCTCGGCCCATGACAGGCCGGCGCCGACCAAGGCGCTGACCACGGTGCCTCCGCTGAAGGCGGCGTGGAACCGTGGCATCAGACTGCGGCCAAGCAGGCGCTCGACGGCGGCACCCTCGAGGTTCATGCCGACGTCCCAGATGCCCATGCCGAGGCCCATGACGAACAGGCCGATGGCGACCGGCACGACGGAGTCGACGACGTCGATGCCGATCGCGATCGCGGCCGGGCCGACGAGGATCGCGCCGATACCAAGGCGAACGGCACCCGACCCGCCGTACCAACTCGCGATCCAGCCGGACGACGGCAGCCCGATGACGGCACCGGCGGAGAGGGCGAGCAGCAGCAGCCCGAGCTGGCCGCTGGTGAGCCCGAGCTGCGCCTTGGTGTCGGGTATGCGGGAGGCCCAGGCCGCGAAGGCGCAGCCGTTGCCGGCGAAGACGACGTAGACCGCCGTGCGGGCTCGGGCAAGGCGGGCCTGGTCGAGGCGGCCGCTCGCGGTGGCGGTCACGGGGTCTCCCTCGAGGATGTCGAATCGATTCGAGTCGAATCGATTCGATACTATCGGCTCATGGTCCGAGGGCAAGCCGATTTTGCGTCCCGGCCCACGATCCGGGACGTCGCCGAACGTGCCGGCGTTGCGCCGTCCACCGCGTCCCTGGTGTTCAGCGGTCGTGGACCGGTCGCCGACGCCACCGCGCAGCGGGTCCGGGCGGCGGCGTCCGAGCTCGGGTACGCCGGGCCGGACCCCCGAGCGGCGTCGCTCCGCAGCGGACGGGCGGGGGCCGTCGGTGTGCTCGTCGAGGGGCGGCTGCTCCAGGCGTTTCGTGACCCGTACGCGGTCATCGTGCTCGACGGGCTCGCGCAGGAGTTGGACGCGATACCCACCGGGATGCTGCTCGTGGCCCAGCCCTTCGACGAGCCGGAGCGGGCGATGGAGGTCGTGACCGGCCTCGCGATCGACGCGTTCGTGTTCTCGATGTGCGGTCCGGCCGAGACTCCGGTGGTAGACCACCTCGCGACCCGCGGGATCCCGATGCTCGGCACCGGGGCTCCGTCCGACGACCGGGTGCATCAGGTGCTGATCGACGAGGCCGGCGCGCAGGGTGAGATCGTGCACCATCTGCGCGATCTGGGTCACCGCCGCATCGGGCACGTGACGATGCCCATGCGACCGGTCACGCCCGGTGGGAAGCTGCGGCCGGCCGATCTCGAGCGGGCGGAGTACGTCGACTCCCGAGAACGGGCTCGCGGCTTCCTGGCGACGGCCGGCCGTCGGTCTCCGATGGTCGAGGCGGCGACGGCCGACGTCGAGGGCGGCATCGCCGCCGCGCGAGTCCTCCTCGACCGTTCCGCCGACACCCGGCCGACCGCTGTCGCGGCACAAAGTGACCTGCTCGCGGCCGGTGTCATCCAGGTCGCCGGAGAGCTCGGCCTCCGAGTCCCGGATGATCTCAGCGTGACCGGCTTTGACGGCGTGAGCCTGCCCTGGCTCGCGACGCCACTCACGACGATCGACCAGCACGGCGAGCAGAAGGGCCGGGCGCTCGGCCGGCTCGTCGCGCGACTCATCGGCGGCGACGGTGGCGGCGAGGTCGAGAACGTGACCATCCCCACCGACCTTCGCGTCGGCGGGACGACCGGGCCGCCACCGAGGCCTTGACCGGCCCAGTGCGGTGGCTCGCTCTTCCAGGCAGAGCGGGCCGCCGCGTACCGTAGAATATGCATCATATAGAAAAAGTCGTCGCCGTAGGAAGAGAGGGCGCCCGTCATGGCCGATCCCACCGTCCGGATCGTCACACCCGACCTGCGCTCGACCGACACGCCGCAGACCCCGGGGCTGCTTCGCGAGGTCGCGTTCGACGGGCGCAACCCCGATGCCCGTCACCTCAGCGGCTTCCTGAGCACGGTCGAGCCAGGTGCCGCGACCGGCGCGCATCACCACGGCGACCAGGAGACGATCCTCTACGTCCTGTCGGGCACGGCGCGCTTTCGCTGGGGCGATCGACTCGAAAACGTCGCCGAGGCCGGAGTCGGCAGCTTTGTCTTCATCCCGGCCGAGATCATCCACCAGGAGATCAACCCGTCCGGCGACGAGGCGACCTCGTGGGTGGTCGTCCGGTCCGACCCCGACCCGATCGTCGTGAACCTGCCTGAGTTGGACCATCTCGCGGAGCCGGCACGGCGCGACACGGTGGCGGCCGAGTGACGGCGACGTCGCCGACCTCGCAATGACCGATGTCGGCCTCCGGGTAGCCGTCAGCGGCGGCTCTCTCGGCGGGCTGACGGTCGGGTTGCTGTTGAGCGACGCCGGCTTCGACGTTGACGTCTACGAGCGGTCGCGGACCAAGCTGCATAGCCGGGGCGCCGGCATCGTGCTGCACGACCTGACGGTGCGCTACCTCCTCGAGCACGAGCTGCTCGATCTCGACGACGTGAGCGTCCCGGCAACGTGGTGGTGTTACGTGGACAGCGCGGGGGAGGTCATCCATCGGGAGCGGTGTCGGCACCGATTCACGTCCTGGAACACCCTCTACCACGCGCTCCACGACCACATCCGGCCGCAGCGATATCACCTGGGTCGGGAGGTGACCGGATTCGCGCAGGACGACGGCGCGGTCCGGGTCGGCTTCGCCGACGGCAGCGAGACGAACTGCGATCTGCTGGTCTGCGCCGACGGTGCCGCGTCGTCGGCGCGGGCCAGCCTGCTCCCCGATGCCGTCGCTCGGTATGCCGGCTACACGGGTTGGCGCGGCACGGCCGAGGAGTCCGACCTACGCCCGGCGACCCTCGAACAGCTGGCCGACACCATCACGTACCACGTCATGCCGGGGAGCCACATCCTGACCTACCCGATCCCGGGTCCCGAGGGACAGCGCGAGATCGGGCACCGCCTGATGAACTTCGTCTGGTATCGCAACGTCGCCGACGGCCCCGACCTCGAAGGCTTGATGACCGACCGGGAGGGGATCTACCGTCCGTTCTCGGTGCCGCCAGGGATGCTCCGTGACCGTTACGTCGATGATCTGCGTGCGGCGGCCCAGGTGCTCCCGCCGGCGCTGGCCGATGTCGTGCGCACGACGGCCGAGCCGTTCGTCCAGGGCATCTTCGACGTCGCCGTCGACCGGATGGCCTTCGGGCGGGTGTGCCTGCTGGGCGACGCCGCCTTCTGCGCCCGACCGCACGCCGCCGCCGGCACCGCCAAGGCAGCGGCCGACGCCTGGGCCCTGGCGGCGGCGATGCGGGAGCATCCGGACGACCCGGTCGCCGCGCTGCGGGCCTGGGCGCCGAGGCAGCTCGAAGTGGGCCGCAACCTCGTCGGGCGAAGCCGCGAGATGGGTGAGCGCAGCCAGTTCCGATGCACCTGGGAGCCGGGCGATCCGTCGCTGGCGTTCGGGTTGTACGGTCCGGGCGACTGAGCCTCCGACATGCGGTCGTCAGTCGCGGCCCAGGATGAGGTCGATCAGCTGGCCGAGCTCGGGGGGAACGTCCTGCTCGTTGAGTCGGACCTCGCGGCCGGCGGTACGAACGAGGTAGACGAACCGATCGGGCTGGGGTGGGGTCTTCGAGAGCCGGTCGAAGTTGACCCGACGCAGCAGGGCGGCGGCCTCCGCGCCGGCCGGATCCGAGGCGAGGTTGATCTCCCGTTCGGTGATGAGGCCGGCGAATCCGCCGCTGCGACGCACGTAGACCACGCCGCCGGCATCCGACGGGCGATCGGGATCCGGCGCGAGGACACCCACCTCGGCCCACGCGGAGCGGACCGCGCCGCATTCGGCCGAGTCGTCGCCGTAGAGCCGGCCGGCCGCCTCCAGGGTGGCGTCGGCGAACCCAACGAAGTCGGTCTTCCTGCCGACGTGACCGCCGACCAACGCCGCCCACCAGATCGCGCCGGCGCCTTCCCAGCTGCGACCGCCGAGACTCGTCGCCGCGAGACAGAACGCCCGGTTGGGGATGCCCGAGTTGATGTGCACGCCACCACCGTCGTCGGTCGTATCGACGTAGCGTCGCATCGACGCGACCTGGGGGTCCTTGCCGAGTCGCGGGTCGTCGTAGGCGGTGCCGGGCTCCTTCATCGACCGCAGTGCCCGCCCCTGCACACCGGGGAGGAAGACGCCCTCGCCGACCAGCCAATCGGCCTCGTCAACCGTCTGGCCCAGCACCCTCTGCTTGACCATCGCGCCGAACACGTCGGAGATGCTCTCGTTGAGCGAGCCGGGTTGGCCTTCGTACGCGAGCGCCGCGGTGTATTGCGTGATGCCGTGCGCATACTCGTGTGCGAGCACGTCGATCGGTCGGGTGAATCGGCCGAAGACGACGCCGTCGCCGTCGCCGAACACCAACTGCCGGCCGTCCCAGAAGGCGTTGGCGTAGCCGTCGCCATGGTGCGCCGTCGCCGTCACGGGCGTGCCCTGGCCGTCGACCGCAGGGTACGAGAAGACGTCGGCGAGCAGGTCCCACGTCGCGGCGAGCCCGTCGTACAGCTCGTCCACCGCGTCGTCACCGCTGGCGTCGTCGCCGTCGGCGCGTACCTCTGATCCGGGCTGCTTTGTCGTGTGACCGGCGCTGTAGACGGTCCATCGAGCCTCGACCGGGGGCGCCGGGATGCCGTCGGCCCCCGAGGCGGTCCGGCGCCGGCGCTCCCGGATTGCGTCATCGATGGCGCGGGTCGTCCGTCCGGCCCGACCGATTGGGTCGTCGTCAGGCAGCTGGCTGAGCCGGCTGATCAGGTACGGAGGGACGAAGCTGCATCTGGCCACCCTCCGTTCCTACCAGGCCCGCCGATTGGCCCGTCGCCGCCCGCCGGTAGGTCACTTGTCGTGCAACGGTAGGTCACTCGTGGCCCGACACGATGCACGCCGTACCGACGCGGACGAAGCCGACACCCTCGTAGATGCGGGCGACTGACTCCGACGCCGCCGACAGGAAGACCGTCGTCGCGCCACCTGCCATGGCGTCTCGCGTCAGCGCCGCCGTCAGCGCCGCGCCGACACCTCGCCGCCGCCACGACGGAAGGACGGCGATGCCGGTGAGCTCGGTGACGCCATCGCGCGGCGAGTGACTGCCGCCGCCGACCGCGTGACCGTCGTCGTCGAAGGCGCCGGCGATCCGCAGCAGTCCGGCCTCGGCTCGGGCTGCGATCGCGTCGGCCACCCGCTCGAGCCGCAGCTTGTCGCGGTTGCTGAATCCGGCGTCGACGGCCGATCGGGCGGTCGCGAACCCGGGGTCGGTCGGATCGAGCATCCGTACGGTCACGTCGTCAACGACGGGCGGCGACAGGGCCTCCTCGAGTACGAGCAGGGCACACTCTTCGACGGAGAGCCCGACACTCTTCGCGGCCGCCAGCAGCGACGGCGTCGTCTGGTGAACCCACTCGAGGCTTCGGGGCACGTCGAGCTCGCGCTGTCGAGCGAGTACGGCCAGCACGTCGGACGCGGTGTACGTCGCGTCCGAGCCGAGTCGAGGTCGCGCGTAGTAGGGCCACCCCTCGCGGGCGACGAAGAGCGTGAACGGCCCGACCGACTCGGCGTCCGCGGCGGCACGAGGAACGGTGTCGTAGTAGCGCTCGAGGGCCTGAAGCAGGCAGTCATCGGTCACGAGACGGAATGCTTCCACGCCCGGGTGCCGGCGCACCATCGAATCGAGCGTCACGAGTGGCCTACGGTCGGGCCACGAGTGACCTATGGTCGGGCGGCTCGTTGGGCGTGACGTGCGTATGTCGATTGCGTGCGCGACCGCTCTCGCCGCTGTCATCGCGGCCGTCGCGCCGAATGCGTCCGGTCAGGCCAGCTCGCCACGCGATCCGAGCCCGCCGCGGTACGGCCGGGTGCTCGACATCTTGCCGCCCGGCCAGTCCGGCACGATCACCGCGACCGATCTGGTCCAGGTGCTCGCCGGCGATCCCACCGGACGGGTCGCGGTCGACGGCAAGGACGCACCGGGCAACTTCGCCGACCAGCTCGAGATGTACGACGCGCTCAACACGGTCAATCCGAACACGATCACTGGCGCCGACCTCGACGCGTACTACAAGGACGCGTCCGACTTCGTGCCCGACGAGGTCGTCCGCGAGGAGCAGCCGACAGACGGCGTACGCATTCGGTGGGATGCGTTCGGTGTGCCCTACATCAACGGTGCGACCTACCCGAAGACGCTGTGGGGCGCGGGATACGCGGCGAGCCTGGACCGGATGTTCCTGATGGACGTCTTGCGGCATGCCGGCCAGGCTCGGCTCGCCGAGTTCGCCGGCGGCACCGAGGCCAACCTCGCGATGGACCAGGAGCAGCTGCGCACGGCGTACTACACCCGTCGCGAGGCCGCCCGCCAGCTCCCCGCGCTAGCCGATGAGTACGGGGCCGAGGGTCGGCGACTGCTTCGCGGCGCGGACGCGTTCCTCGATGGCATCAACGCCGCGCAGGACGCGATGTGTCCCGGCGGACTCGTGGTCGCGCCGAGCTGCCCGGCCGAGTACGTCGCTCTGCAGAAGGTGCCGCAACCGTGGACGCGGGCCGACCTGACGTACGTCGCGTCGCTGGTCGGCGGCATCTTTGGCAAGGGCGGCGGCAACGAATATGCCAACGCGTTGTTCTACCAGCGCCTGGCCGAGCGATTTGGCGAGCGCCGCGCGACCACGCTGTACGACGAGCTTCGGTCGAAGAACGACGCGGACGCCCCCGACGACCGCCACGGCCCGAGCTCACTACGGCGGCGGCTCGTTGAACCCGGATCGCCCCGGCGTCGCGCTGCCCGACGTCGACGGCCCGATCGCAGGCGGCACCGGCACCGAGACGTCGGGCAACGGGCTCGGGCTGCCCGACCTCGGCGACCTGCTCGGCACCGCCCCGGAGGCGCCGTCGGTCGTCGACGGGGCCTTCGGCCCGATCCGGCTCGCCCTACCGCAGCAGGGGATGAGCAACGCGCTCCTCGTGTCCGGCGAGCACACCGCGACGGGGCGTCCGGTGACGGTGTTCGGCCCGCAGACCGGCTATTACACGCCGCAGATGCTGACCGAGGAGGTGCTCGTCGGGCCGGGCGTCAAGGCCCGTGGGGTCGCGTTCGCGGGCACCAACCTCGTCGTGCAGCTCGGGCACGGAGTCGACTACGCGTGGTCGGCGACCAGCGCCTCCAACGACAACGTCGACACGGTCGTCGAGCGGCTGTGCGACCGCGACGGGAGCCGGCCGACGGTGCGATCGACGTCATACGTGCGGGGCGGGCGATGCGTGCCGATGGATCATCACACCCACACCGAGAAGGTGATCCCCAACATCACCGCGCCGGAGCTGCCGGCGACCTACACCTTCGACGTATGGCGTACCCGTCACGGGATCGTCCAGCTGCGCACGACGGTACGCGGGCGGCCGGTCGCCATCGTGACGCAGCGCAGCACGTACGGCCGCGAAGTGAGCTCGGTGCTCGGGTTCAGCCGGTTCAACAACCCGCGGATCGTGCACGACGCCGCATCGTTCCAGCGGGCGGCCGGGGCCCTCGACTACACGTTCAACTGGTTCTACGCCGACAACCGCGACATCGCGTACTTCTCCTCGGGCCGGCTGCCGCGTCGGGCTGCCGGAACCGACTTCGACCTGCCCCGGTGGGGGAGTCGGCGCTACGACTGGCAGGGCTGGTTGCCGTGGGATGAGCACCCGCGCCAGGTCAACCCGGCCCGCGGCTACCTTGCCAGCTGGAACAACAAGCCCGCACCCGGCTGGGGCGCGCCGGACGAGATCTGGGGGTGGGGATCGGTCCAGCGCAGTCTCGCCCCTGTCGGACCGGATCGATCGGGTCATTCGGCGCGGCGAGCGGGTGACGCCGGCGCGGTTGGTCGGGCTGGTCGAGGACGCCGCCACGGTCGACAGCCGAGCCCGCTACACGCTGCCGTGGCTGCCGCAGGCGCTCGACAACCATCCACGCGGCGGCACCGGATCGTCATGGAACAACGTCGCTTGGTACGGCTATGTCAACAAGGACCTGCGCCAGGTGCTCGGGCGACCGGTTCGCGCGCCGTACCCGCTCGGACTGTGCGGCGAGGGCCGGCTCGCCGACTGTCGGGTGACCCTGCGCGCCTCCCTACGAGACGCCGTCGAGCGGGCGCTGGCGGCGCAAGACGTCAACCGAGTGCGGGATCTGACGTACGACAAGACGATCGACGCGATCCGGTCGACGACGGTCGGGACGGTGGGCGTTCGGCCCGTCGACTGGCAGAATCGACCTACGTTCCAGCAGGTGGTGTCGTACGTCCGGCATCGCCCGCGGTAGTTCTCGGGAACTTGGAGGGATCCATGGTGCTGGTCGCGGAACGCATCGGGGAGTTCGACTACGAGGGGCATCGCCTCGAATACACCGAGTACGGCTCCGGCGACAGCGTCGTGGTGCTGCTGCACGGGCAGTTGATGCCTCGCCGGATGCACGAGCCGCTGGCGCGGGCGGTGGCCGGTGAGGGCTACCACGTCTACACGCTCGACCTGCTGGGTCACGGCCGATCCGACAAGCCGACCGATCCCGGGCTGTATTCGATGACAGCCTTCGGACGCCAGGTCGTCGCGTTCTTGGACCACCACGGGGTCGAACAGGCCGTCGTCGGCGGCACGTCGCTCGGCGCGAACACGACCCTCGAGGTCGCGGCGCGTTCGCCGGAGCGGCTGCGCGGCATGATCATCGAGATGCCGGTCCTCGACAACGCGGTCGAGGCCGGGATCATCGCGTTCGCGCCGTTGCTGTTCGTCGCCCGCGCCGCGCCGATTGTCGTGAAGGCGGTCGGTCGGCTGGCGCAGGCGGTGCCGCGGAGCCTGGTGCCGTTTTGGTCGGGCATCGCGCTCGACACCATGAGTCAGGAGCCACACGCCATGGCGGCGACGATCCACGGCATCTTCTACGGTCGGGTCGCGCCGCCACACGACGAGCGGATCGCGATCGACGTACCCGCCCTTGTCGTCGGGCACCCGAGAGATCCGATCCACCCTGCGGCCGACGCGGCGATGCTCGCCGACGAGTTGGTGTCGTGCCGGTTCGTCGAAGCGGAGTCATTCCTCGAGTGGCGTCGTCGGCCGGACCGACTCAACGCGGAGGCGCTCGACTTCGTCCAGGCCTGCTGGGTTGCCGACGACCTTTCAGCGGTGGCTGACGCCTGACGGATCGACTTCGTTAGGAAATCGCGATCCGCGGGCGTCCTCTTTGTGCGGGGGCCTGCGCCCGACGCAACGGCGAGGCGCTGACCTCCCGCGCGGGCAGCACCCGGTGGGGCGGCTAACCCGACAGTGCCGCCTCATCGATCTGCGGCCGATATCCGGCCCTCAAGACGGCGGCCGTTGCCGGCGGCGTGATCATCTCGACGGTGCCTGAACGCGGTCGCGGGCGGGGTCGGCCGTAGCCCTCGGTGGTCCAACGCACCACGGCGTTTCGGTGTGCCAGCCACGGTTCGTCGGCGATGCGGACGAACGCACCGTCGGGCACCCGGCGCCACTCGATCGGATGCGTTCGCCGGCGGTGCGTGCCGCGGTAGATCCGCTCTCCGTGAAGATGCCGGTCCATCTCCCACGCCTTGGGGACAGGTCCGCCGAGCGCGTCGACCCAGGCCGCTCGGTAGGCGTTGTAGTCACCGCGCCGACACAGCGCGCACGGTCGATGCCCGGCGGCAAACGCCACAGCCTCGTCGTGGAAGAACAACACCGTGAAATGGTGCGGCTGCCATTGCGGCAGCTGCCAGTCCTTGTGACGCAAGGTGCAAATGATCCACAAGGCACTGCGATGAAACCGGACGACCTCGGTCCCGTTGTGCAGGATGCCGCGGTTGCCGAGCCAAGCACCGCGCATCGGGATCGCGACGATGTCGCCGAGCGGTGTTACCCGATTGCGCATGGGTCGGGGTGGCGGCATGTCCCGCGACCCTAGGCGTCGGATCCGACAAACTCCCCGAGTGGCGTGCTAGCTGACCCGGACGATCAGGTCCGCCCGATCGCGGCTGGCGACGACTCGGGTTGCGTTGGGGTCGTCGACGCGGGTCACCCACTCTCGCGCCTGCTCCGGCGACTTGCCGAATCGCTCGTGCCGCGCGACCAGCCGGCGTCGGCGCCGTCTGTCGTCGGCGTCGAGGTACCAGACCTCGTCGAGCTGTGCCCGTACCGATGGCCACGGCGCCTCCGCGTCGAGCAGGTAGTTGCCTTCGGTCAGTAGCAGCCGGACCTCGGGACGCACCGCGATGCTGCCGGCCAGCGGCTGCTCGAGTACGCGCTCGAACGCCGGCGCCCACACGACATCGGCCTCGCCCTCGCGTACGCGGGCCAACAGCGCGGCGTACCCCGCGGCGTCGAATGTGTCCGGCGCGCCCTTCCAGTCGAGTCGGCCGAGCTCCGCCAGGGCGGCGTCGGCCAGATGGAAGCCGTCCATCGGCACGTACGCGGCGTCAACCCCGTCGTCACCGAGCCGCTCGAACAGCCACTCCGCGAGGGTCGTCTTGCCGGCGCCGGGTGGGCCGGCGATGCCGAGCACGCGGCTGGCGTGCCGGGACACCAGGGCACGGACCCGGTCGAGGAGGGCCGATTCGTCCGGATCGATGACGTCCACACCGAGAGTCTTCCAGCGCGTCTGGGGCCGACGCTTCCGCGGTGGGGGAGAATCGAGAGTGAACGAGCCTGCGAGTGAACAATCGGGCGCTGCGCTTTGCCGCGGGTCTGACGAACGTAGTGAGGAGGCCCCGTGGCTCTCTATCGCGACGAGGGTGTCGTCCTGCGCACGCAGAAGCTCGGCGAGGCCGACCGCATTGTCACGCTGCTGACCCGCCAGCACGGCAAGGTCCGGGCCGTGGCGAAAGGGGTCCGGCGTACCAGCTCCCGATTCGGTGCTCGGCTCGAGCCGTTCATGCACGTCGACTGCCAGTTCGCCGAGGGGCGCTCGCTCGACATCGTGACGCAGGCCGAGACGCTCGGGCCCTACGGCGCGATGATCAGCTCCGACTACCCGACGTACACCGCCGGCACCGCGATGCTCGAGACGACCGAGCGACTGAGCACCGAGGAGGGCCATCCCGCGGTGCAGCAATACCTGCTCCTCGTGGGGGCGTTGCGGGTGCTGGCGGCCCGCGACCGCGACCCGCGGCTGATCCTCGACTCCTTCCTGCTCCGGTCGCTCGCCGTCGCCGGGTACGCTCCGTCGTTCTCCGACTGCGTGCGCTGCGGCGAGCCCGGACCGCATCGGTCGTTCAACCCCGGCGCCGGCGGCATGCTGTGCGGCAACTGCCGGCTGCCCGGGTCCGCCACGCCGGCGGCGTCGACCGTCGCGCTGCTGGCCGCGCTGCTCTCCGGCGACTGGGAGACCGCGTCGGCGAGCGACGAACGCAGCCGGCGCGAGGGAAGTGGCATGGTCGCCGCGTACCTCGCCTGGCATCTCGAGCACGGCCTGCGTTCGCTGTCGTACGTCGACCGCTGACAGGATCGGGTCGTGGCCAGACGTACGTACCGCGCGCCCACGCCGCATCCCTCGGGCGCTCGTCCGCCGACGATTCCGCGGGCCCAGGTGCCGAAGCACGTCGCGATCGTGATGGACGGCAACGGCCGATGGGCCCGCGCCCGCGGGTTGCCGAGGACCGCGGGGCACGAGGCCGGCGAGGCGGCGCTGTTCGATGTGGTCGAGGGCGCGATCGAGATCGGCGTGACGCATGTGTCGGCGTACGCCTTCTCGACCGAAAACTGGAAACGCTCGCCCGACGAGGTGCGCTTCCTGATGGGCTTCAACCGCGACGTGATCCGGCGTCGGCGCGACGAGATGCACGAACTCGGCGTCCGCGTGCGATGGGCCGGTCGACGGCCGCGACTGTGGCGCAGCGTGATCAAGGAGCTGGAGGTCGCCGAGGAGCTGACCCGCGACAACGACCGGCTCACGCTGACGATGTGCGTCAACTACGGCGGCCGGGCCGAGCTCGCCGACGCGGCCGCCGCGCTGGCACGGGACGCGGCCGCGGGCCTGGTCGATCCGGCGCGGGTCGATCAACGCACCTTGCGCCGCTATCTCGACGAGCCGGACCTGCCCGACGTCGACCTGTTCTGGCGGACGTCGGGAGAGCAGCGGATCAGCAACTTCATGCTGTGGCAGGCGGCGTACGCGGAGCTGGTCTTCTCCGACATCGCCTGGCCCGACGTCGACCGGCGAGCGTTGTGGGCGGCGATCGAGGAGTACGCCGCACGCAGCCGCCGCTACGGCACGGCCTGACGCCGTCGGCGGCGCTGCTGCAGTGCGCCGGCCCGGAGTATTGGCGTGAGATTCAGGTTTGGAGCGCCGCTCGACCTGTATGTCACGCCAAAACGTGGCTCGCCGGCCCGACTCAGGCGATCCGGGCCTCGTCGAGCCGGTCGACGAGTTCATCGGCCGTCTCGGCCGGCGTTTGCTCACTCGAGTCGATCCATAGGCCGATCCGCTCTGTGTCGCGACGGTGATCGGCCACGCACTCCTCGACGGTCCAGGTTGTATAGCCGGTCTTGGGTCGGTCGCGCTCACGCCGCGCGACGGCGGCCGCGTCCGGATCGAGTACGACGAGGTGCAGCGGGCGGACGGAAAAGAGCCCGACGTACTCGCTCAACAGCGGGCCGGTCACGACGTCTTGCACCACGGCGGTGAATCCGGCCCGGGCATACTCGTCGGCCACCAGCGCCGCGAGCCGATAACGCAACCGCAGCTGATTCCACGCCTCCGAGCTCACCGAACCGTCGGGACGTCGGTCCATCCGGGCCCGACCGCCGACGACATAGAGGTTGAAGTCGTTGCCGTGCACATGGGCCGAGCGAGCAAGCCGTTCGGCGACGAGTTGTGCGACGGTCGACTTGCCGGCGGCCATGACGCCGGTGATCGCGATGACACCCGAGTCCATGCCGCCGGATCATCGTGGCAGAGCCGGTCGGCGGAACCGAATTTCCCGGTCGGTCGGACCCGGCCTGGACTTTTGGCGTGAGAATCACGCCTCGTGCGCTGCCGGAGGCGATTCTCACGCCAATACTCGGCCACGCGACGGGCGGTGGCCACGCGACGACGTCCGTCGCCCTGCCGGTCCGCCGGATCAGCGGCAGTCGGCGCAGAGCCCGAAGATCTCCAGCGTGTGGGACACGTCCGCGAAGTCGTGCTCCGCGGCGACTCGGTCGGCCCATCGCTCGACGGTCGGGCCCTCGACCTCGACGGTACGGCCACAGGAACGGCACACGAGATGGTGATGGTGTCCCGAGCTGCAACGGCGATAGAGCGCCTCGCCCTCGTCGGAGCGGAGGACGTCGACCTCTTCGGCGTCGGCCATCGACTGGAGCGTGCGATAGACCGTCGAGAGCCCGACCTGGTCGCCACGGCGAGTGAGGATGTCGTGGATCTGCTGGGCGCTGTGGAAGTCGTCGAGCTCGGCGAGCGCATCGCTGACGGCGCGACGCTGCCGAGTGGCACGGGCCGCGACCGGAGTCGCCAGGGCCGGCTCGGGCGCCGTCTTCGGTCGTCTAGTGCTCGTCATAGTGCTGTCCGTGGGGGGCGTGTCGGTGTCCATCGTGAACGTAGTCGAGGTGATCGCTGTGCTGCACCGCCGGATGTCCGCATCCGGGGCCGTGCTCGTGCGGATGCTGCTCGGCGAGATCGTGCTCGGTCGACTCGGCCGTCTCGAACGGCGCCGACCGAGTCCGTCGCCAGGCCAGGAGTGCCCCCACCGGCGCCGTGACGACGAATCCCGCGAGCGCGAGCAGGACGATCGTCGGGCCCGGGGGAGTGGCCGCTTCGAAGCTCACGGCGACCCCGGCGATCGAGGCGACGACGCCCAGCAGGGTAGCGAGCACGAACGTGGTCCGGAAGCTCCGACTGAGCTGTTGCGCTGTCGCGACCGGGACGACCATCAGCGCGCTGGCCAGCAAGAGTCCGACCGTGCGCATCGACACGGTCACGGTGATCGCCGCGAGGCCCGCGATCAGCACGCCGTACATCCGGGCCGGCACTCCGGACACCCGCGATTGGTCCTCGTCCTGGCAGATGGCGAACAGTTGGGGCGCCAGTCCGACCGCCACGGCCACGACCAGTGCGGACAGAATCGCGACGTCGCGCAGGTCGCCCGGCGACAGCGTGGTGATCGAGCCGAACAGATAGGTGTTGAGGGTCGCCGCCGACTCGCCGGCCTGCGCGGTCAAGAAGACGCCGCCCGCGATGCCTCCGTAGAACATCAGCGCCAGGGCCACGTCGCCGCTGGTCTTGCCGTACGCGCGGAGCAGCTCGATGCCGATCGCGCCGGCCGCGGCCAGTATGACCGCGGACGTCAGAGGCGCCCATCCGGTGAGCAGCCCGACGGCGACGCCGGTGAGGGCGACGTGTCCGATGCCGTCGCCGAGCAGGGCCAGCCGCCGCTGGACGAGGTAGGTGCCGATCGCCGGCGCCGCGAGTCCGGTGCAGATCGCCGCGATCAGTGCCCGCTGCATGAATTCGTACTGCCACAGGTCAAGCACGGTCGTGCCCCCATGCCGCTTCGTCGGTGAGGGGTACGCGCGACGACGTCGGACCGTCGTGATGGTGGTGCACGCCGAGGCCGAGGTCGAGCACGGCCTGCTCGGCGTCGCCCTCGAAGACGATCCGGCCGTCTCGCAACACGATGGACCGGTCGACGAGCGGCGTCAGGGGACCGAGCTCGTGGGCGACGAGCAGGATCGTCGTGCCTCGGTCGACGAGATCGGCGAACACCTCGGCGAGGACGGCTTGGCTGGCCTGGTCGACGCCGGCGGTGGGCTCGTCGAGCACGAGGAGATCCGGATGTGCCGCCAGCGCTCGAGCGATCATGACTCGCTGCTGTTGGCCGCCCGAGAGCTGGGCGACGGAGTCGCGGCCGCGGTCGGCGAGGCGGACGATCTCGAGTGCCTCCGCGACCGCGGTCCGGTCGGACCGGTTTGGCCAGCCGGCGAATCGATGGTGCGACAGCCGGCCGGTCGTGACCACCTCGCTGACGGTGGCCGGCACACCGGACTGCGCCGTCGAACGCTGGGGGACGTAGCCGACCCGACGCCAGTCGCGAAACTGCTGCTGCGGGGTGCCGAACAGCTCGATCGATCCGGACGCCGCCGGAAGGAGGCCGACCATCGTGCGGATGAGGGTCGACTTCCCGGATCCGTTGGCGCCGAGCAGCGTGACGAACTCGCCCGACAACACGCGAAGGCCGACCCGGCGTACGACGGGCCGACCGGACAACACGACGCTGACGTCATCGACGGCGACGACCGGCGTGGTCATGTACAGCCGTTCGCTTCGCGCAGCGTCTCGAGGTTGGACCGCATCAGCGTGAGGTACGTGTCGTCGGACGTGTCATCGCTCAGCCCTTCGATCGGGTCCAGGGTCGCCACCGCGACGCCGGTTTCGTCGGCGATCGACTCGGCGACGTCGTCGCTCACCAGTGTCTCAGTGAACACCGTCGTGATGCCGTCTTGCTCGACCAGGTCGGAGATCTCGGCCTGCTCGGACGGTGCCGGCTCCGCGTGGGGGTCGATGCCGGCGATCGGGATCTGCTCGAGGTCGTAGCGACGGGCGAGATAGCCGAACGCGTCGTGGCTGGTCACGATCGTCCGGCGTTCGCAGTCGGCCAGGCCTTGCTCGTACGCGTTGTCGAGCTGTCGGAGGTCGTCGAGGAGTTGGTCGCGGTTGCGTTCGTAGGCCCGCTGGTGATCAGGGTCGATCTCGATCATCCGGTCGACAACGGCCTCGGTGATCTGCTGCATCGCGACCGGGTCGAGCCAGACGTGGGGGTCGAAGTCGCCCTCCTCGTCGGAGCCTTCGTCCGCGGGCGACAGGGTCACGACGTCGGCGACGTCGAGAGTGGCGTCGTCGGAGACACCGGCCTGGTCGATGCCATCGTCGACGGCGGGCTGGAAACCGCGTTCGAACACGACCAGCGACGCCTCGGTGAGGTCGGCGACCTGTTGAGGGTCGAGCTCGAGGTCGTGCGGCTCGGCACCGGGCTGGGTCAGGTTGTCGACCTGAACCGTGTCGCCCCCGACCTGCTCGGCGACGAACGCGAAGGGATAGAACGACGCGATCACGCGAGGGCGGTCGTCGGACGCATCGTCACCCGAACATGCGACAACGAGAAGCAGGCTCGCGATCACGCCGAGCAGAGCCGCAGGCTTGAACCACATGACAACGATTCTCATCTTGTTGAGAACGATTGTCAACTAGCCTTCGGCTGACGCATCCCGCGTACGAGGCTCAGTCGATCGCGCCGGTGGCCCGTGCGATGGCGGCGCCGACCAGCATGCCGACGACCAGCGCGCGCAGGAGCCGCCCGGTCGGGTCGAGCTTCGGCCATGCGAGCGAGGCCAGCCAGCCGAGGAACGTCGCCAGGATCACGAGGCAAGGCACCCCGATCGCCGGCGGTGCCAGTAGACCCGCGACGGTCAGCACGAGGACGAGCGCCGGGACGGTCAGGCGGGGGAGCGTATGCAGTCGGGCCAGGACGACCTCGCTGCGAGTCGGTTGGGGTGCCACCACCGCATCGTCCCACGTCGGCGGGAGAAAGCACGACCGGCGCAAATCGGGTTGTGATGGGCAGATAACCTGGTGGGATATGGGGTCGACCGGTGGTGGCCGGCCCTGGTCCGCCGACACCCAGCCGGATGGAGACACCGTGCCTGCCGATTCTGTCGACACCATCGTCACCCTGTGCAAGCGCCGGGGGTTCGTCTTCCCCTGCGGCGAGATCTACGGCGGCACCCGATCCGCCTGGGACTACGGTCCGCTCGGCGTCGAGCTTAAGGAAAACATCAAGCGCCAGTGGTGGAGGGCGATGGTGCAAGGGCGCGACGACGTCGTCGGCCTCGACTCGTCGGTGATCCTGCCGACCAAGGTCTGGGAGGCGTCCGGCCACGTCGATGCGTTCGTCGATCCCCTCGTCGAGTGCCAGTCGTGTCACAAGCGGTTCCGTGAAGACCACCTGCGTGAGGATTTCGGTGCCCGCAAGGACATCAACCCCGACGACGTCGACATGGCGCAGGTCGCCTGCCCCCACTGCGGCACGAAGGGTGCCTGGACCGAGCCGCGGATGTTTCACGGCCTCCTCAAGACCTTCCTGGGCGTGGTCGAGTCAGACGAAAACCTGCACTACCTGCGACCCGAGACGGCGCAGGGCATCTTCGTCAACTTCCTCAACGTGATGACCTCGGCGCGTCGCAAGCCTCCGTTCGGCATCGGCCAGATCGGCAAGAGCTTCCGCAACGAGGTCACGCCGGGCAACTTCATCTTCCGGACCCGCGAGTTCGAGCAGATGGAGATGGAGTACTTCGTCGAGCCCGGCACCGACGAGGAGTGGCACGACTACTGGATCCAAGCTCGCCGGGACTGGTTCGTCGACCTGGGTATCGATTCCGACAACCTGCGCTTGTACGAGCACCCGGCGGACAAGCTGTCGCACTACTCGAAACGCACCGTCGACATCGAGTACCGGTTCAAGCTCGGCGCCAAGGAGTTCGACGAGCTGGAGGGCATCGCCAACCGATTCGACTTCGACCTGTCGACGCACTCGAAGGCATCGGGTCAGGACCTGTCGTACTTCGACCAGGGCAAGAACGAACGCTGGACCCCGTACGTGATCGAGCCCGCGGCCGGTGTCAACCGGTCCATGATGGCGTTCTTGATGGACGCGTACGCCGAAGACGAGGCGCCCAACACCAAGGGCGGCGTCGACCGTCGTGTCGTGCTGAAGCTCGACCCGCGACTCGCGCCGATCAAGGTCGCCGTGCTGCCGCTGTCGCGCAACGCCGACCTCTCACCGAAGGCGAAGGACCTCGCGGCCGAGCTGCGGACCCTGTGGAACGTCGAGTTCGACGACGCCGGTGCGATCGGTCGGCGCTATCGCCGTCAGGACGAGGTCGGCACGCCCTACTGCGTCACGGTCGACTTCGACACCCTCGACGACCAGGCCGTCACGGTGCGGGAGCGCGACAGCATGCACCAGGAGCGGATCGGACTCGATCGGATCCGCGAGCACCTCGCGGCGAAGTTGGCCGGCTGAGGTCACACACCCCTCGAGGGTGGCTCATTTCGTTGCCGTTGCGGGGCAGGGGTTGGGGTCGTTGTCACGACGGGCTGGCGTTGGTCGCATAATGAGCCGATGTCGAGACGAGCGTTGTCGGCCCTGGCGGCCGCGGTATTGCTCCTGGGCCTGAGCGCCTGCTCGAGCGACGACGCCGAATCCGACGAGACCAGCGAGTCAGCGTCGGCCTCGGCGCCGAAAGTCGCCGTGCCGGCTGGCGTGACCTTGACGAAGCCCGGATCCACCCTGCGCCTGGGCCAACCGGCGAGCGTCGTCTACAAGGCCGGTCCGGGTCGGGTCAGCGTCGTCACCGTCACGGTCACGAAGATCGCCGTCGGCTCGATGCAGAAGGACTTCGCCAACTTCGCCCTGGGCGCGGACCAGATGCGGTCGACTCCCTATTACGTGACCGCGACCGTGCGCAACGCCGGGCCGGGACAGCTCGGTCGGGCCGCGGTGCCGCTCTATGGGCACGACTCGACCAACACGTTCTTTCCGGCCGTCACCCTGGTCGGCGAACTCGACCCGTGTGCCGGCGGGCCGCTGGCGGCGACATTCGGACCGAAGGCGACCCAGCGGACCTGCCTGGTCTATCTGGTCCATAAGGGTGCGACGCTCGAATCGGTGGAGCTGCGGCCCTACGACGGATTCGACCCGGTCCGGTGGACCGTGCCGGAGTCGGTCAAGCCGCCGCCGACCAAGGCGCCACCATCGAAGAGGCCCGCATCGAAGCCGCCGGCGTCGAAGTCGCCACCCACGAAGTCCTAGAGCCGTCGCACCCCGACGTGCACGGTGATCGCGGCGAGGCAGAACAGGTCGTCGCGGGTGCCGATGTATTCGGTGGAGTCTGGGCTGAGCAGGCGATCCCAGGCCGCGAGGTCGGGCTCGTCGAGACGGTCCGCGGTGCGTTCGACGCGATTGCGCAACGAGCCGATGACATGGCCGGCGACATGCGCCGAGATCGGGCTCGGCTGATCGAGGAGAAACGATCGGCTGCGTACGTTGATGAGTCCAGCCATGCGGAGCAGGGTCGGCCATCCGTACGGTGCCCGCGTCGAACCCGGGATGGAGGCCCGCATCTGGACGAACCACTCGGCCTCGGCCGCGTGTAAACGGGACTCGAGCCCGGGCCGGCCGACGCCGACGTCCCACGGCATCGTGACGGTGCGAAGGCCTCCCTCGCTGAGCGCGAGCCGGCCGCTGTCGATCAGGAGCTCGCTGAGCTGCTCGATCGCGGCCTCTTGGTCCGGGAGATGGTGCACGACGTTGGACGCCCAGACGAGGTCGAGCAGCCGGGCGATCGAGGGGACGCCGGTGTGGAGGTCGTGGTGGAGCGTCTGCACCCACTCGGCGTAGCCGAGCGCCTCGCAGCGATCGCGTGTGGCGCTGATCAGTGCCGGCTCGCTGTCGACGGCGTAGACCTTGCCACTGGGTCCGACGGAGCCGGCGAGCAGGGCCGTCATGCCACCGGCGCCGCAGCCGATGTCGGCGACCTTGGCGCCTTGGGTCACGCCGAGCCACTCCATGATCTGCTCGCTGACCGGACGCAGCACGTCGTCGGACCGGACGAGGTCATCGACGACCTCGCCCCATTCGACGTCAGCGACGTGCTCGTGGTCGTGGCTAGTCATGGGCCTCCGTCGCACTGGTGTTGACCGGTGGCGCCCAGTGCGGACGAGTAATCAGGCAGAACGGATGTCCTGCTGGATCAGAATAAATGTGTCCCTTTTCGGACGGTAGTCGGGTAGCACCGAGCGTGAGTACCCGTGGCTCGGCGTCGTCGAGTTCGTCAACCATGACGTCGAGGTGAAACTGCTGCGGCTCGGACGGGTCCGGCCATCGCGGTGGCCGGTGGTCGGGAGCGAGCTGGAAGGCGACGCCCGACGTCCTGTCGTTGTGCGCGATGACGACCCAGTCGTCCGATTCGTACGTAATCGGTAGGCCGAGCAACTTGGAGTAGAACGCCCCAAGCACATGCGGCTCGCGACAGTCCACGACGACGTGATGCATACGGCCGATCATGAGTCGATCTTCGCACCTGCTCAACGCGATGATCGACATTGCGGACGTCAAAGACCGGGCGGCGTCGACGTCCCAGGACGGCTCCGGCGTGGATGCGTCTCGTACATGCGGTAGGCGACGACCAGCCCGGACACCGCGGTGACGCCGGCCACGGTCGCCACAGCCGCCCGCAGCCCCCACGCGTCGGCGATGAGACCGGACATCAGCGCTCCGACGGCGAAGCCGCCGTCTCGCCACAGGCGGTAGACGCCAACCGCCCGGGCTCGCCAGGCGGGATGCGCGACGTCGCCGATGACGGCGAGCAGGGTCGGATAGACCATTGCCGTCCCGGCACCGAGAAGGACGGCGGCAACCGCCCAAGGGGCGAACGAGTCGGCCACCGCCACGAATGCGAGCGCGGCAGCCTGGACCAGCATGCCTGCGGTGATGAGGTGCTTGCGGCCGAGTCGGTCCGACAGTGGTCCGGTGCCAAGCTGACCCAATCCCCATACGGCGGGATACAGCGCGGCGAGGACGCCGATCTGGCCGAGCGAGAGACCGGCGCTCGCGAACAGAATCGGGAACAGGCCCCACGCCAGGCCATCGTTGAGATTGTTGACCATCCCGGCTTGGCTCGCCGCGGACAGAGCCGGCTCCCGGAGGCTGGTCTGGGCGAACACGTCACTACTGTCAAGGTCGGCCCGGAGGCGATCTTTGTCCGGACGGCGCTCGGCTGCCTCGTGGTCGGCGTGGCGCCGGGTCTCGTGTACGAGTGCGCTAGACAGGCCGAGGCCGATCACCGCGTAGGACAGTCCGAGCAGGAAGGGCGCCGGTCGCAGGCCGTACTCGCCGGCGAGATATCCGGTCGCGAGTGCGGTGGCGGCGACGGCCGCGTAGCCGGCCGCCTCGTTGAGTCCCATCGCGAGTCCGCGACGCCGCGGCCCGGCAAGGTCGATCTTCATGATCACGGTCGTCGACCACGTCAGGCCCTGATTGACCCCGAGCAGAACGTTCGCGGCTACGATCCACGCCCAGTCGGGCGCCCACATCAGCAGGAGCGGGACCGGGATCCCGACTATCCAGCCGCCGACCAGGACCGGCTTGCGGCCGTAGCGGTCCGACCAGGTGCCGGCGAGGTAGTTGGCGGCCGCCTTGGTGAGCCCGAAGGCGAGCACATAGGTCAAGACGACGGTGTAGCCGGTCAGAGCGAACTCGTCCTCGGCGAGCAGAGGCAGGACGGTTCGCTCCTGTCCGAGCATGCCGCCGACCAGCGCGTTGACGGCCACCAGCAGGCTGAACTGAGCCAGGTTTGCCCGCAGGCCCAATCGGATCGTGCCGACCTGACTCATGTGCCGGTCTGGAGTTCGCTGCCAGTGTGCTCAGCCCACTCGTCGGGCCCGCCGGTCAGGACGGTCACATCGTGTCGACCGGCCGCCTCGAGCAGGCTCGCTGCACTCATCGAACGTTCGCCGTGGTTGCACATCACCACGAGGGGCTCGTGTGGCAGATCGTCGACTCGGGACGGCAGCTCGCCGAGCTCGATGTGGATCGCGCCCGGGACGTGTCCGTCGCTGAATTCGTCGGCTTGCCGGACGTCGAGCACGCGGTCGTTTGCGAGCTGTTCGGGACCTTCGAGCCGAGTCCGTTCGGTCGGGAAGCCGGCCCCGGTCCAGGCGACGATGCCGCCGGTGAGCTCTCCGACGAGGTTGTCGTAGCCGATCTTGGCGGCCTGCGAGGCGACCTCGGTCGGGTCTTGATCGGGATTCCGCACGATGACAACCGGCCGATCTGGGGGGACGATCCAGCCCAGCCAGGAGGCGAACGTCGGTCGGAGTGGGATGGCCAGCGCCGTCGGAATGTGCTGGTCGCCGAAGGCTTCCTTGGGTCGGGCGTCGACGAGACTGGCACCCGCGTCGAGCAGTGTCCGAACCCGCTCCACCTCGAGCGACGGCAGGGCGGGATCGCTGTCGCGTACGCCGGGACCGCGACGGTTGACCTCGGCGAGACGACGGAAGTACGGCGGATAGGTGCCCATCGAGTCGAGGAGGGCGGACGCGAATGCGTCCTCGTCCTCAGATCTCAGCAGCGCGTTGGTCGCCTTCTCTCGACCAATCGTGGTCGTCCGATCGGCGTCGGACGACGACGAGCAGAAGGATCCGGCGCCATGGGTCGGCCACACCGGCAGATCATCTGACAGCGTGGCCAACCGTCGCAGCGAGCGGTATTGCGCGCGGGCCAGGGCTTCGGTCTGGTCGTCCGACACGAGGTCGGTGCGAGCGGCGGTCCCCACCATCAGCGAGCCGCCGGTGAACACGCCGACCGGCGTCTCGCCGTCGGACAGGACGAAGGACAGGTGCTCGTGGGTGTGGCCCGGCGTCGCCAGAGCCCGCAGCCGCAGCCCGCCGAGGTCGACCTCGTCCCCGTCCCGCAGCCCGGTGTGGTCGTAGGTTCGATCTCCGGTGACCGATGCGAGTACGCGGGCGCCGTCGGTCGCACTGAGCTGGCAGGCGCCGGTGACGAAGTCGGCATGCAGATGAGTGTCGGCCGCGTACGCGATCGTCAGCCCGAGACGCTCGGCGGTCCGTCGTACCTCGCGAAGATCGAGGCTGACGTCAACGGCGAGCGCGCGACCGTCACCGAGGTCGACGAGGTATGCCGAGTTGCCCAGCCCTTCATCGACGATCGGATGGAGGTCGACGGCGGTCACGGATGCTCCTCTGGGTGACGTCTCGACGGCGCATCGGTTATCGTATGCTATTCCATAGAAGATTGGAGAAGCATTGGGCGACCGGGACGCAAAGACCGCGCTGTTCGACCAGGTAGCCCGGGTCGGCAAGGCACTGGCCAGCGGCAAGCGGCTCGAGCTGCTCGACTTACTCGCGCAAGCGGAGCGGTCGGTCGAAGCACTCGCCCGCGCGGCGGATCTCGGCGTGACCACCGCGTCGGCGCACCTCCAGACGCTCAAGCAGGCCAACCTGGTCGCGACTCGGCGCGAGGGCACCAAGGTGTATTACCGGCTCGCCGGCCCGGATGTCGCTGCCCTCTTTGCCCGGGTGCGCACGGTCGCGCACGCGCGTCTGCCTGACGTCGAGGCGGCCCGCGCGGCGTACCTGGGTCCCGAGACCGACCAGGTCGACCGCGACGAGCTGCTGCGCCGCGCCCAGGCCGGTGAGGTCACGCTGATCGACGTGCGACCGTCGGAGGAATACGCGGCCGGACATATCGCGGGCGCGGTCAGCATCCCGTTAGATGAACTCCCAGAGCGACTCGCTGAGCTGCCGGCGGATCAAGAGGTCGTCGCCTACTGTCGCGGCGCGTTTTGCGTGCTCGCTCACGACGCGGTCCGATACCTGCGAGGACAGGGGCGTTCGGCCAGCCGGCTCTCGGAGGGAATGTTGGAATGGCGACTGGCCGACCTGCCCGTGGCATGACCTGATCGCTCATGCAAGGGGTGCGGCACAATGGTGCGGTGCCGGTACCGACGACGCTGCGACTCGGACCCCTGGCGGTGACACCGCCGGTGGTCCTGGCGCCGATGGCCGGAGTCACCAACGCCGCCTTCCGCCGGCTCTGTCGGGAGCAGGGCGCCGGCCTCTATGTCTGCGAGATGATCACGTCGCGCGGCATCGTCGAGGGAGACCGCACGAGCCTGTCGATGCTGGTCTTCGACCCGAGCGAGCAGGTGCGGTCGGTCCAGCTGTACGGCATCGACCCGATCTACATCGGCAAGGCCGTCGAGATGCTGTGTGGCGACTACGGAGTCGGCCACGTCGACCTCAACTTCGGCTGCCCGGTGCCCAAGGTGACTCGCAAGGGCGGCGGCGCTGCGTTGCCGTGGAAGCGCCGACTCCTCGGCGACATCCTGACCGCGGCGGTCGATGCAGCGCAGCCGTACGGCGCGCCAGTGACCATGAAGACCCGGATCGGCATCGACGACGAGCACCAGACGTACCTCGACGCCGGTCGCATCGCCCAGGAGGCCGGCTGTGCGGCGATCGCGCTGCATGGGAGGACTGCCGCACAGCACTACTCCGGTAGCGCCGACTGGGACGCGATCGCCCGACTCGTCGATCACGTCGACATCCCGGTCTTGGGCAACGGTGACATCTGGGAGGCCGCCGACGCGCTCGACATGGTCACCCAGACCGGCTGCGCGGGCGTCGTCGTGGGCCGAGGCTGTCTCGGCCGGCCGTGGCTGTTTCGCGACCTCGCGGCCGCGTTCGCCGGCGAGCCCGCGCCACCGCTGCCGACGCTCGGCGAGGTCGCCGTGATGATGCGGCGGCATGCCGAGTTGCTGATGGACTACGTCGGGTCCGAGCGCGGCTGCGTCGAGTTTCGCAAGCACATCGCGTGGTATCTCAAGGGCTTCCGCGCCGGGAGCCGGATCAGGTCGCAGCTCGGCCTCGTGTCGTCGCTCGCCGATCTCGACCGGCTGCTGGGCGACCTCGACCCGGCCGAGCCGTACCCCGTCGACGAGCTCGGCAAGCCGCGCGGCCGCCAGGGCGCTCCCCGCAAGGTGGCCCTGCCGCACGATTGGCTGGCCGACCGCGAAAGCACTCGGGTCGACGCCGACGCCGAGTGCGACATCTCGGGCGGCTGACCGCAGTCGCGTATTGGCGCAGGGGTCCCCAGCGCCAAACCTATTGGCGCAGGGGTCCCCAGCGCCAAAACCTCACGCCCCCAGCGCCGCCAGAATCTTGTCGAGCCGCGTCAGCTTGAAGTCTTGGTTCGCCGAGGGACTCCGGTTGCCGTTGTCCTGGCAGACGAACAGCCCGGCTGGGAACGCCGCGCCTAGGTTGCCGGCGTACGCCGTGATTCCGTCGGTGCGTTCGCAGGCGTCGGCGTTCGGGCCGTTGACGATCCGGAACGATCCGAGGTACGCATTGGTGGCCCGGTTGTAGACGACGAAGTACGAGTTCCGCGGATCCGCGATGTTTTGGGCCGACGCGATGATGTATCCGCCCTGCCCGCCGGTATCGACCATCGTCACGCCTTCGGCATCGGCCGCGAGATGACCGTCAGGCTGCACCTCGTCGATCAGGGTGCCGGTCGTACTGTCGGTGGGTTCGGCGCCGAACCGCCACAGTCCGACGTCCTCCTGGTCGACATACAGCCGGCCTCGCTCGTCGTCGGCGACGCAGCCCTCGGCCTCTGACGTCAGGCGGAACTCGCGGAGGAACTTGACCTGAAGCAGCCCGTCGCGGTCGGTGTCGTGGACGCGATAAAGCCGGATCCGCTTCGCACGGGAGATCAGGTAGAGGTAGAGCTCGTTGCTGACCTGACTGTCGTAGAGGCACAGCCCTTCACCGAGTGGTGCCGACAGCAGGCCGCCGTTGTCGGTGCTGAGCTGGAGTCTCCGGGTCGCCGAGTTGACCGTGAAGAGTCGCAGGCCGCCGTTGTAGACCGCTGCGACGTCGAGTGTCTGACCGCCGATCGTCACGCCCTGGCGGACATCGACGTTGCCCCAGAAAGCCGTGCCGGTGGTGATCCGCTGCTCTCGCGAACCGTCAAGGTTGTACGTCTCCAGCGCGCCCTGCTTGTCGTTGCCGATGATGAGCGACTGGCCCGGGCTGGTGGGATGCACCCAGATCGCCGGGTCGTCGGCGGCGTCACCCGCATGGGCGACCGGCTCTGTCTCGTCGTCGGCGGGCACGAGCACCGGGTCTTCGACGATGGCTCCGGCTCCGTCGACACACGCGGCGGCGGCGAGCGGTAGCAAGGCGAGAAGCAACGTGACGACCCGGAAGCGGCGGGTGGCGCCCGATCGACCTGTCATGTTCCTCAGGAACCCGAACATCTCTCCGCGATACCTCCGCCGCCGATCTCCCTACATCTTCCCACCGACCTTGCGCGTCTTCGCCACTCGGGCAGCTAGCCTGCACCCGATGGAATCGCAGCCGAGCCCCGGCTACCGCGCCGCCGACGTCGAGCGCCTCGTGCCCGAGTCGAACGGCAGTTCCGGGCGTACCCCCTTCGCCCGCGACCGGGCCCGCGTCGTGCACTCGGCGGCGTTTCGCCGACTCGCGGCCAAGACCCAGGTCGTCGGACCGGGCACCGGCGACTTCGTACGCAACCGGCTCACGCACTCGCTCGAGGTGGCGCAGATCGCTCGCGACCTCGGGAGCCGGCTCGGCTGCGACCCCGACATCGCCGAGACGGCCGCGCTCGCTCACGACCTCGGGCATCCGCCGTTCGGCCACAACGGCGAGCGCGCCCTGCACGAGGCGGCGATCGACAGTGGCGGCTTCGAGGGCAACGCGCAGACGCTGCGCATCCTGGCCCGGCTCGAGCCCAAGACGGTCGGGGACGGCGGCCGCAGCGTCGGGGTCAACCTGACGCGGGCCGTGCTCGACGCCTGCCTCAAATACCCCTGGCCGCTCGCCGAGGCGCCGGCGCCGCTCGGGCGGCACTCCGACGGGCATGAGCGGGCGATGCGGAAGTTCGGAGCGTATGACGACGATCGCGGCGTCTTCGACTGGGTGCGGGAGGACGCTCCGGTGCGTCGGCCGTGCATCGAGGCCCAGGTCATGGACCTCGCCGACGACATCGCGTACTCCGTGCACGACGTCGAGGACGCGGTGGTCGCCGGGCGCGTCGATCTGGCCGCCCTCCGGTCTGACGTCGAAGCGACCGACGGTGTGTTCGAGGCGGTGCGTGACTGGTACCTGCCGGTCGAGACCGACGACTTGCGGGCCGGGTTGCATCGATTGCTGGCCCTGCCCGAGTGGCCGACGCAGCCCTACGACGGCCGCCTCGACGCGCAGGTCGGCCTGAAGAGCCTGACCAGTGCGTTGATCGGACGCTTCTACGCCGTGATCCTCTCGGCGACGCGTGAGGAGTACGGCAGCGGCCCGCTGACCCGGTTCGCCGCTGACCTGGTCGTGCCCGACCCGACCGTCGTCGAGATCGCCGTACTCAAGGGCGTCGCCGCACATTTCGTGATGCGCCGCGACGACCGAGTGTCGCTGCTTCGCGAGCAGCGCGATCTGCTGGGAGCCCTCGTGGCGATGCTCGTCGAGCGGCCGGATCGGCTGGAGCCGCTGTTTCGGGAGCTGTTCGACGCCGCGGCGGATGACGCCGACCGACTCCGCGCCGTGATCGACCAGGTCGCCTCGCTGACCGACGGCTCCGCGCGCAGGTGGGCCGCCGAACAGCTGTGAGCCGGCGATGCGGATGTCGCCGGCTGACCGCACTCTGCGCGACCTAGACTCTCCACGTGGCCGGCCGGATCCGTGACGAGGACATCGCCCTCGTACGCGAGCGCGCGCGGATCGACGAGGTCATAAGTCAGTACGTGACGCTCCGTCCGGTCGGCGGCGGCAACCTCAAAGGGCTGTGTCCGTTCCACGACGAGAAGAGCCCGTCGTTCAACGTCACGCCGAGTCGAGGCTTTTACCACTGCCTGGCGGGCGAGACCGAGGTCATCACGTGGGACGGCCCACGACCGATCAGGGACCTCGCTGGTGGAGTCCACAGGGTCCTAGTTCCGGGCCGCCGCTGGGTGGACGCGCCGTTCAAGTCGTTCGGCGTCCAGCAGCTCCACAAGATCGTTGTGACGCGCAATCGCCAGACCAAGGAGCTCTACGCGACCGACGGCCATCGGTGGTTTCTCCGCAGCGGCAAGCAGGGCAACAAGCGACCTGAGGTGGTCACGACCGGACTCAAGGCTGGCGATCGGCTGTCCTACGTCTATCCGGGCTCGAGGATTCGACGCACGACGCCCTCGCCCTTCGGGATCGCGCACGGCTTCACCTTCGGCGACGGCACGCTCAACGGTTCGGGCTCGATGGCGCTCTTGGCTAGGCCCAAAGACGCCGACATGCTCAAGTGGTTTCCGAACAGTCACGTCACGTCACGAGATGACGGGCATCTACTCGTCCACCACCTGCCACGATTCTTCAAGGCGTTCCCTGATCTCGACGAGTCGACGCCGTACCTGCTGGGCTGGCTGGCCGGATACTTCGCGGCCGACGGCTGTGTTGCCGCCGACGGTACGGTCATCCTCAACTCAGCCAAGCGCGAACATCTGGAGTTCGTACGGACGTTGTGCACTCGATTGGGAATCGCGACGTTTGGAATCACGAAGCAGCTTCGCCGCGGCCTTCCCGAGCGCGAGCCCTCGGAGCTCTACTGCGTTCACCTCGTCAACGAGGATCTGTCCGAGTCGTTCTTCCTGCTCGACGAGCACCGCCGCAGCTTCACCACCTCGCGTAAGTCGTGTGTAAGTCGGAGCTGGGTAGTGCAGAGCGTCGAGCCAACCGATCGGGTCGAAGAGGTTTTCTGCGCTGTCGTCGATGACGGCCACGCCTTCGCCCTCGCCGACAACATCCTCACCGGCAACTGCTTCGGCTGCCAAGAGGGCGGCGACGCCTTCACGTTCCTGCAAAAGATGGACGGCATCGGGTTCACCGAGTCGGTCGAGCGGCTGGCCGGTCGCTATGGCATCGCGCTGCGCTACGAGGACGGCGCCGGCGCCGGACCGCGACGTGACCCGCAGCGGCGGGCTCGGCTCGTCGAGGCCAACCGGACCGCGGCCGCGTTTTACCTCGCGCAGCTCGCCGACGCCCCCGATGCCAGGGTCGCTCGGCAGTTCCTCGACGAGCGCGGATTCGATCGTGGCGTGGCGGAGCGGTTCGGGCTCGGCTTCGCGCCGCGCGGCGGCGAGGCGCTGCTGACCCACCTCAGGCAGAAGGGGTTCGCCGAGGACGAGCTGGTGTCGGCGGGCCTGATCGCCAAGGGACAGCGAGGTGGATACGACCGGTTCCGAGGCCGGCTGCTCTGGCCGATCCGCGACCTCGCCGGCGACGTGGTCGGCTTCGGCGCGCGGCGTCTGTTCGACGACGATCGGATCGAAGCCAAATACCTCAACACGCCGGAGACGTCGCTCTACAAGAAGAGCCAGGTGCTTTACGGCGTCGATTTGGCCCGCCGGCCGATCGCCCAGGCGATGCAGGCCGTCGTGGTCGAGGGCTACACCGACGTGATGGCCTGCCACGAGGCCGGCGTCCAGACCGCGGTGGCGACGTGCGGCACGGCGTTCGGGCCCGATCACGGCCGGGTGCTGCGGCGGCTGCTCGCCGACCACGACGAGTTCCGGGGTGAGGTGATCTTCACCTTCGACGGTGACGAGGCGGGACAAGCGGCGGCGATGCGGGCCTTCTCGGGGGACGAACAGTTCGTCGCCCAGACCTACGTCGCGATCGAGCCGGACGGTCTCGACCCGTGCTCTCTGCGGGAGGCGAAGGGCGACGCGGCGGTCCGCGAGCTGATCGCGCGACGGCTGCCGCTCTATCGCTTCGTGTTGCGCAACGTGGTCGGCCGCTTCGACCTCGATCGGGCCGACCAGCGGGTCAACGCCATGCGCGAAGCCGCCCGGCTCGTCGCGAGCGTCCGGGACAAGTCGAAGGTCGACGCGTTCGCCCGCGAGCTTGCCGGCATGGTCGGCATGGATCTCGACGAGGTCCGGACCGAAGTACGCCGAGCAGCTGCGGCTCACTCGGGGGGTGGCATGCCGACGACGGGCCGCGAGCAGGCACCGACGCTCGAAGGCCCGGCCGTGCCCGACGTACGGGAGTCTCGCTACGCCGACGAGCGCGAGGCGCTCAAGGCGCTCATCCAATACCCGCAGTTGGTCGGCGACGGTGCGACCGAGGTCGACATCGACGACTTCACCCATCCGTGGCTGCGCGCGACCTGGGAGGCGATCGCCGCCGAGTCAGTGCCGGTCCAAGCCGACGCGGGATGGCCGTCGCGAGTCCGGGAGCGGGTCGCCGACGAGGCTGCGCGATCGCTGGTGTCGGCGCTCGCGGTTGAGCCGCTGCGATCGGCCGGCGAGCCGACCTCGCGTCTGGTCGGTGCGTTGCTCGCCCGACTGCAGGAGCTGACCGTCTCGCGGCGGGTCCAGGCGGTGAAGTCTCGGCTGCAGCGGACCAACCCGGTCGAGCAGCAGGCCGACTACAACCGCATGGCCGGCGAGCTCTTCGCGTTGGAGCAACAGCGTCGGTCACTTCGCGATCGCGGCATCGGAGGCATCGACCCCTAGCCTCGGTGCTCTTGGCGCGCTGTCAGCCTG
>DASQKI010000074.1:0-13462 GCA_035630615.1 Nocardioidaceae bacterium
AAGGCACCCGACGCGGCAAGCTCGGATGCGGCCCTCGCACCCGGCAGATCCGCCCGGTCAGCCCGCCGCGCAGCAGCATCCTTCTCGTCGCTCGTCACACCAGTCCCAGTAGTCACAGCAGCCATCATGGTCCCTTCCCCAGGACCGACCGCTTACACAGACCATCTGACACCCCCCTGCGCCGCGAGCTGACCCGCTGCCTGCGCACCGGCCGGGCCAAGCGCCGCCCTCGTAGCCGTGGCGGCCGCACCGGTCACCTCAAGGACATGGTGATGATCAGCCAGCGGCCTGCGGAGGTCGCCGACCGGGCCGTGCCCGGCCACTGGGAGGGCGACCTGCTGATCGGCAAGGACTGCAAGTCCGCCGTGGGCACCCTGGTCGAGCGCACCACCCGCTACGTCTTGTTGCTGCATCTGCCCGCCGGCCGCGACGCCCGCCACGTCGAGCAGGCCATGCGCCAAGCGATCACCACGCTGCCCGCCGAGCTGGCCCGCACCATCACCTGGGACCAGGGCCAGGAAATGGCCCATCACGCCGACTTCACCATCGCCACCGGTATCCCGATCTACTTCTGCGACCCCCACGCGCCCTGGCAGCGCGGCTCCAACGAGAACACCAACGGGCTGCTGCGCCAGTACTTGCCCAAGGGCACCGACCTATCCGTCCACACCGCCGCCGACCTGGCCCGCATCGCCCGCAACCTCAACAACCGGCCCCGCAAGACACTCGGATTCATGAAACCATCCGAAAAGCTCGCCGAACTCCTTGCGCACACCACTTGAACCCGCCCTGTCGCGCATCAACCGTCTAAGGACAGAGGGCGACGGTTAAGGTGCGAGGGAGCGGCGTTCTGAAGAGGTGCGATTCAGTGAGCCCATAAGTTTCGACTTGCGCTCGGCCGGTTCAGGCTCAATCCGCTGGCTTGCACAGCGTTGAGCGCCATCTGCCTAACAAGCAGGGGGTCACAGGTTCGATCCCTGTTGCGCCCACCGATGGCTGCATGATGCCGGTCGAGCGGGTGCGTTGAGTGCTCGCCGATGCGTGATCGATCGCGGCGCGGGCGCGGAGGCTGATCGCCGCCGGGTCCGGATCCTCACCGCGGCTGGTCCCCGCTGGTTCGATGAAGGGAGCCCGCACCTTCGGGCCGCATCCGACCCCGAGTGGGCGGTCGCCCGGATTCGTGCGGTACACGGGCGGGTCCGCGGCATCGCGCCCGACGGTCGGCAGTTCGCGGCGTCCGATCCGCGGCTGCTGACCTAGCTCAGGCTGAGATTGGCGGCGCTGACGACGTTGATCACGCCGCCAGCGCTGCCAACACGAGATCAGAGCACCAGCAGTTGCACCAGGCCCGATTGGAGGCCGGAGCTGTCGACGGTGTCGCGGCTGGCCAGGGTGTCGATCCGCAGCACGTCCGGCAGCAGGACGTCCCGTGTCTGAAGGTTGACCGCGGTCACGAGAGGCGTGAGCCCGGCCACGGTGATGTTGGCGCCCGAGCTGCTGACAGTGATGTTGTCGACGCCGGCCGTCCCGCGCACAGTGAGGGTGTCGGCGCTGTTGTTCGGTCCCGTGTTGTCGAGGGGGTCGGTGAAGTCCGGGGCGAAGCGGACGACATCGGTCCCGGTGAGGTCGTTGACGGCGACTGCATCGCCGCTGCCGGTCTCGTCGAGGCCACCGAAGCCGGTCCACGTCACGTCTTCGATGTTGTCGGCGTCGATCTTGTCACCAAAGTCGTGGGTGACGATGAGGTGCCCCGCGCTCGGCGACAGGGCGAGGGACTCGGATGCGAACGTGCCGCGTGTCTCGAGCATGTCCTGGCCGCTGCCGCCGTCGACGACCTCGCTGATGTGGCGAAGGAAGGAGTCGAGGGAGCTGACGAATCTGTCGTTGCCGTCGCCGAGCGAGATGGTTTCCGGCCCGACGGCTCGGCCTCCGCCGTCGACGCCGTCGTCACCGGCGCCGGCATTGACTGTTGCGGGACCCGGCACGGTCGCGCCGAGGCTGTCGTTGCCGTCGTTCCCGGCGATCGTGACCGGCGCGTCGCCGGCGACGAGCGGATCCTCCGTACTGAGAACGCCGAGGCCGTCGTCGCCGCCGCCCCCGCTGATCGTGATCGGCACATCGCTGACACCGGTACCGATCACGGCCGTTCCGTCGTTGCCTCCGGCTAGCTGGACACTCAGCCGCTGGACTCGAGACATCGAGAAGCGGGCATCGATCGTGGCGTCGAAACCGAAGTCGACCCTGAGCCGGTCGTGGCTCATGGAGATATCGACGACGTCCCGGACCGCGGTACCAGTGACGGTCACCGTGCCGTTCCTGAGCCTCGCCGTTGGGGCGGCCGCATCCGCCGGTGTGGCGAGTACGCCGAGCCCGAGGACCGTGGTGGCCATCACGGCCACGGTTCCGGCTGACCGCCGGAGGGTTGAGCTTGTCCGCATGTTCATCTCCTGTGTGCTAGGTCGCCTTCAGTACGCAGGGGAACGACGCATCGGTTCCAGCGGCTCGAACTCGGGCATTGGAGTGTCGGTCTGGGGAACCGATCGGCGACCCGTGTACGTATCTCGGTAGTGAGAGAGTGCGGCCGGCTGTCGGGCGGCACGGGGCGCGCTGATCCAGTGCTCTGCGTCCGCTCCGCGAGATGGGATTAGCGTGGGGACCGTGGCCGTCGACGATGCGGCACTTGCCGCTCGGTTTGCTGCGGGCGACCCGGAGACGATCCGCGTCATCTGCCAGCGTTACGGCCGCCTGGTCTACGCGGTGGCGTACAAGGTTCTCGGTGATGCTGGCCTGGCGGAGGACGCTGCTCAGCAGACCTTCCTGCAGGCCTGGCGTGGGGCCGGAAGCTATGACCCGTCTCGTGCACTCGGTGCGTGGCTCGCTGGCATCGCCCGGCGGGCCGCGATCGACGTATACCGACGCGATCGCCGCCATCGAGGTGTCGAGGCCATCGACGCGGCAGATTCGGCGGATCCGGCTCTGGTCGCGACAGCACCGTCGGCGGAGCAGATCTTCGACGTGTGGGAGGTCCGACAGGCGCTGGAGAAGCTGCCCGATCGGGATCGTGAACTCATCCGTCTGCAGCACTACGCTGAGTTCACCCATAACGAGATCGCTGACGAGCTGGCGATTCCGCTCGGCACGGTGAAGTCACGCAGTTTCCGAGCGCACCGGCGGTTGGCCGGCTTGCTCGGCCACCTCCGACCGGAGTCGAACACGCCCGCACCGACAGATGACGCGCGTCCCGAGACCGGCCGGGACGAGAGGGGTGGCTGCGATGAACGACGATGAGCGGATCGCGTACCTGGCCGGCGAATCAAGCGGACCGGTCGATCCGAAAGACCGCGCCGAGCTCGACAAGGTGCGGAAGGCATTGTCCGACCCAGCCGTCTGGGCCGAGCCGCAGCCCGACCTACAAGAACGCATCGTCGACGCCATCGCGAGCGCTCATGAGAGTTCAGCCGCCGCGCAAGACCAGGCGCCCAGTGGACCGCCAGCCGGCCGCAACATCGTCGTACGACTTCGTACTCGACGGATCAGCTACGCGATCCTCGGCGCTGCGGCGGCCGCGTTGCTCGCCGTCGGCCTAGCGATCGGTCTCACGAACCAGGCCGGCGAGCAAGTCGAGTACGCGGCGTCGCTTCGAGGTACTGACCTGGCGCCGGACGCTTCGGGCGATGTGACGCTGGTTCAGACCGAAGGCGGCTGGAAGATTCATCTTCAGGCCGACGGTCTGCCCCGACGTGACAACGGCGCCTACTACGAAGCGTGGCTCAAGAACGACGCCGGCATTCTCGTACCGATCGGCACCTTCAACCAACCCGACGACGTCACGCTCTGGGCCGGCGTCCCACCGAGCAGCTATCCCACTCTCACCGTCACACGTCAGCTCGCCGACGGCACCCAAGACTCCAGCGGGCAGGTCGTTCTCGAAGGCACATCACACCTCGAGTAATAACCTGTCCCGTGCGACACCTGACGTTCGCTTGGTCGAGGATGCTTAGCGTTGTCGGTTGAACCAGACGCCGCCGGGGCCGGCAAAGGACAGTCCTTCGCCCCAGACCGCGATTGCTTTGCCGGAGCTGGTGAGGGCGAGTTCGCCGTAGTCGCCGTAGATTTCGTCGAAGCCGTCGGCGTCTTTGTATGCGGCACCCGAGGTGGCGTCGGAGACCTTGACGGGGCTGGTCCATGTCGTACCGCCGTCGATCGAGCTTCGGTAGAAGACGTTCCAGGCGTCCGGGTCGTCACCGTTGACCGTCTGCATATACCAAGCGCGCACGTCGCCGTTGCCCCGCGACTCGACGGCCGGCGAGGTCGCGTTTTCGCCGACGATCGAGAGCGGCACGCGTGTGCTCCACGTCGAGCCGCCATCGGTTGACCGCCGAGCGAAGATCCGCTGCGGCCCGAGACTCGTGGACGCGCCATCGTAGAGGACGACGACGTTGCCGGCGTCGTCGGCCGATATCGCGCCATGGCCGATGTAGAAGTCTGGCGAACACCCGTCCGCCACGCATGGTTCGCCGACCTCGACTGTGTCGACCACGTGGTTCTCCCATGTCGCGCCCGTGTCGCGTGAGGCGAAGACATGGTGTTCGACGACGCCCTCAGGTGCGCCGCCTGGGCCGGTGTACGAGATCGAACTTTCGACGAACACGATTGTCCCGTCGTGCAGCACATCGGCGTCGAAGGCAAAGAAATAACGCGCCGAGTCGACGAGCCTGGTCTGACTCCAAGTCCGGCCGAAGTCGTGCGACTGAGCGACCCAGGGGTCTCCACCGGTCGGCCCGTTCCACGAGATGTAAATGTCCCGGCCGTCGTCGCTGGTGGCAAGTGCCGGCTTGTCGTTCCAGGAGACGTTGCCAAACGTTGGTACCGGAGCCGACCAGCTCGTCCCGTGATTGGTGGACTTCACGAAGACGACGTTGAACCCGTTCAAGTACGCCGCGTACACCGCGCCGGTGTTGGGCACGACCTCGATCTGCGGGTCGTACTGCCACGACCCTTTACACGCGCATAGTGGGCGCTGGGGAGCCCAGGACTTCCCGCCATCGGGCGACACGTGGAGCGACAGATGTGGGACCGGGCAGTTGCCGGGGCACGGTTTGTCGGCGAAGTGCGTGGTCAGCAGATAGACGTACGGCGTGTTCGGGTCGGCCGCGATCGCCGGCTCCCAGTCGTCGCCGTTGGGATCGGCGACCTGTTCGCCCACCCAGCCCGGAGCAGGCGTTCCACTAATCGATGTGGCCCGCCAGTCGACTCCCTGGGCGTCCGCTTCTTCGAGCGCGTCCAGCCGTTCCGAAGTCTGCTCGCCGAGCTCCTCCTCGACCTCGGATTCTCCTCCCCTCGCAAGCTCTCCCGCTCCGTTTGCGGGGCTGTTCGCCTCGGGTCCGTCCGAGCGGACCCAGATCACCACCGCCAAGGCGACCGCGAGTGCGACGGCGACGCCCGCGGCGATCGTTCGGCGCTGCGGAACGTGCGTGTTCATCGAGCCTCCCGATCCGGTGAGGTCGCTCTACGGGGTCCTGGGTGTCAACCCGGAAGGGCTTGGAGCACACTTACAGCTGGCGTGATCGCCTCGCACAGGGCCGAAAGTCCCTACCGCGAGCCAGTCCGCAGTCGAGCACATAGGACGACAACTACGACACCGCTCCCTGAGATCCAGACGACGTCGGTCGAAAGCTGCTGCAAAGCGTGTCGGGTAACGGCTCGCTCGTGTCGCGATCAAGCCGACCGCACGGCGCGCCCTTGACATCAAAGAGCCAAGCTCGGAAATCCCGGTGAGCACGGCATGGTGAGCACGGCAGGCGAGGCGGGCGTGGAATCCCATGAGCCGCTTCTGTTCCTGGCCGCGCTGGCCGGTCGTCTGATGTTCGGGCGGTGCCAAGCGTCACGCATTTCTCCTGTCGTAGGAGATGGTGTCGGAAGGCTGAGGCAGGCATGTAGCGCTTCGGGTTCGACGGTGTACTCCAAGAGGCCGCGGGCCTTCTTCGCGAGCAGGTCTCTCACGTCGGCGGGGGTGGCGAAAAGAACTCGCGGCGCAGGTTGACGCAGTTCACCCGGCGATACCACCAAAGGGCCAGCGCTCGCGAGATCGCCCCTTCGTTCCAATCGCGATTCGTGGTCGCTGATGGCGCGAGCAAGCCGGCCGGCGACTGGCCAGGTCCTACGGCGTCGGACGGAGCTTGCGGCAGTGTTGTCTTGACGGTGCGTCGCCGTGGTGCTAACAAGAGCGATAGTTCGTCGCCGACGTACCCGCGGCCGCTGGGTGCGATTGGCTCGGGAATCGCGCCGGGGCCGTGACCGCGCAGCGCACCCGGAGGAACCCCATGCGCACCGTGTCGCCAACCTCGGCGCATCACCGCCGAGGCATGGTCATCTTGCTCAGCGCGGCGGTACTGGCCGCACCGGCGCTGGTTGCCGCAAGCTCCGCCACCGAAGCCCCGTCGGCCCAGGACAAGGAGCGGCTGAAGCCGCGGGTGTCGAAGGTCGCCGCGTTCGACCGGACCAAGCCCCTGCGAGATATGACGGTGATCGCGCCGCAGAAGACCGGCACCGCACCTGTCGAGCGGGGCGCCATCCCGCGCGACACCGGCTTCACCGGCGACGCCGCCGTGCAGACCGTGCCCGCGGCCGGCGATGCGCCCACGCTGATTCAGTCGTTCGAGGGGGTGCCGAACATCCAGCAGGTTTCACCCCCGGACCCGGTCGGCGACGTCGGGCCGAACCATTACGTGGAGATGGTGAATCTCAGCTTTGCGGTGTACAACAAGTTCGGCACGAAGTTGTTCGGTCCGGCCGACCTAGGCACGCTGTGGCAGGACTTTGCCGTGCCGCACTGCTCGGACAGCTCGGGCGACCCGATCGTGCTGTACGACCAGCTCGCGGACCGTTGGATCCTCACCCAGTTCACCGCGCTCGGTCCGAACTACTGGAATTGCATCGCGGTGTCGCAGACCCCCGACCCAATGGGCGCCTACTTCCGGTATGCGGTCCCGACCGGGCTGAACTTCCCCGACTACCCCAAGTACGGCGTCTGGTCGGACGGGCTCTACATCAGCACCCGGGAGTTCGACCCGAACGACAACTTCGCCGGCAACGGCGCATACGTCGTCAACAAGGAGCAGCTGTACGCCGGCGACCCCAACGCGCAGGTGGTGAGCTTCCTGGTGCCGCCGGGGAACACGCCGTTCCTGCAGGGCGACGGCCTGCTCCCCACCGACCTGGACGGCAGCAGGCTGCCACCAGCCGGGTCACCCAACTACTATGTCGGGTCGATGGACGACGGCGGGCCCTACGGCGCCCCGTTCGACGCGCTGAACATCTTCGAGTTCCATGTCGACTGGGCCACGCCCGCCAACTCCACCTTCACCCTCGCCGACTCGTTGCCGGTGGCGCCGTTTGACTCGATCTTCCCGTGCCGCCGCGACAACGCCCGCGCCTGCATCCCACAACCGGGCACGAGCAACCTGATCGACGTGCTGTCCTACCGGCAGCGGCCGATCTGGCGACTGGCCTACCGCAACTTCGGCACCCACGAGGCGATGGTGACCAACCAGTCGGTCGAGGCCCGGCCCAAGCTGGCCGGCACTCGATGGTACGAGCTGCGCAACACCGGCGCCGGATGGAGTGTCCACCAGCAGAGCACCTACGCGCCGGCCGATAAGGTGCACCGCTGGATGGGCAGCATCGCCATGGACGAGAACGGGAACATGGCGCTGGGCTACAGCGTGTCCAGCCAGCAGGTGTTCCCCGGTGTCCGGTTCACCGGCAGGCTCGCCTCCGCACCGCTGGGCACCATGCAGGCCGAAGCAACCATGATCGCCGGCACCGGCTCCCAGCTGGTCAGCAACCGCTGGGGCGACTACACCTCGATGAACGTCGACCCGGTCGACGACTGCACCTTCTGGTACGTCAACCAGTACTACCGCAACTCCTCCAACAACGGCTGGCAGACCAGAATCGGATCCTTCGCATTCCCCGGCTGCAACTGACCCACGCGCGTCGGGCGGATCCACCACCTGCCGTCGTGGATCCGCCCGACAATGGGTCCCGTGGGATCCGGCGGGCAGTTCATGTGGTGCGGGGCGAGTACATGATGACCGCGACTCCGAGCAGGCAGACCGGAGGGAGCGGGCGATGTCCACGAACGGATCGTCTCAGGCTGCGGACGCGGCCGCCGTTTGCGAGCTCGAGGCTCCACGACGCGTCGCCAGCTCGATCGAGCCGGCGCCGGCCGCCATCAAGTGGAGCAGCGCCACCACGGCCGCGACGGACCCGACCAAGGCTTGGGGTCGTTGAGTTGGTGGATGATCTCCCGGATGTCGAGCGCGGACGCGGCGAGGCAGAACCCGATGCCGATCAGCACAACGATTCCGCGCGGACGCCACCAGACCGCGGCTGACACGAGGAGTGCGAGGAGTACGGCCGTGACGATCAGTGGGGTGCTTTCGGGGTTGACGCCGAGGAGCTCTTCTTCTTCCGCCGCCTCGTGATTGCCGTTTTCGGCTTCCTCGGAGTGTTCGTCGGTTTCGGCTCCGGACTCGGCATGTTCGTCTGTCGGTGACTCCGCGTCGGAGTCGGTGTGATGGACCCGGTCACATTTCAGGGCGTCCGATCGCCCGACCGGTCAGGCGCTGGGCACTGATCCGGACATACAGCGGTCGCGCTCCGGGCGCCAACGGCGTTGGGTCGGACGTGTGGCGCAGCCGGGCTACCTCGTCCGGATCGGAGATGACCTCTGCAGGGCCTGCCAGGACGACGCTCCACTCGAAGCCCTCAGGTCCGCCGAGCCGGTCGACCTCGAGTGCCGCCCGTTGGCCGTCGATCTCGCTGCCTAACGCGGTGTACACCGCGGTCCGGAATACAACGGACTCCTGGTCGAGAACGTAGTTGACCGGGTAGATCTGGGGCCCGTCCGCTGTGCAGTACGCGAGCCTCCCAACGATGGCACCGGCGAGCAGCGTTAGACACTGGTCTCGCGAGAGTTCTCGCACGCTGGCAGCCATCACATTGCCCGTGCAACGCCGTATGGATGGTCCGCCCGGCCGCTCTCGTCGACGGTGACCAGCTCGCACCGCGGCTCCACAAAAGCATCGAATACGGTGCGGACGCCGTGGGTGTTGGCCACCACGACGGCCTTTGGCGTTACGTCGGTCACGTCGCCTCCATTCGGTTTCGGCTGCATTCAGGTTTCCTGGCTCAGACGATGCGGCACAGGGACGATGGGACCGCCCGCTGGCCCGCTGGTCCCGATTCGAATCAGCACGGCCGCCGGACGTCATCGCGTGCGGCCCTGATCGCGATCGTCCCCGGACTTGGCGCGTCTGATTCCGAGCAGGGTGAAGGCGAGAGCCCCGAAGGCGGTTAGTGCGAGCAGGGCGAGTCCGACGGCGTATCCCGGCCACATCGCTTCGTAGGTCGCCCCCATCACCAGGGGTGGGAAGAAGCCGCCGAGGCCGCCGGCGGCGCCGACGATGCCGGTGACGCTACCGACGCGATCGGGTGGCGCTTGGCGGGCGACCCACGCGAACACACCTCCGGTGCCGAGTCCGAGGAAGAAGGCCATCGTGACGAAGGCGATGCCGGCCGGTATCTCTAGTGGCGGCTCGAACGCGAGCACGACGGCGAGCGCGGTGGTGCCGGACAGCGAGACAGCCACGACTGTCCGTGGTCCGATCCGGTCTGCCAGGATGCCGCCCAGCGGTCGGGCGACGACGGCGGCGATCGCGAAGCCCGCGGTGCGCGTGCCGGCCTCGGTCAGGTCGAAGGAGTAGATGTCCTTGAGGTAGGTCGGCAGGTAGGTGGAGAACGCGACGAAGCCGCCGAATGTTACGGCGTAGAGGAAGGACATCTGCCAGGTCACCGGCAGGCGCAGCGCCCCGGCCAGCTTGGGGACGACTGGGTCGGTGTTGGGGGCCCAGACCGGCGAGTCGCGCATGCCGAACCAGCAGACGACTGCCATGGCGGCGACGGCGGCCGCGACAACCACGTGGGTCGCCGTGGCGCCGAACCAGTCGACGAAACGCGGGGTGAAGAACGCGGAGAGGGCGGTGCCGCCCATACCGGCGCCGAATACACCGGTGGCGAAGCCCCGGCGGGACGGCTCGTACCAGGCGCTGACGAACGGTACACCGACCGCGAATGTCGTGCCCGCGATGCCGAGGAAGAACCCGAAGACGAGCAGCATCCCGTACGAGTCGCGGTTGCCCGCATACGCGATGAGGAGCACGAAGGGGACCGAGAGCAGCATCATCGCCGGGAACATCATCCGCCCGCCGAAGCGGTCGGTGAGAGCGCCGGCGACGATCCTGCCCAACGACCCCACCAGGACGGGGATGGCGACGAGGAGCGACTTCTCGCCGCTGGTCAGGTCCAGCTGCTCGGTGTAGTAGACCCCGAGCGGCGCGATCAAGTTCCACGCCCAGAAGCTGATCGCGAACGCCAGCGTGGCAAGGGCCAGGTTGCGGCCTTGGCCGCGCAGGCCCGTGGCCACGGCGGGGACACTGGCGGCCGGGGTCGTCATCGGCTTGCTCCCACGGTCTCGGTGTCGCAATCTCGTTGTCAGAAGGTGGATTCTGAGGTCGGATGTCCCGGACTGGATGTCAGGGTTCGTGGTCGCGGTCACGGGTGCCGACCGGCATCCAGCCGGTACGGGCCGGACGTGCTCCCGTCGTACGCCGGTCCCGGCTGCGGTAGACGATGTAGGGACGGAACAGGTAGTGCACGGGCGCGGTCAGCGCGTGCACGAGTCGGGTGAAGGGCCAGATCGCGAAGAGCAGCATTCCGACAAGCGTGTGTACCTGGAACTGCACGGGCGCCGCAGCCATCGACTGGACGTCCGGCTGAAGCACGAACAGCGACCGGAACCAGGGAGAGACGCTCTCGCGGTAGTTGTGCGCGTCGTGGCCGGCTCCGACAGCCACCAGCGTGGTCCATAGGCCGAGGACGATGGCGGCGACGAGGACGACGTACATGAGTTTGTCGTTGCGGGTGGTCGCCATGAACACCGGCCCCGACGTGCGCCGACGGTAGACCAGGATCAGGATGCCGACCAGCGTGCAGACCCCGGCGATCCCGCCGAACAGGAGCGCGTTGAAGTGGTAGACGTCCTCGCTGATGCCGACCGCGTCGGTCCAGGACTGGGGGATGACGAGCCCGCCGATGTGGCCGATCAGCACGATGAGGATGCCGAAATGGAACAGCGGTGAGCCGATTCTCAGGAGCCGCGACTCGTAGAGCTGGGACGACCGCGTGGTCCAGCCGAACTTGTCGTAGTGGTAGCGCCAGATTGTTCCCGCGACCAGGATGGCCACCATCAGGTAGGGCAGCACGCCCCAGAGCACGGTGTTCATGGCTGGGTCTCGACCGGATGCAGCGGCAGCAACCGCGGGTCGTACGGCTCGAGGCCGACGGACTCGGCCGGCGGCGGCCCACCGGCCATGGCTATCACCGCCGCGCGGTCGGCCGGTGACGGTCCGGGCAGGGTCGCGCACACCGCCACCACGGCGTCGGCATACGGCGTCCCGGCGTCGAGCAACGCGAGGCGCAACAGCTCGATGCTGGGGCGATACTGCTGCAGCATGGCTCGGCCCGCGTCGAGATCGACCACCGCGGCGAACTCCAGAACCATGGGAAGGTAGTCGGGCAGCTCACCACCGGTGTCGACCACGAAACCGCTGGCCCGGTAGTCGGCCTTGAACCGAGCCAGCACGTCGCCGCGACGCCGCGTGTCGCCGTCGGTCCAGTAGGACAGATGGAGAGCGCGCTTGCGACTGAGGTCGAACACGTCGACGTAGTGCTGCTGCAGGTCTGCCAGCCGACCGCACGCCACCCGGTCGACTAGGTGGTTCACGAGCTGGCCGAGTTGGCGGGTGGCCGCGGACTGCGGCTGCTCGTCGAGTGCCGCGCGCAGCTGCGGCAAGCGTTCGACCAGCGCCTCGTTCGGGTAGTCGAGACACCACGACGCGATCTGGTAGACCACCCGCGCTGGTCCGGGGGATCGCCTCACGACTGGTCACCTCCGTCTCGATGCGGGGGGAAGAGGCCGTCGGGCCGGCCGTTGCCGTCCCAGTTGAGCAGGTTCACCCGCCCACGTAAGGGGTCGGCCGGTGCGGCCTCATCCGAGCTCTGACGCTGCCGCAGCGCGTTGAACGTCTCGACCGCGACCGGCGCCGGCCGCCCGCTGGCCTCACCGAAGGGACCCGACTCGTACATGCCGGGACCCTCGTCGTAGTCGAGTGCGCAGCCGATCTCCTCCAGCTGGTGCGCCTCCTCCACGTGTGCGGACGGAATGACGTAGCGCTCGTCGTACTTCGCGATCGCCATCAGCCGGTACATCTCGTACAGCGACTCCTCCGACATCCCCACGGACGCCGGGATGCTCGCGTCCGGCTCTCGGCCCAGCGTCACACCGCGCATGTACGAACGCATCGCGGCGAGCTTGCGGAGAACGGCGGTGACCGTGTCGGTGTCTCCGGCGGTGAACAGCTCGGCGAGGTACTCCACCGGGATGCGCAACGCCTCGATGGCGCCGAACAGGGTGCCGGGGTACTCGGCGTCGTGGCCCTGCTCGCTGAGCAGGTCGACCACCGGCGACAGCGGCGGGACGTACCAGACCATCGGCATCGTGCGGTACTCCGGGTGCAGCGGCAGCGCGACGCGGTACTTCTTGGCCAGTGCGTAGACCGGGGATCGCCGTGCGGCGTCCAGCCAGTCCTCGGGGATGCCCTGCTCCCGCGCGGCCGCGATGACGACGGGGTCCTCCGGGTCGAGGATGAGGTCCATCTGGGCCTCGTAGAGGTCCCGGTCGTCGGGCACCGACGCCGCCGCCGTGACCTGGTCCGCGTCGTACAGGAACAGCCCGAGGTAGCGCAGCCGGCCGACGCAGGTCTCCGAGCACACGGTCGGGATGCCGACCTCGATGCGGGGGTAGCAGAACGTGCACTTCTCGGCCTTGCCGGACTTGTGGTTGAAGTAGATCTTCTTGTACGGGCAGCCGGTCATGCACTGGCGCCAGCCCCGGCAACGGTCCTGGTCGACCAGCACGATGCCGTCCTCGGACCGCTTGTAGATCGCGCCTGACGGACAGGACGCCATGCAGGACGGGTTCAGGCAGTGCTCGCAGATCCGCGGCAGGTAGAACATGAACGTTTTCTCGAACTCGAACTTGATCAAGGCGTTCGACTCCTGCCGGACCTTGGCCACGATCGGGTCCAGGTGGCCGAGCTCGCTGGTGCCTCCCAGGTCGTCGTCCCAGTTGGCCGACCAGGTGATCTTGGTGTCCTCCCCGGTGATCAACGACTTTGGTCGGGCCACCGGGAAGTCGTCACCCAGCGGGGCGTCGATCAGGGTCTGGTAGTCGTAGGTCCACGGCTCGTAGTAGTCCGCGAGCTTGGGTTGCACCGGCGAGGCGAAGATGCCCAGCAGCTTGCGGACTCTGCCACCGGCTTTGAGCTTGAGCCGTCCC
>DASQKI010000075.1:0-108451 GCA_035630615.1 Nocardioidaceae bacterium
GCCACCACGTCGGGGCCGTACGGTGCCGCCATTGTGTCGACCAGCGTCTCGCCATGCTGCTGGAACCACGACCGCTCTGGCCCGGTGCTCGGCAGGTTCGTTCCATGGAGCAGGTAATCGTCGCCGTTGTCAGAAAGCCGGTAGCTGGCGATCACGTCCGGCAGGTCGAGAATTGCCTCCGCCGCCTCCTGCTTCCTTGCCGTCGAGGTGTCGTTGAGCCAGGCTGCAATGTGTGCATCTTGGTAGGAGAACCGCAGGTTGGTCTCGCCGCCCGGCGGCGTCAGCGCGTCTCTCAACTGCCGGATCGCCGGGCTCGGATCCAGGTACGCCTCGTCAGCGTCCTGCCCGTAGTACCAGTTGCAGTCGGAACGCAGCGCCGACGGCGATGTCGGTGTTGCGGGATCGCAAGCGTTGATGTTGGTGCCCACGGTGAACGTGTCGAGCCGCCCGTTGAAATGCTTGCCGGTCTGCGCGGCGTGATCGGCGGTGACGACCACCAGGGTCTCGTCGAGCAGACCCTGCTCTCGGAGCGCGTCCATCAACCTGCCGACCTGCTGGTCGGCCGTCTGCGCGATGAACGGCAGGTGCCGCATCTGCTGCTCGGAGCCGGGATTGCCGCGGACGCTGTCGTCAGGTCCCCACATGTGACCGAGCTTGTCGATGCCGCCGAGGCTGACCATCATCCCGCGCCAGTCGGGGTCGTTCTCGATCACGGTGATGGCCGCGTCGGTCGACCAGATGTCGCCGCCGAGGTGGGCCGGGTCGAAGCCGGGCACGAACCGGTTGCCGTCCAGGTTGTAGATCCGCCCGGGCGAGATGGTCCCCGTTCCGTACGCGTTGGCGGCCTGCCAGGTCCACCAGCGGTTGCACGGCTCGCTGAGTCCGAAGTACGCCGGCGCCGAGTTGTTGGCGTCCTCCGGGCTGCGCCAGCCCGACTGCCCGTCGCAGCTGGTGGCCGAGCTGCCTCGGCTCTGCAGGATGATGTCTTCCGGATCCGTGCCGGTCCCGTCGCCGGCTGCCGAGCTGGTATTGCCCGCCGTGCAGACGGCGGTCCGCTTCTGTGCGAGGGACACGAACTTCGACGTCTCGCCGAACTCGTCGTCGAGGTAGTCCGGGAGCTTCTTGTAACCGCCGGCCTCAATCAGCGCCTTGAACTGACTACACGACATGCTCGAGGTGATGTAGTAGGCGCCCGCGGTTCCGAGGATGCCATCGACGTCGCGGTAGACCTCGTTGGACCAACCCAGGTTCTTCGGAAGCTGGCCGCTCGTGACCACGCCGTGGCTGATCACGGTCTCGGCCGCCATGTGCCCGACCATGCCGTTGCGGAAGTTGACGCCGTTTCGCATCAGCTCCTGCACGTTGCGCATCTTGTAGCGCTCGATCGTGTCGGGACTCGCCTGATCCAAGACGAGAATGATCACCCGCGTCGGCGAGTCGGACGACTCGGGTGCCTCGGCGTCGGCGCTCGGCATGGCGAGCAGACCGACCAGCACCCCGATCCCGAGCAGCGCCCCGACGATCCTGCGGCTGTCCATGTCGACCTCCCATGTCCTGAGGGAGCAATCCAGCCGAGATGCTGTGGCGTACGCGCCGAGGAACTGCCTGACCTTCGAGGACATGATCTGTCTACCCACACGCCTGGCAGCCGTCAAGGATGCTGGCGGACTATACAGCTGTGGACCGCATTGCAACTACGAGTTACAGTCGGGACTCCGACGTCGAATACTGCCGGTATGCGAAAGATGGGACACAGCCACCAATGAGTGACCGCTACCAATCGCTGGCCAACACCCCGCTCGGCAAGTTGGTGGTCAAGAACCTCGGCCTCCCCAACCCTCCGATCCTCCGGCGCTACCGCGAAGGCGATCCGCTGGTCGACGGCACCGTACTCCTCGGGGCCGCGCCAGGCAGCCGGGCGCTCGGCAGCATCCACAAGCAGCTCGGCACGCTCGGCCTCGCGACCGCCGATCGGGCCGCCGACGGCGAGCGCTATCGAGGGCTGGTCTTCGACGCCACCGGCATCGACTCGGTCGCCGGCCTCGCTGCCCTCCAGGAGTTTTTCACCCCCGTACTCCGCTCGCTCCGATCGTGTCCTCGGGTCCTCGTCGTCGGCATCCCGCCCGAGCTCGCCGCGCACGAGTCGGGAGCCGTCGCGCAGCGAGCCCTCGAGGGATTCACCCGCTCGCTGGCCAAGGAGATCGGACGCGGCGGCACGGTCCAGTTGCTCTACGTCGCCCCACCGGCCGGTGACTCGCTCGGCTCTACGCTCGGGTTCTTCCTGTCCCCGAAGTCTGCGTACGTCTCCGGCCAGGTCGTCTGGGTCGGCGCCGGCGGACTCACCGACGCGCCCGAGGCCTCCGACCTGGCCCGGCCGCTGACCGACAAAGTCGCCCTGGTGACCGGCGCGTCCCGCGGCATCGGCGAGGCGATCGCCCGAGTGCTGCATCGCGACGGCGCGACGATCGTCGGGCTCGACGTCGCGCAGGCGGCCGACCCGCTCACCGCCCTGATGACCGAGCTCGACGGCTCGCCGATCACGCTCGACGTCACCTCCCCCGACGCGCCGCAGCGCATCGCCGCCAAGCTCGGTGAGCTGCACGGTGGCGTCGACATCGTCGTCCACAATGCCGGCATCATTCGCGACAAGAAGCTCGCCAACATGGACGCCGAGCGCTGGTCGTCGGTCCTCGAGGTCAACCTGGCCGCGCCGCAGCGCATCACCGACGAGCTGCTCGAGCAGCAGACCCTGCGCGACGACGGCCGAATCATCGGGGTCGCGTCGATCGCCGGGATCGCCGGCAACGTCGGGCAGACCAACTACGGTGCGTCGAAGGCTGGCGTCATCGGACTCGTCCAGGCGCTCGCGCCCCGCGCGGCGGCCCGACGGATCACGGCCAACGCCGTCGCTCCCGGTCTGATCGACACCGAGATGATGGCGAAGATCCCGCTCCCGACGCGGGAGGTGGCCCGCCGGATGAGTTCGCTGAGCCAGGCCGGGCTTCCGATCGACGTCGCGGAGACGATCGCCTGGTATGCGCATCCGGGCTCGGCCGCGATCACCGGCAACGTCGTGCGGGTCTGCGGGCAGAACCTGGTCGGGGCATGAGCGTGACCAGGGACGATCCGGCGAGCACGCGGATCTACGACTCCCCGCCGTGGATGCCGCCGCTCCTCGTCAAGGCGGCGCTGCCGGCGATCCCAGGCCTGGCGAAGCTCCCTGGCCTCCGACGGCGCACGACGATAGCGCCGGACCTCGCGCTCGTGCGGCAGGGCGTCCGGGTCGACCCGGGTCACCTGGCCAGGTACGTCGACGTGTGCGACTTCGCGCTCGCGGACACGCTGCCGGCGACGTACCCCCACATCGAGGCCTTCGCGCTGCACCTGGCGCTGATGACCGACCGCGACTTCCCGTTTCCGCCGATTGGCACCGTCCACGCGGCCAACACGATCCGGCAGGTCCGCCCGATGCGGGTCGACGAGACGTTCGATCTGACGGTCTATGCCGCCGACCTTCGACCGCATCCGAAGGGTCGCCTGATCGACATCGTCACGGCCGCGACCGTCGACGGCGAGATCGTCTGGCAGGAGACGACGACCGTCTTGCGACGCGGCCGCCGCGATCCGGACGTTGCCGACACGCTCCCGCTCCGCGACGTCGACGCCCCCATCGGGCCGGGTCGCTGGCTGCTTCCCGGCGGACTCGGTCGCCGCTACGCCGGTGTCTCGGGCGACCACAACCCGATCCACCTCTACGCGGTCACCGCCAAGGCGTTCGGCTTCTCGCGCCAGATCGTCCACGGCATGTGGACCAAGGCCCGCTGCCTCGCGGCTCTCCAGCCGCACCTCCCCGACGCCTACGCGGTCACGGTCGCGTTTCGGCGGCCGATCATGCTGCCCGGCTCGGTCCGGTTCGGCATCGACGACTCCGACAGTCGCATCGCCTTCGGTGTGACCGGGGGCCGAGATGCGGCTCCCCATCTCGTCGGCATCGTGACCCCCGACGATTCGATCCGGTGATCAGGAGGAACGACATGTCCCGTCTGCTGAGCATCGTCGCCGTGGCCGCACTCACGTTCGTCGGTGCGGCGGGACCGTCGGCTTCGTCGGCTTCGGCGGCCGCTTCGGCGGCTGGGTCGGCTGCGTCGGCTTCGGCGGCATGGCGGCCGCGACCGCCGGAGTACGCGGGCGTGACCGCGACCCGAGACGTGCCGATCCCGATGTCGGACGGAGTACGGCTGTTCGCCGACGTCTATCGGCCGGCCCGGGCCGACGGTACGGTCGTGGGCCGCCGGTTGCCGGTATTGGTGGTGCTCACGGCGTACAACAAGTCGACGCCGATGACCGCCCCCGACTACCTTGTCCGGCGCGGCTATGTCATGGTCCAGGTCGACGTGCGTGGCACCGGCAGCTCTGAAGGCACCTGGTCGGCGTTCGGCAAGCGTGAGCAGCGTGACGGCGCCGAGGTAGTCGAATGGGCGCACGCGCGGGCTCGTCCCTGGAGCGACGGCCGGATCGGCATGCTCGGACCCTCGTATCTCGGCATCGGCCAGCTCTTCACGGCCGCCCGACATCCCGCCGGCCTCAAAGCGATCTTCCCCACCGTGCCGTCCGGCGACGTCTACCGCGACGTGGTGGCCTCCGGTGGCCAACTCGACCTCGGATTCATCCCGCTCTGGCTCGGCCTCGTCACGGTCACCGGTGTGATCCCGCCGGCGTATGCCGCGACCGACCCGGCCGGCGCGCTCGGCGCCTTGCTGAGTCACGTCGCCGGCGCGGCGAGATTCCAGGGTCCGCTGCTGACCGATGCCATCGCAGGCGGCGACTCGGCCTACGACGGCGCGTTCTACCGGACCCGCTCGCCGCTGTCGGTCATCGATCGGGTCGACGTACCCACCTTCATCGTCGGCGGCGAATACGACCTGTTCCAGCGCGGCGAGCCGATGCTGTTCGACGCGCTGCAGGCGGGCGGAGTGCCGACCAAGCTGGTGTTCGGGCCGTGGAACCACCTTCAGGCGTCCCTGGCGCCGAGCCTGGCCGGCACCGGCCTGCGCTCGCTCGACGCCCTGCAGCTGCGGTGGTTCGACCGTTGGGTCAAGGGCCGGCCGGATCCCTCGCTCAACCGTGACATCGCGCCGATCACCTACTACGAGCAGGGTTCGGACCGCTGGCGGACCGCACGGCACTGGCTCGACGACGACATCGCGGCTCGATCCTGGCGGTTGTCGGGCACCGCGCGACCGGCCGCGCCGGGCCAACTGACGCGGGGCGACGCGACCGGCGGAGCCGACGCTGTGCTGCCGATCCCCGTGGCCGGCCTGTGCACGCGCAGCGCGTCCCAATGGACGGCGGGCGTGCTGAGTGGCATGGGTCCGCTGACCAACCCTTGCGACAGCGACAACCGGCTCAACGACCTCGCCGGCACGTCGTACGAGACGGCGCCGCTGCGACGCCCGGTCGACCTGCTCGGCCCGATCAACGCCCGGCTGTACGTCTCGACCACGACCCACGACGGCATGCTGTCGGTGCATGTCGAGGACGTCGCGCCCGACGGTACGGCGACTCGGCTCACCGGAGGGTGGCAGGTCATCAGCCTTCGGGCGCTCGATCGCGATCGGACCGTCCGCCGCGACGGCGAGATCCTGCAGCCCTATCACCCGTTCACTCGGGCGTCGAAGCGGCCCGTCCAGCCGGGCCGGGTGGTCCGTGTCGATGTCGAAGTCTTTCCGACGGGGGCCCGGCTGGGAGTCGGGCATCGGCTGCGCATGACGATTCAGGCGTTCGACGTGCCCCATCTGGCACCGACGCTGCCGGACGCCCTCAATACGCTCGGGGTGATCACCGTCCATCACTCGGCTCGCTATCCGTCGCGGGTGACGCTTCCGGTCCGGCAGCACTGAGCGGACCTGTTTGGCGAGGACACGCGGGCGTGTCTCGCGAAATGGGTCCTCTCAGGGGGTGCGTAGGGTCGGGGCATGCGGATCCTGATCATCGGCGGCACTCGCTTCGTCGGGCGCCACATCGCCGAGGCGGCACTGGCCGCCGGACACGACCTGACCCTGCTGCATCGCGGCAAGTCCAAACCCGACGTCCTGACCGACGCCGAGCACCTCCTCGCCGACCGTGACGGCGACCTGTCGATCCTCGACGGTCGGAGCTTCGACGCGACGGTCGACGTCTGCGCCTACTGGCCCCGCCAGGTCCGGTCGCTCGCCGGCGCACTCGGCGATCGGGGCGGTCAGCACGTCTACATCTCGTCGGTCTCCGCGTACCGCGACACCGACCGGCCCGGCGGTGACGAGTCGATCCCGCTGGCGACCCTCGACCCAGGCGCCGACCCGGACGACATCGAGATGTCGGAGACCACGTACGGGCCGCTGAAGGCGCTCTGCGAGCAGGCCGCCGTTGACGCGTACGGCGCCGACAGAGTCACCATCGTGCGGCCCAGCTACGTCGTCGGTCCCTACGATCCGACCGGCCGGTTCACCTGGTGGGTCGACCGGATCGCCCGTGGCGGCCCGGTCCTGTGCCCCGGCCCGGCTGACTCCCCGATGCAGCTGATCGACGCCCGCGACCAGGGCGCCTGGGTCGTCCGCCTCGTCGAGTCGGGAACGACCGGGGCCTTCCACAGTTGCTCGCCGGAGCCGCCGTGGTCGTTCGCCGACATGGTCGACGCGATCGCGGAGACCCTCGACGCGAAGATCGAGCCGGTGTGGGTCGGCGGCCCGGCGCTGCGAGCCGAGGGAGTCGACGGCGGCGACCTGCCGCTGTGGTCAGAGGGCGCCGACGAACAGGTGCTCGCCCTCGATGCGTCGGCGGCGCGCGCAAGCGGACTGACACCGCGCCCGGTGGCCGAGACGATCCGCGACACCGCGCAATGGATGGCGTCGGCGTCGTGGCAGCGCGAGGGATCCGGGCTCGACCCGGAGCGCGAGGACGACCTGCGGGCTCGACTCGGCTGACGCGTGTTGGTCGGCTACGTGGTGGCTTCGCCCGTGGCGTCGCCTGGCAGGAGGGCCAGGAGCTGTTTCGCGTGGCCCGGTAGCTCGACGTCGGCGAGGCCGGTGATGATGTCCCTCAGCGGCACGGGCTGGTCGACCAGGAGTGTGTCGTTGGACAGCAGCAGGGTCGGCACGAGTGTGTCGAGCTCGGTCTCACTCAAGGCGGGTCCGCCGAGTGTGCAGAGGGCATCTGCCTGAAGGCTGATACGGTCCCGGAGTCCTTCGTTGCCGCCCGCGAGCGTGATGACGCGTTCGATGGTCCAAGCGTCGTGCGCGATGCGGTTGTCGTAGGTCGTGTTGGCTCCCGAAGCGACAGCGGAGACGGCGGCGATGGTCGTGGCATTGATGATGGCGATGTGCGCCAGAATCTGGTCGGCGTTCCATTCGCCGGTCGGCGGGACGGGATTCGGGTTGCCCGAGTCGGCCACTGTGGCGGCAGCGTCCAGCAGCGCGTGGTAGGCGTCCCGAAGCGGGGTCGTGTCCATCGTGTCTTCCTTCTGTTGTCGTGCGCGGAGGAGGTGCGAAATGTCAATCGGCCCGGATCGGCCGGATCAAGCCCTCCTGCGCGACCGTCGCGACCAGCGTGCCGTCCTGGGCGAAGATTCGCGCGGTCGCGAGGCCCCGACCGCCCTGCGCCGAGGGTGAGTACTGGTCGTAAAGCAGCCATTGGTCGGACCGGACTGGGCGGTGGAACCACATCGCGTGGTCGAGCGAGGCAGCCTGAATCGACGGATCGCCGATCAGCACGGGATGCGGCACCAGCGCGACTCCGAGCAGCGTGAGGTCGCTGGCGTAGGTGAGCACGCACGCGTCGAGCGTCCGATCGTCGGGCAAGTCGCCGTGGGCCCGAAACCAGGCCCGCGCCTGCGCCGGCCGCTGCTCTGCCGACAGCCCGCCGTCTGGGCGTGTGTCCCCGACGTAGCGCACCTCGAGGGCCGACCACTCCTGCCGCCACGAGTCGGCGGCTCGCTTGCTGATGCCGCCGAGCAGCTCGGCGAGGTCGGGACACTCCTCCGGCGCCGGCACCGCGGGCATCGCGTCCTGGTGGTCGTATCCCGGCTCGTCGAGGTGGTAAGACGCGGTCAGATAGAAGATCACCCGCCCGTGCTGCCGGGCCTCGACGCGCCGGGTGCTGAACGAACCGCCGTCGCGAATCCGCTGCACGTCGTAGATGATCGGGATCGCCGTGTCGCCTCCGCGCAGGAAGTACGCGTGCAGCGAATGCACATGGCGCGCCCGATGGACCGTACGGCTGGCGGCCATCAGCGCCTGCGCGGCGACCTGGCCACCGAAGACGCGTTGCAAGGTCGATCGGGGCGGCTGGGCGCCCCGGAAGAGGTCTTCCTCGATCTGTTCGAGGTCGAGGATCGCGACGAGCTCGGCTACTGACGTCGGCACGCCCTCGATCCTGTCAGACCGGGCGAACCGTGCCGGGCGAGGTCAGTCTCGTCCGCCCGGGTCGTCGAGGTCGGCGAGGAACTCCTCGACCTGCTTGCCCAGCTCGTCGGCCGTCGGGAGCGGACCCTCGGTCGCGAGCAACGACTCCGACGCCCCGCGGGCGAACGCGTCGTATTGCTCTTCGAGGTTGGACAACACCGTGCCACCGTCCTGCTCGGTCACCTGCTCGTCGATCTCCGAAAGCGTCGACTCGGCGGTTTCGATGAGCGAGGTCAGGTCGAGCCGCAGGCCGGTGCGTTCGGCGACGGCGCTCAGCAACGCCACCGCGGCGGTCGGGTATTCGACCTGCGCGAGGTAGTGCGGCACATGCGCGACGTAGCCCATCGCGTCGTGCCCCCGCTCCCCCAGCCGGAGCTCGAGCAACGACTGAGCACTGGTCGGCACGACCATCTGCGCCCGCCACAGGTTCGGTCGGTCGACCAGGTCCGAGCGGCTGGCGTGTGTCGTGATCATGATCGGTCGAGTGTGCGGCACCCCCATCGGCACCGCGCCCATCCCGACGACCAGGCCCACGTCGAAACGCTCCACGAGGGCCCGTACGGCGGCCGAGAACGCCTCCCAGCGATAGTCCGGCTCGGGACCCGACAGCAGCAAGTACGGCGTGCCCTCGGCGTCCTCGAGCAGGCGGACGAGCAAGCGGGGCGCGTCGTAGTTGGCGTAGTGGTCACGGTCGAAGACGAGGCCGGGGCGACGCGCCCGGTAGTCGTACATCTGGTCGATGTCGAAGCTCGCCACGACCCGGCCCCCACCGGAGGCCACGAGGTGACGGGCCGCGACCTGGCCGGCCTGACCGGCCGACAGGAACCCGTCGAGCGCGTGCACCAGGACCGGTCGCTCGCCCGGGCCGAGCTCGGGGATCTCGTCAACAACGTGCACCAGCGGATGCACGACGGGTCGCTCGACCGGGGTCGGCGACGAATCGGGCGACGGGTCGGACTCGTGGGGGCGGCGTTTCCATCTCATGGCGATGTGTTCAACGCTACGGGAGGGGACCGCCATTCCCTTGCCTACCCTCGGGGCATGACCGACCGGAGCCGGATCAACGAGCTACTCCGGGTGATCGACGCCGAGGCCGATCCGGTCTCCGCCGAGCAGTTGGCCCGCTACTTCCAGGTTCGGCCGGGCGGCTATGGCGAGGGTGACCGCTTTGTCGGGGTCAGGGTGTCCCGGATCCGCCAGCTGGTCCGCCCCTACGTGCGCGAGCCGGTCGCGCCGGCCGCCCTGTCCGTCGGCCTGCGAAGCCCCGTCCACGAGCATCGGCTCTGCTGCCTCGTGCTGCTGGCGGAGTACGCCAAACAGGCTCACAAGGCCGCCGACGACGCCCGGCTCACTGCGGCGTACAACGCGTACGTGCGCGACCTCGATCGCGTCGACAACTGGGACCTCGTCGACTGCAGTGCCCCGGATGTCGTCGGCGGCTACCTCCTCGATCGCGACCGTGCGCCGCTGTATGACTGGATCCGCTCCGACTCGGTCTGGCGTCGCCGTATCGCACTCGTCGCGACCCACCGGCTGATCCTCGCCGGCCAGACCGCCGACACGTACGCTCTCGCGACCGAGGTGCTCGACGACCGGCACGACCTGATTCACAAGGCCTCAGGCTGGATGCTCCGCGAGGCCAGCAAGCGGGTCGACGAGACCGAGCTGCGCGCGTACCTCGACGCCCACGTCGCGCGGATGCCACGCACGATGCTTCGCTACGCGATCGAGCGCTTTCCCCGCGAGGAGCGGCGAGACTACCTCACCCGTCCGATCTAACCCTGCGGCCGGATGTTCTGGTTGATCCGGAAGAGGTTTTCGGGGTCGTAGGTCGCCTTGACCCGAGCCAACCGGTCGTAGTTGTCGCCGTAGCTGGCGCGAACCCGGTCCTGGCCCTCGTCCATCATCATGTTGACGTAGGCTCCGCCGGCCGAGTAGGGGTGCAGCGCCTCGAAGTAGTCGATGCTCCAGCGCTTGATCGCTTCGGCGTTGGCCGGATCGGAGTCGACTCCCGCGAAGACCGAGCCCCAGCGGGCATCCCGATAGACCCACGGCGTGTCCGAAGAATCAACATCGTGCGCGGCACCGTCGATCGGGTACATATGCATCGTCGACTTCCAGGTCGGCATCTGCGCGCCGAACTCAGCGTGGGCCTCGACCGCCGCGTCGGGAATGTCCTTGACGAAGTCGGCCCGCCAGTACCACTGGTCGCCCGGCGGATAGAGCTCGTCGAACGCACCCTGCAGGTCCGCGTGCGGCATCGGCTGCACACCGTGGAGCAGGGGCTCCGGCAGGCTGTCGAGCAGCGGCGCCATCGCCCTGGCGGCGTCGTCCTCGTTGCCGATGTAGCACCACACGACGCCGCAGACCTTGCGGAGGTGCAGCTCCTCGGGGAAGGGCGGAGCCGGCGGCACCGACGCGTACGCGAAGAAGCCGTTCAGCTCGCGGGGCGCATCGCCGATGAAGTCGCGGTAGGCGGCCAGCACCTCGGCGCTCTGGTCAACCGCCCAGAACGTCGGTCCGGCGATGACTGTGCCGACCTCGTGGAGGCGGAACAGGAACGACGTCACGACGCCGAAGTTGCCGCCGCCGCCCCGGATCGCCCAGTAAAGGTCGGGATTCTCGTCGGCGTTGGCGCGGACCTTCTCGCCGTTGGCGAGCACCATCTCGACCTCGAGGATGTTGTCGACGGTCAGGCCGCACTTGCGGGTCAGGTGCCCGATGCCACCGCCGAGCGCGAGGCCGCCGACTCCGGTGGTCGAAATGATGCCGGCAGGCGTCGCGAGGCCGTACTGGCCCGTCGCGCGGTCGACCTCGCCCCAGGTGCAGCCGCCGGCGACGCGGGCCGTACGCGCGTCGGCGTCGACCGTGATGTCGCGCATCGGCGACAGGTCGAGGACGACGCCGTCGTCCACGGTGCCGAGACCGGCCCCGTTGTGGCCGCCGCCGCGTACGGCGAGCAGCTGGTGCCGGCGGCGCGCGAAGTCGACCACACTCGCCACTTCGTCCGCACTGCCGCAGCGAGCGACGACGGCGGGCCGCCGGTCGATGAAGGCGTTGTAAACCGCCCGTGCCTCGTCGTATCCCGGCATATCCGGCCTGATCGCCGGCTCCTTGAGACTTCCGAGATCTTGATGTACGGCCCGTTCGAAATCGGATGTCGCGCTCATGGATGCCCTCCCGCAGGCGAACGTTGGCGGTGTCCCCGTTTTCGAGCAAGATCAAGCCCGGAGGACCTCAGGCTCCGACTCTGCCGAGGCGGTCGCGGAGATAACACCGACAGAAACCCTGACGATGCCCTGACAACCGTCCGATTAGCCCGCCGCCCAACCCTTTTGCGCCGCCGCCTCGTCAGGGCGAGTGAAGATATCACTCGTAGGGACGAGCGGAGGGGAAGGCGATGGCACGACGCGACACCGCCGAGTTCGCGGAGTTCGCCGCCGCGCGGTCGCGGGCGCTCTATCGCGCGGCGTACCTGATCGTCGAGGATCACGCCCATGCGGAGGACTTGGTCCAGGAGGCGCTGACCAAGACGTACGTTGCCTGGCCCCGCCTCCACGACCCGCGCAACGCCGAAGCGTACGCGCGGAAAGCGATGACGACGACGGCCATCACATGGTGGCGTCGGCGATCGTGGCACACCGAGCGACCTCGCGGCGACGTGCCCGATCTTTCGATCGGCGATCACAGCGACCAAGTCACCGACCACGACGCGATGTGGTCGGCGCTGAAACCATGCGCGACATGAGGACCGAGCGCGCCGAGGGCGCACCGGAGCCCCGGATCGACATCGACGGTGTGATCCAGTCCGGCCGACGCCGCGTCTGGCGAAACCGCGCGGCCGGCGGGACGCTCGCCTGCGCTGCGATTGCGGTGGCCCTACTCGTGTCGATGCTGCCATTCGGCGGCGACGACGACGACCCCGTGTTCTCCGACGGACTCGGCCAGCGTCAGATCAGCTACGCGTCCGGGTCGACGATCCACTACGGCGACCAGTCGATCGACGTCTCTCCGCACGAGATCGCGTCCTACGTCCCGGCCGACGGAGGCTTCGTTCACACCACCAAGAACGGCGACGTGTACCTCACCGACGGCGGTGACTCGGAGCAGATCGGCCACGCCGGCAACAACAACACACTCGTGGCCGACGACACCGGCTGGTACGTCGGCTGGATCGAGGTCGCCGAGGATTTCAGCACCGAGGCAGTCGTCTACAACACAGTGCTCGGCGAGGAGGTGTTCCGATCGCCGAAGAACGACGGCACCGGACCTGGCTGCTACGGCGACGGCTTCGGCCTGATTCTCAGCGCCATCGACGGACCGACCGCGTACGTCTGCGGCGGGCAGGGGATCAGCGTCTGGGGGATCTGCCCTCCCAGACGAAGCGGGGGGATACGCCATTCCGGCCCGGCGGTGTGCAGCTGCAGGACGTCGCCAACGGATACCTGGCCTGGGCCGTTCCCGAAAGCAAAGGCGACACCGTCGTCAGTCGCGATCCGGACGCCGACCGACCTCGTTTCGGGCAGGTCGCGGCCGACAAGCTCTCACCCGGCGCCGACTACATCTCGGGTGTCCGGTCCACCGGCGACGGCTGGCGGACCGTCATCGTCGATCGGGCGGCCAATGAGGAGGTCGAGCTCGCGATGCCGGCGTACCGGGAGTGGTACGTCATGCAGTGGATCGGCGACGACCGCTTCACCGCGATGGGCTACGACGCCGAGGACTACGAGGGTGCCGCCGGCGACGCACCGGAGCTACTGACCTGCGACATCGCCGCCGGCGACGCACCGGAGCTACTGACCTGCGACATCGCCGCTGCGGCGTGCACCGTCGTCGGCCAGACGTCGGGAGGCTACATCATTCACCCGGACGGCCAGGACTATTGGTAGGCGTCACCGCGTCGGTTCGCGTTCGGCAGTCGGCTCGCTCGCCCGGGCGAGCCGGCTGTGGCGTATGCCGTACGTGAAGTAGATGACCAGGCCGATCGCCATCCAGACGCCGAACCGCACCCACGTCTCGCCGATCAGGTTCAGCATCAGGTAGACGCACGACACGACCGCGAGGACGGCGACCAGCGGCGCGGCCGGCGTACGGAACGCGCGCGGCAGATCGGGTCGGGACCGGCGCAGGATGACCACGCCGATGCTGACCAGTACGAAGGCGAACAGCGTCCCGATGCTGACGAGGTCGGCCAGCGTGCTCAGCTCGACGGTGCCGGCGATCGCAGCGACGGCGACGCCGACGATCAGCGTGATGCGATAGGGCGTGCCGAACCGTGGGTGCACCTTGGCCAGCCACGGCGGCCAGAGTCCGTCGCGGCCCATCGCGAACCCGACCCGGGTCTGGCCGAGCATGAGGATCATGACCACGACGGTGAGGCCGATGCAGGCGCCGACCGAGATGACGTCGCTCATCCAGTCCAGTCCGTGGGACTCGAATGCGGTGGCGACCGGAGCCGGATCGGACGGGTCGATGTCACGGAAGTCCTGCATCCCGGTGATGATCAGGCTGACCGCCATGTAGAGGACTGTTACGGCGGCGAGCGAGCCGATGATGCCGATGGGGATGTCCCGCTTCGGGTTGCGGGCCTCCTCGGCCGTCGTGGCGACGATGTCGAACCCGATGAAGGCGAAGAACACGACGGCCGCGGCGCTGAAGATGCCGGCCCAGCCGTAGACCGACGGTTCGTAGCCCATGAGGGTCTGGATCAGAGGGACGTCGAGCCAGCTGCCGGTGCCCCCGGCATTGCCCTGCGACGGCGGGACGAACGGCGAGAAATTGTCGCCGCTCACGTAACCGATGCCGCCGACGATGACGATGCCGACAACCGTCAGCTTGATGGCGACGACGATCTGGTTGAACCAGCTGGAGAACTTGATGCCCGAGATCAAGATGCCCATCACGATCAACGAGATCACGATCGCCGACAGGTCGAAAACCCCGTCCGGGTTGGCGTCGGTCGACACGGTCTGCAGGGAGGCCGGCAGCTCGAACGCCGTGCCGTCGAGCAGGCTGTTGAGATAGCCCGAGAACCCGACCGCCAGCGCGGCCGCCGCGACGGTGAACTCGAGGACCAGGTCCCAGCCTATGATCCAGGCGATCAGCTCGCCGAAGGTGGCGTACGAGAAGGTGTACGCGCTCCCAGCCACTGGCACGGTCGACGCGAACTCGGCGTAGCACAGCGCCGCCAGGGCACACGCGACCCCGGCGACCAGGAACGAGATGGCGACGGCCGGACCCGCACTGGCGCCGGCCTGCTGTCCGGTCAGCACGAAGATCCCGGCCCCGATCATGACCCCGACTCCGAAGACGATGAGATCGAGCGGGCCGAGGTCCTTACGGAGCTGGTGCTCCGGATCGGTGGTGTCTTGGATCGACTGCTCGATCGACTTGGTGCGCATGACTCTCATCGGCGACCTCCTGAACGGTCACGTACCCGGCGAACGCCTCGCAATGCGTGGGATCAAAACCCCTCACTTCGCAGGACGTTAGGCGATCAACCGTGGAGCTGGCGACGGATGTCGTGCGCCAATGCGTCGGGCGTCAGGCCGATCGCCTCGCGAATCGCATCCGGTTTGTCGTGGTCGAGGAACCGCTGCGGGATGCCGTGGACCGCGACCGGCGTCGAGACACCGCGGTCGCGAAGCGCCAGGGTCAGGGCCGTGCCGAACCCGCCGGACCGCCCGTTGTCCTCGACGGTGACGACGTGACGATGCCGGGCGGCCAGGTCGATCAGCTCCGGCGGCACCGGCAGCGCCCAACGCGGATCGACGACCGTCGCGCCGACGCTTTCGGCGCCGAGCTTGGCGCCGACGTCGACACAGGCGCCGGCCATCGAACCGACGCCGATGATCAACACGTCCGGCTCATCGTCGCGGGCCAGGATGTCGACCCCTCCGACCCGTTCGATGGCGGCGATGTCGTCGCAGACCGCGCCCTTGGGGAAACGCAGGACGGTCGGCCCGTCGTCGACCGCGACCGCCTCGCGGAGCAGCTCCCGCAGTCGGGCGCCGTCGCGCGGGGCCGCGAGGCGGAGCCCGGGCACGAGGCCGAGGAGAGATAGGTCCCACATGCCGTTGTGGCTCGGCCCGTCCTCGCCGGTGATCCCGGCCCGATCGAGGACGAACGTGACCCCGCACCGATGCAGAGCCACGTCGAGCAGCAGTTGGTCGAACGCCCGGTTGAGGAACGTCGCGTAGACAGCGACCACCGGGTGGAATCCCCCGAGCGCGAGGCCGGCCGCGCTCGTGACGGCATGCTGCTCGGCGATGCCCACGTCGAAGCAGCGGTCGGGGAACCGATCGGCGAAGGCGTCGAGGCCGGTCGGATAGAGCATCGCGGCCGTGACGGCGACCAGGTCGTCGCGCTGCTCGCCCAGCGCGACCATCTCGTCGCGAAACACCGAGGTCCACGCCCGGGTCGGCCTCGCCAGTGCCACGCCCGTCTCGGGATCGAACGGGTGCGCCTGATGCATCTGGTCGGCCTCGTTCTTGACCGCGATGTCGTAGCCCTTGCCCTTGGTGGTCAAGACATGCACCAGCACCGGCCCGCCGAAGTGCTTGGCCTGCGCGAGCGCCTGCTCGACAGCGACCCGGTCGTGGCCGTCGAACGGTCCGAGGTATTTCAGGCCGAGGTCTTCGAAGAGTCCCTGCGGCGCGAGGGCGTCCTTGAGGCCCTTCTTGATGGCGTGCAGAGCGTCGTAGGCGGCCGGTCCGACCACCTTGATGCGGGTCAGCCGGTCCTTGACCTGTTCGAGCACCTCTTCGTAGCGAGGGTGGGTACGCAGCGCGTCGAGATGATGGGCGAGCCCGCCGATCGTCGGTTGGTAGGACCGGCCGTTGTCGTTGACCACGATGATCAGCCGCCGGTCCTTGTTGGCGGCGATGTTGTTGAGCGCCTCCCAGGCCATGCCACCGGTCAGCGCGCCGTCGCCGATCACGGAGACGACGTGGCGGTCCTCGCCGCGCAGCGCGTACGCCTTGGCCAGGCCGTCGGCGTAGGAGAGGCCAGTGGACGCATGAGAGTTTTCGATGACGTCGTGCTCGGACTCGGCCTGGCTGGGGTAGCCGGACAGGCCGTCCTTCTTGCGCAGTCGCGCGAAACCGTCGAGCCGGCCGGTGAGCATCTTGTGGACGTACGCCTGGTGGCCGATGTCGAACAAGACCTTGTCGCGCGGCGAGTCGAAGACCCGGTGGATCGCCAGGGTGAGCTCGACGACTCCGAGGTTAGGCCCGAGATGCCCGCCGTTGACGGCAACGGCGTCGATCAGACGCTGCCGAATCTCCGCCGCGAGATCGTCGAGTTGACTCGCCGTTAGGTCTCGCAGATCAGCCGGATCGCTGATCCCCTCGAGCAGCCCCACTCTCAGACCTCCTCAGGCCCGCCAACGCCGCTGACAACTCGGCCACGATCATGCGAGTCTATGCTGCCCGGCGCCGAGGCCCGAAGTGCGAGCGCGTGACGCTTGTCCTAAGGGACGAACGCGGCGACCGACGCGTCTTCGAGGCTGCCGAGCCAGACAGTCCCCTTGTGCTCGCGAACACCGGTGGCGAAGTGAAAGTCCGGATGGGTGCCGCGGAACGCGTACGTCAGCCGGCCGGTGTCGTCGTAGGCGTGCACCTCGAACTCGCGAGCCTCCTTCGGCTGCACCGCCTCGGGCAACCGCCAGGCCGCTTTGCGGAGGATGCCCGGAAGCGGCAGCATCCGGTCGAGAAGGGCGTTGCGCATGGAGGCCAACGCCACCCAGATCAGCCCGTCGCTGCCCATCGAGACGTTGTCGGCCACCGCGGCGTTGTTGCAAAACCGGATCGGCATGCCGTCGAACTCGGTGACGAACTCGTCGACGCGACCGTCGTGCACGTCGAGCCGGAGCAGGCCGCGTTGCGCGTCGCAGACGACGATCCAGCCTTCGGGGTGCCACTCCAGCCCGAGCGGGCGGCCGCCGGTGTCGCCGACGACGTCGATCTGACGACCGTCCGGCGTGAGCGCGATGATCCGGCCGTCATCGAGGCCGGTGAAGATCCGACCGTCGGATCCGACCAGCACGTCCTCCGGGCCGTGGCCAGCGACCGGCAGCAGTGTGAGCTTGTTGATCGGGCGGACCTCGATCGCGGGCTTAGCCGGGCGGCTCGGCTGCCAGACCCGCGGTGCGATAGTCGGACGATCCACACAACCACCTCATTCTTCGCCCGAGCGTACTCCGACTGTCGGAAGCGTCCTTGATACTCTCGGCATGCTGCTGCGCGATGTCGAGACCGGCGACCTCGACACCTACGTCCGGATGCGCTGCGATCCGGCGATGATGGCCGAGCTCGGCGGACCGCTCCCCCGCGACGGCATCGAGGCCAAGGTGGAGACCGACGTCCGCAAGACACGGGCCGACGTCTACTGGGTGTCGATGATCGTGCCCGACGAGGCCGAGCCCGAGACCGTGGCCGGCAGTGTCGTGCTGTGGTCGCACGAGGACGGCGACGACGCGGGGGCGTCCGAGATCGGCTGGATGGTGCTACCTGAATTCCAGGGTCGAGGGCTCGCCAAGCGCGCGGTTCGTGCCCTGCTCGAGCGGGCCCGCGACGACGGGCGCTGGGGCGACGTCCATGCGTTCCCCGGCGTCACCAACGTCGCCTCCAACGCACTCTGTCGCTCCGTCGGGTTCACCCTGGTCGGCCAGCGGGACGCGACGTTCGCCGGCCGGCCGCTCCGCACCAACCATTGGCGGATCGACCCGGGCACCGACCTGGTCTGAGAGCGTCGGCCTCCTGCCCTACTGTGCGGTGTCGTGGACTGTCTCTTCTGCGCGATCGTCGCCGGTGAGCGCCCGGCCCATCGGGTCCTCGACACCGACCACGTCGTCGGGTTTCTCGACAGCCGGCCGGTCTTCAAGGGCCACGTGCTGGTCGTGCCGCGGGTCCACTACGAGACCCTCGGCGACGTGCCGACGGAGCTGTTGACGCCCATGTTCGAGTCGGTCCAGCGGGTCAGCCGTGCGGTCGTGCCCGCCTACGAAGCGCACGGCTCGTTCGTCGCGGCCAACAACGTCATCAGCCAGAGCGTGCCGCATCTGCACGTCCACGTGGTGCCGCGTCGGCGCAAGGACGGGCTGCGCGGCTTCTTCTGGCCGCGAACCAAGTACGCCGACGACGCCGAGGCTGCCGACTACGCCGAGCGGCTGCGCACCGTGCTTGCCGACTAGCCCGTGTCGGCCTCGACGCGGAGCACGACCTTGCGCAGCAGGTCGGCGAGCGCCCGCTTCTCCGCGTCGGTGAGCCCCGCCAGCATTCGCCCCTCGGCCTCCCCTTCAGCGCCGAGGGTCGCGTCGAGCGCCTCGTGGCCGGCCGCTGTCAGGGTGACCTGGACGCGGCGACGGTCGGTCGCGTCGTGCGCCCGCTTGACGAGGCCGAGCTCCTCGAGCGTGCTGAGCCGGATCGACATGGCGCCCCGGGTCAGGCTCAACATGGCGGCCAATTGCGACGGGCTCGCCGTGTAAGGCCGCCCGACCTTGCGCAGCATGAGCAGAGTCTTGAGCTGCCACATGATGAGGTCGCTGGACCGCAGCGCGTGCTGTCGCCCCTGCGTGCTGTGCCGCGCCAGCAAGTGGATCCGGCCGATGATCGCCTCTTGCACCGGGTCGAGGTCGGTCAGCTCCTCTGACCACGCCGCGATGTGCTCGTCGATGGAGTCGCGCATGCGACGTAGTTTAGCGGCGAGACAGTTTTCTTGTGGATAGTTTTACGCATCACTACCTTGCTCGCCATGATTTCACACAACATCCCCTCGACGGCGCAGGTGCCGACGGCAACGCTCGTTGCGGCGGCCGATGCCCTCGTCCGCGCCGGTCGGCTCCGCCAGACCCAAGACCTCCTCGACGCGACGACCGCTGATGACTACCAGGGCCGGGCCCTTCTCGCCCTCGCGTCGGCGAAGACCGCGATCGAGAGCGACTATCGCACCGGCAGCAGTCAGGCACCAAACAGAGTCGCAGCCGCCGAAGCGGCCGTTGCCGCAACCGGGACCCGCGCCGATCGATGGGATGTCGCGCTGCTCAAGGTGCGACAGTCGTATCTCGCGGCCCTTTTCCACGCCGACGGAACGCCGTGGTTCGGACCGGCCGGTCGCGATCCGCACGACATCGCCGACCTCGAGGCGAGCGCGAAGCGCCTCTACGACGAGAGCCCGGACGACGGTCGACGCGGATGGGCAAGCATGTTCCAGGGCTGGATCGCCGACAACATCGCCGGTGAGCGCACTGTCGCGCCGCCGCGCTACGCCGAGGCCCTCGACTGCGCCGAGTCGACCGGCGACGACTACCTCGTGTTCGAGGCGCTCCGCCATCTCGGCGACCACGACCACGACGACGGCGACCACGACCGCGCCTGCGAGCGCTGGGAGCGGTCGACCGCGTCCGCGGCCCGGGCGGGTCTGGTGTCGGGGACGCTGGCGCAGCAGCTGCTGCTGGCCGTCCTCCATCGCGACGCCGGCGACGAGGTCGGTGCCCAGGCGCTCGGCCGCGAGATCGTCCGATGGGCCGGCGCTATCGACGCCACCCGGCTGCAGGCCCAGGCGCAGGCGTTCGTCGACGGCGTCGACCCGACCGCACCACCGCCTGACGTCGATTCGTGACGCCGCTAGCCGCCGGATGTCAGCCGCAGCTCGCCGATCTCGATGTCCAGCGCGGCGGCGACATCATCGGCGGGCTCGACGAACGCTTCCTCCAACGGCAGCGACTCGCCCGGAAACGGCCAGACCTCCAGGCTTCGCCGGCGGCCGTTGCCAGCCAGCCGCCACAACCCGACCAGCCGACCCTTGAAGAGCACCGCCGGCGAGAACACGCCGTTGGCGCGGTTCCAGATCCGCTCGAGATGCGACTCGTCGAGAAATCGGATGCGGCCCTTCGGGTGATAGCCGAGGACCAACGCGTCAAACTCCGGTAGCAACCGGACACCGGGGTCGCCAGACCCACCCGGAGGCGGAGCGGCCAGGTCGAAATACGTGCCGCCATCCGGTCCCGGTCGAGCCACGACCTGGTCTCCGAGCTCGGTCACCGCCGCATCGACGCGAGTGAGCCCCTCACCCGACCACCACGCGATGTCGTGTCGGGTCGACGGTCCGAACGACGCGATATGGATCCGGGCCAGCGCGACGAGGGCATCATCGGGGTCGACCTCCGGCGTCCCGAGCAGCGGCGGCCCGTGCCGCAACAACCAGGGGCTCCGATTCTCCCAGCCGCCGCGCGAGGGTCGCCGGATGAGGGCGCTGTAGCCCCGCAACAAGAATCGGCCGGAGGACTCCTGAGACAGCGCCGCCGACTCGGCCGACTCATGCTGCTCGAGCCACTCGATCACATGAGCGGTGAGGTCCGATTCGAGTCGCCACTCGTCGCCGATCCATCGCACGATCTCGGTCCGGACGTCGCCGACCGCATCCGGCCGCAGGCCGAGTACCTTGCGCCAGCCGGGTTGCGAGGTACGTCGGGTCACGGCGTCCAACAGCGGGAACTGCTCCCTTACGCAGACGTGGACCGTGCCGCGGATGTTGGACCCCTTGACGATGTCATGCGCCTCGAACGCATCCGCGATGGCGGCGTAGCCGACGCCGGGCAGTCGGGCGGCGACGCCCAAGAACGGTGCCCGCGGCGCCTGGGACTGGATCGGCCCGATCCGGCTGACCAGATCCGCGACCGCCTTCGGCCCGCGACCGCGCACCCTCGGGAACTGCCGTCGCAAGGTCGCTCGACGCAGCTGCGCGAGCGTGTACGGCCGGGTCAATCGGGTCCCTCGAGGCGCACGTAGGCACCGCGCCGATGGGCCATCGGGTCGCCGTCGTCGCCTAGCTCGACCCGCTCGACCACCGCCTCGGCGGCGACCGCCCAGCCGACCCGCCGCGCTTTGTCGTCGGTCAGTCGGATCCCGGCCCACGCACTGGCGTCACTCAGCACCGGCCCCCACGGCGTGTCGTTCCACTCGGCCAGCCGAAACGGGCCCCCTGGCGCCGGTGCGACTCCGGCGAAGGCATCGGCCACGGCGCGATGCCGCCAGCTCAACACCTGGATCACGGCCGTCCGCGACCTGTCGACGGCTTCCCAGAGGTCCGAGTCGGGGTCGAGAAGCGCCAGCACCTTCGATGGCTCACCGTCGGCGATCAGCATCGACGACACGGTGAGTCCGACCCGGTCGCCCTCACGGTCGAGTGAAGTCCACAAGGTCACCGGCGCCGCGAGCCGCCCGCGCAGCCGCCGGACCGGGTCGCGATCCGGCTCCGGGGTCAGGAACGGGTGATCGGAGTGAATCGTCACCGCCACATCATCGCCGACGTGGAGACGGTCACGGGCGGCGGTGCAGCAGCAGCGGCAGCACGAGCGACGCACCGGCCTCGCGGAGCTTGGCCGCCGCCACCGTGATCGGCCAGAGGGAGGACGTCGCGTCGACGACCAGCAGCACGGCCAGGCCGGCGACGGCGTCCGCGGTCTCGGGCGCGATCGTGATCGCGTCCCGCCACACTGCGGCCTCGGCGGATGACGAGAGCTCGGAGATGTCAGCCTCCGGCACCGCCAGATCGGCTCGAGCCAGCCGGCCGACGGTCGCGAGGTGATCGGCGACGCCGGCGACCACCGTCGAGCAACCGGCCGCCGCCAGGCCGACGACGACGTCAGGCCGGCCGGGCCACTCCGACTTCCAGCGCGCCAGCGCCTCGACGCAGGCGGACTTGAGCTCGTCGGGCGGCTCGCCGTCGCGCACGAGTACGGTGCTCGCCAACTCTCGCCACTCGGGAGCGTCGGCGTACACGATCGTGCGGCCCGACTCGGCCATCAGCTCGGCCGGGATCTTGCCGCGTGCCCCGAATGCGCCGCCGGGCCACATCTTGCGCGGGTCGAGGACATGGGTCTCGCCGCGCAACTGGCGGACGACGGCGGCGACAGTGTCGGACTCCGGCACCGCGACCAACGGATCGGGTAGGTCACCGAGACAGACCGAACACCGCCCGCAGTCGGCCGCGGTCGGGTCGTCGAGCGACTCCTGGAGCAGCCGCATCAGGCACTGACTGCCCCGGGTGTAGGCCCGCATGATGTCGGCCTCGCGGCGGCGTACGCGCACGATACCGTCGTAGTGATCCGCGTCGTAGACCCACTCGGCCGCCCCGCGCACCCAGCCGCGCTCGACCCGCTCCACCACGCCCTCGACGGCGAGTTGCTTCAGCATCAGCTCGACACGAGTGCGCCGCAGCCCGGTCTCGGCCTCGAGCGCCGGCACGCTCGCCACCTCGCCGTCGGAGTAGGCGTCGAGACCGCGAAGCAGCCGGTTGACCTGCTCGGGGTCGGGGATGGTCGACGTGGCGAAGTAGTCCCACACACCGACGTCGGCGCCTGACGGCAGGAGCGCCACCAGCGCTCGGTCGATGCCGCGCCCGGCCCGGCCGACCTGCTGGTAGTAGGACACCGGCGACGGCGGCGATCCGACGTGGACGACGAAGCCGAGGTCGGGTTTGTCGTAGCCCATGCCGAGCGCCGAGGTGGCGATCAGCGCCTTGAGCTCGTTGGCGCGGAGCGCGTCTTCGAGCTTCTCGCGCTCGGCGCCGTCGAGCCCGCCGTAGTAGGCCGCGACCGACGCGTCGGCGCCGTGGACGGCACTGACCGCCTCGGCCAGTCGCTGCGCGTCTGCCACGGTGAGTGTGTAGACGATGCCGGAGCCCGGCAGCCGGGGCAGGTGGTCGACGACCCAGGCGTACCGATCGAGCGGTGACAGTGCGTCGACGACGGCGAGCTGCAAACTGCGTCGGGCGAGCGGGCCACGCAGCACGAGGGTCGACTCCCCCAGCTGCCGTGCGACGTCGTCGGTCACGCGGGCGTTGGCGGTCGCCGTGGTCGCGAGGACCGGGGTGTCGGGGTTGAGCTGTCGCAAGACGTCGGACACCCTGCGATAGTCGGGCCGGAAGTCGTGCCCCCAGTCGGAGACCGCGTGTGCCTCGTCGATCACGAGAAGTCCGATCCGTCCGGCGAGTGCGTCGAGGACGCGGCGCCCGAAGCCGGGGTTGGCCAGCCGCTCCGGCGAGACGAGCAGCACGTCGACACGGTCGTCGAGCAGGTCGGACTCGATCGCCGACCAGGCATCGATGTTGCTGGAGTTGAGTGTGGCCGCGCGCAGTCCCGCGTGCCCGGCCGCCGCCACCTGGTCGCGCATCAACGACAGCAGCGGCGACACCACCAGCGTCGGCCCGGCGCCCTCGGCGCGCCGAATGGCCGTGGCGGCCCAGTAGACGGCGGACTTGCCCCACCCGGTGGCCTGCACGACGAGAGCCCGGGACATCGGCTCGCACAGCGCGGCGACCGCGGTGGTCTGGTCGGGGCGCAGGACGGCATCCGGACCGGCGATCGCCTGGATGACGGCATTCGCCACCTTCGTACGTTCGGGAGTCAGCTCGGGAGGGGTCGCCACGTCAATGACCCTAGGCGACGTCACCGACGGCCATCGCGCCTCGTCCACAGGCGACTGGGGAGGATCGCGCCAATCGGGAGTTGGCGCCGGGGTCCCCCACGCCAATAGGTTTGTCGCAGGGGTCCCCCGCGCCAACACCGCCCGGCCCCTCAACCCACCGCGCTCCGAGCAGTCCGATGTCGAGGCCAGGCTCCCCTGTACGACGGCGCCGATGGTGACCGACACGGCCAGCACCAGCACTGCCCCGGCGGAGACGTCCAGCAGGCCCGTCGGCGCCTCGCGGTCAGCCGACGGCACTGCGCACGAGCAAGGCGACGGCGGAGGCCGCACTGACTGTGAGCACGGCCGCCCGGGTGTAGCCGGCGTCGACCCGCGACCGCAGCGGCCCGGCGACCGCGAAGCCGACTATCAGCGCCGGCGCCAGGGCGAGGGCGACCTCGAGCTCGCGCACGGTGAGGGCGCCGCCGATCGCGAGACCGGCGAGACTGAGCACGACACCGACGAGGAAGAAGACCGCCAGCGTCGAGCGAACCTGGCGGCCGGGCCGGTGTTGATACAGCAAGGCCACCGGTGGGCCCGCGATCGACGTCGCCGTACCGGTGGTTCCCGCCACGAATCCCGCGGTCACGAGGCTCCCGCGAGTGATCGGGACATCGATCGTGCGCACGCTCAGGACCACGGCTACCAAGACCATGACGCCGACGGCCAGGCCGAGCGTTCGATCGGCGACCCAGGTCACGACGGCCACGCCGAGGATCGTGCCGACCGCTCGAGCCGGTAGCGCCCAGCTGAGCCCGCTCCAATCGATGTCGCTCCGCTCCCGCGCCAGCGTCGCGGAGGTGAGCCCGACCGCCAGCCACAGGGGCACGCCGGGCATCAGCGACGGCGCGACCAGGGCCGTCACCGGCGCAGCAATCAGCCCGAGACCGAGTCCCACCGCGCCCTGCACTCCCGCACCGACCGCGACCGCGACGGCGATCGCGGCCAACGACCAGTCGGCGACTCCGAACAGTTCCACGCGGCGTTTGTGCTAAGCGCCGACCAGTGACCGCAGGACGTACGGCATGATCCCGCCGTTGCGGTAGTACGCCGCCTCGCCTGGCGTGTCGATGCGGACCACGGCGTCGAACTCCACGTCGCCAGCGCGCACGTGCACGGTCCGGGGAGAGTCGCCGTCGTTGAGCGCCTCGATGCCGGTGATCTCGAACGACTCCTCGCCGGTCAGGCCGAGCGATTCGGCGGTGTCGCCTTCCGGATACTGCAGCGGCAGCACGCCCATGCCGATCAGGTTGGACCGATGGATCCGCTCGTACGACTCGGCGATGACCGCACGGACACCCAGCAGCGCCGTACCCTTGGCGGCCCAGTCGCGCGACGAACCGGAGCCGTACTCCTTGCCGGACAGGATCACCAGCGGCGTCCCGGCCGCGGCGTACTTCTGCGCGGCGTCGTAGATCGTCGTGACCGGAGCTTCACGCGTAGAGAAATCACGTGTGTAACCTCCCTCGGTCCCCGGCGCGAGCAGGTTGCGCAGCCGGATGTTGGCGAACGTGCCGCGGATCATCACCTCGTGGTTGCCGCGCCGCGAGCCGTACGAGTTGAAGTCGCGGTGCTCCACGCCGTGTGCCGAGAGGTACTCCCCCGCCGGCGAGTCCTTCTTGATCGCGCCGGCCGGCGAGATGTGGTCGGTGGTGACCGAGTCACCGAGCATGGCGAGCACCCGGGCACCGGTGATGTCGGTGACCGGGGTTGGCTCGGACGTCATGCCCTCGAAGTACGGCGGCTTGCGCACGTAGGTCGAGTCGTCGTCCCAAGCGAACGTGTCGCCGGTCGGCGTCGGCAGCGACTGCCAGGTCTCGTCGCCCGCGAAGACATCGGCGTAGTCGGTGGTGAACATCTCCGACGCGATCGCGGACTCCACGACCCGCTCGACCTCGGCCGGACTCGGCCAGATATCGCGGAGGAAGACGTCGTTGCCCTCGGCGTCCTGGCCGAGCGCTTCGTTGAGGAGGTCGACGTCCATCGATCCGGCGAGTGCGTAGGCGACCACCAGCGGCGGCGACGCCAGGTAGTTCATCTTCACGTCGGGGTTGATCCGGCCCTCGAAGTTGCGGTTGCCCGACAGCACCGACACGACGGACAGGTCCGCGTCGTTGACGGCCTTGCTCACCTCGGGGATCAGCGGGCCGGAGTTGCCGATGCAGGTGGTGCAGCCGTAACCGACCAGGTTGAAGCCGAGCTTGTCGAGGTACGGCGTGAGGCCCGCCCGGTCGTAGTAGTCCATGACCACCTTTGAGCCGGGCGCCAGGGTCGTCTTGACCCAGGGCTTGCGGGTCAGGCCGCGGTCGACGGCGTTCTTGGCGAGCAGCGCGGCGCCGACCATGACACTCGGGTTGGACGTGTTGGTGCACGACGTGATCGCGGCGATGGCGACCGCGCCGTGGTCGAGCTCGCAGGGGGTGCCGTCGGACAGCGTGATCGGCGTCGGCTTGCTCGGGCGTCCGCTGTCGCGTGGCGCGGCCGAGTCATACTCACGCGGCGGCGGTGCGCCGTTCTCACCGTGAAAGGCCGGCACGTCCGACGCGGGGAACGATTCGGCCTCCGCCTCGTCGTAGCCCGTCTCCTCGACCTTCTCCTCGCCGACGAAGTCCGGGAGTGCTGCCCGAAAGGCCGGCTTGGCATCGGTGAGCGACACCCGGTCCTGCGGCCGCTTCGGACCGGCGATCGACGGCACCACCGTCGACAGGTCGAGCTCGAGTCGCTCGGAGTAGCGCGGCTCGGCGTCGGGGTCGTGCCAGAGGCCCTGCTCCTTCGCGTACGCCTCGACGAGGGTGATCTGCTCGTCGGACCGGCCCGTCATCCGCAGGTACGAGATGGTCTCGGCGTCGACCGGGAAGGCGGCGACGGTCGATCCGTACTCCGGGCTCATGTTGCCGATGGTGGCCCGGTTGGCCAGCGGCACCGCGGGCACGCCGGGCCCGTAAAACTCCACGAACTTGCCGACGACGCCCTGCTTGCGCAGCATCTCGGTGATCGTGAGGACGAGGTCGGTCGCGGTCGCGCCCTCGGGCAGCTCGCCGGACAGCTTGAAGCCCACGACGCGCGGGATCAGCATCGACACCGGCTGGCCAAGCATCGCCGCCTCGGCCTCGATGCCGCCGACGCCCCAGCCGACCACGCCAAGGCCGTTGACCATGGTCGTGTGCGAGTCGGTGCCGACGAGGGTGTCGGGATAAGCGACGCCGTCCCGCTCGAAGACGACCCGAGCGAGATGCTCGATGTTGACCTGGTGGACGATGCCGGTGCCCGGCGGTACGACCTTGAAGTCGGCGAAGGCACCCTGGCCCCACCGCAGGAACTGGTAGCGCTCGCGGTTGCGCCCGTACTCGATCTCGACGTTTCGCTGGAACGCGTCTGCGCTGCCGAAGACGTCGGCGATCACCGAGTGGTCGATGACCAGCTCTGCCGGCGCCAGCGGATTGATCTTTGCCGGGTCGCCGCCGAGCTCAGCCATCGCCTCGCGCATCGTCGCGAGGTCGACGACGCAGGGCACGCCGGTGAAGTCCTGCATGATGACCCGGGCGGGAGTGAACTGGATCTCGGTACTCGGCTCCGCGGCCGGATCCCATCCGGCGAGGGTCCGGATGTGGTCGGCGGTGATGTTGGCGCCGTCCTCGGTCCTGAGCAGGTTTTCGAGCAGGATCTTCAGGCTGTACGGCAGCGACGCGACGTCGACGCCCTCACCGTGTACCGCATCGAGGCGGTAGATCTCGTACGCCTGGTCACCGACCTGCAGGGTCGACGCCGCTCCGAAGGTGTTCGCGCTTCCGGTCGCCATGACTCTCCTTCAAGATCTCTTGATATCAAGATACACGGCCCGGATACGCGACTGGTAACGCACCCTCTCAGTCCGCGAGAACCGCGGGCGTCTGGCGGCCAGCCGGCTGAGTCGGCGGCGCCAGTCGGGTCGACGTGATCCCTGCGCCGTCGATGTCGGGTGCGTCTGCGTGTCAGCATGGGTATCAAGCGTTGTCGGTGGTATGCGATAGAACAACGGAATCGAAGCCCGATCTCACAGCGACGGGAGCACACGCGATGGATCAGGCGATCCGCGCCGAAGGGCTGGTCAAGCACTTCGGCGAGACAAGAGCACTCGACGGCATCGACCTCGAGGTGCACAGCGGTACCGTACTCGGCCTGCTCGGACCCAACGGTGCCGGCAAGACGACGGCCGTTCGGGTGTTGTCGACCCTGCTGCGGCCGGACGCGGGCCACGCCACGGTCGGCGGATACGACGTCGTCCGAGAGGCCCATCAGGTCCGCCAGCTGGTCGGTCTCACGGGGCAGTACGCCGCGGTCGACGAGATGCTGACTGGAGCCGAAAACCTGCTGCTGATCGGCCGCCTCCTCGGCATCCCGAAGGCCGAGGCGAAGGCCCGGGCGACCGAGCTGCTGGACGACTTCGGACTGGCAGACGCCGCACACCGGGCCACGAAGACCTACTCCGGCGGCATGCGCCGCCGCCTCGACCTGGCGGCGAGCATGGTCGGGCGCCCCCGGCTGCTCTACCTCGACGAGCCCACCACCGGTCTCGATCCCCGGGCCCGGATCCAGCTCTGGGCGCTGATCCGGACCATGGTGGCGGGCGGCGTGACCGTCCTGCTCACGACGCAATACCTCGAGGAAGCCGACGAGCTGGCCGACGCCATCGCGGTCATCGACCACGGCAAGGTCATCGCAACCGGCACCTCCGACGAGCTGAAGGCCAAGACCGGTTCGCAATGCCTCAACGTGCGGCCGTCGGAGCCGTCGGACCTGGCGACTGTCGTCACGGTTGTCGGTGAGCTGACCCACTCCACTCCCGACGTCGAGGGCGGGCTCGTCACGGCGCCGGTGATCGAGCCCGAGGTCCTCCCCGCCGTCGTCCGGCGGCTCGACGATCTCGGGATCGTGATCACCGAGCTGTCGCTGCGTAGCGCCAGCCTCAACGAGGTGTTCCTGTCCCTGACCGGCCATCCGGCCGAAGAGGCCGACGACCAGGCTGAGACCGAGGAGGCCCTGGGATGAGCGCCGCTCCGACGGTCGAGCCCATCCCGCGCGATTTGCCGTCTCGGGTCAGTCCGATCCAAGGCCTTCGCCAGTCGATGACGCTCGCGTGGCGAACCCTCGTCCAGATCCGGCACAACCCCTGGGAGCTCGGAGACTTCAGCTTCCAGCCGATCCTGTTCGTGCTGTTGTTCACCTACGTCTTCGGCGGCGCGATCGGAGGTTCGCCCGGCGACTACCTGACGCTGACGCTTCCGGGCCTGATCGTGATGAACATGTTCTTCGTCACGATGTACGTCGGGATGGGCCTCAACACCGACCTCACCAAGGGTGTCTTCGACCGGCTGCGCTCACTGCCGATCGCCCGGTGGGCGCCGTTGGCCGGCCGGATCGCCGCCGACATGGTCAAACAGGCCTGGTCGTTCGCGCTGCTACTCGGCGTCGGCTACGTGCTCGGCTTCCGGGTAGAGACGTCGCTGCTCGGCCTTCTCGGCGCGTTCGTGCTGGTCCTGGTGTTCGCTCTCGCGTTCTCGTGGGTGTCGGTTCTGGTCGGCGTCTTGGCCAAGGATCCCGAGCACGTCCAGCTCTTCGGCTTCACCGCGCTGTTCCCGATCACGTTCGTGAGCAACGTGTTCGCCCCGTCGGACACCATGCCGGATTGGCTGCAGCCGATCGTCGAGAACAACCCGGTGAGTGTCCTCGCCGACGCCTGTCGCGGGCTCATGGTCACCGGTGCCGAGGCCGAACCGATCGTCACCTCACTGATCTGGGCGGCCGGCATCGCGGCGTTGTTCTCGGTGCTCTCGGTGCGGGCGTTGCGCCGCAAGGTCTGACCGCGTCCTGAGGGGCTCGCCGGATGGCTATCCGTCCGGCGGGCTCGTCGCGTCAAGATCGCGTCAAGACCCGTCAACGCGGCGTCAAGACCGGGTGCCGATGGTCGGCCACGTCCTTGACTGGTGGCATGACCGATCTCCTTTTCGTCGCCCTGACGGTGGCGTTCTTCGGGCTGTGCGTCGGCTATGTCCGGGCCTGCGATCGCATCGTCGCGAGCGGGCCGGAGCCTGCCGACGAGCTCGACAGTGAGGCGGGCCAGGAGCCGGCGGTGAGCCAGCGATGAGCGCCGACAACGTCGTCGGGCTCGTCGTCGTGGCCCTCCTCACCGGCTACCTGGTGTGTGCCCTGATCTTTCCGGAGCGGTTCTAGATGACGGGCGCAGCTTGGGCGCAGTTCGCGGCGCTGATCGTCGTCCTGCTCGTCACCGCGCCGGCCCTGGGCTGGTACATGGCCCGGGTCTACGGCGACGAGCGCAAGGCCCCGGGCGATCGGGTGTTCCTCCCGATGGAGCGCGGGATCTACCGGATCTGCCGTGTCGACCCCGACAAGGAGCAGAACTGGAAGGTCTACGCCTACTCCGTTCTCGCCTTCAGCCTGATCTCGTTTCTGTTCCTGTACGCCCTGATGCGGTGGCAGGCCGGATTGCCTCTGAACCCCAACGATCTGCCCGGCGTCGTACCGCACCTGTCGTTCAACACGGCTGTCAGCTTCATGACCAACACCAACTGGCAGTCATACGGCGGCGAGGTCACGATGAGCCATCCGACTCAGATGGTCGGCTTGACCGTGCAAAACTTCGTCTCGGCCGCTGCCGGGATGGCCGTCATGGCAGCGCTGATTCGGGGCCTGGCACGACGCCGGGCCGGCACACTCGGCAACTTCTGGGTCGACCTGACCCGGTCGATCGTACGGATCCTGATCCCGCTGGCCTTCCTCGTCGCCATCGTGTTGGTGAGCCAGGGCGTGATCCAGAATTTCAGCGGCAACAGCACCGTGACGACGGTCGAGGGTGCGAGCCAGGTCATTCCCGGCGGCCCGGCCGCAAGTCAGGTCTCGATCAAACAGCTCGGAACCAACGGCGGCGGCTTCTTCAACACCAACTCGGCCCACCCGTTCGAAAACTCCACGCCGTTCAACAACATCCTCGAGATCTGGGCGATCGCCATCATCCCGTTCGCGCTGGCGTTCACCTTCGGCTCCCTGGTGCGCGACAAGCGGCAGGGACGCGCCGTCTTCGCGATCATGCTGATCATCTGGGCCGGCATGTCGCTGCTCGCGATGGGCTTGGAGGCCCACGGCAACTCCGACCTCAACGCGCTGGGCGTCGACCAGAGCACCGGCTCCGACCAACCCGGTGGAAACATGGAAGGCAAGGAGCTGCGCTTCGGCCCAGAAGCCTCGGGGCTGTGGGCCGCGACGACGACCGGCACGTCCAACGGCTCGGTCAACTCGATGCACGACAGCTACACGCCGCTCGGCGGTGGGGTGCCGATGCTGCACATGATGCTCGGCGAGGTCAGCCCGGGCGGTGTCGGCGTCGGGCTCAACGGCCTGCTGATCATGGCGATCCTGTCGGTGTTCATCGCGGGACTCATGATCGGTCGAACGCCTGAGTACCTGGGCAAGAAGATCGAGTCCTCGGAGATGAAGCTCGTCGTGCTCTATCTCCTTGCGATGCCCGTGACGGTGCTGGCCTTCGCCGGGGCGTCGGTCCTGATGGACTCAGCGGTCGCGTCGCAGGCTAATCCGGGGGCTCACGGGTTGTCGGAGATCCTCTACGCCTATACGTCGGCGTCGAACAACAACGGGTCGGCGTTCGGCGGACTGACCGCAGCGACGAACTGGTACGACACGACGCTGGGCATCGCGATGCTGATCGGTCGCTTCTTCCTGATCATCCCGGTCCTCGCGATCGCCGGCTCGATGGCCCGCAAGCAGCCGGTCCCGGCGTCGTCGGCGACCTTCCCGACTCACACGCCGCTGTTCGTCGGCCTGGTGATCGGCGTCGTCGTCATCGTCTCGGGCCTGACCTTCTTTCCCGCGCTCTCGCTCGGCCCAATCGTCGAGCAGCTGTCCCTGTAGGAGTCCACTCAGATGTCCACCGTCAAGACTCGTCCGGTCGGCAGCAGTGCACGTGACCGGCATCCGCTCCCGACCCGATCGCTGTTCGACCCGTCCATCGTCCGGCGCGCGCTCGGTGACAGCGTCCGCAAGCTGGATCCGCGGGTTCAGGCACGCAACCCGGTGATGTTCGTGGTCCTGATCGGCAGCGTGGTGACGACAGTCCTGTTCGTCCGCGACCTGTCCGGGGCAGCGAGGCAGGAAGACGTCTTTAACGGTCTGGTATCGGTCGTCCTCTGGTTCACGGTGCTGTTCGCGAACTTCGCCGAGGCGATGGCCGAGGGTCGCGGCAAGGCCCAGGCCGACGCCCTGCGGAAGACCCGGACCGAGACGATGGCGCGCCGGCGCCGTGAGGACGGCTCGATCGAAGACGTGCCCGCGACCCAGCTCCGCGTCGGTGACGAATGTGTCGTGACCGCCGGCGAGCTCATCCCCAGTGACGGTGACGTCGTCGAAGGGATCGCCAGCGTCGACGAGTCGGCGATCACCGGCGAGTCGGCACCGGTGATCCGCGAGTCGGGCGGCGACCGCTCGGCCGTGACGGGCGGCACCCGTGTGCTCTCGGACGAGATCGTCGTGCGGATCACGGCCCGGCCGGGCGACACGTTTCTCGACCGGATGATCGCGCTCGTCGAGGGCGCCGAGCGACAGAAGACACCCAACGAGATCGCCCTCAACATCCTGCTGGCCGGCCTGACGATCATCTTCCTGCTCGCGGTCGCCACCCTGCAGCCGTTCGCGATCTACTCCGGAGCCGAGCAGGACATCGTCGTCCTCGTCGCCCTTCTGGTCTGCCTGATCCCGACCACGATCGGAGCTCTGCTGTCGGCGATCGGCATCGCGGGTATGGACCGGATGGTGCAGCGCAACGTCCTGGCGATGTCCGGCCGGGCCGTCGAGGCCGCCGGCGACGTCGACACCCTGCTGCTCGACAAGACCGGCACGATCACGCTCGGCAACCGGCAGGCCGCCGCCTTCCTCACGGCGCCGGGCGTCCTCGACTACGACCTGGCCACCGCGGCGTACCGCTCGAGCCTCGCCGACGAGACGCCCGAGGGCCGGTCGATCGTCACGTACGCCGAGAAGCAGTACGGCTTGACTGGGGATGGCCGATCCGTTGGCACGCTGGTGGCGTTCAGCGCCCAGACCCGGATGAGTGGCGTCGACCGAGACGGTGTCTCCATCCGCAAGGGTGCCACCGATGCCGTGCGGCGCTGGGTCGAGGACGGCGCCGGCACCGTCCCGGAAGCCGTCGAGACGATCGCCCACGGCATCTCGGTCGGTGGTGGCACTCCCCTCGCGGTCGCCGAGCGCGACGAGCACTCGGGCGCCGCCAGGGTGCTCGGGGTCATCCACCTCAAGGACGTCGTCAAGGAGGGCATGCGAGAACGGTTCGGGCAACTCCGGGCGATGGGTATCCGCACCGTGATGATCACCGGCGACAACCCGCTCACGGCCAAGGCGATAGCCGACGAGGCGGGCGTCGACGACTACCTCGCCGAGGCCACGCCCGAGAACAAGCTGGAGCTCATCAAGCGCGAGCAGACCGGCGGTGCCATGATCGCGATGACCGGCGACGGCACCAACGACGCGCCGGCGCTCGCCAAGGCCGATGTCGGCGTCGCCATGAACACCGGCACCCAGGCCGCCAAAGAGGCCGGCAACATGGTCGACCTCGACTCCGATCCGACCAAGCTCATCGAGGTCGTCGAGATCGGCAAGCAGCTGCTGATCACGAGGGGCTCGCTGACCACGTTCTCGATCGCCAATGACGTCGCGAAGTACTTCGCGATCATCCCGGCGATGTTCTCCGGCGTCCTTCCGGTGCTCGACAAGATCAACGTGATGAGTCTCGACACGCCACGCTCGGCGATCCTGTCCGCGGTCATCTTCAACGCGCTGGTCATCGTGGCGCTGATCCCGCTGGCGCTGCGCGGTGTCCGGTTCCGCGCCGAGAGCCCCGAGGTCATGCTCCGCCGCAACCTGCTGATCTACGGGCTCGGCGGCATCGTCATTCCGTTCGTCGGCATCAAACTCGTAGACCTCGTCATCGTCGCGTTAGGAGTCTCGTGATGCGTCGCCAACTCCAGGCCGCCGTGGGCATGCTGCTGCTGTTCACCGTGATCACCGGGATCGTGTACCCGCTCGCGGTCACCGGTGTCGCGCAGACCCTGTTCTCCGACCAGGCCAACGGCTCGCTGGTCGAGCACGACGGACGGGTGGTCGGCTCCGAGCTCATCGGACAGCCGTTCACCACGCCGGAGTACTTCCATCCCCGTCCGTCGGCGGTCAAGTACGACGGGACACTGAGCTCGGGCAGCAACCTCGGTCCGACGAACCCTGCCTTGCTGAAGTCCGTCGAGCGGCGCGCGGAGGCGTACCGCAACGAGAACGGGCTCGCACCGGACGCGGAGGTCCCTGTCGACGCCGTGACCGCATCCGGGTCGGGCCTGGATCCCGACATCTCGGTCGCCAACGCTCGACTGCAAGCACCTCGCGTGGCGGAGGTCCGTGGCATGCCGACCTCCGAGGTTCTCGACCTCGTCGGCGACCACACCGCCGACCGGACACTCGGATTCCTCGGCGAGCCGCGAGTCAACGTACTCGAACTCAACCTCGCACTCGACGCGCGACAATGACGGTATGAAACGGGGCCACCTGCGCATCTACCTCGGTGCCGCGCCCGGCGTCGGCAAGACCTTCGCGATGCTCTGCGAGGGCCGCCGGGCGAAGGAACGTGGTCGCGACGTCGTCGTCGGCTTCGTGGAGGTCCATGGCCGCGAGCACACCGCCGAGCAGATCGGCGACCTCGAGGTCATCTCGCGCAAGACGATGACCTACCGGGGCTCGACCTTCGACGAGTTCGACGTCGACGCCGCGCTGGCGCGCCGCCCGATGCGGGTGCTAGTGGACGAGCTGGCCCACACCAACGTGCCGGGGAGCCGCAACGCGAAGCGCTGGCAGGACATCGACCAACTCCTCGACGCGGGGATCGACGTCATCTCGACGCTCAACATCCAGCATCTCGAGTCGCTCAACGACGCCGTCGAGTCGATCACGGGGGTGAAGCAGCGCGAGACGGTTCCCGACGAGGTCGTGCGCCGGGCCGACCAGATCGAGCTGGTCGACATCACGCCGGAGGCGCTGCGCAGACGGATGGCCCACGGCAATGTCTACCCGTCGGAGAAGGTCGACGCCGCCCTCAGTCGCTACTTCCGGATCGGCAATCTCTCGGCCCTTCGCGAGCTGGCGCTGCTGTGGCTCGCCGACCGGGTCGACGAAGGCCTCGAGAGATACCGGAGTGCCGAAGGGATCGCAGCGACCTGGCCGGCTCGCGAGCGGGTCGTCGTCGCCGTCACCGGCGGCCCGGAGAGCGAGGTTCTGTTGCGCCGGGCCGCTCGGATCGCCTCCCGCGGCGCCGGCGGCGAGTTGCTCGCCGTCTACGTCTCGCGCAGCGACGGTCTGGTCGCGGCCAAGCCGGATCAGTTGGCCCGGCAGCGCGCCCTCACCGAGGAGCTCGGCGGCACCCACCACACCGTCATCGCCGATGATGCCCCAGAGGCTGTGCTCGAGTTCGCCCGTGGCGTCAACGCGGCGCAGATCGTCGTCGGCGTGAGTCGCCGGAGGCGCTGGAAGGCCATGCTCGCAGTCGGGGTCAGCGAGCGGATCGTCGCCGGGTCCGGGGACATCGACGTCCATCTCGTCACCCATGAGTACGCCGGCCGTGGTGGATTCGCCCCGTCCCGTGGCCCGGCACTCGGGCATCGGCGGCGGATCATCGGCTGGCTCCTAGCGGTGGCCGGCTCGATCCTGTTCGCGGGGGTCCTCGACGGCACACGCGACCTGCACGACCTGACCGTCGAGGCGATGCTCTTCCTGACGCTGACCGTGGCGTGCGCCTTGGTCGGCGGCTGGTGGCCGGCGGTCGCGGCGGCGGTGCTGGACGCCCTGTTGCTCAATTTCCTCTTCATCGACCCGATCCACACCCTGAGCATCGCCGACCCGGTGGCCGTGTTGTCACTTGTCCTCTTCCTGGTCGTGGCCGTCGCCGTTGCCTCGGTCGTCGACCTCGCCGAGCGACGACGGTTGCACGCCAACCGGGCGCAGATCGAGGCCGACACTTTGACTCTGCTCAACCACGCCCTGCTGCGCACCGACCACGGCATCGTCGCGCTGCTCGAGCTGCTCCGCGAGACCTTCGGCGCGACCTCGGTCGCCCTGCTGCGCCGCATCGAGGGCAGCTTCATGTGGGCCACGGTGTCGGCGGTCGGCGCCAATCCGGCCACCGACCCTGACCAAGCCGACGCCGAGGCCGAGGTGTCCGGCCCGTCGACGGTCGTCGCCCTCCGCGGGCGGTTGCTGGCGGCGCACGAGCATCGCGTCCTGTCGGCGTTCGCGACCCACCTCGCCATCGTGCTGGAGCGACAGAACCTCGCCCGGCAGGCCGCCAACGCCCGACAGCTGGAGGAGGGCAACCGGATCCGGACCTCGTTGCTCGCGGCGGTGTCCCACGACCTGCGTACTCCACTGGCCGGCATCAAGGCCGCCATCTCCAGCCTGCGATCCGACGACATGGACTGGACGCCAGAAGACGAACGAGACCTGTTGGCCGCCGTCGAGGAGTCGGCCGACCGCCTCGACGCCATCGTGGCCAACCTGCTCGATCTCAGCCGCCTGCAGACCGGAGCCGTCTCCCCCACCACCCGCGACGTCGGCCTCGACGACGTCGTCGCCCAATGCATCCGGACGGTCTCCGACCCGATGCGCGTCGATCTGGACTTCGCGCCGGACCTGCCCGACGTTCGGGTCGACCCCGGGCTGCTCGACCGGGTCGTGGCCAACCTCGTCGACAACGCTCTCCATCACACGCCACCGGCGAGCCAGGTCCGGGTGGCCGGCAGCAGCGTCGGCGACCGGGTCCAGCTCCGCGTCGTCGATCGCGGGTCCGGCGTGCCCGATGGCGACAAGGAGCGGATGTTCGAGCCGTTCCAGCGTCTCGGTGACGCTCCCGATGGTGACGGCGTCGGCCTCGGCCTCGCGGTGGCGAAGGGTCTCACCGAGGCGATGGGAGGATCGCTGGTCGCCGAGGACACGCCCGGCGGCGGCCTGACCATGATCGTGGACCTCCAGGCGGCGCCGGCCTACCGGATCGAGCCGGCCCGATGACCTCGATCCTCGTGGTCGACGACGAGCCCGCGATCGTTCGTACGCTGTCGATCAATCTGCGAGCACGCGGATATGACGTCATCGTCGCGCGGGACGGTCGCACCGCACTCGACGTCTGCCGCGAGGAGCAGCCCGATGTCGTGCTCCTGGACCTCGGCCTGCCCGACCTGAGCGGAGTCGAAGTGCTCCGACAGCTCCGATCGTGGAGCCAGGTCCCGGTCATCGTGCTGTCGGCCCGGCACGGCTCGGACGACAAGGTCGAGGCGCTTGACGAAGGCGCCGACGACTACGTCACGAAGCCGTTCGGGATGGACGAGCTGCTGGCCCGCGTACGGGCCGCCGTCCGGCGATCGAGCGGCGACGAGGCCGAACCGATCGTCGAGACCACCGCGTTCCGGCTCGACCTTGCCGACAAGTTGGCCTGGCGGGACGGCGACGAGGTCCATCTGACGCCGACCGAGTGGGCGCTGATCGAGGCACTCGTCCGCCGGCCCGGTCGGCTCGTGTCGCAGCGGCAGCTCCTGCATGACGTCTGGGGGCCGTCCTACGACCGGGAGACCCACTACTTGCGCGTCTACATGGCCCAGCTGCGCCGCAAGCTCGAGGCCGATCCGGCGCGCCCACGCCATCTCGTCACCGAGCCCGGCATGGGCTACCGCTTCGTCCCGTAGCCGCCCCTCCTAGCGATCCCGGCCTGACGGGTCCCCACGCCGGATCTCGCCGGGCACGTGCTCGCTGCGCTTGGAGCGACGCAGCGCCGCCTCCGACGACCGCAATTGGAAGGGCACGCTCGTGACCATCACGCCGGGCATCAGACGCAGTCGGGTCTTGAGTCGCAGCGCGCTCTGGTTGTGGAGCAGCTGCTCCCACCAGTGGCCGACGACGTACTCCGGCACGAACACCGTCACCAGGTCGCGCGGGCTCTTGCGCCGGATGCTCTTGACGTAGTCGACGACCGGGCGGGTCACCTCGCGGTACGGAGACCCGAGCACCTTCAGCGGCATCGGGAGTCGCTGCGCGTCCCATTCGTCGACCAGCGCCTGGGTCGTGTCCCGGTCGAGCTCGACCGTGACCGCCTCCAGCGTGCTCGGCCGAGACGCCCGGGCGTACGCGAGCGCCCGGAGGGTCGGCTTGTGCACCTTCGACACCAAGACGATCGCGTGCACGCGGGACGGGAGCGCGGAGTCGGTGTCCTCGGCGACCAGCTCCTCGCTGACCCGGTCGTAGTGCCGACGGATCCGAAGCATCAAGAGGTAGATCAACGCCATCGCCAAGATCGCGATCCACGCGCCATGGGTGAACTTCGTGATCAAGACGACCACCAACACCGTGCCGGTGACGGACAGGCCGAAGCCGTTGATCAGCCGGCTGCGCTGCATGCGACGTCGGGCCTGCGGGTCGGTCTCGGTCCGCAACAGCCGGTTCCAGTGCCGGACCATGCCGGTTTGGCTGACCGTGAAGGAGACGAAGACCCCGACGATGTAGAGCTGGATGAGCCGCGTGACCTCGGCGTCGAACGCGACGATGAGGCCGATCGCCAGGCCGGCCAGCGCGATGATGCCGTTGCTGAACGCCAGGCGGTCGCCCCGCGTGTCGAGCTGGCGGGGCAGATAGCCGTCGCGAGCCAGGATCGACCCGAGGACCGGAAACCCGTTGAACGCCGTGTTGGCGGCGAGCACGAGGATCACGCCGGTCGACGCGGCGACAATGTAGAAGCCGATCGCGAAGTCGCTGAACACCGCATCGGCAATTTGGGTCATCACCGGGTCCTGGTGGTAGTCGTCGCCGACTGGATTGCCGTCCGGACCGATCAGCTGGGTCGCCGGGTCCTCGGCGACCCGGACGTTGGTCAGATTCGCCAGCGAGACGACGGACAGCGCCATCGTGACGGCGACGATGCCGAGCACCAGCAGTGTGGTCGCGGCATTGCGTCCCTTGGGCTTGCGGAACGCCGGCACCCCGTTGCTGATCGCTTCGACGCCGGTGAGCGTCGCACAGCCGGAGGCGAAGGCCCGCAGAAGCAGGAAGCCGCCGGCGAGCCCGGTCAGGCCCGACTCGTAGCCTTCCTCGGGAAGGATCTGCAGCTGAGCCGTATCGGCGTCGGGCAGGTCACCGAACAGGTAGCGGGCGAACCCGACGGCGGCCATGGTCAGGATCGAGGCCATGAAGACGTACGCCGGAACAGCGAAGGCCGTCCCGGACTCGCGTACGCCTCGAAGGTTCATCGCCATCAGGAACAAGACGGCGCCGACTGCCATCGACACCTGGTGCCCTTCGAGCGGTTCGATGGCGGTCGCGGCGTACTGCGCCGCCGACGCGATCGACACGGCGACGGTGAGGATGTAGTCGACCATCAACGCACTGGCGACCCCGAGGCCAGCAGTCGAGCCGAGGTTGGTGGTCGACACCTCGTAGTCGCCGCCGCCGCTCTGGTAGGCCTGCACGTTCTGTCGGTACGACGCCACCACGGCGAGCATGACGATCGCGATGATGATCGCGACCTTCCAGGAGAAGGTGTACGCCGTGACGCCAGCGAGCGACAGCATGAGGAAGATCTCGTCCGGCGAGTACGCCACGCTCGACAGCGGGTCGCTGGCGAACACCGGCAGCGCCACCCGCTTGGGCAGCAGCGTCTCGTGCAGCTGCGTACTGCGAAGTTTGCGACCGAGCACTACACGCTTGGCCGAATCGGCGAGGCCCACGTGTGGCGATGCTAGCGCTAGCCGAGGGTCGATGCCGCAGGGTGTAGCGTCGGCGTGCTGGCATCACCGTCACGGGAAGGTCACTGTGCACATCGTGATCATGGGGTGTGGCCGGGTCGGCTCGACCCTCGCCCGAAGCCTCGAAGAACGCAGTCACACGGTGGCCGTCATCGACCAGCTCACCGACGCGTTTCGTCGGCTCGGACCGTCGTTTTCGGGCACGACCGTCTCCGGCTTCGGTTTCGACCGTGAGGTGCTGCTGCGGGCCGGGATCGACCGGGCCGACGGCTTTGCCGCCGTCTCGAGCGGCGACAACTCCAACATCATTTCGGCGCGGGTCGCCCGCGAGCAGTTCGGGATCGACAACGTCGTGGCGCGGATCTACGACCCCGGTCGGGCGGAGGTCTACGAGCGGCTCGGCATCCCGACCGTCGCGACCGTGACCTGGTCGGCCGACCAGGTGCTCCGACGCCTGCTGCCTGAGGACGCCGAGCCGCTGTGGCGCGACCCGTCGGGCACCGTACGAGTCGACCAGATCCCGACCCCGCGGCCGTGGGTCGGGCACTCCGTCCTCGCCCTGCAGGAGCAGACCGGAGCTCGGGTCGCGTTCCTCACCCGACTCGGCTCGGGCATGATCCCCGATCGCGACACGGTGATCCAAGAAGGCGACCTGTTGAACCTGTTCATGCTCGACGAGCGGACCGCAGCGGTCCACGCCGCACTGGCCGACGGGCCGAAGGAGGACTGATGCGCGTCGCGATCGCGGGCGCCGGGGCCGTCGGCCGTTCGGTCGCTCAGGAGCTGCTCGAAAACGGACATGAGGTCCTGCTGATCGACAAGGACCCCAAGGCGATCAAGTCCGAGATCGTCCCGAATGCCCAGTGGCTGCTGGCCGACGCCTGCGAGCTGTCGTCGCTCGAGGAGGCCGAGCTGGGCAGCTGTCAGGTCGTGATCGCCGCGAGCGGTGACGACAAGGTCAATATTGTGGTGTCGCTGCTGGCCAAGACCGAGTTTGCGGTCGGCCGGACCGTCGCCCGGGTCAACCACCCCAACAACGAGTGGTTGTTCACCGAGGCTTGGGGCGTCGACGTCGCGGTCTCAACGCCTCGGCTCATGTCGGCGCTGGTCGAGGAGGCCGTCACCATCGGCGACCTCGTACGACTCTTCACGTTCCGGCAGAGCAGCGCGAACCTGGTCGAGATGACGCTGCCGCAGGAGTCGCCGTTCGTCGGCCACCGGGTCAGCGAGGTGCCGTGGCCGACCGACGTCGCCCTCGTCGCGATCCTGCGCGACGGCGGCATCTATCCCCCCGACCCGGACCGCTCCCTGGAGTACGGCGACGAACTGCTGTTCGTCGCGGCCGAGGACCAAGAGGGCCCGCTCGCGTCGTTACTGTCGCCGCACGCCCACCCCGCCGACCACACCTAACTCTCGCTGAGGGGGGTGTGGTTACGGCTGAGCAGGAAGGCCATCATCGCGAGGGCAGCGACCTGGAGCGGCCAGCCCATGACGATCTTCGCCGTCGCGAGCCAACCGAGCTGATCGGCGGCATACAACGGGTATTGCACCAGCACCCGCAGCGCACACGGAGCCGCGAGCACCCAGGTCAATTGCGTGCACAACCGAACGATCGGCTTGTCGGCGTGCCACGCCGTCGGGTCGCCGGTCACCGCCCCGATCAGGAAGCCGACCACCGGCCAACCGATCAGAATGCTGATCAGCATGACGCTGGCGTAGGCTCCGTTGTAGATGATGCCGGGAAGGAACACGTCCTTCGCCTCGCCCGACCGCATCGCGAAGATCGCCCCGATGCCGATGCCGATCAGGCTGTTGAACACGAACTGCGCGGTCTGCCGCTGCACCAGCCGCAGGACGACGAGCAGGGCGGCGATGCCGACGCTGATCGCGAGCGACAGGCGCAACTCGCGCGTCGAGAGCCAGAGGATGGTGAACGTCGCCGTCGGGACGGCCCCCTCAATCATGCCGCGGACACCGCCGAGCGCCTTCGACAGCTGAGCCCGGACGAGCTGTTCGACGGTCGCGTACTCGGCGGCGACCCGGGTCTGCTCTGACGGCTCGCTGGCTTCGCTCACTGGGTCAACTCATAACGGGGGTTGTAGAGGACGCGGACGTCGTCGATGCAGCTCAAGCGACCCTCGACGGTCATGTGGCGGCCGGGGTCGACACCGGCGATCCGCCGCCGACCGAGCCACACCAGGGTCACGGTGCCGGAGCCATCGTAGAGCTCGGCCTCGAGGGCCGCGACGCCACCGCGGGGGCGCAGCGTGACGGTCCGCAGCACGCCGTGGACGGTGACGACGTCGCGGTCGGCCTGCTGCGCGATCGGAGGGCAAGCGTGCGCCGCCGCGTCGCCGCGTAACTCCTCGGCCTCCAGCTCGTCGGTGCTCGTCGCGAGCCGACCGAAGGCGCGCTTCATGATGCCCATGGCACCCAGGGTAGACGCGGGACGCGAACGGTCAGGTCGGCTCAGCCGGCTCACCTGGCTCAGCGCCGGGCGGAAGGCGCAACGGGATCGGCTCGCGTGGCGGCATGGCCACACCCCCGCGTACGACGACGACGTCTCGCACCGCCGACTCGAGGGCGCCATCGGGGTCAGACTCGGTCGCGGCGTCGCCGAGGTACGTCGCGCGCAGCAGCCAACGCGGTCCCTCGATGCCGACGATCCGGCTGGTCTGGGTGCCTTGGCGACCGTCGGCGGCCTTGATCGGGACCTTCACCCGCAACTCGGTGCCGTAGGGACCGTCCGCCTCGGTCGCCGTCCCGCCCCGGTTGGAGGCCTCGGCCGCGATCTCGCGCCGGATGTCGTCCCACATGCCGCCCGATCGGGACGCCGCGAAGACGCGCAGCTCGACGGCGCCGTCCTTGCTCACGAGCATGGCGGCTCCGACCGTGCCGGTGGCCTGGTCAGTCTGCAGCCGCAACTCGAGTCCGGATCGACCGATGACGATGAGGCCGCCGAGGTCGATGGCGTTCCCCTCCTCGGTGTCGACCTCACGTTCGTCGGAGTCCCACGGACCGACCCGTTCGCGATGGGTGGTCGGGTCGGTCGACTCCTCGACTTCCTCCTCGGCAGCGCCATCGGGCCGCACATGAGCGCCCTTGCGGCGGCGGAAGATCACGCGGTTGCCTCCTGCTGAGCCGGATCGGTGGGGTCGAATCCCCCGGTGGAACCGTAGCCGCCGTCGCCCCGGACGGATTCGGGAAGGTCGGCGACGACCTGGAAGGTCGCGTGTTCGACCCGCTGGATCACCAACTGCGCGATCCGGTCGCCGCGTCGCAGCTCGATCGGCGCCGACGGGTCGAGGTTGACCAAACACACCTTGATCTCGCCGCGATAGCCCGCGTCGATCGTGCCGGGTGTGTTGACGATCGACAGACCGCACCGGGCGGCCAGGCCGGAGCGCGGTTGGACGAACGCCGCGTATCCGGTCGGCAGCGCGATCGCGATCCCGGTCGGCACGACGGCACGCTCTCCCGGCGCCAGCGTCACGTCGATCGTGGTGCGCAGGTCGGCCCCGGCGTCACCGGGATGGGCATAGTGCGGCAGCTCCACACCGTCGTCGAGCCGCTGGATCAGTACGTCGAGCATCGCAGCGACCCTACCTCTGAGGACCTGGGGACGCGTGCCAGGCTGGCGCCGTGAAAAGCGCGTCGTACGAGGAGCGGCTGCACGCCCCGCTCGCCTGGTGGCTGATCGGCCTGGCGTTCGTCGTGGCTGTGTGGTGGATCTTCGTCCTGGCGACGCCGCAGTGGCTGGCGTGGCTCGCCGCGGCCATCGCGTTAACGCTCGTCGCCGGTCTGGTCGGACACTACGGCGCGGCTCGCGTCGCGGTGGCCGATGGACAGCTGCGGGCCGGCCGCGCGCACATCCCGCTGGAGCTGTGCGGTGCCGTCGAGGTGCTCGATCCCGATCTGACACGGCGGGCCGGCGGTGCCGAAGCCGACGCCCGCGCCTATCTCCTGTTGCGGCCCTACATCGCCACCGCCGTCCGGGTCACGATCAACGACGCCCACGACCCGGTGCCCTACTGGCTGCTCAGCAGCCGACGGCCCGAACGGCTCGCCGCCGCGGTTCGCGCTGGACGACCGGGCCCAGAGTGAGAGACTGACGCCATGGCTAAGGCGAAGCGGGACAAACAGCCCGGCAAGCGTACGTGGAAGCTCTATGACAAGGCCGCGACGACCTTCGCCGGCATCGCGAGCGCACGCGCCGTCGACATGGTCTGGCGAGCTGCGGTTGGCCGGAAGGCACCGAAGAACCCCGAAAACCCCGAAGTGTCATGGCGCGAAGCCGCGACCTGGATCGTCCTGTCGGGCGCCTCGATGCAGCTCGCCAAGATGTTCGCCACCCGCAAGGCCGCCGACTACTGGGTGCGGTCGACCGGTCACCTACCGCCCGGCATGAAGTCGCTGGAGGCCACCGAGAACCCGCCAGCGAAGACTGAGGAGAGCCCCAACACCTAGGCGGCGCAATCGCGGCAGATCGGCAAGCCCTTGCGCTCGCCGGCGAGCTGGCTGCGGTGATGTACCAGGAAGCACGACGAGCAGGTGAACTCGTCAGACTGGCGTGGTAAGACCTGAACGGCCAGCTCTTCGTGGCTCAGGTCAGCGCCGGGAAGCTCGAACGACTCGGCCGCCTCGGCCTCGTCTTCGTCGACCTTGCCGGAGTTTTTGTCGTGGCGCCGCGCCTTGAGCTCTTCGATGCTGTCTTCGGACTGGTCTTCCTCAGTCTTGCGCGGCGCGTCGTAGTCGGTTGCCATGGGAATCTCCTGACGCGAAGCCCGTCGCCTCGCGTTAAATGTCTCGGTGCTCTCGATGCAGGTGGTGCATGCCCCCGAAAAGGTCTCGCGGGCGGACAGTGTGCCTTATACGGCGCCGAAGATCACGCTCATTCCACGACGCGAGTCGCGATGTGGGTCACATTTGGCCCCCGCCGCGCTCCGTCTAGTTGTTGCGCCCATAGAACGCACCGGACCGTCGGGACATTCCCCGCTGCCGACGGGTCATCGTAGGGGTCAGAACCCGCACTCGGCGACGAGGGTCCGGAACGCGTCGAACAGACCTGGCGTCGCCGCGACGACGAGCCGCTCGTCGGGCTCGTCGGAGTCCAGTCCGGAGACGATGGCGCCGGCCTCACGAGCGATGAGGACGCCGGCCGCCCGGTCCCATGGCTGCAGCCCCTCCTCGACGTACCCGTCGATCCGCCCGGACGCGAGGGAGCAGAGGTCGAGGGCGGCCGAGCCGAACCGCCGAATGTCCCGGATTCGGGTGATCATGATGCCGACGGCGGCGGCTTGGCGCGCCCGCTGGGCCGGGTCGTACCCGAATCCGGTCGCGATCAGCGCCTGACTCAGATCGGACGACGACGCCGCTCGCAGTCGGGTCGCCGGCCCCTCGGCGTGGTCGCGGCGCCAGGCTCCCACGCCGAGGAGCCCGCTGTACTCGATTCCCAGCGGCACGTCAACGACGACACCGGCCCGTGCGACGCCGTCGACCTCGATGCCGATGGACACCGCGTACGCGGGCACGCCGTAGACGAAGTTGACCGTGCCGTCGATGGGGTCGATGACCCAGTCAACCCCAGACGAACCAGACTGTCGCTCGCCCTCCTCACCGACGAACCCGTCGTCGGGCCGGACGGCACCGAGGCGATCGCGGATCAGCTGCTCGGCGGCCGTGTCGACGTCGGTGACCGCGTCGGTCGGGCTGGTCTTGGTCGCGGCGACGTCGACCCGGCCTTCGGGTCGAAGGTCGCGAATCAACACGGCCGCCTCGTGCGCCGTCGACCGGGCGAGCTCGAGCAGGCTCTCGTCGTCGCTCATGAGGTCGATGTCATGTCGGGGGCGTCGACGCCGCACAGGGCCGGATGGTCCGGCTCGCGAGCGTTGCGGCAGCAGCCGGCCGGACACACGTTCCAGCTCGGTGGTAGCCCGCCGACGGTCGCGCGAGGATGCTCCTCAGCACGCGCCGCCGTCGCCCGCTCGATCAGCAGCTCGCGCACCATCGCCACGAAGCGCGGATGGACCCCAGGGGTGGCGGCACGCACCATCGCGAGTCCGATGTCGTCGGCGATCTCGGCGGCCTCGGTGTCGAGATCGAAGACGACCTCCATGTGATCGGAGACGAACCCGATCGGAACGACCACAGCCGCGTCGACGCCGTCGGCCCGCAATGCGCGCAGGTGATCGCCGATGTCGGGCTCGAGCCAAGGCATCGACGGCGCCCCGGAGCGCGAGCAATAGACCAGGTCGTGGTCGCGCGCGATGCCGCTTGCGTCGGCGACCGCGGCGGCTACGACCGAGGCGACGTCGCGATGTTGCGCCTCATACGCGCCGCCCTCGGTGCCGTCGGACCGACCGCTGGCGTCGTTCATCGCGAGCGGGATGGAGTGCGTGACGAAGACCAGTCGAGCGGTCTTGCGCATCTCGTCGGGAAGCTTGGCGAGCGCGGCGAGCGTCGCGTCGACGAACGGTGTCACGAAGCCGGGGTGGTTGAAGTAGTGCCGTAGACGGTCGAGGCGCGGCGCGCCGGGCCCGACTGATGCGACCGCGTCGAACAGATTCTCGCGATATTGCCGACATCCGGAGTAGGAGGCGTAGGCGCTCGTGACGAAACACGCGGCCCGCCGTACGCCGTCGACCGTCATCTGGCGCAGCGTGTCGGTCAGATAGGGATGCCAGTTGCGGTTGCCCCAATAGATAGGAAGGTCGATGCCCTGGGCGGCCAGATCGGCCCGGATGGCGTCCCGCAGCATGCGGCACTGCTCGTTGATCGGCGACCGCCCACCGAACGCCGCATAGTGCTCGGCCACCTCGGAGAGCCGCTCCGGCGGGATGCCCCGGCTGCGGGTCACGTTTTCCAGGAAGGGGCGCACGTCCGCCGGGGTCTCTGGGCCGCCGAACGACACCAGCAACAGGGCGTCGTAGGGCGATGGGTCGAGACGGGGCATACGTCCATCCTGTCAGGCACGGAAAACCCGTCCGCAAGTGCTGGACGGCGGCGGTATCGTTGCCCGACTCGACAACCCACCATCCCGCGATCGCGGGAGGACATTCGGATGGCCTGGCCCTGAGATGGCGCTGCTCGGACGCTACCGAACGATCCTGGAGATCCCAGGTGCATGGCGCTTCAGTGCGGCCGGATTCGTCGCCCGGCTGCCGATCTCGATGTTCGGTCTCGGCATCGTGCTCCTCGTCGCCGACCGGACCGGCTCCTACGGCCTCGCCGGCACGGTGGCGGCGGCGGAGGTCGTCGCCGGCGCGGCGGTCTCGCCGTTCAGCGCCAGGTTGTCGGATCGGTTCGGTCAGGCCCGCGTCTTGCCACTGCTGGCGCTGGGATTCTGTTTCGCTACGGGTTTGCTGATCCTCGCCGTCGAGTCGGACCAGCCGACGCCGTTGCCGCACGCGGCTGCCTTGCTGGCCGGCGCGACGATGCCGCATATCGGGTCGAATGTCCGAGCTCGCTGGCGGTATGTGATCGACGACCGGCGACAGCTCGACACGGCGTTCGCGCTGGAAGCCGTGGTCGACGAGATGATCTTCGTGGTCGGGCCGGTGCTGGTCACGGTCCTCGCGACCCAGGTGAACCCGGGAGTGGCGTTGGCGACGACGGCCGGGCTGTGCCTGGTCGGCTCCACCTGGCTCGCCAGTCAGCACGCGACCCAGCCCGTCGTCGGCGGCGACGAGCACGGCCAACGCGTGCGCGAACCGCTCGGCTGGCGGCTGCTCGCTCCGCTGATGATCGTGATGGTCGGCCTCGGCGGGCTGTTCGGCGGCAGCGAGGTGGTCTCGGTCGCATTCGCCGAGGCGGAGGGGTCGACCGCGGCCGCCGGTTGGCTTCTCGCGTCGATGGCGGCCGGCAGCCTGATCGCGGGGTTGGTCACCGGCGCGGTCACCTTGCGCCAGCGGCCCGCTGTACGGGTGCGATGGGGCACCACGGCGCTCACTGCGTCGGTCGCGCCGCTCCCCTTCCTCCCGAGCCTGGGGCTGGTCGCCGCCATGCTCTTCCTGGCCGGCCTCGCCATCGCGCCGACCCTGGTGGCGGCGGTCTCGATGGTGGAGCAGACCGTGCCGCCGGCCCGCCTCACCGAGGGCATCGCGTGGGTCACCGCCGGCATCATCTCCGGCGTCGCTCCCGGATCGGCGCTCGCCGGCGCGGTCGTCGATGCAACGAGCGCCTCCACGGCGTACGGTGTGTTGTTCGGGTTCGGGGTGCTGGCCATGGTGGCCGCGTGGCTGACCCTACCGCGAGGTCGATCGGGTTCGGCCGGGTAACTCACCGGCGCGGTGGCTTGGATTGGACCCCTTGGCCGACGAGACTGGTGCGCACGGACAGCTGGAGGCGAGAGCATGCGAGATCTGCGCCTCGTGGGATTGAGCGAGGATCGAAAATTTCTGATCCTGCGCGACGAGGCCGGTGACGAGTGTCGCGTCCCTGCTGACGAAAGGCTACGGGCGGCGCTCCGGGGCGACCGTGCGCGACTCGGACAGTTGGAGATCCAGATGGAAAGCGTCTTGCGACCACGCGACATCCAGGCCCGGATCCGGGCCGGGGAGAGTCCCGAAGACGTGGCCGCGGTCGCGCAGGTCCCGATCGAGAAGATCATGGGCTACGCCGTGCCGGTCCTCGCCGAGCGAGAGCACATCGCCGAGCGCGCCCGCCGTTCCGGCGTCCGCCGCAAGCACGCCGATGGTCCGGCGAGTCTGCTCGGCGACGCCGTCGACGAGCAGCTGCGTCGGCGTGGGAGCAAACCCCACGAGGCGACCTGGGACTCGTGGCGCCGCGACGACGGACGCTGGGCGGTCACCGTGGCGCCGGCGGGTGGCGGCAGGACGGCCCGCTACATCTTCGACGTGCCCGGCCGGTTCGTCGTGGCCGACGACGAGGCTGCAAGGGCGCTCGTCGGCGACCATCCCGAGCCGCCGGACCCGACCGAGATGGCGATCGCGTCGGCGGTCGCCGAGGCCGAGCTCAACGAGCCGCTGCCGCGCGTGGCCTACCGCGAAGACGACGAGACCGCGGCGTCGGTCACTCCACTGCATCGTCCGCGCCCGGCCCGGCCCGTGGCGGCATCGGAGCCGCTCCCCCTCGACGAAGACGACGACTCCGAGCCCACGATCGATCTCAGCGACGAGGCCGACCGGGCCGTCGGCGACGACGAGATCGACGTCATCGCGCGTGCGACCAACGAGTCGGGCGGGACCGGCGTCCGTCGGCCCAACCGTCGGCGTCGGGACCGCCGCCGCACGAGCGTCCCGAGTTGGGACGAGATCATGCTGGGCGGCAAGCCGCACGACGAGTAGCGCTTATAGCGCCCACCGATTACTCGCGAGTACGGTCAGCGCATGGCGTACTTCGTGACCGGGGCGACCGGCTTCATCGGGCGGCATCTCGTCGAGCAGTTGCTCGCCAACCGGACCGGCGACATCTTCGTTGTCGTCCGCAAGGGCTCCCTGGATCAGCTCGACCGGCTGCGTCGTCAGTGGGCCGACGGCGGCCGGGTCGTTCCGGTGATCGGCGACCTCACGGCTACCCGCCTCGGCGTCGACGACGACTGGATCGCCACCCATGCCGGCCGGATCGACCACGTCTTCCACCTCGCGGCGCTCTATGACATGACCGCTGAACCAAAGCGCAACGAGGCGCTCAACGTCGGCGGCACCGGCGAGGCACTCGCCCTCGCGACCGCGCTCCGGGTCGGCTGCTTCCATCAGGTGTCGTCGATCGCGGTCGCCGGCGACTACTCCGGCTGCTTCGACGAGACCATGTTCGACGAGGGCCAGGGGCTGCCGTCGCCCTACCACCGGACCAAGTACGAGTCGGAGCGCCTGGTCCGCGACGAGGCCCAAGTGCCGTGGCGCGTCTATCGGCCGGCGATCGTCGTCGGGCACTCCGAGACCGGCGCGATGGACAAGGTCGACGGACCCTATTACTTATTCCCGCTGCTCAAGCGGATGCGCGACACCCTCCCGCAATGGATGCCGCTGATCGGCGTCGACCTGGGCGATACCAATATCGTCCCGGTCGACTACGTCGCGAAGGCCATCGACCAGCTGGCGCATCAACCGGATCTGGACGGTCAAGCGTTCCATCTGGTCAATCCCGATCCACAGCCGACGACCGAGGTCATCAACCTGCTCGCCGCAGCTGCCAAGGCGCCTCGCTTCGCCGTGCCGGTCGACCGTCGCCTGACGGCCCTGCTCCCCAACAACGACCAGCTCACCAAGGCGCTCCGACCGCTGCTCGAGACCCAGCCGGCCCAGCTCGCCCTCAGGCAGACCCTCGGCCGTGTCGGCGTGCCGCCCGAGGTGATCGGGCATGTGTCGCTGCCGACCGAGTTCGCCTCGCGAACCACCGAGCAAGCACTCGCCGGCTCCGGCATCAGTTGCCCCGACCTCGAGACGTACGCGCCGGCCCTGTGGGACTGGTGGGAGCAGCATCTCGATCCGTCCGTCCGGACCGACGCCGGGCTGCGTCGCTGCCTGCACGGCAAGACCGTCGTGGTCACGGGCGCGTCATCCGGCATCGGCCGCGCCACCGCCCTCAAGGTCGCCCAGGCCGGCGGCATCCCCCTGCTCGTCGCCCGCGGCCACGACAAGCTCGACGCGACCGCGCTCGAGATCGAGGCGCTCGGCGGCCGGGCCTACAGCTATCCGTGCGACCTGTCCGACATGGACGCCATCGACGCACTCGCCAAGCAGATCGCCTCCGACCACGACACCGTCGACGTCATCGTCAACAACGCCGGCCGATCGATCCGTCGGTCGCTGCACCTGTCGTACGACCGGTTCCACGACTTCGAGCGGACGATGCAGCTGAACTACTTCGGCGCGATCCGGCTCGTCATGGGTCTGACCCCGAAGATGAGGGCAGGGGGCGGCGGACACGTGGTCAACATCAGCTCGATCGGCGTGCAGACCAATCCGCCGCGGTTCTCGGCGTACGTCGCGTCGAAGGCGGCCCTCGACGCGTGGTCACGGGTGGTCAGCTCCGAGCTGATCGGCGACGGCATCACGTTTACGACGATCCACATGCCGCTGGTCAAGACGCCGATGATCGCGCCGACGAAGATCTATGACGCGTTTCCGACCATCACACCGGCCCAGGCGGCTGACCTGGTGCTTCGGGCGATCAAGGACGAGCCGCACGAGATCAACACCCGGCTCGGCACGGCCGGCGAGGTGATTCACGCGCTCGCGCCGAAGACGATGTTTCGGGTGTTGCACCTGGCGTACCGGATCTTCCCCGACTCAGCGGCGGCGAAGGGCGGCGAGGCAAGCCGCGAGGAGCAGGCGACCAGCGAGCAGCTGCTCCTGGCCCGACTCCTCAAGGGCATCCACTGGTGAGGCGAGCCGCTAGGCCGGGCCGGTCTCCACGGGTCGTGCCGGGTCGGTGATCCACTCGCTCCACGACCCGGGGTACAGCGCGGCCTCGACCCCGATCAGATGCAGGGCCAGCACCTCATGCGCGGCGGTCACCCCCGAGCCGCAGTAGACCCCGACCTCCGGCCGATGGTCTCCGGCCACGCCGAGCGCCTCGAACTGGCTCCGCAGTCGATCCGGCGGCTCGAACGTGCCGTCGTCGCCGACGTTGTCGCAGCTCGGTGCACTGCGGGCGCCCGGGATGTGGCCGGCCACGGGATCGATCGGCTCGACCTCGCCCCGAAACCGCTCGCCGGCGCGTGCATCCAACAAGATCCCGGAGTCCGCGACGGTGGCCGCGCCGACCGCGTCGAGCATCGGCATCGCGCCGGGCGTCCCGACGAAGTCACCGGCCCGTGGCTGTGCGTCCTTGGCGCTGGTCGGTCCGCCGGCCGCAACCCACCCGTCGTAGCCGCCGTCCAGCAGCCGGACGTCGTCATGACCGTGATAGCGCAACAGCCACCAGGCTCGAGCCGCCGCAATGCCGTCGCATTGGTCGTAGACCACAACCGGGTCGAAGCGCCGCACGCCGGCGGCTCGCATCGTGGCGGCGAACCGCTCCGGGTCGGGCAACGGATGCCGCCCACCGTCGCCAGCCGGGTCGGACAGATCGTGCTCCAGGTCGACGAAGACGGCACCCGGCAGATGCCCGGCCGCATAGTGAGTGCGGCCGGGCGGGCCGTCGAGCGACCAGCTGACATCGAGCAACGTGACGGGCTCCCCCGACGCCAACAACTCGCCCAACCGCTCGGCGCTAACCAGTGTCGAGTGGGGCACAACGGTCGAGGGGTGCATGACAGTCGATCCTCCCCCACGACGGCCGGCAAATACCACCCCATGTTGGCATCCGACCGCGGGTTTCAGCTCCCGACCGGCGGTCGGGTTAGCCTTGCGGCCCGCGGGACTGCGTCGGCGGATGCAGGGCGAACGCTTGCGCGATCTCGACCTGCTCGGCGACGGTCAACGGCAGCTCGTCGAGTTGGGCGCGTTCGGGGTTGCCGCCGGGCTCCGACGATTCGGCTCCAGCGCGTCCCGCAGGTCCCAGGGCAAGAGCGTCGGGTCGTCGGCCTCAGCTGGCGGGTAGTGCGGCCAGCCGACCGACTGGGCCAGCGTCACCACTGCTTCTTCCGAGGCGACCCGTACGAGAACCGTCCGGCCCTGATTGCTGTCGGCGTAGGTCAACACGGCGTAGCTGCCCTGTCCGCCGTCTCGAACCTCGCAGTCCCGCCCAGACGGGTCCATCGGGTGCAAGTCGATGTCGCAGAGGTCCGCCTGGGCGCTCCGCACATCCTGGGATCGCTGCGAGGTGATCATCGCGGCGTACTCGGCCCGGTCGTCGTCGACAGGGGCATGGCGTCGATCGTTCCGTTCGGGTCGCTCTCGCCCATCGCGTACGGCCACGTCAGGTCGGACCACACGCGGTCCTCGATGGCAGCCGAGAACGTGTCCCACTGCTCCTGCTGCTGCCCGGTCCGGCCTCCGGTGGCGACCGTCGGGGCGGGCTCGTTGCCGGCGCTCCAGTCGACTCCGGCGACGATGCCGGACCCGGCCAGGCCGACCGCGGCGAACGCGCCTACCCCGGCCGTTCGCCTCCGTCGCAGCCGACGCTGACCAGCGGCCACGAGCACAGAACTGTCGATCCGACGCGGTACATGGACGCTCTTCAGCGGGCCGTACGGCAGCCGGGCGAGCGCTCCGACGAGATCCAGACGCTCCTCGCCCGCCGTCGACATCGACCATTCGGGCAGCTCGGAGCGGACCACTTCTCGGCGCCACGGACGTCGATGCTCGTCGGCGACCCCGTTGACGAGCGCGTTGGACGTAGGCATCAGGGGACCTTGTGCGGACCACGTGCGGCCATCGAACGTAGACCTTCAGGAGCACCGTCTGGACGACGTCCTCGGCCGCCGGCCAGCTTCCGGTCATCGCATAGGCGACGCGGAGCCAGCTGGCCTGCCGCCCCGAGACGAAGTCGTCGAAGCCTGCCCTACGGCTCAATGCGCTCATGTCATATTGACGGACTATCGGGGTCAAAGGTTGTACGGCCGCGACTATCGTGGTCGCATGCCGCCGTCTCAGGTTGTGGAGGCCGCCGGTCGCGAAGTGACGATCACCAACCCGGATCGGGTGATCTTCGCTGACGGCGGACACACCAAGCTCGACCTGGTCAACTACTACCTCACCGTGGCCGAAGGCGCCCTCCGTGGCGTCGTGGGCCGGCCGATGATCCTCAAGCGCTTCGTCAAGGGCATCGATCAGGAGGCGTTCTGGCAGAAGCGGGCGCCGAAAAAGCGGCCGGAGTGGATCGAGACCGCAACACTGTCGTACGCCTCGGGCACGTCGGCCGACGAGGTGGTCGTCCGCGATGCGGCGACGCTGGCCTATGTCGTCAACCTCGGCTGCATCGATCTCAACCCCCATCCGGTGCAGGCCGAGGACCTCGATCATCCCGACGAGCTCCGGATCGATCTGGACCCGGTCCCTGGCCTCGATTGGCGCCAGATCGTCGACGTGGCGTACGTCGCCAAGGAGGTGCTCGAGGACCACGGCCTGACCGCGTGGCCGAAGACGTCGGGCTCCCGCGGCTTCCACGTCTACACCCGGATCGAGCCCCGGTGGGCCTACCGCGACGTACGCCTGGCGGCGCAGTCGGTCGCCCGCGAGGTCGAGGCACGGGCGCCCGACATCGCGACCAGCCGCTGGTGGAAGGAAGAGCGCGACGGTGTCTTCGTCGACTTCAACCAAAACGCCAAGGACCGCACGGTCGCGTCGGCGTACTCAGTACGCGCCAAGCCAGACGCCCGGGTCTCCACCCCGCTGCGTTGGGACGAGGTCGCCGACTGCCGGCCCGAGGACTACACCCTGTCGTCCGTGCTCGAGCGCTACGCGGAGATCGGCGACCCCTGGGAAGACATCGACGGGTCGGCCGGCTCCCTCGACGCGCTGCTCGACCTCGCCAAGCGGCTCGGGCCGGCCGAGAAGCCGCCCAAGGGCGTCGGCGGCCGACAGCAGACGATGCCGCTGATCGAAATCGCCCGAGCCAAGACCAAGGAGGAGGCGATGGCCGGTCTCGACCGGTGGAAGGCGCGCTATCCGTCCGTCGTCGAGCACTTGCAGCCGCCCGACACCCTGGTCGACGGCATGCGTGGTCGCAGCTCGATCTGGTACCGGATCCGGATCAACCTGCAGCACGTGCCCGAGGCCGAGCGCCCGCCGCAGGAGCCGCTCGAGGTCGACTACGACCCGTGGGCCGGGCTGACCCAGCCGGAGGCTTGAGCGGGCAACGCTGGCAGGATGTACGCCCGTGGCCGAACTCGTCTTGTTCACCGGAACGATGCACTGCGGCAAGTCGACCCTTGCCCTCCAGCTTGACCACAACCACGCGGCGCGCGGCCGGGCCGGTCGGATCTTCACCAGCCGCGATCGCGCCGGCGCCGAGGTCTTGTCGTCGCGGCTCGGGCTCAAGGTCGACGCCATCGAGGTCAAGCCCGAGTTCGACTTCTGGGACTACGTCATCCGGGATCTCACGCAAGGCGGTCGGATCGACTATCTGATCTGCGACGAGGCGCAGTTTTACACCGCCGAGCAGGTCGAGCAGCTGGCTCGGGTCGCCGACGAGTTGCAGGTCGACGTCTTCGCCTTCGGCATCCTCACCGACTTCCGGACCAGGCTGTTCCCAGGCTCGGCGCGCCTCGTCGAGCTCGCCGACCGGGTCGAGGTGCTCCAGGTGGAGTCGCTGTGCTGGTGCGGAGCCCGAGCGACCCACAACGCTCGCACCGTCGACGGCGAGATGGTCACCGAGGGCGAGGTGGTCGTCGTCGGCGACACCGAGGACGGCACCTACGACGACGACACCGTCGGCGAGGTCGGCTACGAGGTGCTCTGCCGCCAGCACCATCGCCGCCGCATGACGTCGGCCAAGGCCCGAGCCGCCGCGCTCTCCCCCGACCCCCTCCCCTTCGGCTGACCGGTCCTCTCCCGCCGACCTTGCGCGACCCACCCACTTCCTCCCGCCGAGATTGCGCGACCCACCCACTCCCTCGCACCGACCTTGCGCATCCTGCCCACTTCCTCCCGTCGACCTTGCGCGTCCTGTCCGCTTCTTCGCACCGATCTTGCGCGTCTCGCCCTGGCTCGCGCGTTGACACCTGCGCGTCTGCCCGGACGCGCACGTTCTGGAGTACCCGTCCTGAGGCAACGCCGGGCGCCGTTGAGATCGCGAGTCCTTTCGACATGGGCTGGGCACGCGTCACACGTATCAAGCCGCTGTCGGGCCAAGCTCCGTCAACCGTCGCGGTGACACTTTCTGCACGCTCATAACGCAGCTCCACGACAGCGCCGAGATGGCGCGTCGAGACAATGCCTGACTCGCGCGAACAATTGGTACGGAACGCGCAAGGTCGGCGCGAAGAAGTGGACAGGACGCGCAAGGTCGACGTGACGAAGTGGGCGGGACGCGCAAGGTCGACGCGAGGAAGTGGGCGGGACGCGCAAGGTCGGCGGGAAGGGGTGGAGGGGGTACGGCTAGCCGGCGTCGACCAACAGCGGGACGAGCATCTCCGCGGCGGTGAGCGAGCCGTGGAAGCCGACCAGCTTGGTCTCGATCGGGAAGTGCGTCCGCGACAGCACAGCGTGCCGCCCGGCCGACGCGACGACGACGTCACCGATCCGGGCCCGAAGGTCCGGCCGGATCGGACCGAACCAGCCGTCTGCCTCGGCGTCCTCCTGGAGGCGGACGACAGCCCGTTCGCCGAGCACCGACTCCCAGCGGGCGGCGACATCGCGGACGGCGCCGGCCCGACAGTACAGATGCCGCAGCCGGGCCTCGCCGCCGAGCAGGACGACGCCCTCGAGGAGATCGGTGTGGTCGCTGACGTCGATCCGGCCGAGGTCGTCGACGTCGACCATGCCGTGGTCGCCGGTCACGATCATCACCGCGTCAGAGGGCAAGCTCTCCCGCAGCCGCCTCAGGTCGCCGTCGACGAGGGTCAGTCGATCGAGCCACTTGTCCGAGCGGCTGCCGGCTTCGTGCCCGATGTGGTCCAGGGTCGACTCGTACGCGTAGGTCAGGGAGTCGTGGGCCTCGGCGAGTTCGCTGACGACGTCGATCCGCTCCCAGGGGTCGTCGGCCGCGTAGTAATCAGCGCCCCGCTGACTGCACACGGTGAGCCCGCTGCCCCGGAACGCTCCTTTGTTGGCAGCGCCGACCCGAGCGCCGACCACCGCGAGCCGCTCGAAGACGGTCGGTTGCGACTGCCACACGTGCGGGTCGACGCCGGAGTCCCACTTGAGGGCGTTGAGCAGTTCGTTGGTGCCGGGGATCCGGCTCGTATAGCCGACCACGCCGTGCTGGCCCGGCGGCAATCCGGTGCCGAGCGAGGTCAGGCTGGTCGCGGTCGTCGACGGAATGCCGCAGGTCAGCGGCTCACGATCGGGCAGCAGCGGCGCGAGGTAGGGAGCGAGGTCGGCGTGCCGTCGCAGCAGATGCCAGCCGAGTCCGTCGACCATGACCACGACGTAGCGATGCCGCTGCGGCAGGTCGAGTACGTTGGCCCACCCGGCGAAGCCCATCGCGGCGGCGACGCTCGGCAGCAGGTCGCTTAGCGCGCGGTCACCGTAGCGGGGTAGGACAAACCGCGTCTCGTCGCTCATCGACGCGCGGTTGCCTCGGACAAGTCGGCCGCGAACGACAGCACCTGCTCCACCGCCTCGTCGCCGTCTGCGGCCGAACTCATCCGCAGCGAGAAGTCGTCGGACGCCAGCGTCCCGGTGTAACCGTGGTCGGCCTCGCAGTTGGGATCGGAGCAGGTCGCCGGCTCGAGATCGACACGTCCGACGGCGCCCCATCCGACGGTGAGCACGGCTTCGCTCACCGTCGGCGGCTCCGACTCGCCGACGTACTTCTCCGGGTTGGCCACCATCCGATTGACCACGACCGACTCGACGCTGGCCAGCGGGATCGCCTCGGTCGTCGTCGACGTGTACGGCTGCGGTAGCAGGTCGTCGGCCGCGTGCTCGTCGGTATGGGCCACGATCAGCCGGGTCGGCGTCATGACGACGACGGTCTCGTGCCGCCGGATCTCCTCCCGGTCGAAGGTCGGCTCGTGGTGGACCAGGAACGACCGCACGGGTTCGCCGGCGAGGGCGGCGCCGATCCCGTCCGCGACGATGGTCGGGTGGTAGCCGCTCGCGTCGATCGCGCTCTTGAGCTCATCGGATCGGTCGGGACCCGGGTGTCCGGCGGGGCGTACGGCAGCCGCACGACTGTGTGCGTCTGGGGGTCGGTGTCCGTGGTCGGGCATGGGGTCAGTCTGACATGAGATGCGAAGTCAGCTGGCCTGCGTGTCACCCAGGCCGACCGGTTGGCCCATCCGGCGCACCAAGGTGTCGGTCCGCGCCTCCGATGCCGGGGCCACCCGCCCGACGACATCGCCGATCCGGACGCCCTCGGGGTCGACCAGCGCCGGCCGCAGCTCGAGGCGGGCCACCTCCGGCAGGTCGTTCTTGAGATGCGCCAGTCGCTGGAGGACGTCCTCGATCGCCTCGACGTCGACGACCGGCGCGCCGCCGTAGCCGAAGAGCAGCGGCGCCGCCCGGATCTCGCGAACCATCGCCTGCGCGTCGGCGTCGGTCAGCGGTGGGATGCGGTAGGCGCGGTCGCCGAGCAGCTCGCTCGGCGCGCCGTGGACGCCGAATGACATGACCGGCCCGAACAGCGGGTCCTCGAACGACTCGATGAGCAGCTCGACCGTTGCCTCGCCCCTGTCGCCGGATCGACCGGGGGCCGGCATGCCGTACGCGGCCATCAGCTCGGCCACCTGGTCACGGGTGAGGTCGACACCGTCGGGATGGTCCTCGACGAGCTTCGACACGAGCTGTCGTGCCGCGTCGCGGTTGACGTCGTCATAGAACCGCACCCGCCCGGTCGGCCGGCCCAGCCAATTGGCGTAGGACACGACCCGAGCGAGCGCCCGCACGGCCGTCTCGGGCGCCGGATAGGACGGCACCGAGCCACGGCCGGCAGCGCCTTCGACGTCGGCGACCCGAAGCAGCTCGGGTACGCCGACGCTGGCGAGGAACGTCGAGACGATCGGCTTGTCGGACTGCTCCCCCACGGCCGCAAGGACGTTGGCGACGGCCTCGCCTGAGGTGTTGAGCGGCGGAATGTAGACCGCGACGACCGCATCGACCTCCGGGTTGTCGATGGCGTCGTCGAGGGCGTGCTCGAAGTCGTCGGCCGTGGCGTCCGCGCCCAAGGCGACCGGCTCGCGCACCGACAACCCGGCGGCGGTGGCCGCGTCGGCGGCGAGCAGCCCGAGCGCGTCGGAGTTGCCGACGACGGCGACCCGGGGACCCCGCGGGAGAGGTTGGTGGGCGAGGATCTGGGCCACGTCGAGCATCTCGTCGAGCGTGTCGACCTGGATCACACCGGCCTGGCGAAACATCGCGTCGACCGCAGCCTGCGGAGCGCTGGTCCGCCGGACCGCGTGGCCGACCGGGATGCCCTGTGTCGTCCGCCCGGACTTCACCGCCACGATCGGCTTGTGCCGGCCGACCCGACGAGCGATCCGGGAAAACTTCCGCGGGTTGCCGATCGACTCGAGATAGAGCAGCACGACCTCGGTCGCGTCGTCCTCCTCCCAGTACTGAAGCAGGTCGTTGCCGGACACGTCGGCCCGGTTGCCGGCCGACACGAACGTCGACAGGCCGAGACCTCGACGGTCGACGGTCTCGAGGATGGCGACGCCGAGCGCACCCGACTGACAGAAGAAGCCGACCCGTCCCCGGGGCGGCATGAGCGGCGACAGCGAGGCGTTGAGCGAGACTCCGGCGGCGGTGTTGATGACGCCGAGACAGTTGGGTCCGACCAGGCGCAGGCCGTAGCTGCGCGCCAGACCGAGGAGGCGACGCTGGGCCTTTCGGCCTTCCTCTCCGGTCTCGGCGAAGCCGGACGAGATGACGACGAGCGTGTGGACGCCCTTGGCGGCGCAGTCGAGGACGACGTCGGCGACCGACTCCGCCGGGACCGCGATGACGGCAAGCTCGACCGAGCCGGGGATGGCCTGCACGGAGGGGTACGCCGGCAGCCCGGAGACCGCCTCGGCCTGGGGGTTGACGGCGTAGACGCCCCCGGAGAAACCGCCCAACACGAGATTGCGGACGAGAACCTGCCCGATCGTGTCCTGCCGTCGGCTGGCTCCCACGATGGCAACGCTCCCGACATGGAAGATGCGTGCCACCGACGCGGCCTCGAAACGATGCTCGCGGGCCTGCATGACGCCGACGGCCGTCTCGGTCGGGTCGATCGAAAACTCGAGACGCAAGACGCCGTCCGCGAAGTCGTCGCAAACCGCGTACCCCTGCTCGCGGAAGACCTGATTCATCCGGGTGTTTTCCGGCAGGATCTCGGCGACGAACCGTTCGAAACCGCGCTCTCGGCCGGCCTCGGCGAGGTGCTCGAGCAACAGCTGGCCGAGGCCGCGTCCCTGATAGTCGTCTTGGACCAAGAAGGCGATCTCGGCCTCGCGCTCGTCGAGGGCGTCATAACGGCCGACGGCGACGATGTCGCTCGCGCGCGTGATGACGAAGGCAACCCGGCGGTCGTGATCGACGTGGGTGAAGCGCTCGACGTCACGCTCGGACAGCACCGGATATGGCGCGAAGAACCGCAGGTACTTCGACTGCTCGCTGACCCGGGAGTAGAAGGCCACCAGGCCCTCCGAGTCGTCGGGCGTGATCGGCCGCAGATGCGCCGTGCTGCCGTCGCGCAGCACGACGTCGGCTTCCCAGTGCCGTGGGTAGGCAGGCGCGTTCACGCGTCGAATCTAGCCGGTTGCGACGATCGGTCACCGGTCGTCCGACCAATGACCGATCGTCGCGGCTCACCAGACCGGCAGCCCGCGGGCGTGCCAGCCGCCGTACTTGCTGTCGGGGCCCGGGCTGCCGGTGCTCGCCTGATGCCACCCACCGTGCCGCCACGCCCACACGGTCTTGCGCGTGACGACACCGGCGGCTCCGCCGGTCGAGATCTTGCGCTTCTGGATCCGCACCTGGCCGTTGACCTTCGACCGCCACCAGCCCCACTCGTGGTAGAAGGAGTCGGTATCGCCGGCGTGTCCGGTCCGAACGCCGTGTGGGCTGGTCAGCCACCACACCTTGGTACCGGCCGGCGTCCGTGCCGTCGAGAGGCCGCTGGCCCGCTTGAACGTGAGGACGTGGAAGCCCTTGGCGAAGCTCCGGCGTGGGTCGCCGTGGATGTCGTATTGCACGTACTTGTTGCGGTCCGCGCCGACCACGAGCTCGACGCCGCGACTCCCGTCGAGCCGGGCGGCGCCGCACCAGACCGCTCCCCGCCAGTGCTTCACGCCGACCCGCTGCCGGACCACGAGGCCGTGGTCGGTCTCGACCCGCACCGTCACCCGCCCGTTGCGGATATAGCCGTCCCGGTCGTGGTTGACCACGCCCACCCCGATCCGCCCGTCCGTTGCCGTTGACGTCGAGGCGGCCGACCACGGTGCAGTCGGGTACTCCCGCGCACACTCCTTGGCGGTCGCCGTCGTCCACGGTGGGTGTGCCAGCCGCCGTGACCTGCAGGCCGCTACCGACGAGCCCCAGGCCGGCCACCGTGAGACCCACAGCGGTCCGCGTTGATTTGTGCATTGTCGCCTCCGATCGGCAATGTCCATTGCGTCGTACGGGGAGGAATCTATGCGTCCAGGGTTTCTCCGCGGTTGCATTCGGCGGACGCCACGCCGCTGCCGGGCGTGGAGCGGACACTGCCAGAATGCGAGGGACGCCGACCGAGGCCAAGGAGCAGCCATGGCAACCGACTCGACCGCGAGCTTCCGCGCCGCCCGAGACTTCTTGCTCGCCCATCGCGACGACTACGACGCCGCGTACGCCGGGTTCAGTTGGCCACAGGTCGAGTCGTTCAACTGGGCGAGCGACTGGTTCGACCATCTCGCGGTCAGCCAACCGAGCGTCGACGCCCTGTGGATGATCGAGCCGGACGGCAGTGAGCAGCGGATCAGCTATGCCGACATGGCCGATCGGTCACGTCGGGTCGCCGGCTGGCTAGCCGACCACGGGATCGGCAGCGGAGACCGGGTGCTCCTCGTGCTGGGCAACTGCGTGCCGCTGTGGGAGCTCACCCTGGCCTGCATCCGCCTCGGCGCCGTCATCATCCCGGCCACGACCTTGCTGTCGGTCGACGATCTGCGAGACCGGGTGCAGCGTGGCAACGCCCGCGCCGTCGTGGCGCACGGAGCAGACGCCTCGAAGTTCGCCGGCATCGCCGACGAGTGCGTTCGGGTCGCGGCCGACGGCGAGCCGGCCGACGATTGGCTCGCGTACGCGGATGCCTCCGCGCACGACGCATGGGCCGGCGAGTCCGACACCAAGGCGGACGACACGCTGCTGCTCTACTTCACCTCGGGTACGACGGCGCAGCCGAAGCTCGTCGAGCACACGCACGCGTCGTACCCCATCGGACACCTCTCGACGATGTACTGGCTCGGCCTCCAGCCCGGCGACGTCCACCTCAACATCTCGTCGCCCGGGTGGGCCAAGCACGCCTGGTCGTGCATCTTCGCGCCGTGGAACACCGGGGCGACCGTGCTGATCTACAACTACGCGCGCTTCGATGCCGATGCGCTGCTCGATGTCATGGCCCGGGCCGGAGTAACCACGTTTTGCGCGCCGCCGACCGTGTGGCGGATGCTCGTGCAAAGCGACCTGTCGGGCCGTGACCTGGCCCTGCGAGAGGTCGTCGCCGCCGGTGAGCCGCTGAACCCCGAGATCATCGAGCAGGTGCAGCGAGTGTGGGGCCTCACCGTCCGCGACGGTTACGGCCAGACCGAGACGACTGCCCAGATCGGCAACTCGCCGGGCCAGCCGGTCAGGCTCGGGTCGATGGGCCGCCCACTGCCCGGCTACGTCATCTCGCTGGTCGACCCGGTCACCGACGAGGTGGGCACCGACGGCGAGATCAGCATCGAGCTGGCCCGGCGGCCGGCTGGCCTCATGGTCGGCTACCGCGACGACGACGAGCGGACCGCCGAGGCGACGCGAGGCGGCTTTTACCGCACCGGCGACGTCGCCTCGGCCGACGACGACGGCTACATCACCTACGTCGGTCGCGCCGACGACGTGTTCAAGGCGAGCGACTACCGGATCAGCCCGTTCGAGCTCGAGAGCGTGCTCATCGAGCATCCGGCTGTTGCCGAGGCGGCCGTCGTGCCCTCGCCGGACCCGATCCGGCTCGCGGTGCCGAAGGCGTTCGTGGTGCTGGCGGCCGAACACGAGCCGACCCGGGAGACCGCGCTGGACATCATGCGCTACACCCGCGAACGGCTCGCCCCCTACAAGCGGATCCGCCGGATCGAGTTCGCCGACCTGCCCAAGACGGTGTCGGGCAAGATCCGTCGCGTCGAGCTGCGCACCGACGAGGCGGCGACGGTCGACCAGTCACGGCCGCGGGCATTCGTCGAGGAGGACTTTCCCGAGTTGAAGGAGTCGTCGTGACGCCTGACGAGCTGCGTACCCTCCTGGCGGCGGAGCGGTTGGTCGCGATCGTGCGCGGGCCCGACCCCGATCGCCTGCTCGACTGCCTACGCGCTTTGGCCGCGAGCGAGATCCGCCTGGTCGAGGTGTCGCTGACGAGCGGCGACGCGATCGACGTGATCAAGCAAGCCAGCAATGAGCTGGGCGACCGGATCGTCCTCGGCGCCGGCACGGTGCTCGAGACCGAGCAGGCGATCGCCGCGACAGAGGCCGGCGCGCGGTATGCGGTGACACCGGCGTACGGTCCGGGCGTCGACGTCTGCATCGAGCGCGGAGTACCCGCGCTCGTCGGCGCCATGACGCCCACCGAGATCTACTCGGCCCACACTCGTGGCGCGACGGCGGTCAAGGTGTTTCCGGCGTCGCTCGGCGGGCCGGGCTACGTACGGGCGCTTCGCGACCCCTTTCCGGACGTGCCGCTCGTACCCGTAGGCGGTGTCGACGCCGCGGCGGCGGCCGACTACCTGGCGGCCGGCGCCCTCGCCGTCGGAGTCGGGTCGCCGCTGCTCGGCGACGCCCCGTCGGGTGGCGACCTGACGGCTCTCGAGGAGCGGGCGACGCGGTTCCGCGAGGCCATCGCGTGAGCGGGTCGGTGCTGTGCATCGGCGAGGCGATGGTGACCTTGCGGAGCCAGGGGCGGCTGCGCCTCGGCGATCCGATGGTGGCGTCGATCGCCGGCGCCGAGAGCAACGTCGCGATCGGGCTGGCGCGGCTCGGACATGACGTCGCCTGGGCCGGTCTGGTCGGCTCCGACGAGCTCGGCGAGCTGGTGCTTCGGACCCTCCGGGCCGAGGGCGTCGACGTCCGCACTCGGCACAACCCGGCCCGACCCACCGGGCTCATGTTTCGGGAGCATCGCACCGGCGACATCATCCACGTGGAGTACGTCCGGCGCGGGTCGGCCGGATCCGCGCTCGACGTCGCGCTGGTCGAAGAGGCATTGGATCCTGCCCCGGCCCTGCTGCACGTCTCGGGAATCACGCCGGCGCTGTCGGAGGCCAACGCCAAGGCGACCGGCGCCGCGCTGCGACGGGCTCGCGAGCTGGGCGCCGTCACGAGCCTGGATCTCAACTACCGAAGCCGCCTGTGGTCGCGCGAAGAGGCCGCATCGGCGTTGCGCATGATGTTGCCCGACGTCAACGTACTCTTCGCGTCGGCCGATGAACTGCCGCTAGCGTTCGACGCCGAGCCGCCCGGGGACCAAGTCTCGGAGGTCGTCGTCACCCATGGAGCCGACGGCGCCGAGGCCTGGGAGTCCGGCCGGCGTGCTCGGGTGACGGCGCGACCCGTTCGGGCCGTCGATCCGGTCGGCGCCGGCGACGCCTTCGTCGCGGGATACCTGTCGGCCCGGCTCGACGGGCTCGACCTCGAGGGCCGCCTGGCTCGCGGGACCGATGTCGCCGCCGTAGCGGTCGGCTCGGCCGGAGACTGGGAGGGGCTGCCGACCCGATCGGAGCTGGCGGCCTTCGCCGGCGACCACGACGGCATGCTCCGCTAATCCGTCGCGCGACACATCTAGTGCCCCCGCCAGGATCGCCCTATGATCCTGGCGAGCCCCGGGGTCGAGATGGGAGGCCGCAATGGCCGCGACGACAAGTTCGGGGGAACATCTGAGAGCCAACGCGATCGGCTTACGCGAAGTTCTCTTCCAGTCCATCACCCACATGGCACCCGGCGCCGCCGTTGCGTTCTCGATCATCGTCGGCGCGCAGTTCGCCGGCGGCGGGCTTCCGTTGTCGGTGCTGTTCGCGCTCGTCGGGTGCCTGTTCGTGGCCAACTCGATCGGACAGCTTGCCAAGCATCTGCCGTCGGCGGGCGGCTTCGCCACGTACGCGAGCCGAGGGCTGCATCCGGCCGTGGGCTTCATGGTCGCGTGGGGCTACGCGCTGGCCGAGGCGCTGGTGGCACCGCTGCTTTACCTGATCTTCGGCAACGTGATGGCGGGGACGCTGCAGGTGGAGTTCGACTGGTCATACGACACCTGGTGGTGGATCGCGGCGATCGCGGCCGCCCTCCTGGTCTTCGTCATCGGCTGGCTCGGCGTCACCGTCAGCGCCGGGGTCGGCACGGTCTTGGGTGTCTTCGAGATCGCCGTATTCGCCGCACTCGCGATCTGGCTGATCGTCGACGCCGGGTCGGACAACACGCTCAGCGTCTTCAGCACCGATTTCGCCGACGTGCCTGGCTTCGAGGGATTCGGTGGCGTGGTCGCCGGCTCCGTCTACTGCATCCTTGCGTTCATCGGCTTCGAGGCGGCCGCGCCGCTGGCCGAGGAGACGCGCGACCCGCGGCGCAACATCCGGACCGCCGTGCTCGGCTCGGCTATCCTGATCGGCGCGTTCTACGTGCTCACCACGTATGCCGCCGCCGTCTACTTCGGGCCCGGCCAGTTCGCCGATTTCGCGGCGTACGGCGACGGCAACCCGTGGCAGCAGCTCGGGCGCGACGTCTGGCACGCGGGATGGATCCTCGTCTTCCTGGCCATCGTCAACTCCGCGATCGCCAACTCCAACGCGGGCGCCATGGCGGCGACGCGCACCTGGTTCGCGCTGGGCCGGATCCGGATCCTGCCGTCGATGCTGGCGCGCCTACATCCGCAGTTCCGGTCCCCCAGCGTTGGCGTGCTCCTCCAGCTCGTGCTGGCGCTCGCCGTGGCACTGTCGCTCGGCTTCAAGTACGACCCGCTGACCGCCTTCGGTGTCGTCGGGACGATGGTCACGGCCGTGGTCATCCTGATCTACATCACGATCAACCTCGCCTGTATCGGTTATTACACGCGCCACGCACGGGACGAGCTCAACGTCGTCCTGCACATCGTCCTTCCCATCCTCGGCGTGCTGGCATTCATCCCCGCGATCTTCACGGCTCTCGGCGTTGGCTCCCAGGTCGTCGACTTCATCTTCGAGCTGGAGGCACCGCTCAGCTACGCCGCTCCGGCGGTTGGGGTATGGCTGCTGATCGGCCTGGTCTACCTGGGGTATCTGCTCCGGTTCAAGCGCGAGCGGCTCGACGCCATCGGCGCCATCTACGCCGACGAAACCCCACCCGCCGATGTCGCCGCGCCGACCGAGCCGGCGGGCTGAGGAGTCGCCGTGCCAGACCTAGAGGTCGTCACCTACCGCCCCGAGCCGACGGAGCTCACCTGGACGTTCGGCGGGGTGCCGCCGATCCGAACGATCCGGCCGGGCACGGTCTTGCAGACGTGGACGGAGGACGCGTTCGGCGGCAAGGTACGCGGGCCGGACGACCTGGTCAGCCGGGTCATCGAGTTTCCGTACGTCAATCCGCAAACCGGCCCGTTCCTGATCGAAGGGGCCGAGCCCGGCGACACGCTCGCGGTCCACTTCGTCTCGATCACGCCGTCGCGGGACATCGCGGCGTCGTCGACGATCCCGTTCTTCGGCGCGCTGACCGGGACCGGACCCACCCACACGGCGACCCTGCAGGACCCACTCGAGGAGCGCGTCTGGATGTACGAGGTCGACGCCTCGGCCTGGACCGTCACCTACGCCGCGAGCCGCGGTGACTTCAGCGTCGTGCTTCCGATGGACCCGATGCACGGCACCATCGGCGTCGCGCCGGGGTCGTTCGAGGCCCGCTCGTCCCTCGTTCCCGACGCGTACGGCGGCAACATGGACACGCCCGAGATGCGCGCGGGCGCGACCTGCTATCTGGGCGTCAACGTCGAGGGCGCGCTGTTGTCTCTCGGCGACGGGCACTGCCGGCAAGGCGAGGGCGAGTCGTGCGGCGTAGCGGTCGAGGCGGCGATGGACACGGTCATCATCGTGGACCTGATCAAGGGCGTGCCGACGCCGTGGCCCCGGATCGAGAGCGACGACTACCTGATCAGCACCGGCTCGGCGCGGCCGCTCGAGGATGCGTTTCGGATCAGCCAGGTGGACATGATCGGCTGGCTCGCCGACGCCTACAGGCTCGATCGGCTCGACGCCTACCAGTTCGTCACGCAGGTTTGCGAGGCGCCGGTCGCCAACGTGTGCGACCCCAACTACACGTTCGTGACCAAGGTCGCCAAGCGCTACCTGCCGTCGGCACCCGCCTACGGCGGCATTCACGCCATGCTGCGAGAGCAGGCGGCCGCCTATCGCGCCGACCACACCTGACCGCGCCCGACGATCCGTCAGCCGCTGTCGTCGTAGGCGATGCGGAGCTCGGCGGCGGAGACATAGCCGCCGACGCCGTCCTGCGCGGTGAGCCGGACGTAGCGGCCTGACGCCGCAGGCCATTGCGCCCAGGTCGTCGCCGGGTCGCCCGGCCATGACCCGCTCGCGACCGGCGTGAACGACTCTCCGTCGGAGCTGACCGCGAGCTCGTACCCGGTGACGATGCCGTTGTTGGTGCCGTCCTGTCGTGGTTGATAGACCAGCGCGATCGTTTCGTACGCGGCGCCGAGGTCGAGCGTGATGCTCTGCGGCGGCGGCTCGTACGGGCTCCACGACGTGTGCCACATCGTCGAGCAGTCGCCGTCGATCGCCTTGGTCGCCTCGTAGCCCGGCTGCTGGCTGGTCGCCGACGCGCTCAGGTCGCCCAGCGGCACGGTGTGCGGAAACTCCGGCACCGGATCGGTCGGTGGCTCGCCCGCGCCGAGCGGCGTCATCGGACTCGTCGCGACGTTGATCTCGGAGGCGACGCCGGCCTTCGGACAGCCGGCCACGTCGGTCGCTTCGAGCCGTACGTACCGCGCGTCGGTCGCCGGCCAGGTCGCCACCTTGGTCGCGATCGTCGCCTGCCAGTATCCGGCGTCGACCTGGCGGAACTGTTCGCCGTCCTGACTGACCGCGACGCGATAACTCGTGATGGCGCCGCCGGCCGCGCCGGTGATCTTGGGCTTGTACGCCAGTGCCCGCACCGATCGGGTCCGGCCGAGGTCGAGGGTGATCGACTGCGGGAGCGGCGCCGCCGGACGGTACTCGGACCGCCACGCACTCTCGACCCGGTCGTCGATCGCGAACCTCGCCGGGTAGGCGACGCCGAAGTCATTGCCCGCGTGCTGGCTGCTCGCGGTCACCGTCATCTCCGGATGCGGCACGAATCGCGGCGGCGGGGCGGTCCGTACCACCGACAGGTCGTCAGACTGTGCGTGCTGCCAGGGACTCACCCGCAGACCGACCTGACCCGTCGTGTGCGTGGCGTCCCGTACCGTCGCGAGGTCCACGCCGTCAAGCCGCCCGGTGACCCGATCGCCGCGGAACCGCAGCGCCAACCGATGCCACGACCCGGTCCCAGGAGCCGCCACGGTGCCCGACGCGAGCGTCGTGTCGCGTCCCGAGGCGTCCTCGGTGAACAGGCTCCACTCTCCCGTGTCGGCCACTCGGAGGTGATAGCCGGGTTGTGCTGCTGGCTCTCGACCCGACCGAGCAGCTCGACCCAGCCGGGCTGCTCGAGGAGGGCGCGGGTGCTGACCTCGGACACGACCGACCCGAAGCCGACCGTCAGACAGGCGACCGCAACGACGAGCTGACGACGTCCCATCACGATCACCGGGGCCGCACGCCCGGGATGACGAAGGTCGTGATCGACTCGGCCTTGAGCGTGGTCTTGTAGACGCCGTCGGCGAACGGCTCGGCCGCCAGCTCGGCGAGGTTCTCGGTCGCCGACGTACGGTGCCGCCGTGCCACGCCGCGCGTCGGCGTGAAGCCCGACAGGTCGAGCTCGATCTGCCGGTCGGTCGTCCCGTACTCGGTGTAGACCACGACGAGCTGCCGGCGATTCGGGTCGTACGCCGCGAACGCGTTGGGGTCGTCGATCGCGATCCCGACGCAACCCGGCCGCAGGAACTTCACGTAGTTGGCGTAGCCGTAGTACTGCTTCGCGACGTAGAAGTCTTCCTGCCCCGGCGTGTACGTCGCGTGGATGATGCCCCACGAGACGTTTTCGCCGCGGTTGGCCTCGACGCTCTCGATGGCGTTCCAGATGCACCAGGCGTCGGGCTGCAGCACCCTGAGATCGGTCAAGAGGCCGCGAGACAGGTTGAGCGCGCTGCTGATGTGCTGCGGTTGGTAGCCCGCGTCGCCGCCCGCGCCCCACTCCGACATCCAGAGGTCGAGGTCACGGCCGCGTACGTAGTCGCGCAGCGCGGCCCGATCGCCGTCCCAGTACGCATGGGTCCGCACCTGGCCGAGCGCGTTGATCCGGTCGCCGTAGCTCTGAACCGCCGTCAGCGCCGCGGTCGCGCCGGGTTCGTCCGGCATCGCCAGGATCGTCTGGCCGGCGAGCCGCTTACGGTCCAATCCGGTGCTGACGGCCTCGAGCACCTGCAGTTGCGTCGCGAGGTCGTAGTGGCAGCCCTCCTGCCGGCCGAGCGCGACCCACCACGGCGCGCTGGGCTCGTTGATCGGCGACAGCGCGTGGAACATGATGCCCCACCGCCGGTCGAAGATGCGGACCACCTCGGTGATGTAGTCGGCGAAGTCATCGAGGTGGGCCAGGTCGAGGTTGTCGCCCTTGTCGACGGCGCCGGCCGTGCAGCCGCTCTTGGTCCACCAGTAGTGCGGGCTCACGACGAAGCCTTCGACGGTCCGCACCGATCGAGCCAGCGCCTGCTCGAGCACCCAGCGCTGGGCCGAGTCGGACGTCAGGTCCCACTCCCCCGGGCGTTCCGGCCAAAACGACGGGATGCTGGCCGCGAGCCGCATGTGATCGTGGTCAGGATGCTCGGTGGCACCGATGTTGTAGCGCGCGATGTCGAGACCGAGGCCGCGTTCGCGGTCGAACAGCAGGTCGACGATCTCGGTGCGGGCGTCGACGTCTTGCCAATCGCCGATCGCGTTGGCGCCCCACGACAGCGCGGTGCCCCAGCCACGGATGGTCTGCAGGCGTCGAGTCGGGTCGATCATCGTGGCGGTCGCGGCGCGAGCCGGGTCGAACGGGGACAGGCCGAGCGCCAGCGAGGCGCCGCCGAGTACGCCGCCCCGCAGGACGTCGCGTCTGGTGAATGGCATGGGTGTGCTCCTCACTCGGGAGTTTGGGCGTCGCGGAAGGCGTCGTAGACCAGCTTCTTCGTGGTGGAGTCGTACCCGAGCATCCCCATGACCGAGATGGCGTTGTACTCCATGTTGTAGCCGGCTCGCTCCTTGTAGTCCTTGAGCAGCCAGAACACGTAGCCCGCGACGTAGTCGGACCGCGCCGTTGTCTGGGCCCAGTGCGACCGGAAGTTCGCGGCCTGCCACTCCTCGGTCCCCGCCTGGTCGGCCGAACCGTGCGTGCCGGGGATCGACCAGCTGCCGTTTTCGGTGATGACGATCGGCTTGTCGGGGTATTGCGCGTGCACCGAGTCGATCGCCGGCCCGAGGTCCTCGTTCTTGCCGTAGAAGTAGCCGAAGTATTCGTTGAACCCGACGACATCGGCGAGGTCGAACGCCGGGTCGTTGGTCGTGGCCGACGCCCAGGTCACTGGCCGGTCACTGAGATCGACGGCCTTCACCGCTTGCTTCATGTCGGCCAGCCAGGCTCGATAGACCGGTGCGTCGCCGTACTCGGACTCGTTTTGCAGGCACCACAAGATCGTCGCGGGACTGTTGTGCTGGTTCCACGTCATCGTCAGCGCCATCGCGCGAGACAGCCCGTAGTGCTCGGTCTGCAGCCGTTCCTGCGCCGTGTTGACCCACATGTTGTCGGTGTCGTCCATGACGAACACGCCGTGCCGGTCGGCCCAGTCATAGACGTACGGGTGACGCGTGTAGACCGTGTTGCGGATCAGGTTCGCGTTCGTCTCGAGGACCTGGCCGAGTTCGTGGTCGTAGTCGGCGATCGTCATGGCGCGCCCGTTGGCCGCGGTCTCTTCGTGCCAGTTGACGCCCTTGAGGAAGACCGGCTGTCCGTTGACGAGCAGGTGCGAGCCGTCGACGGTGACGGTGCGTGCGCCGTACGTCGTGGTCAGCCGATCGACCGTCACTCCCTCTGCGCCGAATGTTGTGGTCAGCGTCGCCGTGGCGGTCAGCACGTTGGGATCCGACGGGCTCCACGTCGGCGCGTCCGGGATCGCCGTCCGTACCGTCGCGACGGCCACGTCGTCGGCGCCGACGTCGACCCGCAGCGGCACCGGATCGGCTCCGGTCTCGCCGCCGGGGTCGAGGATGACCGTGCCGTGGAACGGCTTGCCGCCGTGGTTCTCGATCACGACCCGTGCGTCGAATCGTCCGGCACCCGCGTCGACCAGGATCTTGGCGATCGTGACGCGCGGCACCGACTCGAGCCAGACCGAGCGAGTGATGCCGGCATACGGCCAGTAGTCGACCGGCTTCCAGGGGATCGCCTTGTCATCGGTGATCGGGCCGGTCCCGGTCTCGTAGTCCTCGAAGTCGGCCCGCCGGTAGACGCGGACGGCGATGACGTTGGCCTGACCGGGTCGGATCGCGTCGCCGACCGGGAGGGCGAACGGCGCGTGACCGCCCTCGTGCCGGCCGACGAACGTGCCGTTGACCCAGACGTCGGCCGCGTAGCTGACCGCGAGGAAGTCGAGCCGGACGTACCGTTGCCGCCAGCTCAGCGGCACGTCGACCCGGGTGCGGTACCACGCGTACCCGTCGGTGAACGCGGTGCCCTGCCCGAAGCCGGTGCCGTCGTAGCTCCCCCAGCCGGGCTGGTCCTTGAGGTCCCAGGCCGACGGCACGGCGATGTGGTCCCAGCCCGAGTCGTCGAAGCCCGGCCGCTGCCAGCCTCGATCGAGCCCGACCGCGTCCGGGTCGAAGCGGAAGCGCCAGCTCCCGTCGAGATCGCGATAGCCGCGGGTGGGTTCGTGGGTCCGCCAGCCGTCGAACGAAGGGACGACGTCGCCGTACTGCAGGACGACGTTGGTGCCGTCGACGGTCCGCAGTGTCGTCTTCGCTGGCTCGTGGTCCTGCGGCGAGGTTGTGGATTTGGCCGGCTCGGTCCAACCAGCCTCGCTCGTTCCTCGCTCGGCGGCCAGGCCCATCCACGGACGCGAGCCGGCCAAATCCACAACCTCGCCTCCCGTGGCGCCCGACGGTACGAAAGCAGTGGCGATGAGCCCGCCAACGATCAGCGTTCGGGTGAGTCTCATCAGGCTGATTCCTTCGTCGGAGGCGTGCGGACGACCGCGACGTCGCGTCGATCGAGGCTGTGTCGTTCGCCCGCCACTGTCACCGTCACGGGTTCGTCGGTGTGGTTGAGGACGATGTGGTAGGCCGTGCCGTCGTCGGCGTAGCGGGTCCGGGCCTGGACGCCCGGCAGGAGGTCGGGCAGCGCCGGCTCTACACCGGCCACCGACCGGGCCTCGTCGAGCAGGCGCCGCGTCGTGCGGGAGTCCGGGCGGGTGCCGCAGTAGTAGGCGGTGCCGTTGCCGAGTCGGTGCCGGGTGATCGCGGGCCGGCCGGCCAGCTCCCCGTCGGCGAAGGCGGCGAGCTGCTCGGCGCCTTCGAGGTCGATGTCTTCGGACCAGATGCTGCCGGTACCACCGAGGTCGCCGGTCAGCTCGACCGTGCCGCCGTCGGACAGCGGCCAAAACTCCTCGACTCGCAGCCCCAGCACCTCGCGGAAGGGCGCTGGATAGCCGCCGAGATGCACCCTGTCGCTGCGGTCGACGATGCCGGAGAAGTACGACATCACCAGCGTGCCGCCGGCGCGGACGTACTCGGTGAGGTTGGCCGCGTCGGCCGGACCGACCAGGTAGAGGTTGGGCACGACGACGAGCCGGTAGGCCGAGAGGTCGGCGCCCGGCGGCACGACCGCACAGGCGACGTTGGCGTCGTAGAGCGGCCGATAGTGCGCCAGCACGGTCTCCATCAGCCGGACATCCGTGCTGGGGTGCGAGTCGAGCTCGACCGCCCACCAGTTCGACCAGTCCATGACGATCGCGACCTCGGACCGCACTCGGGTGCCGACGATCTCGGGATGCTCGCCGAGCTCCCGGCCGAGCTCACGCACCTCGCGATGGATCCGGGTGTCCGGCCCTCCGTGCGGAAGCATCGCCGAATGGAACTTCTCGGCACCGCCGCGCGACTGCCGCCACTGAAAGGACAACACCGAGTCGGCGCCGTGCGCGATCGCCTGCCAGCTCCAGAGCCGCATCACGCCGGGCGGCTTCGGCCCGTTGCGGGCGCGCCAGTTGACCGCGCTGGGCGCCTGCTCCATCAGCAGCCACGGCTCGCCGTCGCCGAGCGAGCGCATCAGGTCGTAGGCGAAGCCGACCTCCGACACCGTCGACGGGTCGTGCGGATCCGGGTACGAGTCGTGGCTGACCACGTCGACATGCGGCGCCCAGGCGAAGAAGTCGACCGGCTTCCAGACGCCGAGAAAGTTCGTCGTGACAGGGATATCGGGCGTCACTCGGTCAACGATGTCCTTCTCGATCCGATAGCAGGCCAGCATCTCGTCGGAGCTGAACCGGGTGAAGTCGAGCCGCTGGCCCGGGTTGGAAAACGCCGGCTGCGTCCGTGGCGGCAGCACCTGCTCCCAGTCGGTGTAGCGCTGCGACCAGAACGACGTCGACCATGCGTCATTGAGCTGGTCCAGATCGCCGTAGCGGGCACGTAACCAGCCGCGGAAGGCCTCAGCCGACACGTCGCAGTAGCAGTCGGAGACGTGGCAGCCGTACTCGTTGCCGACGTGCCACAGCGCCAGCGCCGGGTGGTCCGCGTACCGGCGCGCGAGCCTGTCGACCAGCCGCGCGGCGTACTCGCGATAGATCGGGCTCGACGGGCAATAGTGCTGCCGTCCGCCCGGCCACAGCCTGGTGCCGTCGGCCCGCATCGGCAGGATCTCCGGGTGCCGCTGCGACATCCACGGCGGCGGCGAGGCCGTCATCGTCGCGAGGCACACCGCGACGTCGCCACCGTGCAGCAGGTCCATGACCCGGTCGAACCACGCGAAGTCGAACTCACCCGGCTTCGGCTCCAACTGTGCCCAGCCGAAGATGCCGAGCGACACCATCGTCACGCCGGTTTCCTTCATCAGCTGGACGTCTTCGGCCCACACGTCCTCGGGCCACTGCTCGGGGTTGTAGTCGCCGCCATACGCGAAGCCCGCCAGGCGGCGTCGCAGCGCGGTCACGCGGTCTTGATCGGTCATCCCTTGACGCTCCCTTGGGTCAGGCCGCTCCGCCAGAAGCGCTGCAGCACGACCATCGCGATCATCAGCGGCACCACCGAGACGAACGCGCCGCCGACGGTGAGTTGGTAGAGCTCCGGCTGCCGACCGGCGAACGTGTACCACGACGTCAGGCCGAGGGTGATCGGATAGAGATTCGGATCGGACAGCATCACCAGCGGCAGGAAGTAGTTGTTCCAGATCCCGACGAATTGGAAGAGGAAGATCGTGACGAGCGCCGGCGTCATGATCCGAAGTGCGACCGTCGCGAAGATCCGAAACTCGCCGGCCCCGTCGATGCGAGCGGCCTCGAGCAGGTCGTCGGGCACGGCGGCCGCCGCGTAGATCCGACAGAGATAGACCCCGAACGGACTGACGATGCTCGGCAGCAGCACCGACCAGTACGTGTTGGCCAACTCGACCTTGCTGAGCATCAGGTACAACGGCAGAGCGAGCGCTGTCATCGGGATGAAGACCCCCGCGAGGATCAGGTTGAACACGGCTTCTCGGCCTCGGAACCAAAACTTCGCGAGGCCATAGCCGGCCATCGCCGACACGAACGTGGCGATCAATGCCCCACCACCCGCGTAGATGACGCTGTTGAGCGTCCAGCGCAGGTAGATGCCGTCCTGGAACGTCAGGACGTTTTCGAGATTGTCGAGCAGTCGCGGATTGGCGAACCACAACCCCGACGTGCCGAACAGGTCCCCGGTCGACTTCGTGGCGGCGACCAGGATCCAGTAGACCGGCAGCAGGAAGTAGACCGCGGCGATCGCGAGGCCGCCGACGACGAGGACGCGGGACCGCAGCGTCGAGTCGGTCGGCCGGCGCGGCTCGTGGCGGACCTCGCGCGGCTTCGGGGGAGCCTCCGATGTCGGTGGCGGGCTGACTCGAGTGTCGGTCATCGCCGGTCGCCCCCGCGTCCGATCAGCCGCAAGAAGCCGAACGACAGCACCATCGCGACCAGCGCGAGCAGCACCGCCTCGGCGGCCGCCAGGTGATAGTTGTTGTTGCTGAAGGCCTCGTTGTAGGCCGCCATGTTGGGCGTGTAATGACTGCTGATGCTCGTCGAGACCGGCTTCAGGATCAGGGGTTCGGCGAACAGTTGCAGCGTCCCGATGATCGTGAAGACCGTCGTGAGCACGATCGCCGGACGCACCATCGGCAGCTTGATGTGGCGCACGATGTGCCACCCACTGGCGCCGTCCACCCGCGCCGCCTCGTAGAGGTTCGGGTCGATCGACTGCAACTGCGCGACCAGGACCAGCATGTTGTAGCCGACGAACTCCCAGGTGACGATGTTGACGATCGACAGCAACACGGTGTCGCCGCCGAGGAAGTCGACGTGGATACCGACCTGGTCGAGGGCGCCGACGATCGGGCTCACGCCCGGGACGTACAGGAAGCCCCACAGGATCGACGCGATCACGCCCGGGACACCGAACGGCAGGAAGTACGCCGTCCGGAAGAACGGCACCCCGCGTGCCGACGCCGTCTCCAGTAGCAAGGCGAGGACGAGCGCGAAGACGATCATCACCGGCACCTGGATGGCGGCGAAGACCACCACCCGTCCGAGGCTGTCGACGAACCCCGGCTCCTGCAGCGCGTCGACGTAGTTGTCGAATCCGGCGAAGACCTGCTCCTCGCCACCGAGGCCCAAGGCGCCGGTTCGTTCGATCGTGAACAAGCTCTGGTAGATCGCGTAGACGATCGGGAGGAGGAAGAACAGCGCGAACAGGATCCCGAACGGCGCGAGAAAGCCCGCGGCCGTCCGCGCGTCATGACGGCGCATCGACACGACTACTCCCCTGCCACCGGCAGACCCTTCTTTTCCAGATCGTCGATCGTCAAGCCCTGGGCCTGCTCGACCGCGTCGACGAACGTGCCGTCACCCTCGATGGCGGCTTGGAAGCCGTCGTTGAGATGCTCGTAGGTCTGCGACGTCGTGGGGATCCACTGCCAGCTCTTGTCGATGTGCTCATCGGCATCGGCGAAGACCTCGTTGTAGCGCTGGCCCCCGAAGAACGGGTCGGCCCGGTCGAGTACCGATCCGGAGAACGCGTCCGACGCGGCCGGCCAGCCATAGCCGCCCTGGATCAGCAGGTCGACCGCCTCGGGGTCGGTGTTGAGCCAAACCGCGAAGTCCAGCGCTTCCTCTGGATAGTCGGCGCCCTTCAAGAGCGCGGTCGACGACCCGCCCCAGTTGGCCGACGCGAACTCGGAGGCGTCGTCCCACTGCGGCATCGGCGCGACCCGCCAGTTGCCCGCCGTCTTCGGAGCGTTGCCCCGCAAGATGGCGTCGCCCCACTGAGCGCTGACCCAGCCGACGATCTGGCCCTCTTGGAGGTCCTTGTACCAGCCGTTGGCGAAGTCGGGCTCGGTCTTGACCAGGTCCTCGTCGATGAGCCGCTGCCAAAACTCCGCAACCTTACGGGTCGCCTCGTTGTCGATGTCGACGGTCCAGTCGTCGCCGTCGGTGCCGAACCACCGCGCTCCGGCCTGCCAGGCGAGTGCGGTGAACCAGGCCGAGTTGCCCGGCGGGAAGGTCCCGATGTACGCGCCGTGCTCACGGATCTCGCGCGCCGCGGCCTCGTACTCGGTCCACGTCGTCGGCGGCTCGATCCCCCACTTGTCGAACAGGTCCTGGCGGTAGAACATCGCCATCGGCCCGGACGCCTGCGGGATCGCGTAGACCTCGTCGCCGAACGAGACCTGCTCCCACTGCCAGTCGACGAACTTGTCGGCGTCGTCGGGCGCGCCGTACTGCGTGATCTCCTCGACCCCATCGGCGAGCAGGAAGCTCGGCAGCTCCTGGTATTCGACCTGGGCGAGATCGGGGGCGTTGCCGGCCTCGAGCGCGGAGTACATCTTCGCGTATCCGCCGGAGGTGCCGACCGTGATGGTCGACAGCTTCACCTGTACGTCGGGGTTCTCCGAGTTCCACAGGTCGACGGCCTTGTCGATGCCCGGCACCCACGACCAGAACTCGAGAGTGACCTTCTGACCCGGCTTTAGCTCCTGCGTGCTCGAGTCGTCGTCTCCGTCTCCGCAGGCGGCGACGGACAGTGCCAGCAACGCGGCGGCCACCAGGACCGAAATCTTGCGGCGTGCATGTCGGATCATCGGGATGCTCCTATTGTGTCGATGTGCGCATCGGCTTCGGCGCCCAGAAGGATCACGTCCAGAGCCGCGATCAGGCCGCGCGAACGCATCGTCGAGATCATCGGCCAGTCCTTTCGGCGGGTGGGACGGACGGGCACGCCCGGTGGCGGCAAGGATGGGACCGCACGGTTGAAGCGTCGTCCGACGGCCGGCGCGCTGTCAAGATATTGTCATAAAAAAAGCCTTGTCCTAGGCTGGTTGATGCCACGAGAGGGGTCATCCACGTGCCCAACCCGCCGTCCGAGAGGTTTCGCGGCCGCACCGCCGTCATCACCGGTGCGGCGTCCGGGATCGGAGCAGCGACCGCGCATCGACTCGCGGCCGAGGGCGCCGCTGTGATCCTGGCCGACGTCGCCCCGGCCGGCACCGACATCGCTGCCGAGGTGCGGAAGCTCCACGGCGCGGACGCGGAGTTCGTGCAGTTCGACGTCGCCGACGAGTCCGGCTGGTCGGCGCTGGTCGATCGGGTCGACGCCGACATCCTGGTGAGCAACGCGGCGATCGCCGACGTGCGCCCCGTTCTCGAGCACAATCGAGAGTCGTGGGACCGTCACCTCGCCGTTTCCCTGACCGGCGCGTTCCTCGGCGCCCGCGCCTTCCTCCCGGGCCTGCGCCGGCGCGGCGGCAACATCGTGGTGACGTCGTCGGTCCACGCGTTGATCGGCATTCCCGCGCATCCGGCCTACGCGGCGGCAAAGGGCGGGCTCAACGCACTCGTCCGCCAGCTTGCCGTCGAGTACGGTCCCGATGTCCGAGTCAACGCCGTCGTTCCGGGCCCGGTGCTCACGGCCATGTGGGACCGTGTGCCGCCTGACGACCGCGAGCGCAGCGCCGATGCCACGGCGCTCAAGCGGCTCGGGCGACCGGAGGAGGTCGCGGCCGCGATCGCGTTCTTGGGCTCCGACGACGCATCGTTCATGACCGGAAGCACGCTGGTGGTCGACGGCGGCTGGAGCATCAGCAAGGCTTCGGCCTGAACTACGGGAGGACCTGGTGGCGATCTACTCCAAGCGCGGCGTGCACGGACAGACCGTCCGCGAGCTCGCCCGGCGCATCCTCGTCGGCGAATACCCCGAAGGCGCCACCATCGACGTCGCGAGCCTCGAGCGTGACCTCGACGTCAGCCGCACCGCACTGCGCGAGGCGCTCAAGGTGCTCGCCGCCAAGGGCCTCGTCGACGCCCGGCAAAAGCGCGGAACCTTCGTACGCGCGCGTGCCGACTGGAATCTGCTCGACGCCGACATCATCCGGTGGCAGTTCGCCGAGCGATCCGATGACGACTTCCTCGACAACCTCCACGACGTACGTAGGATCGTCGAACCCGCCGGGGCTCGCCGAGCCGCGGAGCGACGTACCGACGACGATCTGAAGATCCTGGAGGCCGCCCTCGACACGATGTCGGCGGCCGACGGCGATCCGGTCGAAGCCGTCGACGCCGACCTGGCGTTTCATCGGGCGTTGCTCGCGGCGACCCACAACGAGCTCCTCATGCGCATGGAGGTTTTGCTCGAGACCGGGCTGGCGACGAGAGATCGCCTGGTCCACGGCGCCGACCCGCACGACGATCCGGTGCCGAGTCACCGCGCGGTGCTCGACGCGATCCGCGGCCAAGACCCCGACGCCGCCGAAGCGGCCGTACACGCCCTGCTGGACAAGGCTCTCGCAGATCTCCAGAAGACCCGCAAGGGCGCGAAGCGAAGGACGACGCGGTGAAGGTCACCCGGGTCGAGACCTTCCTCGTCCCGCCCCGCTGGCTGTTTTGCCGGGTCGAGACCGACGACGGCGTCGTCGGCTGGGGCGAGCCGGTCGTCGAGGGTCGGGCCGAGACGGTCCGCGCCGCGGTCCATAGCCTCGCCGAGCACGTCATCGGACAGGATCCGCTGCGGATCGAGGACCACTGGCAGGTGCTGACCAAGGGCGGCTTCTATCGCGGCGGCCCCGTCCTGTCCAGCGCGGTGGCCGGACTCGATCAGGCACTGTGGGACATCGCCGGCAAGTTTCGCGACGCGCCCGTCCACGAGCTGCTCGGCGGGCCGGTGCGCGACCGGGTGCGGGTCTACAGCTGGGTGGGGGGCGACGAGCCGTCGGAGGTGCGCGAGTCCGTCGAGGCCCAGGTCGAGGCCGGGTTTACCGCCGTCAAGATGAACGCCTCGGGCCGACTGCCACACATCGCCAGCGCCGCCGACGTCAGCGGCGTCGTCCATCGGGTGACAACCGCGCGTGATGTGCTCGGACCCGATCGCGATGTCGCCGTCGACTTCCACGGCCGGGTTTCGGCCGCCACCGCGCGACGCCTGTTGCCGCTGCTGGCCGAGCTCCATCCGCTCTTCGTCGAGGAGCCGCTCCTCCCCGAGCATCAACGCCTGTTGCCGGCGCTGGTCAACGCCAGCAGCGTGCCGATCGCGACCGGCGAGCGGCTCTATTCGCGGTCGGACTTCCTACCGGCGCTCGAGGCCGGCGTCGCCGCCGTGCAGCCCGACATCTCGCACGCCGGCGGGATCTCCGAGGTGCGGCGGATCGCAAGCCTCGCCGAGGTGTGGAACGCCGCGCTCGCGCCGCACTGTCCGCTCGGGCCGATCGCCCTGGCTGCCAGCCTCCAAGTCGCGTTCGCGACGCCGAACTTCCTGATCCAGGAGCAGAGCCTCGGCATCCACTACAACCGGGCCGGCGACCTGCTCGACTACGTGGTTGACCCGACGATCTTCCGGTACGTCGACGGCCATGCCAAGCGACCGGTCGGGCCGGGCCTCGGCGTCGACGTCGACGAGACCGCCGTCCGCGAGGCCGACCGGCGTGGCCACACCTGGAGGTCGCCGGTGTGGCGGCACGACGACGGATCGTTCGCCGAGTGGTGACTGCCCGACCGCTGTCGTTCGCGATCGACGTCCGCCACGGCGGTCGATGGACCTCCCTGCGTCGCCGGACCGCGAGTGGCTTTGGCACCGACCCGACCCGGCTCGCAACCGCGTCCGGCCGGGCTCCGATTTCGTCGACGTCGGTGGGCTCGAGGAGTGTCTGCCGACGGTCCGAGGTCGCCCCGACCACGGCGCGATCTGGAACCGGCCGTGGGTCGTGGCCGGCGACGCGCATCGAGTCCGCACCGACGAGTTCGAGCTGACCCGGTGCTTCGAGGCCGACGACGGGGGGCTGGTCGTCGACTATCGGCTGACGGCCGCGCCGGGTTACCAGTTCGTCTGGGCCGCGCACCCTTTGCTTGATGTCACACACGACGCGTCGTTGGTAGCCAAAGTGGGTACACCCACCCGCGTGTACCCGGAGGCGGCAACTTCGACGGGCTCGCCCTGGCCCGCGGCTTCAGCCTGGCTCGAGGACGCCTGGCCGACGCCGCTCGGCTTGCCGCTGTCTCGGCTCGGACCCGACGACGGCACGGCGATCGGCGCCATCTTGCTGACCTCGACCGTGCAGGTGATCGACGGCGCCGACCGCCTGGAGCTTCGCGTCGAGGCCGCCGGGCAGCCGACCGGCATCGCGCTGTGGCGCAATCTGCGCGGATTCCCCGCCCGAGCGCCGTACCGAAGCATCGGCGTCGAGCCGCTGGTAGGCCGGGTCTTCGATCGAGAGGGTGCCGCCGCGGAGGACCTGGCGACGGTAGACGACGGCGGCGAGACGCGGTGGACGCTGCGGATTCGCTCGGAAAGGACACCGCATGGAGATCGATGAAGCCACCGCGTGGAGCGGCTATCGCTGCGAGCTCGGCGAAGGAATCCGGTGGACCGGCGAGCGACTCGTCCACGTCGACATCCTGTCCGGGCGCCTGATGACGTTGTCCGATGCCGAGCCGACGTCCAAGCCTCCGACGGTCTTGGCCACCGTCGACGTCCCCCTCGGCGCGGTCGCTCCGTGGCACGGCCGACCTGGCAGTTGGATCGCGGCCGTCGGCACCGGCATCGCGATGATCACCGAACCCGGCGAGCTGCGCTGGATCGACAACATCGCCGACGACGCGCCGACCCCGATGCGGATGAACGACGGCGTCTGCGACCGAGCCGGCCGATTCTGGGCCGCGAGTATGGCCCACGACAACACCCCCGGCGCGGGCGGTCTCTACCGCGTCGACCCCGACGGCACCATCACGTTGGCGCTGTCGGGCCTGACCGTCGCCAACGGCCCTGCCTTCAGCACCGACGGCCGGACGATGTATCTCGCGTCGAGCACCGACGGCCGGATCGACGTCTACACCCTCGAAGACGACGGCACCCTCGACGTCGGTCGGCAGTTCGTCCAGCTCGACCCGTCGCTCTCCCCCGACGGCATGACCGTCGACGACCATGGCTACCTCTGGGTTGCGATCTGGGACGGCTCGGCGGTGCACCGCTACGATCCGGACGGCGAGCTCGACACCACCGTCTGGCTGCCGACGTCGAGACCGACGAGCTGCTGGTTCGGTGGCCCCGGGCGCGACCGGCTCTTCATCACGACCGCCGCCTACGGGCTGGCCGACGACGATGCGGCAGGGCGGGTCTACGCGGTCGACGTCGACGTCACCGGGCCGCCGGCCGGAGCCTTCGGCTGATTCACTCCCGCCGGTCGACGTCAACGGCAGGGACCGGGCTACTCCCCCACGGCGCCGTCGGCCAGCTCGCGCACGATGTCGAGATGACCGGCGTGCCGGGCGTACTCCTGGAGCACGTGAAAGAGGATCCAGATCAGCGTCGGCGGCTCGGGGTCGGCAGCGAAGCGGCCGCCGACCCCACCGAGGGCAGCGAGATCCGACGCTTCGACGATCTCGCGGGTACGAGCCCCGCCCCGGTGCAGCGCCGCGACGAGGTCGTCGACCGACTCGTCGTCGGCCACCTGCCATCGGTCCTCCGGCCCGCGGTCACCCCACGGCGCGTCGACGGCCTCGGCCTCGAAACCCCAAACCAGCCAGCGCCGCTCCATGAAGACCAGGTGCTTGAGCAGCTCGATCGGAGTCCACCCCGACGGCACGCGGCTGTGCCGAAGCTCGGCGTCGGACAGGCCGGCCAGCTTCGCCGCGATCGTCGCGCGGTAGAAGTCCAGGTAGTCGAGGAACAGTCGGCTGGGATCGGCGGTCGTCGACCTCGGCTCCGGAAAAGTGCGACTCATGACCGCAAGCCTTGCGCAGTCCCCCGACAGCGCCGCGGCAGCCTGCTAGCTTCCACGAATGCGTGTCGATTTCACCCTCCGCGACCTGCCTGGACGGGTCGACGTCAACGTCGCACCGGTCGACGATCGACCGGCCGTCGCCGCTTGGCCCGCTCCGGCCGGACTGCCAGCCTGCGAGGCGACCATCAGTTATCCCGGCCCGGGCTACCACGGCGTGTTCGGCTGGATCCAGCTCGTGCGCTCGACGGACAACGCGAGCGGCGGCCGGGAGTTCGAGCTGGACCCGCTCGAAGTGCTCGGCGACGTCTCGCACCCGTTCTGCTTCTTCGGCATCAGGCCGACCCTGTACGACGCGCCATCGCGAGACCCCGAGCCGGACCTCGAATGGCTCGCCCACAGCTTCGTGACGGTCCTCGACCAAGCGCGCCCGGGCCAGATCAGCGCGTTACTCGGCTTCAGCTGGGGCTTCCGCCTGTCCGCCGGCCGGCCGGTGATCACTCCCCCCGAGAGTCTGGACGCCGCGGCCTGGGACGAGCATCGCGAAGTGTTCGTGAGGAACTACCCGAATTGGACCTTCGCCCCAGGCTTCCGAGCTTGATCTGGCGAGCCTCGTACGCACGCGCTGTGCCGCGAGACAGAATGGGGACGCCGCCCGTACGAGGAGATCACTACATCTATGGCACGACGCAGCAAGACCGCTCCGCCGGAGGACTTCGAGGAGCACATCGTCGACATCGACGTCGGCGAGGAGATGCGCAACAGCTACCTCGAATACGCCTACTCGGTCATCTACTCGCGGGCGATCCCCGACGCCCGTGACGGCCTGAAGCCGGTGCAGCGCCGGATCGTCTACACGATGGCCGACATGAATCTGCGGCCCGACCGCGGCCACGTCAAGTGCGCGCGCGTCGTCGGCGAGGTCATGGGCCGGCTACACCCGCACGGTGACGGCGCGATCTACGACGCGCTGGTGCGGCAGGCACAGTCGTGGTCGATGCGGGTGCCGCTGATCGACGGGCACGGCAACTTTGGATCTCCGGACGACCCTCCGGCTGCGATGCGGTACACGGAGTGCCGGATGGCGCCCGCCGCGCCGCCGATGACCGACGGCCTCGACGAGGAGACCGTCGAGTTCCGGCCCAACTACGACAGCCGCGAGTTCGAGCCGTCGGTGCTGCCTGCCGCGATCCCGAACCTGCTGGTCAACGGGGCCACCGGCATCGCGGTGGGCATGGCGACCAACATGGCGCCGCACAACCTGATCGAGGTGGTCCAGGCGCTTCGGCACATGATCGACAACCCGGACGCCTCGGTCGACGACCTGATGCGGTTCGTCCCCGGACCCGACCTTCCGACCGGCGGCAAGATCGTGGGCCTCGACGGCATTCGCGAGGCGTACGAAACCGGCCGGGGCAGCTTCCGGATGCGGGCGACGGCCAGGGTCGAGTCGGTGACGCCGCGGCGCAAGGGCATCGTGATCACCGAGCTGCCCTACAACGTCGGCCCCGAAAAGGTCATCGAGCGGATCAAGCAACTCGTGCAGACCAAGAAGCTCGCCGGCATCTCGGACCTCAAGAACCTCACCGATCGCCACAGCGGCCTGCGGCTGGTCATCGAGCTGAAGAACGGCTTCCATCCCGAGGCGATCCTCGAGCAGCTCTACAAGCAGACCCCGATCGAGGAGTCGTTCGGCATCAACGCCGTCGCGCTGGTCGACGGGCAGCCACGTACCTTGGGCCTGCACGACCTGCTGCGGGTCTACCTCGAGCACCGCTACGACGTGGTCCGCCGACGCAGCCGCTACCGACGCGACAAGGCGGCCGACCGGCTGCACCTCGTCGAGGGACTCCTGATCGCCATCCTCGACATCGACGAGGTCATCCAGCTGATACGCAGCAGCGACAACGCCGAGGCGGCCCGCGGTCGACTGATGTCGGTCTTCGACCTCACCGAGGCGCAGGCCAACTACATCCTCGAGATGCAGCTGCGCCGGCTGACGAAGTTTTCCCGGATCGAGCTCGACAAGGAGAAGTCCGAGCTGGAGCGCACCATCGAGGGTCTGGACGCGATCCTGGCCGACGACAACCTGCTGCGGCGTACGGTCGGCGACGAGCTCGCCGAGATGGCCGAGAAGTTCGGCACGCCGCGACGTACGGTGCTGCTCGAGTCGGCCGGACAGCCGGTCACGGCCGCGATGCCGCTCGAGGTCGCCGACGACCCCTGCTACGTCCTGCTGAGCTCGAGCGGGCTGCTCGCTCGTACTGCCAACGACGAGCCCCTCGGCGATGGCGGCAAGCGGGCCAAACACGACGCGGTCGTCTCGTTGGCCACGGCGACAGCGCGAGGACAGGTCGGGGTCGTCACGTCGACGGGCCGCTTGCACCGGCTCGACGTCCTCGACCTGCCGGTGCTCCCGGGCACGGCCAATGCCCCGCACCTGCGCGGTGGGGCGCCCATGTCAGAGTTTCTCGCCCTCGACTCCGGCGAACGGGCGCTGTGTCTCGCGGCGCTCGATCCCGACGGGCCCGGCCTGGCGCTCGGCACCGCGAGCGGTGTCGTGAAGCGCGTGACGCCCGACTACCCGTCCAACAAGGACGTGTGGGACGTCATCCGGCTCGACGACGGCGACCGCGTCGTCGGCGCGGTGGCGCTCAGCACCGGCGACGAGGAGCTGTGCTTCATCACGTCCCAGGCCCAATTGCTGCACTTCGGCGCGTCCCTGGTGCGACCGCAGGGCCGATCGGGCGGCGGCATCGCCGGGATCAAGGCGTCGGCCGGAGCGAAGGTCGTGTTCTTCGGCGTCGTGACCGATCCCGAGCACGCGGTCGTCGTCACGGTCGCGGGATCCGGCACCGCGCTACCGGGCACCCAGGCCGGCTCGGTCAAGGTTACGCCGTTCTCGGAGTACCCGGTCAAGGGCCGTGCCACCGGCGGCGTCCGCTGCCACCGCTTCCTCAAGGGCGAGGACGCACTGCTCCTCGGCTGGGCCGGCGTCGGCCCCGCAATGGCGACGGCGGGCAGCGGAGCGCCGGTCGACCTGCCCGATGCGACCGGTCGACGCGACGGGTCCGGCGAGTCCGGCAGCCAGCCGATTGTCGCGGTGGCGTCACCCGCCCACATGAGAGGCTGAGCCACATGAAGGCGGTACGGACACCCTGGCGACGCATGGCCATCGCGGCGATCGCGACCGTACTCGCCGGCCCGATCCTGCTCGCCGGCTGCTCCTCCGACGACAACTCCGATGCGACGCCGGAGGAGCTCGCCGACCGGCTCGCGGCGGCCAAGACGCAGCTGGACGAGGCTGCGAGCATCGAGTTCGAGCTCGCTGCCGACGAGCTCCCGGACGACGTCACCGGTCTGCTCGATGCCGAGGGCACGGGGACCCATGATCCGGCGTTTGAGGGCAACGTGTCCGTGTCCGCCCTGGGTGGCGTCGACGCCGACGTCATCGCGATCGGCGACGACGTCTACGCGAAGGTCAGCTTCTCCCCCTCCTACACGCCGGTGGATCCAGCCGATCTCGGCGCGCCCAACCCGGCGATTCTGTTCGACCCCGACGCCGGCGTCACGACATTTCTCACCTCGACCGACGACCTCGAGGCCGGCGAACAGTCGCGAGACGGTGATCTCGTCCTCTCCACCGTGACCGGAACGCTCCCCGGTGACATCGTGCAGCGGCTCATCCCGACCGCGGACGAGTCCGCCGACTTCGACGTCGAATACCGGATCACCGACGACGACGCGTTGCACGACGCGGTGATGGTCGGCCCCTTCTACGGTGACGCCGGCGACGTGACCTACACGATGTCGCTGTCGGCGTCGGACGAGTCGGTCGAGATCACCGCCCCGTGAGCGTCGCTCGCCAGGTCGGAGCGACGCCCCGCGTCCTGCTGGCCCTGGCCGCGGTCGCCGTGGCCTTCGCCGCCGCCGACACCTACGTCGTCGTGCTGGCGCTGCCCGACCTGATGATGTCGGTCGGGATCGACGTCGCCGACCTGCAACGGGCCGCACCGATCGTGTCGGGCTTCCTCCTCGGATACGTCGGCATCCTCCCCCTCACCGGTCGGATCGCCGACCTCCGCGGACGGGTGCCGGTTCTCGTCGGCTCGCTGGTCGTCTTCGCGATCGGCTCGGTCGTGACCGCCGCGGCCTACGACCTCAACAGCATGGTCGTCGGGCGATTCATCCAGGGCATCGGCGGCGGCGGTCTGGTCCCGGCGACACTCGCGCTCGTCGCCGACCTGTGGCCGCCGCACCGGCGCGGCATCCCACTCGGCGTCGTCGGCGCGGTCCAGGAGCTCGGCAGCGTCCTCGGCCCGCTGTACGGCGCGCTCGTCTTGGCGATGGCCGACTGGCGAGCGATCTTCTGGATCAACACCGCCGTCGGGCTCGTCCTCGCCGCTGCCCTGATCGGCGCCGGACGCGCGCGCGGGTCGTCGGCACCTCCGGAGGAGCGGCCGCGGCCCGATCTGATCGGACTGGCCCTGGTCCTCCTGGCCGTGGCAGCCGTGGGGGTTCTGATGCGGGAGCCCCGGTCGCTGGTGACCGACATCGACTACGGTCGGGCGTTCATCCCGATCGTCGGGGACAGCCGCTGGCTGACGCCGCTGGCGCTGGCCGCGTACGGTCTGCTCGCGCTATTCGTCGTACGGCAGGCGACTGCCCGACGGCCGATCGTCGACTGGCGTACGTGGGGCGACATTCGACGCCAGACCGACCTGATCGGGGCGCTCCTGCTGGCCGGCGCACTCGCGGGCGTCATCCTCGCGTTCGCCTCGGCCGATCCGCAGGTGCAGGTGTTCAGTCCGTCCGGGCCGTATCTCCTGCTCGGGTCGGCCGTCTGCGTCGTGCTCTTCGTCTGGCGGCAGCGCAGGGCGCCGATGCCCCTCATCCCACCAGGCGCCCTGGCGGCCCGGCCGGCATGGGGCGCGGTCGTCGTCTCCGCGCTGGTCGGCGCATCGTTGATCGCGGCGCTGGTCGACATCCCGCTGTTCGCCCGCCTGACCGTCTATCCGGACTCGCAGCTCGACGCCGCGCTCGTCCTCGTCCGCTTCTTGGCCGCGCTGCCGGTCGGCGCACTGCTCGGCGGTTGGCTGACCCATCGATACGCCGCCGGACCGTTGGCCGCCGTCGCCATGTTGGTCGCGGCCATCGGCTTCGGGTGGATGTCGACATGGGGGGCGTCGGCACTGGACAGTCCGACTGCCACGGTGCCCTTGGTACTGACCGGACTCGGCTTCGGTGCCGCGATCGCTCCGGTCAACGCCGCGCTCCTGGCCAGCACCGAGTCGGCGGTCCACGGCCTCGCCAGCGCGCTGCTCGTCGTCGCCCGGATGGTCGGCATGCTCGTCGGCATCTCGGCGCTGACCACCATCGGGCTGCGGCGGTTCTACGACGTGTCCGAGGACATCCCGTCGACCGACGTGCTGTGTCCGGCGACCCCGACCGACTGCGAGCTCTACGAAGACCGGCTGAGGGAGGCCGGCCTGGCCCAACTCGAGGCTGTCTTCATCGGGGCCGCGATCTGCGCGGTGGTCGCTGCCGTCGCGGCCGTGATCACGCTCCGCGGCGCGGCGACCCGGCAGGTCGCCACCGCGGAGACCCTCGGCCCCGCCGGCTAAACCCCCGCCGATCCGCCACGCCTTCCCGGCCGATCCGCCACGGTTGGCCCGCTCATCCGCCACGGTTTCCCAGCCAATGGCCCACCGAAGCCGGCGCCAATCGGTCCAAGACAGGTGGCCGCTGCCGCCGCAGACTGAGAAGCATGACGTCGACACTGACCCCGTTGTCGCCAACCGACCGCACCAGCCTGCGCCGCGTACGTGAGCGGGCCGAGTCGGACCGCGCCGCGCTGCACAACGTCCTCACAACCGGACTCATGTGCCACTTCGGAGTCGTCGTCGACGGCAGTCCGCTCGTGTTTCCCACCGTCTACGGGTTCGACCCTGACGGACCCGACCGAGACGGGACCCTCTACCTGCACGGTTCGGTCGCCGCTCGGTCGCTGCTCGCGGCGCCTGACACCTCGATCTGCGTGACCGTGACGCTGATCGATGGCCTTGTCCTGGCGCGCTCGGCCTTCCACCACTCGATGAACTACCGCAGCGCGATGATCGTCGGCACACCTCGCATCGTGACTGACGCGGACGAACGCGATCGGGCGCTCACGATCATCGTCAACCACGTCGTACCTGACCGTGCGGACACGCTGCGCGCCCACACCCGCAAGGAACTCGCCGCCACCCGGGTGCTGGCATTGCCGCTGCACGAGGCGTCGGTCAAGGCGCGCAGCGGAGACGTCAACGACGAGCCCGAGGACATCCGCCCAGGCGCATGGGCCGGCGTGCTCCCTGTTCAGATGACGTTTGGTACGCCTCAGACGAACGCCGACTGCGAGCCTGGAACACCCGCACCCAACGACGTACTCGCCATCGCGGACCGCCCGCGCGGTTGAGCGGGTCGAAACTCACGGATCGGCGGGTCGGAACTCGCGGATCGGCGTCAGGTGTCGATGCGGTCGGCGTCGAGCTCGTACGCACCCTGGACGATGAAGTCCTTGCGCGGCGCCACCTGATTGCCCATGAGCAGCTCGAAGACGCCCGTCGCAGCCTCGGCATCGTCGACGGTGATCCGGCGCAGGGTCCGGTGCCGCGGATCCATCGTGGTCTCGGCTAGCTGATCGGCGTCCATCTCACCGAGGCCCTTGTAGCGCTGCACCGGCTCCTTCCACCGGACGCCCTTCTTGGCGAGCTCGGCAAGCTTCCGCTGCAACTCCGGGTCGGTGTAGGTGTAGACGTACTTGTCCATGCCCCGCTTGGGGTTGGTCAGTTCGAGGCGATGCAGCGGCGGCACGGCGGAGTAGACGCGCCCCGCCTCGATCAGCGGTCGAAGATAGCGAAACAGCAGCGTCGCCAGCAGGCATCGGATGTGCGCACCGTCGGAGTCGGCGTCTGCCATGAAGATGATCCGCCCGTAGCGAACCTGGTCGATATCGAAGGTGTGCCCGCTGCCGGCGCCGATGACCTGGATGATCGAGGCGCACTCGACGTTTTTGAGCATGTCGCCGACCGACGCCTTCTGGACGTTGAGGATCTTGCCCCGGATCGGCAACAGCGCCTGGTATTCGGCGTCGCGGGCGGACTTTGCCGTGCCGAGCGCCGAGTCGCCCTCGACGATGAACAGCTCGGATCGGTCGACATCGCTGCTTCGACAGTCGGCGAGCTTGGCCGGCATCGAGCTCGACTCGAGCGCGTTTTTGCGACGCTGGTTGTCGCGCTGCTGCCGAGCGAGTACGCGAGTGCGCGATGCCGCGACGACCTTGTCCATGACCGTACGAGCCTTGGACTTCGTCGCGCCCTTGGTCGACGTGAGGAACTTCTTCAGCTCACGGGTGACGACCTTCGCCACGATCGATGTGACGGCCGGGGTGCCGAGCACCTCCTTGGTCTGGCCCTCGAACTGCGGCTCGGCCAGTCGGACCGTGACGACGGTCGTGAGTCCTTCGAGTACGTCGTCTTTGATGACGTCGGGGTCACTGGCCTTCTGTAGCCGGGTGCCGGGCAGCACGTCGCGGAACGCCTTGACCATCCCGCGCTCGAACCCTGACACGTGGGTGCCGCCCTTGGGCGTCGCGATGATGTTGACGAACGACCGGAGCTCGACCTCGTAGCCGGTGCCCCACCGCAGCGCGATGTCGACGGTGAGCTCGCGCTCGACGTCCTGGGGCGTCATATGGCCCTGGTCGTCGAGCAGCGGCACCGTCTCGGTAAACGTGTCGGAGCCCTGCAGCCGCACGACCGGCGTCAATGGCTCGTCGGGTGCCAGGAAGTCGCAAAACTCCGAGATCCCGCCGTCGTGGCGGAAGGTCTCCTCGACCGGCTCCGAGCCCCGCTCGTCGCGGATCACGATCTCCAGGCCCGGGACGAGGAACGACCACTGCCGTGCGCGGGTCAGCAGCTCGTCATAGGAGAACCGCGCTTCCTTGATGAAGATCTGCCGGTCCGGCCAGAAGCGCACCCGCGTGCCGGTCACGGTCTTCTTGACCCGACCGATTTTGCGCAGCTCGGACTTTGCGTCGAAGTCGGCGTCCGGGCCGTCGCCGGTGAAGACGCCGGGCAAGCCGCGGCTGAACGACATCAACCAGGTCGCGCTCGACTTGTCGACCTCGGCGTCGAGCCGCGCCGACAGCGCGTTGACGACCGAGGCGCCGACGCCGTGCAGGCCCCCGGTCGCGACGTAGGAGCCGCCGCCGAACTTCCCGCCGGCGTGGAGCTTGGTGTAGACGACCTCGACGCCACTGAGCCCGGTCTTGGGCTCGATGTCCACGGGCACCCCACGGCCGTTGTCGCGCACCTCGGCCGACCCGTCGGGATGCAGCGTCACGACGATCCGATCGCAGACGCCCGCGAGCGCCTCGTCGACCGCGTTGTCAACGATTTCCCACAGGCATTGCATCATTCCGCGGGTATCGGTCGAGCCGACGTACATCCCCGGCCGCTTGCGGACGGCCTCGAGCCCTTCGAGTACGAGCAGATGGCGAGCGTTGTAGGAGGCGTCCACGGAAGCCCCCTTCGCGGTCGTCGGTGCGGTCACACGTCTCCCTCAATGCTGTGCGCTGACGGTCTCGAACACCAGCATCCTGAGGCTACCGGTCGCAGCCGACGCGCCCATGGCAGCGCGCCGATCAAACGCCCAGAAGCCCGGGGCCGATCCCTCGTCACGGTACGACGCCGCACGACTACGGAGGTCGATTTGTGTGTTATGCGGGTATGCGATATGGCGCTCTCCGGCACGACCACACGCTGACCCTCAACCCTGCTTGCTGGCTGAGCTCCGGCGCGAGATCTCTCACACGCCGAGACCGCCACCTCGGGAAGCATTTGCGGGGACGGTATGTTGAGCACTACGAAGTCACCAAGCGGCGCCGGGACGAATGGGAGGCCACACGTGACGACTGCAGTTGCGAGAAATGCTGACCTTACGGCTGCTGACCGCTGTGATCGCTGTGGCGCCCAGGCTTACCTGCGCGTCGAGCTGGCCGGCGGCGGCGAATTGCTGTTCTGCGCGCACCATGCCCGCAAGCATGGCGACCGGCTGTCTGAGATCGCTCTCTACATCCACGACGAGACCGATCGCCTGGCCGAGACGCCGGCGACGGCACCCGACGAGGAGATCTGAGACCCGCCGAAGGGTGACGCCCGTCCGACACAATGGCGGGCATGAGTTCCGCCGGTGAGATCGTGATCGGCCTGGCGATTGCCGTCGGCATCGCGGGCGTCGTCGTACCGATCCTGCCCGGTGGCTTGTTGGTCGGCGCCGCGATCGGTGTCTGGGCGGCCCTGACCGGCGGCCTCACCGCGTGGTCGATCTTCGCCATCGCGGCGGTTCTGCTCGTGGCCGCCGGACTCGGCAAATATGTCGTGGCCGAGCGCCATCTCCGCAGCTCAGGGGTTCCTCGCTCCACGATGTTCGTGGGCGCCGCCGTCGGGGTCGTCGGGTTCTTCGCGATCCCGATCGTCGGACTCGTGGTCGGCTTCATCCTCGGCGTCTATGCGGCCGAGCGATACCGGCTGGCCGACCACCAAAAGGCATGGCGGGCGACCGTGGCGGCGCTGAAGGCGAGTGGGCTCGCACTCCTGATCGAGCTGGCCGGCTCACTGCTCGCCGCTAGCGTCTGGGTCTCCGGCCTCGCCATGACCTGATCCCCCTCAACGGGCCCGGGCGAGTCGGAGTCGCAGCCGTCGGCGTGCGCCCTCGAGAGCGATGCGTACGGTCGTCTCGTTGGCGTCGAGATCGGCGATCAGCTCGGCGTGCTCATCCCGTCCGACCAGCCCGATCGCTCGGATCGCCGCCACCCGTGCTCGCGCCGTGCTGCCAGTCAGCAGGGGCACCAAGGCATCCGCGGCGCTCGAGAGCTCACGTTGGGCCACGACCTTGGCCGCCATCTCCCGCACCCGCCAGGCCGGATCGCGCAGGGCCGCGACGACGCCCGGCTCGGCGTACGACATCCAGACGTAGCGCAGGCCACGGGCGGCCCACACCCGCGGCCAATAATTCTGTTCTCGCGCCGCCAGGTGAGGATCGCGCCCGAGTGCTGAGACGGCTTGCGCACCGCCGAGGTACGACAGCGGCAGCGGCAACAGCTCGTAGTCGGTGTTGCCCTCCAGCAGGGCGAGGCACATGTCGATGACCGCGTGGATGCCGTAGTCGTCGACCGCTTCGGCAATCAAGTCACGTGGATGCGCGTAAAGATCAGACGGCTGCTGTCGTCGGCGCACTCCTCTAGCCAACCACGCCCGAGCAGACGCACGTCACGTCGTGCTCTGAAAGGATCGACGCGTGGTGTCTCTGCACGGTCCGATCGGGCTCGACGACGCGGGACGATCGACGGCGGCTGTCGGCACCGACGGGGTGGCCATCATGCGCAACCCGTACGACGCCGGAGACATGGGCTACCGCTTCTTCGCCGTCCTCGTGGTCGGCGGGCTGATCGCGGCGAGCGCCAACAGTATCTGGCCCGACCAGACCGACCTCATCGCACTGGCCTACGGCGCCGCTTTGCTGATTGCGATCGTCCCGCTCATCGTCTATGGCTTCATCACCTTGGTCGGAGCGGTTATCGGCACCGCGACGGCACTCGCCCGCCCCCACCGCACGCTGCGGGCGACGAAAGCCGTCTGGCGAACAGCTCGCAGCGACCGGGTCGAGGAATTCGTCGCGACGATCGACGCAGCGGCAGTACGTCTGGTCATCGACCGCGACGAGATCCGCGACGTCACGGCCGTACGCGGCTGGATACGACCTCGCCTGGAGATCGCACTGCGGTCCGGCGAGGTGCATCGGGTCAGCGCCCATGCCTGGTGGCGGCTTCGGCTCTCCAAGCTCGGTCGCGAGCTGCGGCGGCAGTAGACGGACGGGCCACGATCAGGCCCGGACCGCTGCACCATCGTGTCTGGCAGCCTTACAGACACGTCAAGCGTTCAGTGGTTACGGTGGTGTGGTGTCGATCTGGACGCGGTTGAGACGGCCAGCTCAGCCACTGATGTTGCTGCCCGACGCGTTGGAGGCCCTCGGCGAGGACGGGGCCATGGGCAGTTACAGCGCTGAGGTGCCGCTGACTTCCATCGTCGGAAGCACAGCGCGGCAAAACGACTTCGACGCCGACTTCGCCTTGGTCAACAAGGCGTTGGAAACCCGCCATCGGCAGGTCGCCGAGACGTTCAGGGACGGCGGGTTTCCGCCGCCGCTGGAGCTGGTTCGGTTGGGCGAGTTGTATTTCGTCCGCGACGGCCATCATCGAGTCTCGGTTGCCCGCTCTCTGGGTTGGGACAGCCTGCCGGCCACGGTGTTGCGGGTGTGCACCGTGGCTTACGCCATGTGCTGTCTGCGTGCGGCTCACCTCGACAGCAAGGCGGCCGAGCGCAGGTTTCTGCAGCGCATCCCGCTGCCCAACGACGTTCGTCAGGATCTGTGGCTGGACAGCCCGGCCGACTGGGTGCGCCTCACCGAGGCGGCCGAGGCGTGGGCCCATCGGCAGCGAGGCGCCGCCGCCGACCTCACCGGTCACGACCTCGCCTGCGCATGGTGGGAGCAGGAAGTGCTGCCAGTCCTGCGCCAACTCCGGAGCGACGACGTCGGGATGGGACTGCGCGATGTGCAGCTCTACATCACCGCCATGGCCGTGCGGGACAGCCTCGGCGCCCTCGACTGGCCGCCCGATCTCACCGAACGGATGCGTGCCGGCAAGAGCTGCTGCTCCCCCGCGCCAGGTGAAGTGCTGCGATATGACGCCACGGCCTAGGACCGCGTGGCGTGGGTGATGGTCCTGCTGGCAGCACTCGCGCTGCTCGCAGTCGTCTTTGTCGCGGCCTTCCTCCCCGAGACGAAACACATGCCGCTGGAGGAAGTGACCGCTGCCTTCGAGAGGAAGGCAACCGGGCGGAAGCCGCAGCGAGCGCGCATCTGATCGTGCCCGACGTCCTTTCCGGGCTCGGGGACGGGACCTTTGCCCCGGCGCGATTATGGACGCGGATTCGGTCGCTCCGAGCGGTGGAGGCAGCCACGTGAACGCAGTGGAGGACGCGTGAAGGCCGTCGTCTACGACCGGTACGGGGACCCTGACGTGTTGCGGCTCGACGACGTCCCGAAACCGTCGCCCATCGCCGGCCAGGTGCTGGTGAAGGTCGCGGCGACGTCGATCAACCTCAGCGATTGGGAGTGCCTTCGCGGTGCGCCCTTCTACGCGCGGATCGGTGGGCTTCGCACGCCGAAGCGCCGGATACTCGGATCCGACATCGCCGGCCGCATCGAGGCCGTCGGCGCTGGCGTCACCCGATTCCAGCCGGGTGACGAGGTGTACGGCGACAACCTCCAGCTCATGGGTGGCTTCGCCGAGTACGCGGTCGCACCCGACTCGACACTCGCCCCTAAGCCTGCCGAGCTGACGTTTGCCGATGCATCGACCATCCCCCAGGCCGGCGCGATCGCCCTGCAGGGTACGGCGCGCGCCGCGGAGGGGCGTCGGATGCTGATCAACGGCGGTGGTGGGGGCTCGGGCTCGTTCGCCATCCAGCTGGCCAAGCGCCTCGGTGCGCACGTGACCGGTGTCGACAACGGCGGCAAGCTGGAGTTCATGCGGTCGCTGGGTGCCGACGAGGTGATCGACTACCGCCGGGACGACTTCACTCGCGGCCACGAGCCGTACGACTTCATCTTGGACCTGGTCGCGCATCGGTCCGTGTTCGCCTGTCGTCGCGCGCTGGCTCCGGGCGGCCGGTATCGATGCGTCGGCGGGTCCGTGCGGGCGCTGCTACGCGTGCTCACGATCGGCGCGGCAGCCGGGCGCGCCACCGGCCGCCGAATAGGCGTGCTCATCGTCAAGCAGGGTCCCGCTCACTTCGAGCCCCTGGCCGACCGGTGCCTCGCCGGCGAAGTAAACATCCACATCGACCGCACCTTCGGCCTGAATAACCTTCCAGAAGCCCTCGCCCATGTCGGTGAGGGCCGCGCCCTCGGCAAGGTCGTCGTCACCCCACGCTAGCGACCGCTCAGAGTGGGCGCGATCGAGAAATTCGCGCGTCCGACCCAACCCTCTGACCCACTGCCGGAGTCAGGTCAGCGAAGGGGTGGTGTCAGATGATGTGCAGCGTGACCAGCGGCCCGGAAGCGCCCACTTTCGAGGAGTACGCCGTCAGCGCCTGGCCGTCGCTCTACCGCTGCGCCTATCTGCTCGCCGGCAACCACGCGGACGCCGAGGACATCGCACAGCAGACGCTGTTGAAGGCGTATCGATTCTGGTCACGGGTCAGCCAGTCGGAATCGCCGGAGGCGTACGTCCGGCGGGTCCTCACCAACACCTTCCTGTCGACCCGACGCCCGAAGAAGCGACGGTTGGAGCTCTTGACCGACAGCCCAGCCGAGTACGAACCCGCGCCCGCACCCCGCGGGCCCGAGGACCGGATGCTGGTCTGGCCGCATGTGAAGTCGCTGCCGCCGAGTCAGCGCGCGGTGATCGTGCTGCGCTACTACGAGGACCTGAGCGAGCAGGAGATCGCCGATGCTCTCGGCTGCTCGCGCGGCAGCGTGAAGTCCGCCGCGCACCACGCCCTCAAGACGCTGCGAGCCGCCCTCGCCTCCCAGAGCACGGACGGGAAGGACAACTGACATGCCGGTCGAAGAGATCCTCAGCCGCGAGCTCCGCGAGGTGGCCGACGGCCTGCCGGTTCCGGCACTCCCGCCGCTTCCGCAGGAGCCGCCCGACACTCGGCGCCACTGGCCTCCGCTACTCGTCGCGGCCGCCGTCGTGCTCATCGTCGCCGGCGCGGTCGCCGTGGCGTTGAGCCGCGACGACGCACCGCCGGCGCCGACACCGGATCCGGTCGAGACCCCCACCGTCGTTCGCTCCCTCACGCCGGAGGCGCCGACCGTGCCGTACGTGTTCGACGACAAGCTGTACGTCGACGGTGAGCAGGTGCCCGGGTCGTGGTGGGAGGTCAGCTACGCCGGAGATGCCTGGGTGGCGGAACGGAACGACCTCACCATGCAATGGGGCACCGACGCCGAGCCGCATGACTTCCCAGGCGAGCTGATCCTCCAGCCGCATCTGTCTCCCGACGGCACGCTGTTGGCCGTCAGCACCACCGCTGACGGAGGCCAGGTGCTCCTCATCGACACCCAGTCCGGCGAAACGGTCAACGCGCTTCCGACCGACGCAGACGGTTCTCGCGGCGGGAACGATATCGGCGTCGTCGCGGTCACCGACGACGCGAAGGTCTTCCTCGACAGTGATGCCGCGCAACTGACGTGGCTAGCGGCTGACGGCGACGAGACCGTCGAGCTCGCACCCGGCCAGTTCCCCTTGGAAGCCACCCCAGCCGGGCTGATCGTGCTCGACAGCACCCGGGACGACGCGGCCTACCTGGCGGACGTCGCTGACTCCGGCGAGATCAACCGGCTTCGCCCGCTCCCCGGTTTTGAGATCGTCATCAACCCGTCCGGCACCTGGCTCGCGTACGGCGGGTCCTGGGGCGGCGAGTCGCAGACGATCCCCGAGATCACGGCGCAGCCCGTCGACGCCGGCCGGCAGCTCAAGCTGCAGCCGCCCGACAAGCGGACGCTCGTCCCCATGACCTGGGAGGACGACGACCTGCTCCTGGCCGCGCTGTACGACGACGGCGACCCGACCGGGCTCGCGCGCTGCAGCATTCGCGACGAACGCTGCGTGGTGATCGACCTTCGGTGAGCGTCGGGGTCAGCTCGCCGATCGCGTGCGCAAGCTCGCGGCCTCGATCACGCCGGCTCTGCCGTCAGCGTCTGTCCGTCAATCGTCACGCGCCCGGTCGCCGGATCCAGCTGCGGTGCGGGCTGCGACTGGCCGTCGACCGTTAGCACGCCGATCTGCCGGCCGCTCGGCAGCACGATCCACCCGCCGGTGACCTCGGCGCCGTCGATCGTGTCGGCGACCCGATACAAACCCTTTGGCGGGCTCACCTGCCGAAGCGAAAAGTCGAACCGGCTCCCCTCGACCCGGACCGAGCCGGTCGCCTGCTGACCGTTGAAGCCGCCGCGAAGCCCACCGTTGTCGCCGGACATTCGCAACCGACCGGCGGTAGCCGAGCCGCTGAGCCACGCCTCGAGGCTGGCACCATCACAGAAGTACGCCGTCGCCTCTCCGCCGTGGTCGACCACGGCGAGGGTTCCCGCACCGCCGTCGACGCGACCGACGAAGGTGTTCGTCCGCTCCTTCTCAGGTGTGGGCGGCTCTGACGTCGGCGTCGGGCTCTCGGTGGCCTGAGTCTCGGTGACCTGAGTCTCGGTCGGCGCCGAGCTCGGATCGATCTCCGCAGCTTCCGACTGTCCGTCAGCCGAGTCCGAGTCTTGCTGGCTCGACACGATGGTCGCCCCCGCGATAACGATGGCGAGGGCGAGTCCGGTCAGCACGATCGTCCGTGGCCAGTTCATGTCACTCCTCCTCGATCCGGTCCTCCGGCCAGGGCGGTCAGGATCAGTCGTGCGGGCTCGTCGCGACGTACCAGCTCCCTGGACCCGACGGCCGGTGCGCGGCGTACACGTCGTCGGACAGCGGGCCCTCGGCACGTTTTCCGCTCAGTCGCAAGCCGGTCGCGCCGCATTCGTGCAACTCCATCAGGATAGGCTCGAAGGGGCCACGGACGGACAGTTCGGGTGTTGGCTAGCTGACCTGTGCGGCGGCAGACCGAGCCAGAAACCGCTCTTGACCTGCGCAAACGCGGGTCGGCTCAGGTTGGCCAGACAACCTCGTCGAGGAACCGCCGACGACCAGCATCACGACGCATGACACCGAGCAACGGCCGGTGTGGCCCGACTACTCGCCGCCGATCGGTAGGCGCCGGATGTCGTTAGGATCGCTTGGTGTCGTACCCGATTGTCGATCCCTATGACTCCGGGCTGATGGAAGCCGGCGATGGACATCAGGTCTACTGGGAGATTTGCGGGCATCCGCAGGGCAAGCCGGCCGTCGTCTTGCACGGCGGTCCCGGCTCCGGTGCGACCCCATGGTGGAAACAATTCTTCGATCCGGAGAGGTACTGCTACGTCCTGATGGATCAGCGAGGCTGCGGCCGCAGCCTCCCGAATGCTTGCGATGACCCAGCGGCTCTGAAAGACAACACCACGGCTCACCTGATCAGCGATCTGGAAATGCTGCGTCGGCAGTTGGGTATTGATCGCTGGCTCGTCTTCGGTGCTTCATGGGGATCCACACTCGGCCTGGCGTACGCAGTTCAGCACCCACAAAGCGTGAGCGAGCTCGTGTTGTGGGCCGTGGTGACGACACGGGCAAAGGATGTCCATTGGTTCACCCACACGATGGGCGAGATCTATCCCCACGAGTTCGACGAGCTCAGGGCGATTCTGACCGAGGGCCAACGGCACGGGAACATCCCGGCAGCCATCAACACGCTGCTCCTGGACGAGAATCCTGATGTGGCCGATCAAGCCGCCCGCGCATGGTGCGCATGGGAGGACAGACTCGCGACCCTCAGTGGCCCGGTCGAACCGCATCCTCGGTCCCTCGACCCTCGTCGGCGACTGGGCTTCGCCCGCCTTGTCACGCACTACTTCGGGAACTTCGCCTTTCTCGACGACGACGCGATCACGGGACACCTCGACCGGCTGCGCAACATTCCGACCTACTTGCTTCGTGGCCGTTTGGACATCGCGTCACCGCTCGGGTCTGCCTACCAAGTCGCGGCAGGCATCCCGTCGGCCACCCTGGACATCGTCGAAGCCGACGCCCACGGCGCCGGAGACGACACGATGTCTCGACTGATCGACGCTCTCGACGCCTTCGCCACCCATGCCTGAAGAGCCTCGACAGTGGGTCGCGACGCGAGAGTGCGCTGCGCGCCCGGCGCGACGTTCGGGTTTTGGTAGACGCCGATCAGCCGGCCACGGTCGTCGAGACCGACCACCTGGGTGTTGGGCGCGCGTGGCACGTCGATCTGCCTGACGGGTCCATCGGCGCCATTGCGGAGCAAGAATCCGTGTAACTCGGTCAGGTCGGTGTCGCGGTAGGAGAAACCCGAGACCTGGCCCCGGTTGTTGATGTCGAACGGAAACGTCGCGAAGGGGCGACCGGGCGCGGCGAAGGTCGTGTACTTGCCCTCGCGCAGCAGGAAGCCCCGATAGCGAACCCCGAGCTCGTTATCGGCCGGAACCGCATACGCGCCGACCATGTCGCCGCGGTCGTTGATATCGGAAATCGCCGCGTCGGTGCCGCGCGGCCCGTCGAAGCTGACGAAGCGGCCGTGCTGCCACCGGAAGCCGTGGGACACGCCGGCTTGATCGCGGTACTCGCCGACCACCTGGCCGCGGTTGTTGATCCCGACCGCCTGGGTGTAGACCGCGGCGGGGTAGGCGATCCGTGTGAACTTGCCCCCGACCAGCAGATATCCGGTGGCGCCGGGGTCGAGGACCGTCGGTCCAGGACTGGCGCCGCCGACAATCCAGCCGCGCTCGTTGATCCCCTGCGCGTACGTCGTCGTCGCGCCGGGGTAGTCGATTCGGTGGAACCGGCCTGACCGATCGCCGACGAACCCGTAGTACCCCACGCCGTCAGGGTTCGGGGCTTTACCCACGATGCGACCCCCGTTGGTGATCCGGAACAAGGTAGTCCCATCACCGTTACCGGGCAGGTCGATCTTCTCGATGCGACCACGGTCGAGCACGAACCCGATCGCCAGGTCGCGGGAAGTGCCCGACGTGGCCGTCGCCGGGCCCGGCCCAGGACCGGCCGCGACCAGGAGACCGGCTGCCGCGAGCAGAGACAGGACGCGTCGGATGCCGATTCGAGAGAGCTTCATCAGGTGCCTCCACAGGGCGGGCAGGTGGGCCGTCGGGATGACTCCTCTGGTGTTCGGATAAGGCGCGGAATTGGATTGGTGAGCATCAACCTGCCAGGCCCTTGACAAACGAGCCGATCGAAGCAGCCACCATCGGGGATCCAGAGTCACGCTCAGCCGAGCTCCACGGGCGGGCCGTCGGCCACGGCACCGTCGCGCTCACGCTCGGCTCCGCGACTTCTAAGCCGCGAGGTCGAAGGTGGCTGACGGCCACCGGCGTGCGCAAACGCTAGCGCCCCGCGTCCGACCTCAGTCGAGGTAGTCGCGCACCAGGCACGCGTGAACGCTATGAGGCTGACTCTTAAACATCAGCGGGCCGATCCACAGCATCACAGGAGAGCGACCTGGTCGACGCTAGGCTCCGGCATCGATGAGCTCGCGCAGCTTCCCGAAGCTGTCGGTCCACCCGTTCCGGTGTAGCTCCAGCCGTGCCTCAGTGGCGAACTCGCCTTGTAAAAGCGAAACGTTGGTGGTCTCGCCGATACCCTCAAGAGACAATCGCACGACTGTCTCTTGGTCATCGGGATCGGGTTCTTCCCAACGGAAAGTGTAGACGAGCAGGCGCGGCGGCTCGATCTCAATGAACTCACCCGCGAGATGGAACAGGTCACCGTCGGGTGGTTGCATGCCGAAGCGATAACCGCCGCCCACGCTAAGGTCGAGCTCAATCTCCGGCGTCGTGAACCCAGCTGGCCCCCACCATCTCGCCAAGAGGGCCGGCTCGGTTAGGGTCCGGAAGACCCGCTCGCGCGGAGCGTCCAGATCGCACGTCAACTCCATAACGTATCGGCCTGGTCCACCGGTCACAGCTCCACTTTCGCACCCGACTCCGCTGCTCGGGAAGCCTCACGCCAACAGCCAGGTGAACGCCTCAAGCTTCGCGCCGGACTTCATCAGCCAGCCCAGGCGCACGCCGGCCGCGCCGGCGTCGCCAGCTGCGTGGGCTGGCTACCGTCACGGCTAGAGCGTTCTGCTGATGGGTGCGGAGTCGCGTCCCTTGTCCTTGTCGTCGAGGAAGTCGCCGAAGAACCAGATCAGGAGCGCGACCGCGATCACGCCGAGGATGATGGTGACAAAGACGTTCTGGATAGACACGGGAAATCACCTCGCGATCTCCTGTACCCCGTCGGCCCGTCCGTAACCGTCCGGTGATTGATTCACCACTTTGCGCGTGAAAGCGCCCGACTGATGAGCGTTCAACCAGTCGGTTTGCCAGGAGGTCGACAGGGGGTCCTCGGACAGCCCTACCCGGGACTTTGGACACTGCGGCGCGGCATCGTCCGGTGTTGAGTGCACAAGGGTATTGCCGGCACGACCGGCTTTGCGTCTGTTCCGAATCAGGAGCGGGCGGTGGTCTGGGACTCCTACGCGCTGACGAACGGCATCATCTCCGTGGTGGTCTATGCGAAGCCGTCGGAAGACTTTGTTCACCGGGGACGAATCCTCAACGGAACCGGAAAGGACCACGGTGTGCGCGGCACCATCATCGCTCGGGCAGCGCGTCACACCTCGAGACGACTTTCGTCACGCTGAGGTACCACTTCTGACGAACGCGAGCTGAGCAGCTGAGCCGTTCAGCGGCATCACGTGGTCAAAACTTCGGCGTCGAGCAGCCGTTGGTCGTTGGTGAGATGGTCATGAGCTCGATCGAGTGGGCGAAGATCGAGCGCAGGCCGGTGTCGTTCGGGAACGCCGTGCCCGCCGGCCACTTCTGCACGAGGACCGGGCGCATCGAGGGTACAGGTCCGCCGGTGCGCGTCGGCAGATCCGTCGCGTCGAGGCCGGCCCGCATCCGGCGGACGGTGATACAGCTGTCGCCACCGCGGTTCGCGACCGCGAACCTTGGGCTCCAGGTCTTGCTGCTGGCGGCGCCGATGTTGAGCATCATCAGAGTGGCGGTGCGTCCCTTGCGGGTCGCCATGATCTTGACGTTGCCGGGCACGGTGCATCCGCCGCACCGCACGCGCACCGGCTGTCGACCGGTCGTCCTTCGCCACAGCGACAGCATCCGAGCCGTGCTCGAGAGGGCATAGAGCTTGTCGCCGGCCGAGTCTGTGCCCGTCCGCCAGAACAGGGCGTTGACCCCGTAGATGTTGCCGATCGGCACGCCGGCGCGCACCTGGCCCATGAGCAGCCGGTCGCGATACATGGTGGAGACGAACTTCCTACCTAGGCCTGCAAAGGACGTGTGCGCCACCCCGTACTCGGTCACGATCACGAACCGACGGTGTGCTCCCGCTACCGGCGAGTCGCGCTCGGCGCGGCGCCAGCTCAATAGCCGGCTGTTGTGCCGCGTGGCACGCCTCTGCAACGCGATGTTAACGGCCGGTGCCGTATGCACCCCTGACAAGGTCGCAGGCAAATGGGCCGCGAGGCAGTCGTAGCGCGCGCCGCGGGCATCCATCGCGTTGACGAACCCACGGGAGCTCCATGCGCTGCACACGTTGATCTTGGTGATACCGCGGGTGCCGACGAGGCGCTTGAGGGCACGGTAGAAATCCCGGAATCCCGGCTGCCGGGCCGCAACGTATGGGTGGTTGGGATCGATGCGCATCCGGCCCTCCGGCCTTGCGCCGTTGCCGTGCCCGTCCCCGAAGCGGATGCGGGTGCCGCCGCGGGTGATGGTGAACACGTGCCTACTCCCGGCGTTTCTCAGGCTCTTGACGTACCTCCAGGGCCGTCCCTGGATCCGGATCTGCGGCGTCATCCGCGTCGAGATCGGCACGTAGCGGGTGCGATACACCTGGTTCGCGGCGCCGTTGGCCCTGACGGGGTGGCGCAGGTCGCATCCGCGGAGGTTGAACAGTCCGTTGTAGCCGGCATCGCGCAGGACGACATTGCCCGGCCCCTGCGTTCGGCGGCCGCCATCGATGTACTGCGTGAGCCGCCCCTGTTTGCTGTGGGCGCTGCGCCAGTAGTGCTGCGCCCGATACATCGGCTCGTTGCCGACCTCGACCGTTAACCGCCTGGCGCCGGTGTGCTTGACGACTGAGAGCACGAACTGCCGCGCCTCCCGTGGCGATGTGTTGATCATCGGGATCATCAGGTTCGTGCGGGCAGATACCGCGGACAGAAAGCGAGCGTGTTTGGCGATCGTGTAGCCCGAGCGCGATGCGCTGATCGGGGCGAACGCCTCGGCGATGTAGCCGCCACTGGTCTGGCAACCTGGGGACGTGTCGTCATGGCGCCAGCTGAACAGGTTGGCGACCGTGCCGCCGGGGTAGCGCACCGACTTCAAACCCAGCCGCTTCGACAGTGTGAGGATGGAGGCGTTGAGCGTGCCATCCGGGTTGAGCACGCCGCCCGCGTCGTCCAGCCAGCGGTGGTTGCCGCCGATTAGGCCGGCCGACACCCGTGGGACGCGGGCCAGTGGGATCGTGGTCACCTTCACGACGGGGGGCTTCGCCTGGACCGGCGTCGCGGGCGGCAATGTCTCTGCCGTTGACATCTGCGAATCGACCAATCCTGCACAGACCAGCCACCCGGCAACCGAGGCAGCGGACAAACGAATGAGGAGTGGTCGCCTCACCTCACCTCACCCTCACATCACCGGCGAGCACCTGTTGAGCGGGTTCACTAGGAGTTCCGCTCACTCCGACTCTCGGTTGTGGCAGGTTACCGCGTCCCCGAGTGCCACCGCGGCGCCCCTCCACTGGTTCGAGCGACGGCCGCCATCCCGGCCAGCACGTGGCCGAAGCGCTATGCGGTGGATAGCGGGACTGCAGAATGACCCGAATATCGCCTCTGACCTGCACAGACGCTAGCCCGCGCCCAACCTCAGTCGAGGTAGTCGCGCACTAGGCAGGCGTGAACGCTGTACAGCCGACGTTCACCGAGGTACAGGCTGTGAACGCTGTGGGGTGAAATATCCTGGACTGAAGCTGAGGGCCGGCAACGTCTTCGGACTCCCGATTCTATTTCATACCACGACCGCGAGCGACGGCGGACACACCATGACAGCCGCCATCGATGCCGGCAGGAGCGAGGCAACAGCCCGGCGCCAACACCGGTGATCCTTCACCAGCGACCCTCAAGCCGACGAGGCTTGGCAGGGACCACCCAATCCCGACGATTTCGGGACCTTAGCCTATGTCTTGATCTGCTCAGCCGATCTAGCGTCGGCGCGGAATCAGTCGATTCGGACCGGCTGCATGGGTAGACATTGATTGGACGTAGACCGGATGGGAACCACGCGGGGCCAAAGTGCGAGATTGTGGGGCCGTCTGCTGGCCCATCCTTGGTGGTCGGGTGTAGGTGCGCTCGCCGGTGTCGCGAGCGTGATTCTTGGATTCGTCCTCTGGCCGTCCGGCGGCGATGATCGCTCTATCCACAACAACGAAATCGGTGATTGTGCCGTCGTCGCCAGCCGAGACAGCAGTCCAAGCTGCAGAATCGTCCCCCGGCCGCGGTCGTTTGGAGCGGTCAGCATGACCGAGAACCTGGGCGGTGTGTACGTGGTCCCCGAGGAGGCCACCAAGCTGGGGACGCCACCTCGCTTCCCCGTCGATCACTGGGCCAGCCACTGTGAAGAGTGGCAGGGTTGGCTTGTCGAAAAGGATGCGGCCGTCGTCGGGCCTTCCTTCGACCTCTTACTAACCGCCGGCAAAGACGACCTCGTCGTCCTCACGAGCGTCGAGGACCTTGTTCTGGCGAAGGACGCCGTGCCCGCCAAGCACAGTGTGTTGGCTTGTAACAGGGAAGGCGGAATGACTACGCCGTTCTTAATCGCCCTCGACACAGCGTCAGGGACAACGACGGTGTCTAAGGTGGGCGGTACGTCTCAGCCAATGCCTCCTACGACGCTCACGCAAGCTCGAGCTGGCGCGATCAGCTCGACGGTATCGGTGAAGTCAGAGCCTGGCTATATCTACACGGGCTACATCGAAATCAACGCCGTCGTCAACGGTGACGAGCGCTCGTACTCCTACGGTACGGAAGAAGATCCCGTTCGATGGGTCGACGGAGACACATTCGCCACGGACTCAGGGATTGACTGGAACCCGAAGAGTCATGCATGGGAGTCCATCTATTAGCCGGATGCTCGGGAGCCGGGAGCGTCACCTCGGGCTCACAGGAGCAGGAGTCACAGGCGACCCGCCCGCCGACCCGTCGAGGCTGGGCGGCATTCGGGTCGGGGCCGCATGTTCACGAACTCTCTCGACATCCCGCAGCGTGCACTAGCAGTATTGAACGGACAAACGCATCCGATTACAAGAGCAAATCATCCCCTTGGACACTGGTGGGCTCCAGTCGGCAGAACTCCACTACGAAATCTCTCTCCAGCGGCGGCGTTGGACAGCCGGGGACACCATTTCGCACCACGACCTGGTCTCGATTTCGGTCTGCTGCCGCAGTGCCGCCACGAGATGGCCCGCGTGTCCTGCGCCTACGGGTCCTTTGGCCGACGCGTCCGGTAGCACAATGTGATTGGGTTCGGACACGCACACGTCGAGTTTTGATGGTCGGGAGCTTGGCTCCCGCGGGCGACGCGGTTGGGAGATTCGCCATGGGGCTGCTGGACCTATTCAAGAAGCGAGATTCACCGACGGTCTCCACGTACCTGTGTTCGGAGGCCGAAGCCCGCGCCCTGCAGCCCGGACCGGATGGTCTGATCGAAGCGAGACTCGAACTGATCCGAGATCAACTACTTGTCGTGACTCCCCTCGGCTGGATCAACCCCAGGAGCCGTACGGCCCACAGGGCTGGGCTGTACTTGTCCAACCTGAAAGGCACCGCATACCACGAGGCAGCGGTGAAGGCCGGGCGCTTTACCCCCGGCGCCAACGTGCGACTTGTTCGCGAGCCTAATAATCCGCATGATCCAAACGCGATTGCGGTATACGCAGAAGGGGGTCGCGACCGTGCCGGCTACGTCTCGGCTGTGCGGGCGAAGCGCCTCGCCAAGCTCATGGACGCGGGCCACGACCTCGTAGGAGTGAGCGTACGAGGCGCGGACGCCGGTGTGGACGGCACCGTTCCACGGATCCTCGTCTGCGAGCGTCCCTCTTCGAACACCTCACCGGTCCCAGCTTGGCCATGACGCACGCACCTCGTGGAGTGGCAAAACGTCGACAGGTCAAGCTATCGAGGTACCCCCTCATCTCCGAACGCACAAACGGCGATCTCGTGGTCGGCCATCGAAGCCAACCCGCAGCTGACCTGTATTCCGAGGGCACGCCTCCGATGCATGGGCTGTCCGCCCAAGCTCCGATATCCGACAGGGTTCACGATGTCAGGATCGGTGACCAGCTACTGGTCAAGCGGAAGGAGAGCCACTGGGTTGTCGTCGACGCACAGGGCAACATCGTTGGACGTACCCGGTGGAGGGCAGGCCACAACGGCAAGACTCATGCTGTCACAGGCGACCCGATCCGGTTCCCCGATCGAGGCGTCTTGCACATCGAGCGACTCGTGCTCAGCCCAGATGGGACGGTGAAGGACATCGGCGGCTACGTGACACCACAGCCGTGACGCGTCCCGCCAAATCTGACGTCTGAGCTGGAACATTGTCGGTGGGCGGGCGAGGCTCGAACCCGCGACCAAGGGATTATGAGTGTGCTGGTCTCCATCGCCATGGGTTTACTCCAGGCGCCAGGAGTTCGCCTACGGACCCCGTCGACAGCGTCCAGCACCACCGTTCACCGCCATTTCGCACCACGACCGGCACCACGACACCGGTGCCGTTGAGCCAGCCAGCCACTGTCACGAGTCGAATGTCCCCGGGACGGGTTGGTGGATGCGGCGGCTCGGCGGCCAGAGGTGGATTCTGACGGTGCGTGGGGGCTGGCGTTCGGTGATGGTTGGTATCCCAGCTGCCGCCAGGCTGGGGACTGAGGACGTCGACTTGCGAGGCCGACGGCGCAATCGCTCATCACAAGTCCAACCGGTCGCTCTAGGCCTAAGGTTAGGTGAGTGAAGTTGCTCCGCTATGTCTTCGCCGAGTTCACCCCCAAGATCTCGCGTGTGGCCCGATTTGGCAGCGACTTGGGAGATGGACTCACAGTTGCCATCCGCGAGTTGGAGAACACGGAGGAGGTTGACCTCGGTGAATCGCAATCGCCGGGGCCGACGTTGATCTCCCAGGCATCAGCAGACGAAAGCACCGTCGCCGTTCTGGTCGCGACCCTCCCGACGCAGATCGAAGAGGTCAGCTCAGTAGAACTCGCCTTTGACGAGAACAGTCGACTGCGTGCCGAAGATGGCCTGCGTCTCTTCGCATCCTCGCTTGCCGTACAGAGCCAGGTTCCCTGTCGGCTCTGGTCGCCGACGCCTTACCTGGCGCTAGCGGGCGATGACGATGCCGACCGCGAGTTACTCGAGCAATGTGTGCGTATCAAGCTTCCCAAGTTGAAGGCCTTCTACCCCCTGGCTGGCCCAGGTCTGGAGTGGCCGCTCGACCTCTCATCCATGACCGACCGCAATAGCGGCGTGCTATTGCTCGGCGCTGCGATCACGGCATCCCACGGTGTTGCAAAGCTCAACGAGCTGTTCCGCCTCTTCGAAAACGCCTTCGCCGTAGCGGGAACACAACTTGTCGACCCGCTTTACGGCTTTCTTTCTACTCACCCCTGGAATCTCGGGTACACCGACCAAGAGGTGGAGGATTGGGTGGGCAACCTGCGAGATCCAGCCAGGCACGCGGACCTTAAACGACACGCCACCTTCGCCGCCGATCACGACGTACAACACCATCTGGTCCGCATCGAGCAGGCGGCGTACGACGTCTTGTTCAATAAGCGCTCCTGGCACACGACCGATCCGGCTCGTGAGGAACGCAATTCGCTTCGATGCGCGATAACAGCAACCGGTCAGATCGTCCATAGCGAGGGTGCACGGGTCCGCACGTACTCAGGCTGGGATCCACACAACAGCTTCCCTCTGCGCGGCCGCCTGGAGCTCGCCGACGCCGAGAGATCTGAATGGGGACTCAAGCTCGCACGTTGGCACTTCAGTGATGCAGAGCGACTGCAGCTGAAGGCACATGGCGCCGAGGACCTTTAGGCGACGACGCTGATCCGATCCGCTGTCGGGAACGTAGGTCAGGGGCTGATCCTGTGAGCTCCTGCTTGTAAGGCAGATGCCGTTCAACGCTGTACAAACCAGCGGACTGAGCGTAAAACCGCCGAGCGCAAGGCGAAAGTTATGGGCTCACTGATCGGGCCGTCCCTCGGGCGTTGTCACGGCACACCCTATGCCGCTCACCGCGTGCCGGATCAATGCTGACGCGGTTCTCGATCTCAGGGCATTGCATTATCGAGGTGGCCACCGTCGTCTCCGGACGGCCATCGACCTAGAGATGTATCGCGCGTCGACGACGTCGATCGTTCGACCCGCGTTCGCAATGCCAGCAGCTTTACAGACTGCCGCCACATGTCGCCTACCTGCGGACTCCTGGGAGAGCCGCCGATTTCGGCACGCATTCGGCGCGCACAACCCAGATCCGGGCCAGGAAGCGCCACGCGTGCGGGTCGCTTGACCTCACCGGGCGGGCCGCGCATGAGAGCGGCCCGCCGCGGCAGA
>DASQKI010000076.1:0-13343 GCA_035630615.1 Nocardioidaceae bacterium
CAGGCACCCGAAAGGTTGAGCCGGGACAGCGATCGGCCCCGCCCCCACGAAGGGGACGGGGCCGATCGGTTGCTGTACGGCGTGCGGCTAGCTCACTTGATGATCTTGGTGACCCGGCCGGCGCCGACGGTGCGGCCACCCTCGCGAATCGCGAAGCGGAGACCCTCCTCCATCGCGATCGGCTGGATCAGCTCGACCTTCATCTCCGTGTTGTCGCCCGGCATCACCATCTCGGTGCCCTCGGGCAGCGTGACGACGCCGGTGACGTCGGTCGTACGGAAGTAGAACTGCGGCCGGTAGTTGTTGAAGAACGGCGTGTGTCGGCCGCCCTCCTCCTTGGACAGGATGTAGACCTGGCCCTCGAACTCCGTGTGCGGAGTGGTCGAGCCCGGCTTGATGACGACCATGCCGCGCTCGACGTCTTCGCGCTTGGTGCCGCGGAGCAGCAGGCCGACGTTTTCGCCCGCCTGGCCCTCGTCGAGGATCTTGCGGAACATCTCCACGCCGGTGACGGTCGTGGTCTGCTTGTCGTCACGGATGCCAACGATGTCGACGGTCTCGTTGACTTTGATGATGCCGCGCTCGATCCGGCCGGTGACGACGGTGCCGCGACCGGTGATCGTGAAGACGTCCTCGACCGGCATCAGGAACGGCTTGTCGACCTCACGCTCCGGCAGCGGAATGAACTCGTCGACGGCGTCCAGCAGCTCCTCGACGCCCTTGGTCCACTTCTCGTCGCCGTTGAGCGCCGGGAGGGCACCGACCTGGATGACCGGGGTGTCGTCGCCGGGGAACTCGTACTCGTTGAGGAGCTCGCGCACCTCGAGCTCGACCAGCTCGATGATCTCCTGGTCGTCGACCATGTCGCACTTGTTGAGCGCGACGACGATCGCCGGGACGCCGACCTGACGGGCCAACAGCACGTGCTCGCGAGTCTGCGGCATCGGGCCGTCGGTCGCCGCGACCACGAGGATCGCGCCGTCCATCTGGGCGGCACCGGTGATCATGTTCTTGATGTAGTCCGCGTGACCCGGGCAGTCCACGTGCGCGTAGTGCCGGTTTTCGGTCTGGTATTCAACGTGGGCGATCGAGATGGTGATGCCCCGTTGCTTTTCCTCAGGCGCCTTGTCGATCATGTCGAAGGCCGAAACCTCATTGAGGTCCGGATACTTCTTGTGCAGCACCTGAGTGATGGCCGCCGTCAGCGTCGTCTTGCCATGGTCGATGTGACCGATGGTCCCGATGTTCACGTGCGGCTTGGTTCGCTCGAACTTCGCCTTCGCCACTGGGGGCTCCTCCTCGATTCGCTTTCCTACGCCGTACGCGTATCGCTGGACCTTACCCGAAGGTCCATGTCATTCGCCTCGGGCCTTCTTGATGATCTCGTCCGCCACTGTCGTCGGGACTTCGGCATACGAGTCAAACTGCATGGAGTACACCGCGCGACCTGACGTCTTCGAGCGCAGATCACCGACGTATCCGAACATCTCCGACAAGGGCACCAGTGCCTTCACCAGGCGTGCCCCGCCGACCGCCTCGTCCATGGCCTGGATGTGGCCGCGACGGGCGTTGAGGTCGCCGATCACGTCGCCCATGTAGTCGTCGGGCGTCGTCACCTCGACCGCCATCATGGGCTCGAGCAGCACCGGCTGCGCCTTGCGGGCGGCCTCCTTGAAGGCCATCGAGCCCGCGATCTTGAACGCCAGCTCCGAGGAGTCGACGTCGTGGTATTGGCCGTCCTGAAGGGTGACCTTGATGTCGACCATCGGGTAGCCGGCGAGCACGCCGAACTCCATGGCCTCCTGGGCGCCCTCGTCCACCGCGGGGATGTACTCGCGAGGGACCCGGCCCCCCCTGATCGCGTCGATGAACTCGTAGCCACCGTCGCCGTCGCCGCCGGTGGGTTCGAGGTCGATGTTGACCTTGGCGAACTGGCCGGAGCCACCGGTCTGCTTCTTGTGGGTGTAGGTGACGCCGGTGACCGGACGCTTGATCGTCTCGCGGTAGGCGACCTGCGGCTTGCCGACGTTGGCCTCGACGCGGAACTCGCGCTTCATCCGGTCGACCAGCACCTCGAGGTGCAGCTCGCCCATGCCGGCGATGATCGTCTGCCCGGTCTCCTCGTCGGTACGGACAGTGAACGTCGGGTCCTCGTCGGACAGGCGCTGGATCGCCGTACCCAGCTTGTCCTGATCGCCCTTGCTCTTGGGCTCGATCGCGATGTGGATCACCGGAGCTGGGAACGTCATCGACTCGAGGACGACCGGGTTGCTCTGGTCGCACAGCGTCTCACCGGTCGTGGTGTCCTTCAGACCCATGACCGCGACGATGTGCCCGGCGCCGATGCTGGCGATCTCCTCACGCTTGTTGGCGTGCATCCGGTAGATCTTGCCGATCCGCTCGCGGCGACCCTTGGTCGGGTTGAGGACCTGAGTGCCGGTCTCGAGCCGGCCCGAGTAGACGCGGATGTAGGTCAGTTTGCCGAGGTGCGGGTCGGCCATGATCTTGAACGCGAGCGCCGAGAACGGCTCGGCCTCGTTGGGCTTACGGACGACGACCGTCTCTCCGTCGACGGAGTGCCCCTCGATCGCGGGCACGTCGGCAGGCGACGGGAGGTAGGCGACGACCGCGTCGAGCAGCGGCTGCACCCCCTTGTTCTTGAACGCTGTGCCGCACAACACCGGGGTCAGCTTGTTGGCCACCGTCGCGCGCTGGATCGCGGCCCGGAGTGCGTCGACCTCGGGCTCCTGACCCTCGAGGTAGAGCTCCATCATCTCGTCGTCGGCCTCGGCGATCGTCTCGAACAGTCGGTCACGCCACTCGCGGGCCGCCTCGACGTGGGTAGCCGGGATCTCCTCGACGGTGTAGTCCTCGCCCTTGACGGTCTCGCCACGCCAGGTGAGGGCGCGCAGCTCGACCAGGTCGACGACGCCGATGAAATCAGCCTCGGTGCCGATCGGCAGCTGCAACACGAGCGGGGTCGCGGCCAGCCGGTTTTCGATCATCTCGACGCAGCGGTGAAACTCCGCGCCGGTGCGGTCGAGCTTGTTGACGAAGCAGATCCGCGGCACGCGGTAGCGGTCGGCCTGCCGCCAGACGGTCTCGGACTGGGGCTCGACGCCGGCGACACCGTCGAAGACGGCGACGGCGCCATCGAGCACGCGCAGCGAACGCTCCACCTCGACGGTGAAGTCGACGTGCCCGGGCGTGTCCAGGATGTTGATCGTGTGGTCTTTCCACGTACAGGTCGTCGCGGCCGACGTGATCGTGATGCCGCGCTCCTGTTCCTGTTCCATCCAGTCCATCGTGGCGGCGCCCTCGTGGACCTCGCCAATCTTGTAGTTGATGCCGGTATAGAACAGGATCCGCTCGGTCGTCGTCGTCTTGCCGGCGTCGATGTGCGCCATGATGCCGATGTTGCGTACTCGGCTCAGGTCGGTAGTGATCTCGACTGCCACTTGCGGTGCTTCCTCTTAGTTCAAATGCTTGTGGTTGCCGCGTGTGCGCGCGCTGTCATATGCCTCGGATCATGCGATCCGAAGTTGACCGCGGCTCACCAGCGGTAGTGGGCGAATGCCTTGTTGGCCTCAGCCATCTTGTGGGTGTCCTCGCGCTTCTTGACCGAACCGCCGAGCCCGTTGCTGGCGTCGAGCAATTCGTTCATCAGGCGCTCGGACATCGTCTTCTCGCGACGCTCGGCGGCGTAGTGGACGAGCCAGCGCAGCGCGAGAGTCGTGGACCGGCCGGCCTTGACCTCGACCGGGACCTGGTAGGTGGCGCCACCGACACGACGGCTCTTGACCTCGAGGGTCGGCTTGACGTTGTCGAGGGCGCGCTTGAGCGTGACGACGGGATCGGTCCCGCTCTTGTCGCGGGTGCCCTCGAGCGCGGTGTAGACGATGCGCTGGGCGACCTGCTTCTTGCCGTCCTTGAGCACCTTGCTGATCAGCTGCGTGACGAGGGGGCTGCTGTAGACCGGGTCAACGTCGACCGGCCGCCTCGGTGCCGGGCCCTTGCGAGGCATCAGCTCTTCTCCTTCTTCATGCCGTACTGACTGCGCGCCTGCTTGCGGCCCTTCACACCCTGGGTGTCGAGTGCGCCGCGGATCACCTTGTAGCGGACACCGGGCAGGTCGCGAACCCGACCGCCTCGCACCAAAACGATGGAGTGCTCCTGCAGGTTATGGCCGACGCCGGGGATGTAGGCGGTCACCTCGATGCCGCTGGTGAGCCGGACCCGAGCCACCTTGCGCAGCGCGGAGTTGGGCTTCTTCGGCGTCGTCGTGTAGACACGCGTGCACACGCCACGCCGTTGGGGCGAGCCCTTCAGCGCAGGGGTCTTGGTCTTGGTCGCCTTGTCCTGGCGGCCCTTGCGGACCAGCTGTTGGATCGTGGGCACCGCGCGCTTCTCTCTTTCGTCGCCTGCTGTTCGTTGTGCGAGATGTCGTCTTCTCGCGTCGTGTCGTGTCGTGGCCGGCCAAACGACCCCCGCGCTCGGGCGTGTCACGGGGGGCACGTCGAGCCCGTCGCAGTTGCGGCGAGGGAGTCGGGTTCACGCGGCCCGGTGAGCAATGTCTTGGTGGCACACGTGATGGCCTGGGCCAGCCCAGGCACGGAGTTGAAGGCTACCCGAGCGCTGACCTGCGGTCAAAATCGGCCGAGGTGGGGCACGTACGGCGTCATCATGCCGAGTCGGCTCGACTGGCGTCGGCGATCACCTCGGCGAGGTGGCGCGAGCGTACGCCGAGGAGGTCGTCGAGCTGGGTGCGACAGGAGAAGCCGTCGGCCAACACGGACGCGTCCGGCGCCTCGCGTACGGCCGGCAGCAGGTCGTGCTCGGCGATCGCGACCGATACGTCGTAGTGGCCGCGTTCGACGCCGAAGTTGCCGGCCAGCCCGCAGCACCCGCCGACCGACGTGACCTCGGCGCCGGCGTCGGCCAGCAGCCGCCGGTCGGTCTCCCAGCCGAGCACGGCGGCGTGGTGGCAGTGCGGTTGCGCCACGAAGGCGACACCGGACAGATCGGGCGGCTCCCACCCGTCGGTCGCGGTCAACTGTTCGGCGAGCGTCCTCGTGTGCTCGGCGACCGACCGAGCGGCGTCGGAGTCGAGCAGGTCGGTCGCATCGTGGCGCAGCACCGCCATGCAGGACGGCTCCAGGCCCACGATCGCGGCGCCGTCGCGTACGTAGCCGTCGAGCATCTCCACCGTGCGGGTGAGCTGGCGTCGAGCCGCGTCGAGCTGCCCGGTGCTGATCAGGGTCAGACCGCAGCAGGCGCGCCGGTCGGGCACCTCGACGCGGTAGCCCGCAGCCTCGAGCACCTCGACCGCGGCCCGACCCGTCTGCGGCGCGAGATGGTCGGTGAAGGTGTCGGCGAAGACGACGACCCGATCGCCGCCGCGGGCCGGCTCGCGTCGCCGCGCCCACGCGCGGAACGTCTCGGTCGCAAGCGAGGGCAGCGACCGACGCCGGTCGACCCCGGCGGCCCACTTGCCGAGCCGACCGAGCGGGCGGCTCGCCATGGCGGCGTTGGCCAGCCGCGGGGTACGCGACGCAACGCCGAGCCAGCGCGGCAGCCGACCCAGGCTGTAGTGGGCCCGCGGTCGCAGCCGCCCCTTGTAGGCCTCGTGGAGCACCTGAGCCTTATAGGTGGCCATGTCGACGCCGGTCGGACAGTCGCGGGCACATCCCTTGCAGGACAGGCAAAGGTCGAGCGCCTCGTGCACCTCGGGCGACCGCCATCCGCCGTCGACGAGGTCGCCCCGGACCATCTCCTGCAGGACGCGCGCCCGACCTCGTGTGGAGTCTTTCTCGTCCCGCGTCGCGACGTAGGACGGGCACATGACCTGACCCGACCGGGTGCCGTCGGCGATGCAGCGGCCGACCCCGGTGCAGCGGTGCACCTGCTCGGCCAGCGACCCCGACAACCTGATCGGGCCAGAGGTCCGCAGGTCGGCGTCGAGCGCGCGAGGCCGCACGAGTACGCCCGGGTTCAGCAGGTCGTCGCGGTCGAAGACGTCCTTGACCGCGGCGAAGAGGTCGACGACCTCCGACGGGTACATCAGCGGCAGCAGCTCCGAACGGGCCCGGCCGTCACCGTGCTCCCCCGACAGCGACCCGCCGTACGTCGCGACCAGCCGCGCTCCCTCGGTGACGAAGTCGCGGAATCGACGCGGCCCGCCGGCGTCGGTCAACGGGAAGTCGATCCGGATGTGCAGGCACCCGTCGCCGAAGTGTCCGTACGGCACACCGTCGAGCCCATGCGATCGGAGCAGGCCGTCGAACTCACGCAGGTAGGCGCCGAGCCGCTCGGGAGGCACCGCGGCGTCCTCCCAGCCGGAGTACGCCGGACGCGGCAGGCTGATCGCGCCGAGGCCCGCCCCGTCCTCTCGGATCCGCCACAACGCCGCCGTCTCCGCTGCATCGGCGACCACCCGGGCATCGAGGGCGCCGACGGCGGCCACCAACCGTTCGGCGGTCGATGCCACCTCCGCGTCGGAGTCTCCGGCCAGCTCGACGAGCAGCCAGCCGGTGCCACGGGGCAGCTCCGGCACCGCCCCTGGACCGCGTCGGCCGCGAACCACGTCGACCAGCCTGGTGTCGATGCCCTCGCAGGCCACCGGCCGATGCTCGAGCACCGACGGCACCGCGTCGGCCGCGGCGTACACGGTCTCGTAGCCGAGCACGACGAGTCGGGTGCGCGCCGGCTCTGGCACCAATCGCACGGTGGCGCCGGTGACGACCGCGAGGGTGCCTTCGCTGCCGACGAGTGCCTTGGCGACGTCGAAGCCCCGCTCGGGCAACAGGTGCTCCAACGCATACCCCGAGCCCTGCCGGTCGAAGCGGCCGAGATGCGTGCGGATGGGCCCGAGCGCACCGTCAACGAGCCGACCCAGCGCGGCGAGGGGCGGCGACTCACCAGCGTCGTGGCCGGTCCGTAGTCGTAGCGTCTGGCCGTCGATCGTGAGCGCGTCGAGGCCGACGACGGTGTCGGCGGTCCGGCCGTACCCCAAGGCACGGGAACCGCAGGCGTTGTTGCCGATCATGCCGCCGATCGTGCAGCGGCTGTGCGTCGACGGATCGGGTCCGTAGCGCAGACCGTGCGGCCGGGCCGCCCGCTGCAGCGTCGCGTGCACGACGCCGGGCTCGACCACTGCCGTGCCGCTGTCCGGGTCGACCGAGATCACCCGGTTGAGATGCCGGCTCGTGTCGACGACCACGCCGGCGCCGACGGCGTTGCCGGCAATCGACGTGCCGGCGCCGCGCATCGTCAAGGGCGTGTCGGTGGTCCGGCAGACCTCGACGGCCGCCGCCAGTTGGTCAGCGTGCCGCGGCCGCACGACGACCTGGGGCGGCACCCGGTAGAGCGACGCGTCGCTGCTGTAGAGCGCCCGAGCAAGGGACGAGTCGTCGACGTCGCCGACGCCGGCACGACGAAGGCTGTGCGTGAGGTCGCTCGCGGAGACGGCGATCACCACAGGGTCAGCGAGCCGGCGAAGATCGCCGCGATGTCGTCGGGGGTGACCGTCCGAGGGCAGGTCGCGAGCAGTCGCTGTTGCTTCAGGGTCCCCTCGACGAGGTCGTCGATGTCGTCGCGGCCATAACCCACAGCGCCGATGCCCGGCGGGATGTCGATGTCGCGCATCAGCTCGGTGAGCACGGCCGGGAGCGTGTCGGCCGGGTCGGCCGCCGGGGTCGTGCCGGGCGCGAGCAGCTCGGCCGCGCGCAGGTGCCGATCCGGCGATGCCGGGAACGTGAAACGAAAGGCCTCTGGCGCGGTCAGCGACACCGACATGCCGTGCGGAACCATCGGCTCGTCGTCGGGATAGCCCTTGGGGTGGAAGTCTCGAACCCGCCCGGCGATCGGGTAGGCGTTGGCGTGCGGGATGTGGACGCCGGCGTTGCCGAAGCCCATCCCCGCGAACGTCGCCGCCATGGCCATGTCGACCCGGGCCTGGAGGTCGTCGCCGTCCTCGACCGCCCGGCGGAACGACCGGCTGATCAACGACAGCGACTTCTCCGCCCACAGGTCGCCGACCGGGTTGGCCCCGCAGTACGGCACGCGCTGCTCGGGTCGCTTGCGCTCGAAGTCGGCGTACCACTGAGCGGTGTAGCTCTCGAGCGCGTGGCACACGATGTCCATGCCGGACGACGCGGTGACCCCGGCCGGCTGGCTGACGGTCAGAACCGGGTCGACCACGGCGAGCGTCGGGCGCAGCCGGGGATGACTGATGCCGGTCTTCACCTTGAGCGCGACGACGTCCATGATGCAGACGGTCGTGCTCTCGGCGCCGGTGCCGGTCGTCGTCGGCACCGCGACCAGCGGGAGCAGTGGTTTCGTCGGCGCCTGGCCGCCGCCGACCGGCACGTTGATGTAGTCCATGAGCTCGCCGGGGTTGGTGGTCATGAGGTTGACCGCCTTCGCCGTGTCGATGCTCGAGCCGCCGCCGACCGCCACCAGCGCGTCGAACGGCCCGTGGTCGCGGGCGAACGCGATCGCGGCCCGCATGCTCTCATCGGTCGGCTCGACGTGCGACTGGTCGTAGACCGTCGCGGCGATGCCGAACTGGCCCACCTGCTCGGCGACGCGGGCCGGATGGCCGGTGGCCGCGACGCCCGGATCGGTGACGACCAGGGCGCGCGCGACGCCGTACTGGGCGAGGTCGTAGCCGATCTCGTCGGACGATCCGGCGCCGAACTTGAGCTGTGGCGCGCCGTACGTGAAGACCGACTCGGAGGCGGTCGGTGTGGTCGACTCAGCCATGGGCGAAGGCTGGCATGTCGCATGCTACATGTCAATTGCCCCCGAAGACGCTAGCGTATGGGCCGTGACTGCTCCTGCCACCGGCTCTCCCCTCGGTCGGGGTCCGAGTCTCAACGACCAAGTCGTCGAGGCGGTACGCGCCGCCATCCACTCCGGCGACCTTGCGCCCGGCGAGCTGTACTCGGCGTACCAGATCGCCGACCGCCTGGGCGTCTCGCGCAGTCCCGTCCGCGAGGCGCTGCTCCGGCTCGCTGAGACCGGGCTGGTCCGCATGGAGCGCAACCGGGGCTTCCGGATCGTCGCGCCGGCCGCCCACGACATCGCCGAGATCTTCGCCGTTCGGCTCCTGCTGGAGGTCCCGGCGTCGGGCCAAGCGGCCCGGCACCAAACGCCCGAGTTGACCGAGCGGCTCCGACAAGAGCTGGCGGTCATGGCCAACGCGGCGTCCGCCCGCGCCGTGGCGCGGTTCATGGACCACGACCAGCGCTTTCACGACCACATCCTCGAGGCCAGCGGCAATCATCTGCTCGCGGCGACTGTGCGTCGGGTGCGCGATCTCACCCGACTGCTCGGCGCTTCGACGGTCGACCGGTCCCGCAGTCTGGACGACATCTTGGCCGAACACGTTCCGATCATCGACGCGCTCGAAGCCGGCGACGCGTCGGCGGTCGAGGACCGGATGCGCGGGCACATCGAGCACACCGGACGCCTGCTCGTGGCCCAAGCGGCCGCCTCGTCGCCGCATCCGGTCGACGCCGACGCCCTCTGGGCCGAGGTCGTCGGCTAACGCTCGAGAAGGGGCCGGATGTCAGGCGGGCGATAACCGTCGGGCTTCGGAGCCTTCGTGCCGGCCTCGATGGGCGACCCGCCGGTCTTGGTCAGGTTGGACCGGTGCACCTCGTCGAACACGGCGTCGAGCGGGATGCCGTGGACGAGTGCGGTGCCGTGCACGACGTACAGCAGGTCCGCGAGTGCGTCGGCGATCTCGACGATGTCACCGGCCTCGGCGGCGTCGGCGTACTCGCTGACCTCCTCGCGCATGAACTCGACCCGTTGCCGCCACGACGGCACCGACGCCGTCGGCCGAGCCGGGTCGACGATGCCGAGCGCCGTATGGAACGCGGCGACCGATCGAGCCGCAGCACTGGGCCGGTCGTACGCGGCCAGCCCGGCTCGGACCACGTCGAGCACGGGCAGGTCCCCGCGCGCGATCGCCGCCCGGTCGACCCACTCCACGGCGTCGGTCGTGCCCTCGATCTCGGTGATCCGCAGCGGCGCGTCCGGCGTCGGCGTCGACGCGGCGAAGACGAGATGGACGCCGTGGAAGTCTTCGAGAGTGCCGTCCGGCGCCCGCCCGGTGAAGTGGGTGTCGTGGACGTCCAACAGTTCGCCCACCTCGACATCGAGCCCGGTCTCCTCACGAACCTCGCGGGCCACACCGACCCGGGGCGGCTCACCGTGGTCGACGCCACCGCCGGGCAGGGTCCAGTCACCGACATGGTGACCGCGGCTCGAGATCCGGGTCAGGAGGACGCGTTCGCCCCAGGTCACGACGGCGTAGGCCGAAAGTCGCAGGCGAACGACCGGCTCGGGACTCGACATCGCCGGCAGTCTATGGCGTAGCGTCCTGCAAGGGGTGGGTTGGAACGCTCACCTCGCGAGACGTTGCGGATCGACGACGAGGAATGCGATGGGGCGGAACCCACGGGTGCTGTTGGCGAGCCTCGTCGTCGGCGGCTGCCTCGTCGGCACCGGCTGCGAGGAAGACGGCTCCGCCGAGGAGCTCGTCAGCATCGAGTCTCATCTGTACGGTCCGGGTGCCCGCCTCGGCCGCGGCGTGACGGTCCCGGACGGAGCGGCTCGGGTCGGCCCAACGATCACGATCACGCAGGACCCGACCGACATCCGCCAGATCTCCCTGCTGCAGATCGACGGCGACCCCGACCAGGTCCTGCGCGACCTGCTGACCGAGCTCGATCGGCTGCTGCCCGACGTCGACGTCGACGTCTCGCAGGCCCGACGACGGTGCTGGCTCGACGACACCGACGCCTGGATCCGGCAGTGTCGGCTGCTCGTCACGGGCCACACCGCCGACGGCCGTCCCCTGCAGGTCGACATCACCGCGACGCCGACCGCCGACGTCGACGGCGAGCCGCTGCCTGGAGCGTCCGGCCTTCCCTCGGCGCGCATCCTGGTACGGACCGGCCCGATCCGCGAGGTGGGCACCAATCTCGACCGGCCGTCGGGCTATCCGTACTCCGCTCGCGACCAAGACGCGGCCCAGTGGCCGATCTCGCCCGATGCGCACACGTCCGTTCCCACGAACGTCGACGAACTGCCGGGCACCGAAGACTGGCCGGTGCAGCCGGGCGGATCTCCGATCGGTGTGGTCTACAGCAACCCTCGCTACATCGTCGTCGCAGTCGACGAGGGCGACAGCATCGACGAGGTGGCGACGAGCTACGCGACGTCGGTGCCCAACCGAGGTCTGAGTACGCAGGTCGTCGCGACCGTCGGCGATCGGACCACGACGTCGTACCAGATTGACGCCATCGACGGCGGCCCCGGCGCCCACCTGTGGGCCGTTGAGCGCCCCGGGGCGGACTATCTCTTCCTGCGCTACTGGCCGCTGCTGGCCTGAAAAGACGTCAGCGCCATGTCACGCGATGACGTGACATGGCGCTACGATATTGGATCAGTTGCCGCCGTAGGACCCAAAACCGAAGTCGTCCAGCGCCACCGACTGTGTGCCCGGCGAACCGAAGTCGTACTCGTACGACTCGTAGCCGGCCATCGAGTACGCGGCCGCCCGGGCCTCCTCGGTCGGCTCCACCCGGATGTTGCGGTAGCGCTCCAAACCGGTGCCGGCCGGGATCAGCTTGCCGATGATCACGTTTTCCTTCAGACCCATCAGGGCGTCGGACTTGGCGTGGATCGCCGCGTCGGTCAGCACCCGCGTGGTCTCCTGGAACGACGCCGCCGACAGCCACGACTCGGTGGCCAGCGATGCCTTCGTGATGCCCATCAGCACCGGACGACCCGAAGCCGGCGTGCCGCCCTCGGCCACCACGCGACGGTTTTCCTCTTCGAACCGGACCCGGTCGACGAGGTCACCGGTGAGCAGATTGGCGTCGCCCTGCTCGATCACGGTGATCCGGCGCAGCATCTGGCGCACGATGATCTCGATGTGCTTGTCGTGGATCGACACACCCTGGCTGCGGTAGACCTCCTGGACCTCGTCCACGAGGTGCTGCTGCGCGGCCCGGACGCCGAGGATCCGCAGCACGTCCTGCGGCTCCGGCGTACCGTGGGTGAGCTGCTGGCCGACGTCGACGGTGTCGTCGTCAGCGACCCGCAGCCGGGCCCGCTTGGTGACCGGGTGGGCGTGCTCGTCCGACCCGTCGTCGGGGATGATGACGACCTTGCGGGTCTTGTCGGTCTCGTCGATCCGGACCCGACCGGCGACCTCCGAGATCGGTGCCCGCCCCTTCGGCGTACGGGCCTCGAACAGCTCGACCACACGCGGCAGGCCGTGCGTGATGTCGTCGCCGGCCACACCGCCGGTGTGGAAGGTCCGCATCGTCAGCTGCGTGCCGGGCTCACCGATCGACTGGGCGGCGATGATGCCGACCGCCTCACCGGATCCGACCATCTCGCCGGTGGCGAGGTTGCGGCCGTAGCACGCGCGGCAGACGCCGTAGCGGGCTTCGCAGGTGAGCGGTGAGCGGACCAGGACCTCGTCGATCCCGGCCTCGTCGATGGTGGCGGCGAGCTCTTCGGTGATGATCTCCAGGCGCTCGACGAGAGTCGGGGCGGTCTCGCCCTTCTTGACCTTGACCCGGGCATCGGGCAGAGCCGCGGCCGCGAGCCGGCCGACCAGGCGGCGCTGGAACGCGCCGGCCTCGTCGCTGGATTCCGAGCGGATGATCCAGCTGCCTTCCTCGGTGCCGCAGTCGTCCTCGCGGGTGATGACGTCCTGGGCCACGTCCACCAGGCGCCGGGTGAGATACCCGGAGTCGGCGGTGCGCAGCGCGGTGTCGGCCAGACCCTTGCGGGCGCCGTGGGTGGAGATGAAGTACTCGAGGACGGTCATGCCCTCGCGGAAGTTGCTCCGCACGGGCACGTCGATGATCCGGCCCGATGGGTCGGCCATCAGGCCGCGCATCGCGCCGAGCTGACCGATGTTGCCCTTGTTCCCTCGGGCACCTGAGGCGGTCATCATCGTCACCGGGCCCGTCGGGTCCAGCGACTTCATCATCTCGTCCGACATCTTGCCCGTGGTGTCCTGCCAGATCCCGACGACCTGCTCGTAGCGCTCGTCCTCGGTGATCAGGCCGCGCTGGAACTGCTTGTCGATCGCGAGGACCGATTCGTCGGCCGCGTCGAGGCGCTCCTGCTTGTCCTTCGGGATCTCGATGTCGAACAGGCCGATGGTCATCCCGCCGCGGGTCGCGAACTCGAACCCGACGTCCTTGATGCCGTCGACCAGGTGGGCCGTCTCCTCGCCGCCGAGCTGCCGGTAGCAGGTGTCGACGAGGGCCTTGAGGTCCACGCGGCGCATGACCTTGTCGTGGTACCGC
>DASQKI010000077.1:0-66978 GCA_035630615.1 Nocardioidaceae bacterium
AGGCGCCGCTCGCGACGCTCACCGGCGAGCTGCCCTTCATGCTCAAGCTCCTGGCGGCGAGCCACCCGCTGTCGATCCAGGTGCACCCCAACGCCGCGCAGGCGAAGACCGGCTTCGCGCGTGAGGAGAAGGCGGGCATCCCGATCGACTCGCCTCAGCGGGTGTACCGCGACGTCAACCACAAGCCCGAGATGGTCTACGCCCTCACCACGTTCGACACCCTCGTCGGATTCCGTCCGACGGCGGAGATCCTCCGCATCCTCTCGGGGATCGAGTCGCCGCTCGCGGCGTCGCTGGCCGAGAGCCTGAACGCCCGGCCCGGATTCCGGGGCATCGTCCGGATCGTCGCCACGCTCCTGGAGGAGAAGCCCGACGTCGCGGAGATCGACCGGGTCGTCGCCTCCTGCCGCGACCTCGCGGAGCAGGGCATCGACGTCAAGCGCGCCTACGCGACCGCCGTCGAGATCGCCGAGCACCATCCCGGCGACGTCGGCGTCGTCATCTCGCTCCTGCTCCAACGCCTCACGTTGCAGCCCGGCGAGGCCGCGTTCCTCGGGGCGGGCATCATCCATGCCCACCTGCGCGGCATGTGCCTGGAGGTGATGGCCACCTCCGACAACGTGCTGCGGGCCGGCCTGACATCGAAGCATCTCGACCCGGCCGGGCTGGTGGCTTGTCTCGACGAGGGCATGTCGCGACTGGCGCGCGTGACGCCGGAGCCGTTCGGGTTCTCCACCGACGTGTTCAGCCCTCCGGTCGAGGAGTTCGCCCTGGCCGTCACCCAGTGCTCGCACGCCGAGCCCAACGGCGTCGTGCTGCCGGACGCCCCCCAGCGCATCGTCGTGTGCATCGACGGCGACGTCGAGCTGCACAACGAACACGGCGAGCGGGTTGCCCTCCAACGCGGCGAGTCGGTGTATGCAGACGGCTCCGACGGCTTGCTCCGCGGCATCGGCACCGGCGAGCTGGCCCAGGCCTACAAGCCCACGGCAGACACCCCCGGTGCAGCACTCACCGACCTGATCTAGATCAAGTCGAAGCGACCGTCTCGCTTCAGCAGCGCCGGGACGTCTTTGACCTGCTGGGCCTGCTCGAGCGTGGTGACGAGCAGCGCGTCGGCAGTGCGGACGACCACGACGTCGCGAATGCCGACGACGGCGATGGTGGTGCCGTCCTCGGCCCTGGCCAGACCGTCGGAGTCGACCCAGATCACGTCAGCCGACGACGACCCGGCCAGTGCGTGCAGGGCGGCGAAGTCGCCGATGTCGTCCCAGCCGAAGGCGCCGGGCACGACGGCGATGCCGCCTTCGAGCGAGACCGGTTCGGCGATCGCGTGGTCGATGGCGATGGGCGTCAGGTTCGGCCACGTGACCTCGAGCTCGGCTTGACCGTCCGGTGTGTCCCAGGAAAGGGCGATGCGGTCGAGTCCGGCGTGCAGGTGCGGCTGGAGCCGCGAGAGATGACTGAGCAGCATCTCGGTGCGAGCCACGAACATGCCCGCGTTCCAGCTGAACGAGCCGCTGCGCACGTAGTGAGCGGCAGTGGACGCGTTCGGCTTCTCGACGAACTGCGTGACCGCTCTGGCCGAGGGTGCGTCGGTCACGTACAGCTCCTCGCCGGCCTCGATGTAACCGAATGCGGTCGAAGGGCCGCGAGGTTCGATGCCGATGGTGGCGATCAGGCCGGTCGCGGCGACCGCGACCCCTTCGCGCACGGCCGCGCCGAACGCGTCGACATCGGTGATGACGTGGTCGGCCGCGAAGGAGCCGATGATCGCGCCTTCATGCCGACGACCGATGACCGCCGCGGCGAGCCCGATCGCGGGCATGCTGTCGCGCGGCGACGGCTCCACGAACAACCCGATGAGCTCCGGCAGCTGTTGCTGGACGAGCGGCGCGTGGGTCGGCCCGGTGACGACGTGGATCCGTTCGGCGGGCACCAGGGTGCGCAGACGGTCCCACGTCTCCTGCAGAAGGCTTCGCCCGGAGCCGGTGAGGTCGAGCAGGAACTTCGGTCTCGAGGCCCGCGACAGGGGCCACAGGCGAGTGCCTGCACCGCCGGCGGGGATGACGGCGTGGAACGACTCCAGGCTGCTCACGCGCTGCTCCTCTGCCGCTTTCCCGACTGCGTATGCGTCTGGTCATCGTAGCCATCACAGAGGTGCTCAGGGTCTACCGTCGTCCCATGGCAGGGATCCCCCCGGGGGACGCGTTCCACCAGCGTCTCCTCACTCGACCGTTCGTGCTGCTCGGCATCGCTGATCTCGCCTACTTCACCTCCGTCGGCGTCGCCATCTTCACGCTGCCGCTCTTCACGACCGGGCCGATCGGCTCGGACGAGGCCGGCGCGGGCCTCGCGTTCGGCGCGTTCGGCATCACCGCCCTGGTCTGCCGCCCCTATGCCGGACGGTTGTCCGACAACCACGGTCGCATCCCGCTGATGCTGTTCGGAGCCGTGCTCGCCGGACTCGGCATGCTCATGCTCCCGTTCGTCGACTCCCTCGCGGCGGTCTTCGTGATCCGACTGATGCAGGGGGTCGCCGAGGCCGCGTTCTTCGTCGCCGGATTCGCCCTGCTGGCCGACATCGCACCGCCGTCGCGGATGGGTGAGGCCCTGAGCTACAACTCGCTCGGCCTCTACCTCGGGCTGGCCCTCGGACCCCCGCTCGGCGAGTTCCTGCTCGAGGGGTGGGGGTACGACGCCGCATGGTTCGGTGCGACGGCGCTGGCCGCGCTCGCGGTCCTCCTGACCATCCCCATCGTCGAGCCTGAGCGGGCCGCCGACGTCGACGGGCACGGGGCCCTGATCCACCGTCCAGGCATCCCGATCTCGCTCGGCTTCCTCGCGTCGCTGGCGGCCATCGGCGGCTTCCTGGCGTTCGCCTCCCTGTACTCGGCCGAGGTCGGGATGGCCAATGCAAGCCTCGTGATGCTGGTCTACGGATCCGTCGTCGTCGGCTGCCGGATCGTGTTCGCCAAGGTCCCGGACCGCCTGCCCTCGCTGCCGCTCGGCGCCGCCTCGTTGGTGGCGATCGGAACCGGGCTCTTCGTCATGGCCATCTGGCAGGCACCCGCCGGCCTGCTGCTGGGCGCGATCGTCGTGGCCGTCGGCGTGACGTTCTCCACCCCGGCGTTCTTCAGCGCGATCTTCGCCACGGCGACGCCATCGGAGCGGGGTGCGGCGGCGGGGACGGCCAGCGCCTGCATCGATCTCGGGTTCGGCATCGGGCCGATCGCCCTGGGGCTCGTCGCGAGCTCGCTTGGCATTCCGTGGGCCCTGGCGGCCGGTGCGGGTGTGGCCTTCGTGGGAGCGGTCTGGACGGCGTCCCTCGCGCGGCGCGCCACCCATGTCGACCTAGGGTGAGCGGCATGGACGTGCTGGTCGAGGTCGTGCGCTCAGGTCTGGTCGAGGACCGACATCGCGGCGTCGCGGTGCACGTGGACCCCGAAGGCGAGGTGCTGTGGTCGATCGGCGACTCAGACGTCGTCGTCTTCCCGCGGTCGGCGAACAAGCCCTTCCAGGCGGTGGGGATGATGCGCGCCGGGCTACCGCTGAACGGTGCCGAGCTCGCCCTCGCGGCTGCGAGTCACTCGGGGGAGCCGTTTCACGTAGACGGCGTTCGCGCGGTGCTCGCGCGTGCCGGCCTCGCGGAGTCCGCGCTCCAGACTCCACCGACCCTTCCCACTGACCGGGAGGAGTTTCGCGCCGCGCTGCGTGCCGGGCGTGAGCCCGCATCGATCCTGATGGAGTGCTCAGGAAAGCACGCTGCGATGTTGCTGACATCCGTGCTCAACGACTGGCCGATCGAGACCTACCTCGATCCGGACCACCCGCTCCAGCAGACGATCGCGGAGACCTTCGCGTCGTTCACCGATGCGCCACCGGACACCGTGGGCATCGACGGCTGCGGCGCGCCGGTGCTCGCCACGACCCTGCGTCGCCTCGCCGTTGCGACGGCCCGCCTCATGAGCTCGCCCAGAGGATCCGACGCGAGACTGCTTCTCGACGCCATGCTGGCGCACCCCGAGTACGTCAGCGGCACGCGGCGCGACGAACGGCGCCTCATGCAGGCCGTCCCGGGGTTGTTCACGAAGACGGGTGCTGAGAGCGTGGTTGTGGCTGGCCTCCCTGACGGCTCGGCGTGTGCGCTCAAGATCGAGGACGGCGGGGAACGGGCGCGATTCGTCGCGATGCACCGCATCCTCGAGATCGTTGGCCTGGAGGCCGAGATCCTGGCGGAACGTCCGGCAGTCGTCGGCGGTGGCAAGCAGGTGGGAGAGATCCGGCCAGCCTTCTGAACTGGGCTTTTGGTGAATTGTGACTCATGTCGCACGGCGTTCTGCTTGCATTTGCTAACTCCTGCAAGCACGATGGAGACATGGCGAAGCTGACCGTGGGAAAAACCGTCGAAGGACTCGGCGAATACCTCCGCGACCAGCGACGCCAGGCGCAGATGTCGTTGCGACAGCTGGCCGAGAAGGCGGAAGTTTCCAATCCGTATCTCAGCCAGATAGAGCGAGGGCTGCGTCGTCCGTCGGCAGAGGTGCTGCAGCAGATCGCCAAGGGTCTGCAGATCTCCGCCGAGTCGCTGTACGTCAGAGCCGGGATCCTCGATCTCGACGAGAGTGGGGCGCGCATGGTCGAACACGCCATTGCCCTCGACCCTCAGCTGACGGAGCGGCAGAAGACGGCACTGCTCGACATCTACCGCTCGTTCGTCGGCTCCGATGTCGTACGCAACGAAGAACTTGCCGAAGTGGTCACCGAAGCCAACCAGGAGGAAGCATGACCATTGCCGATCAGATCAACGACCAGGTGAAGTCGCTCCGCAAGGACGTCAAGAACCTCACCGAGACCGTCAAGAAGCTCGACGCCGACGAGCTCCGTTCGCTGGGCACCGACTTCGTCGGACGCTCGCGCACGCGGGCGACGGCGTCCTATGACGACCTCGTCAAGAAGGCCGAGGAAGTCGTGGCGTCGGCCAGGGACCTCAAGCTGGACGACGTCCAGAAGCGGGCCGAGAAGCTCGTCGAGACCCTGCGCAAGGACGCGCGCAAGAACCTGAAGGACGTGCGCAAGCGCGCCGAGGGTGTCCGTGGCGACGTGCAGAAGCGCGCCGAGGACGTCATCGGTGACGCCCGTGCCACCGTCCAGCGCGTGACCAAGAAGGCTCCGGCCAAGAAGGCCCCGGCCAAGAAGGCGGCTGCCAAGAAGGCACCGGCCAAGAAGACGGCCGCGAAGAAGTCGACCGCCAAGAAGTCGACCGCCAAGAAGGCCACCGCCAAGAAGGCCGCGAAGAAGTCGACGGCGAAGAAGGCGGCCGCGGCGGAAGCCGACGAGGACGCGACCGAGGCCGAGACCGAGGCCGAGGCCGAGACCGCCGAGTCGGACGACGCGGCCCCGGAGGCGAGCGCCGATGAGGCGCCGGCCGACGAGGCTGCCGACGCCGACGGTGGCGACGAGGCCGAGGACGAGGCGAAGATCTGACCTCGCGACCGGCTTCACTCGTCAGGGTGTTCGACGAACCCGGCATATCGGGCGTCGTCGAACACCCGAACGTGTGAAGCGGTGTCCGGCGGACCGCAGCGACGGGCGAGGATGAACCCGTGGACGGTTGGGTGCGGCTGCGACTCGACGTGGCCTACGACGGCACCGACTTCTCGGGCTGGGCGATCCAACCCGGCCGGCGCACGGTGCAAGGCGAGATCGAGTCCGCGCTGTGTCGGATCCTGCGCCTGACCGAGACGTCGACGACCTGCGCCGGGCGAACCGACGCCGGAGTGCACGCGCGGGGTCAGGTGTGCCATGTCGATGTGCCGGCGTCGGTCGCCGAGTCGGTGCCGGCGCTGACCGTACGGCTCGCCCGCGTGCTCCCATCGGACCTTCGGGTACGCCGCGTCGCGGTCGCGCCGGCCGGATTCGACGCGCGGTTCGCCGCCGAGTGGCGTCGGTACGCGTACCGCGTGTGTGACGAGCCCACCGGCCCCGATCCGCTGCGCCGGCGCGAGGTGCTGGCGTGGCGGCGTCGCCTCGACATGGGGCGGATGAATGACGCGTCGCGGCGGCTTTGCGGCGAGCATGACTTCGCCGCATACTGCCGCCGCCGCGAGGGGGCGTCGACCGTCCGTACCCTGCGCGAGCTGTCGTGGGAGCGACGATCCGATGGCGTCCTCGAAGCCCGGGTGGTCGCCGACGCCTTCTGCCACAACATGGTCCGGGCCCTCGTCGGGTCGATGCTCGCGGTCGGTGAGGGCCGATTCGAGCCCGACGAGCCACGGCGCATCCTCGACGCGGCGATCCGTGACTCGCGGGTGCTCGTGGTGCCGCCGCACGGGCTGACCTTGGAGGAGGTCGGCTATCCCGACGACGGCGAGCTCGCCGCCCAGGCGGCCCGGTCTCGGACCGTACGGGGGCGCTGTGAGTGACCACTATTTCGCCGCCGACCCGTCGTCGCGGGTCCGCGAGTCCGAGATCACCGTCGACGTGTGGGGCCGGGAGGTCCGGCTGACGACCGCGTCGGGAGTGTTTTCGCACCGCAAGCTCGATCCGGGCACGGCCGTGCTGTTTCGGCAGACCGAGCCTCCAACGGTCGGGGAGCGGTTCCTCGACCTCGGCTGCGGCTACGGCGTCATCGGGTGCGCACTCGCGCTGGCGCGTCCGGATGCCCGCGTGTGGGCCGTCGACGTCAACGAACGCGCACTCGACCTGACCCGCCGCAACGCCCAACGCCTCGGCATCGCCGATCGCGTCACTGCGGCGCTCCCTGACGCGCTGCCCAGCGACGTCGACTTCGACGCGATCTGGTCGAACCCGCCGATCCGGGTCGGCAAGACCGCCCTGCACGAGCTGCTGTTGCGTTGGCTGCCGCGACTGGCGCCGTTCGGCGCAGCGACGATGGTCGTCGGCAAGAATCTCGGCGCCGACTCGCTGCAGCGCTGGCTGCGGGAGCAGGGATACGGCTGCGACCGACTCGGCTCGGCCAAGGGCTTCCGCGTCCTCAGGGTGGTGCCCCCCGCCGCGACGTGAGATTTGGATCTGGGGCCGCCATGGCGACCCCAGATCCAAATCTCGCGTCAACAAGCGTGCAACGAAACGGGTCGCTGCGCCGTCAGTGGGGCATGGAACGCGTTGCCGCTTCGTCCGCCGTGTCGGCCGGTGAGGTGACGTTCGAGGAGTGGGTCGCCGCCCGCGGCCAGTCGCTGCTCCGCTTCGCGTACCTCGTCACCGGAGACCCGATCGCCGCCGAGGATGCCGTACAGGAGGGGCTCGTGTCGGCGTGCGCCCGTTGGCCGCGGATTCGGACCGCCGACGATCCGGAGGCCTACGTGCGCCGGATGATCGCCAACGCCCACATCTCGTGGTGGCGTCGCGTGATCCGCCGGGAGAGTCCGGTCGCGGAGGTCCGATCCGACCAGCCGACGGTCGATCCCGACAGCGCCGAGACCCAAGCGGTGTGGGAGCTGTGCGCGACCCTGCCACGCCGCCAGCGAGCGGCCGTCGTGCTGCGGTTCTACGAAGGCCTGACGTACGCCGAGATCGGACGCATCCTCGATTGCGGCGAGGCGACCGTACGCAGCCAGGTGCACCGGGCGTTGGCGGCGCTTCGAGCCCGACTCGAGAGCGAAGGAGACGGCGATGCCTGAAGACGACCGCATCGAGGAGATCTTCCGGACCGCCCTGAGCCGCAAGGCCGAGGCGGCGCCGCCGGAGCGAGGGCTCGCTCGTCTCGTGCGGACCCGGCTCGTCAGGCGTCGGCGCCGCCGGGTGGCAGGGGCGACGGTCGCGTGCGTTGCCGTGATCGCCGGCGTCATGGCCGTCGTGCAGGGCAGCGGCTCCGACTCCGATCGGGGTCGGCCCGACGTGGTCCAACGCCCCGACCGGCCGACGACGGAGTCGACCAAGAAGCCGGACAACTGGCGGTGGGAGTCGTACGGCGGGGTCGAAGTGGCGGTGCCGCGCTGGAACTACGGCAGGACCGGACAACCGCCGTGCCTGATGACGGGCGCCCAAGGGCCGTACGTGGGTCGCCCCGGCACCGTCGAAACCATCGGTTGCGCCGACCCGATTCCGCCGCTCGGCAAGCGCAAGCCGTACCTGTGGTTCGACAATCCGGTGCCGACCGGTGCGCGGACCTACGACCACGGGTGGGTCGCCGAGACCCGAATCATCGGCAGCGTGCCGATCACCGTGTTCAGCGACGACGCCGAGGAGCGGCGGCAGATCTTCGAGACAGCACGCGTCGTCGACAGGGTCGACCTCCACGGCTGCCCGATCAACCATCCGATCTCCGAAGAACCGACGCGGCGGCCGGAGCCGGTCGACGGCGGGCTCGAGACGGTCGGCATCGTCCAGTCGGTCAGCATCTGTCGCTATCACGTCGTCGACCCGCTCTCGAGCTACCGATTGATGCATCCGCTGATCGCATCTGACCGGGCGGGGGTAGGGGCGTTCGTCCGCACCATCCGGTCGGCGCCCGAGGGCACCGGGCCGAACTCCCCGGAGCACTGCTTGCTCGACGTCGCGTATGGCGATGAAGCCATCGTGCTGATCCTGCACGGCGAGCGGCACGACCAGCAGGTGTTCGTTCGCTACAGCGGGTGCGACGGGCACGGCATCGATGACGGGACGACCCAGCGCGAGCTGACCGGTGACATGCTGTGGGCCCTGACGGAGCAGCGCGGGCCGCCCCTGGCGATCACCGACTCGACCGTCGCCGATCTCGTGCCGATCTTCTAGCTGCCGTACCTGCGCTGACGTCGTCGGTCAGCGCAGGTACGGCAGCACCATCGCCTTCGCCGCCTCGAGCAGCTCGTGCTCCGCGAGGAACGCGTCGAGGTCGTCGAGGGCGACGAACCGGCTGGTCTCGACCTCGTCCGGCGGGTGGGTGAACGGGCCGTCGCTCACGGTCTCGTAGAGCCGCCCGACCTCGCGGCTGCCGTCGCCGTCCCAGCGGTACGCGGTGATTTCGCGCAGCGGGGTACGGATGCCGGCCTCCTCGTACAGCTCGCGGGCGGCCGCGTCGGGCCAGTCCTCGCCGACGTCGCAGGCGCCGCCGAATCCGAGGTCCCACTTGCCGGGCCCGAGGCGCTTGGTCCAGGCGCGTTGATGAGCCAGGACCTCGCCGCCGGTCGACCGGACGACCACGAACGCCGTGCGGTGCCAGAGGTTTTGCGACCATACTTCGGTCCTCGGTGCGATGCGTGTGACGGCGCCGGATTCGTCCAGGACCTCGACCTGCTCCTCAGTCATGACGCCATGCTCTCGTACACCGCCTCCGCCCCGAGTTGTCAGGCACCATTCGAGCCGTGGCTCGAAATGCGCCTGACAACATTGGGGAGAGCACGCAGACTGGGGCTCGTGGGACACGTAGAGCTAGCCGGCATCCGGTTCGAGCTGCCCGACGGACGGGTGTTGCTCGACGACGTCGCCTTTCGGGTCGGCGAGGGGGCGAAGGTCGCGCTGGTTGGCGCCAATGGGGCCGGCAAGACGACGCTGCTGCGCATCGTCACCGGCGAGCTCAAGCCGCATGGCGGGTCGGTGGTCCGCGGCGGCGGCCTCGGTGTCATGCGCCAGATGGTGACCCAGGGCCAGGACGACTGGACGGTGCGCGACCTCCTGCTCTCGGTGGCACCGCCGCGAGTACGGGAGGCTGCCGCCGACGTCGACGCGATCGAGCTGGCGCTGATGGACCGCGACGACGAGACGACCCAAATGCGCTATGCGGCGGCGCTCGCGGAGTACGCCGACGCCGGAGGCTACGACGCCGAGGTCGTCTGGGACACCTGCTGCACCAGCGCCTTCGGCATCCCGTACGAGCGAGCCAAGCATCGCGATGTGGCGACCCTGTCGGGCGGTGAACAGAAGCGGCTCGTGCTCGAGGCGCTGCTGCGCGGGCCCGACGAGGTGCTGCTGCTCGACGAGCCGGACAACTTCCTCGACGTGCCGGGCAAGCGCTGGCTCGAGGGTCGGCTCGCCGAGTCGCAGAAGACCGTCCTCTACGTCAGCCACGACCGCGAGCTGTTGGCCAACACGGCAACTCGGGTCGTGACGATCGAGCTGCGCGCGGCCGGCAACGGCGCGTGGGTCCATCCGGGCGGGTTCGCCAGCTATCACGACGCGCGACGGGCCCGGTTCGAGAGGCTCGAAGAGCAGCGTCGGCGCTGGGACGAGGACCACGCCAAGCTCAGGGCGCTGATGCTCATGTACAAGCAGAAGGCCGCCTACAACGACGCCATGGCGTCCCGCTACCGGGCCGCGCAGACCCGGCTCCGCAAATTCGAGGAGGCCGGCCCTCCGGAGACGCTGCCGCGCGAGCAAGACGTCCAGATGCGCCTCAAGGGTGGTCGCACCGGCAAGCGCGCGGTGATCTGCGAGCGGCTCGAGCTGACTGGGTTGATGAAGCCGTTCGACCTCGAGGTCTGGTACGGCGAGCGGGTGGCCGTCCTCGGGTCCAACGGCTCCGGTAAATCGCACTTCCTTCGACTGCTCGCGGCCGGCGGGTCTGATCCCGACGTCGAACACCGCCCGGTCGAGGACACCCCGATCGATCCGGTGGCCCACACCGGACGTGCTCGACTGGGCGCGCGAGTACGGCCGGGCTGGTTCGTCCAGACGCACGAGCATCCGGAGCTGGCCGGCCGTACGCTGCTCGAGATCTTGCACCGCGGCGACGACCACCGGGCCGGCATGCCCCGCGAGGAGGCCTCGCGCGCGCTCGACCGCTACGAGCTGGCGATCGCGGCCGAGCAGCGGTTCGAGTCGCTGTCGGGGGGTCAGCAGGCGCGCTTCCAGATCCTGCTGCTCGAGCTGTCCGGTGCGACTCTGTTGCTGCTCGACGAGCCGACCGACAACCTCGACGTGCAGTCAGCCGAGGCGCTCGAAGACGGTCTCGAACGATTCGAGGGGACCGTCCTCGCGGTGACCCACGACCGCTGGTTCACTCGCGGGTTCGACCGGTTCCTCGTCTTCGGCGCCGACGGTTCGGTGTACGAGTCAGACGAGCCGGTCTGGGACGAGGGCCGGGTCGCCCGCGCCCGCTAGACCCGCTCGTTAGTGCGCGGGCCGGTCGTGCCGCAGCCCGTCGAAGATGACCTCGAGCATGCGGTCGCGAGTCGCGTCGTCCAGTCCCTCTGGACTAACCGAGCTCACTCAGCCGCCGCCGCAGGTGGTCGGCCTGGGGCCGGCTCAAGTCGAGGGCGAGGGCGCGGTCGTACGCGTCGCGGGCAGCCTCCGGTTGGTTCAGACGATGCAGCAGCTCGGCTCGGGTCGCGTGCCACCAGGGGTACGCCGCGAGGCCATCGATCGCGTCGACGATCGCGAGACCCTCCGATGGGCCGTCGCGCTCGGCGATGGCAGCGGCCCGATTGAGTCGGGCGACCGGCGAGTCTCGGATCGTGAGCAGCACGTCGTACCAGGAGATCACGGCGTCCCAGTCGGTCGCGTCGTACGACGGAGCGAGGGCGTGGCAGGCGGCGATCGCGGCCTCGACGACATAGGCGTTCGGCCGGCTCGGTGTCCGGCGCAGGCCGGTGCCGACCAGCTCGACTCCTTCCTTGATCGCTCGCTCGTCCCAACGCGACCGGTCCTGGTCGGCGAGCAGTACGACGCGCCCGGCCTCGTCGACCCGAGTCGCTCGTCGCGAGTCCTGGAGCAACAGCAGCGCCAAGAGACCGAGGGCGGTCGGCTCGTCAGGCATCAACACGACCAAGAGACGCGCGAGTCGGATCGCCTCGGCCGTCAGCGGGACGCGCGCCAACTCGGAGCCGGTGCCCGCGGCGTATCCCTCGTTGAAGATCAGATAGACCGTCGCGGCGACGCCGGACAGCCGATCGGGGAGCTCGTCGGCCGGCGGCACCCGATAGGGGATCCGGGCCTGGGCGATCTTTTGCTTGGCCCTCGTCAGCCGCTTGGTCATCGTCGCCTCGGAGACCAGCAGCCCACGGGCGACTTCCGCGGTCGACAGCCCGCCGAGGGTACGCAGCGCTAGCGCCACCTGGGTCTCGGTCGCGAGGCTCGGGTGGCAGCAGGTGAAGACCAGGCGCAGCAGATCGTCGCGGACGACCTCCGGCGGTTCGGGGACGGGCTCGATCATGCTCACAGCCGCCGCCTCCTTCTCGGGCCGCCGCGACTCGCGCCGGATCAGGTCGATCGCTCGACGCTTCGCGGTGACGGTGAGCCAGCCGCGTGGGTTGTCGGGCACGCCGACCCGCGGCCAGCTCTCGAGGGCGCGTACGACCGCGTCCTGGGTCGCCTCCTCGGCCAGGTCGATGCTGCCGGTGACGCGAACCAGCGTCGCGAGCACGCGAGTGCCTTCCTCGCGGACCAGCTGCGCGACCGCGTCACCGGCCTCCATCGACGCTTGGGGGTCAGGACCCGAAGTCGATGACCGGGCGCACTTCGACGGCACCGGTCCAGGCGGCCGGGATCTTGGCGGCGGTCTGGATGGCCTCGTCGAGATCGGCGCATTCGAGGAGATAGAAGCCGGTCAGGGCCTCCTTCGTCTCCGCGTACGGGCCGTCGCTGGAGATCACCTCGCCGCCCTTGCCGGACGTGCGTACGGTCGTCGCGGTCGCGGTGGGGTAGAGCGCGTCGCCGCCGCGAATCACGGCCTTGGCCGCCTCGCCGAACTCGATCCAGTCCTTCATCTGGTCGGCGTATTGCGGGTCCGACCAGTCGACATCCGCGGTGTAGGTGAGCGCTACGTACTTGGGCATGACTGCTCCTTGGATGCTGAGCCGGCGCCGTTCGCCGGCCTCCACTGTAAGGACGAATGGACACCGGCCGTTTCGGACACGACGAGCCGGCAGGATTGGCCCGTGATCGAAAGTCCGACCGGACCGGCGGCCCTGGCGCGGATCTTCCGAGACGCCGAGCGCGGCTCGCTGCCCACGCCCGATGGAGCGATTCGCGTCATCCGGCAGCCTTCGGGCGACGATGCCGCCGTCGTTGCCTTTACCTCGAGTGTCCTCGTCGCAGCCGACATCGAGCCGGCGTGGGTTGCCGACCGACTCGCGCCCGGTGAGCTGTCGGCGTCGATGAATCCGCCCTTTCTGACGGCGCTGTGCGAGAGGGTCGGCCGCGAGGTCAACGGCATCGACCTGGTGGCGTATGCCCCGGCGCTGGAGGGGCCGCCGCCGATCGACCTGCGCGAGACGACGTTCGTGGCTCATCAGCGGGTGAGCCGAGCCCGCCGCTTTCGTACCGAGGCCCGGGTCTGGACGGTCGACGGCGGCGTTCTCGTGCTCGGCGTGGGGCTCGGGGGACGCATCGAGCTCGCGTTCGAGGTCGACCCCGATCGGCGCGGCAGCGGCCGTGGGCGAGCCCTGGCCCGATCGGCTCGGCATCTGGTTAGCGTTCTGGACCCGGATCGGCACGGCGTCTGGGCGCAGGTCGCACCCGGCAACGCCGCGTCGGTGCGGACGCTGCTGGCCGCCGGATTTGTTCCGATGGGTGGCGAGGCGCTGCTCGTGACGCCCTGAGGGGGAGATGCCCGGATGGCCGCCGGTCAGCGGGTCGCGGACAGCACGGGCTTGACGTCGACGATCGGCGTGCCGTCGATGGCTTCCAGATCGGCGACGCGGACGCGCAGTCCGTCGACCGCGAGTACGCGGACGCGATGCAGGCCGATCGGGTTGGGCCGAGCCGGCGAGCGCGTACTGAACACGCCGGTCAGCGGATTGTCGGGGTCGCCGCGTGGGTGTACGACGAGCACGTCACGCTCCGCTTCGTGCAGCCAGGTGAAGACGAACGCATCGTCGCCGGCGCGCAGGTCGGCCAGGCCGTCGGCCACGTCGGGCTCGAAGATCAGCGTCGCCTCGGGGGCGCCCTCGCCGCCCTGCTTCGGTGCACTCTCCCGATCGGTCAGCGGCGACTCGACGACCCCGATCGGCCGGATCTCGTAGATCATGACGACTCCTCGGTCAGCTCGGCCCGCCGCCGCTCGAGGAAGCTTCGCTCGGCATCGGCGTGGACCTCCTTCAGTGCGCGGTCGTAGGCGGCCCGTGCGTCGTCGACGCGGTCGAGCCGCCGCAGCAGCTCGGCCCGGGCCGCGTGCAGATAGTGATAGCGCTCCAGGTCAAGGTCGTCCAGCATGGCGAGCCCCGCCTCGACATCGCCGGACTCCGCAACCGCGACGGCCTGGTTGAGCCGCACGACGGGCGACCCGGTAACCTCCGCGAGATCGCCGTAGAGCGCCGCGATCCGAGCCCAGTCGGGCGGCTCGTCGAGGTGCCGGGCGGCGACCTCGGCCTGCAGCGCGTACGGCCCGCGCGCCCCGAATCGGAGCGCCCGGTCGAGTACGGCCCGGCCCTCGGCGAGCTCGTCGAGATCCCAGCGATCCCGGTCCTGATCGGCCAGCCGCACCAACTCACCGTCGTCGAAGCGCGCCTCCCGACGGCTGTCGTTGAGCAGCATCAACGCGAGCAGCCCGTGGGTCTCGGCCTCGTCCGGCATCAGCTGCGCCAACACCTGACCCAGTCGGATCGCCTCCGTGGCGAGCTCGTGGCTGCCGCCGTACCCCTCGTTGAAGATCAGGTAGACGACCGCGAGCACGGCAGCCAGCCGGTCCGGGAGGAGATGCGACTCCGGCACGCGAAAGGGGATGCCGGCCGTCTTGATCTTGGACTTCGCCCGGACCAGTCGCTTGGCCATCGTCGGCTCGGGTACGAGGAACGCCCGCGCGATCTGCTCGGTGGTCAAGCCGCCCAATGTACGTAGCGTCAGCGCGACCTGCGCCTCGGGCGCGAGCGCCGGATGGCAGCAGGTGAAGACGAGCTCGAGCCGCTCGTCCGGGATCGCGGTCTCGTCCATGTCGTCCTCGATCGAGCCGGGCACGTCGAGGAGTCGCAGCTTCTCGGCGAGAGTGCGGTCGCGACGCAGTCGGTCGATCGCCCGATTGCGTCCGGTGCGGATCAACCAGGCCCGCGGGTTGGACGGCTGCCCTTCCCTCGGCCATCGCTCGGCCGCGATCGCGAACGCTTCCTGAGCGGCTTCCTCGGCGAGATCGATATCGCCGAGGAAGCCGATCAGGCTGGCCAGGACGCGGCCCCATTCGTCGCGAAAGATCCGCTCGATGATGACTAGCGCTCCACGATCGGTCGGACCTCGACCGCTCCGCCGAGGCGAGCCGCCGGGACGTGCGAGGCCAGCTCGATCGCGGCGTCCAGGTCGTCGGCCTCGAGGATCAGGAAGCCGCCGAGCGCCTCTTTGATGGCGACGAACGGACCGTCGGTCGTGAGTGTCCTGCCGTCGTGCACCCGGACCGTCGTCGCGGCCTCGGGCGCCGCCATCTCGCTGCCTGGCGTGACCCGCGGGTCCTGGTTGAGCGCCTGGTAGTCCGCATAGACCTGGCGTTGCTCGACCTCGGACAGGGTGGCCCAGGCTTCCGGGTCGCGCGGCGTGGGGGTGTCGCCTTGCTGGATCAGCAGCAGGTATTTCATCGTCACTCCTTCATCGGGGTCGGTCTTCTCCAAGACGAACGGCCGACCCTCAGATGGACACCCGAGTACGACGAATTTATGCCTAGGGCGTACGGCCGATGAATCCGAGCATCTTGGTCTGGACGTCGGCGTCGTCGGGGACCTCGACCCGCGGACCGTACTGGCCGCTCGAGCGGAGGACGTCGTCGAGCGGCAGCATGCCCTCGTAGAGCTCGGCGCACTTGGCCGGGTCGAGCGCCTCGTCCTGACCGGTCGCGCGGGCCAGGTCCCACGTGTGCATGAACACGTCGGAGGTGTAGAAGCGGTCGATCGCCTCGTCCAGCGGCACCTCGCCGATGTGCCGGTTGGTCAGCACCTTGTCGGCGGTCGCCGGGTCGTCGAGCAGGGCCTGGACGGCGTCGCTGTGGACGGTCCACGCGGCGACCGGATCGTCGTCGACAGAGGGGCCCGACGGCAGCTCCACTCCGGCGCCCGACTCGAGGAACGCCGGAAACCACTCGACGAGGTGGCGGACGACGTCGCGCGCCGCCCACTCCTCGACCGGGGCCGGGTTGTCCCACGCCCGCGGCTCGGCGCCGCGTACTCGCGCGGTGAACCCGGCCGTCACCCGTCGGTGCTCGGCGGCCGGAGACCGGTCGGCGCTCATGCCGACTCGGCCAGGATCTCGTCGAGCTTCTCGAAGCCCTCGATGACACCGGTCTCCATGCCGCTCGCGATCATGCCGTCGCGGCCCTCCATCGAATCCACGAGCGAGAGCATCGTGACGCGGGTCCGGCCGCCCTCGAGCTCGTCGAAGGTCGCCGTCTCGAGCGCGACGCCGTCCGGCACGTCTTCGTAGGTGAACGTCTGGACCAGCCGCTCGTCGGGCCGCACCTCGTGGAACGCGCCGTAGAAGCGGTACTCCTCGTCGCCTCGCACCGAGGCATAGCGGTAGCTGCCGCCGGTCCGGCAGTCCCACGTGTCGATCCGGGTCTCGATCGAACGCGGTCCCATCCAGCGAGCGACGAGCTCCGGGTCGGTCCAGGCCCGAAACACTCGCGCACGGGGCGCGTCGAACTCGCGGATGATCGCGATCGTCGGCAGGTTCGGGTCGGCGACGATCTCGGTCTCATGGGTGGTCTTGGCGTTCATGATGCTCTCCCTCGTGAGGACTTGGGTCGGTCTTCTTCTTCGGCTGCCATCTCGTCGAGAAGGGCGTCGAGGCGCTCGAAGCGCTCCTCTGCTTGGCGGCGGTAGCGCTCGATCCATGCGGTCATGAGGTCGAAAACCTCCGCTTCGAGGTGGCACGGTCGGCGTTGGGCGTCCCGGGTGCGGCTCACCAGGCCCGCGTCTTCGAGGACCTTCAGATGCTTCGAGACCGCCTGGACGGTGACCGCGTAGGGCTCAGCGAGCTGGTTGACCGTCGCGTCGCTGACCGCGAGGCGGGCCACGATGTCGCGTCGAGTCGGATCGGCCAGAGCCGAAAACACCTGCGAGAGCCGGTCGTCGTTCACCGCTCCTCCTTCTTCAACCGTTTGGTTGAATGAACCGTACGCAGTGTTGAGCTGGTTGTCAACCGATTGGTTGAATAAGCTGGATTGTCGGCGGCACGATGGAGGATGGGCGGATGGCGGTGGACGCAAACGACGTGCGGCGGGTGGCGCTCTCGCTCCCGCGAGCCTACGAGGCGCTCGTGCGCGACCAGGTCAAGTTCCGTGTAGGTCAGTTGGTCTTCGCCGCCCTGTCTCGCGACGAGCGAACGCTGGGGGTCGGCTTTCCGAGGGAGCTGCGTGACGCGGCCGTGGCGGGTGAGCCGGACAAGTTCGCGCTGCCGTCGAAGGGCGATCTTCGCTACCGATGGATTCACGTCCGGATGGACGCGATCGACGTCGAGGAGCTGCGCGAGCTGGTCGTCGACGGTTGGGCGATGTGCGTGCCGGCTCGTGTCGCGCGCGACCACCTCCAGCCCGATCAATAGTCGGTCGCGGAGTCCTGGGGGTCGCCGATAGCCTGCGGCGCGTGGATCCCTTGCAGGCCTATCGCGAGCTCAACGAGCAGGTGTTCGGGCTGTATGCCGACGGCCGACAGGATGAGGCGCTGCGGCTGCTCGACGCGACGGACGACGCGTTCGCTCCGTGGCGGGCGGAGTTGGCGTACCTGCGCGCGTGTCTCCACGGGTCGCTCGGCCAGCCCGATCGGGCGTTGGGTGCTCTCGAAACGGCGGCCGCCGACGGTGCGTGGTGGGACCCGGCGGTCCTCGAGGACGACGACGACCTGGCGGGCGCGAGGGGGTTGCCGGCCTACGTGCCGTTGTTGGATGCGGTGTCGGAGCGCTGGCGAGCCGCCAACGCCGACCTCGATCGCGACGGAGACCGACTCATGATGCCGGCCGGCTCGGCCCGCGGCGTGGTGGTCGCCCTGCACGGTGCGGAGGAGGACGCTGACGACGCCATGGTGGCATGGCGGGCGGCCGGCGAGTCGGGCTTCGCCGTGTTGGCCGTTCGCTCCTCGCAGCGGACCTCGCCCCACTACCGGACCTGGTCGGACGCTGATCGGGCGACCGCCGAGATCGCACAGGCCCACGCCGGGCTGCCGGCCGACTTGCGCCGGCTCGAATCGGTTGGATTCTCGCTCGACGTTGCGGCCGGGCTCGGACACGCGTTTCCCACCGACTTTTCGTCGCGGTTGACCACCTGGCTGCGGCCGACCTGAAGTGTTGCGGCGGCGCTTCCCTCGCTGAGGTGTGCACCTCCGCCGGAAATGTCGGTTCTCGCCGACCTCTCAACGAGTGAAGCAGGGGTGGGTCGGGTCAGGAGCTCGGCTGGGTCGCCAGCCGGATGCCGACCGCGATCATGAGGCCGCTGCCGATCGCGCCGATGCCCTCGAGGTGCCGCGGCCGTCCGGCGAGCCAGGAGCGAGCGGTGCCGGCGGCGAGGCCCCACAGCGAGTCGGAGACCAGGGCGATGGCCACGAAGACCAGCCCGAGGACGGCCATCTGAACCGGGACCGGAGCGCCGTCGCTGGCGACGACCTGCGGCAGGGCGGCGGTGAAGAACAGCATCACCTTCGGGTTCAGCACGCCCACGACGAAGCCCTCACGCAAGATCACCCACGTCCCGCGTGGCTCGACCGGCGTACCGATGGCGTCGATGAGCTTTTGGCGGTCGCGAATGGCTCTGATGCCGAGCCAGAGCAGGTAGGCGGCGCCGACCAGCTGCACGATCATCAGCAGCTGCTCCGAACGCTCGAGCAGCGGCCCCACCCCGGCCGCGATGAGGAGAACGAGGACGTAGGCACCGGCGGCGTTGCCGATAACAGTGGCGAGGGCGGCGCGGCGGCCGAGTGCGACCCCGCGACCGATGACGAACAGGACGCTCGGCCCCGGCACGACGATGATCGCGAACGACATCGCGGCGAAGGTCAGCAGTTGTGCGGTGTCCAACACGACACCAGCCTCCCACGATGGCCGCCCGTTGTCGGGCGGATTCTCTGCCGAGACCTTCGGCGCGACCTGGAGTACCGATTGGGACCAATGGCCGTCGCTTCTGTCGGTGGATTGCGCGAGGATCGAGCCTCCCAGACGAGGAGGCAACATGGCCACCACCCAGCTCAACCCCTACCTGAGCTTCCGCGACAACGCACGCGAGGCGATCGAGTTCTACCACTCCGTCTTCGGCGGCGAGCTCACCATCAACACGTTCGAGGAGTTCGGCGCCAGCGTCGACCCCGACGAGGGCAAGAAGGTCATGCACTCGATGATCACCACCGACGCCGGACTGGCGTTGATGGCCGCCGACACGCCCAACCACATGGACTACTCGCCGGGCGGTTCGATCTCCATTTCGCTCAGCGGCGACGACGACGCCACGCTGCGCGACTTCTGGGGCAAGCTCTCCGACGGCGGCACCGTCGTCGTGCCGCTCGAGAAGGCGCCATGGGGCGACACGTTCGGCATGTGCACCGACAAGTTCGGGACGGCCTGGCTGGTCAACATCGCGACTGCCTCGGAGTAGGCCGGCGGCGCCGCCGGATCCGGCGGTCAGATCGCGCGACGGCCACGGCGTGGCCCGGCATGTTCCGGTGCCGAACGGAGATCGGCCGCCGCCTCGGGGTCAGCGAGGCGGCGGCCCAAAGCCGGGTCGGTGAGGTCATCACGCGGATGGGTACGGACAACCGCTTCCAGGCCGGCGTCCAGGCGGCTCGGTTGGGGTTGCTCTTCTGACGCCGGTCACGCCTGCGCCGCCTCCGGTGGGCGGGACCGGACCGCGATGGCGAGGACGAGCAGCGTCGCGACGATGAACGCGGTCGCCCCGACGAAGGCGGTCGAGATGCCCTGCGTCAGCGCCTCGTGCTGGCGCGCTATCGCCGAACCCGCCTGGGGATCCGCCCCGCGAGCGGCCGTGCCGAAGATCGTCACGAGTACGGCGAGGCCCAACGAGCCGCCGAGCTGCTGCATGACGTTGGTCAACCCGGACGCGGCACCGGCGTGCTCGGCGGGGACGCCCGCGAGGCCCAGCGCGGTGAGCGGGACGAAGGCGAGGCCGTTGCCCAACCCGAAGACCAGGAGCGGGCCGACGATCGATCCGTATCCGCTGTCGGCCGAGATCTGAGTCAGCCACACCATCGCGACCGTCGACATCGCGATCCCCGACGTCATCAGGGCCCGTCCGCCGAAGCGCTCGACCAACACGCGAGCCGACAACTGCGAGGCGATGAGCAGGGTGCCCGTCAGCGGAAGGAAGGCGGCACCGGTCTCGAGCGGACTCAGGCCGCGCACCTCCTGAAGGAACTGCGTGAGGAAGAAGAACATCCCCATCATGCCGGCGACGAGCAGCAGCCGAGCGAGGTACGCGGCGGCGCGATCCCGATGGGCGAGCAGACCGAGCGGAACGATCGGCTCCTCCGCTCGCAGCTCGATGGCGACGAACGCGCCGAGCAGCGCGAGGCCGACGCCCAGGGCGCCGATCGTCTCGTCACTGCCCCAGCCACTGTCGGCGGCGTGGACGAAGCCGTAGACCAGAGCCGTCATGCCGAGTGTCGACGTCACGGCGCCGGAGACGTCGAAGCGGCCCGGTCGTCGAGGTGACCGCGAGAGATAGCGCGGTGCGAGCGCGATGATCGCGATGCCGATCGGCACGTTGATCAAGAATGCCCAGCGCCACGACACCCAGTCGGTGAGCATCCCGCCGACGATCAGGCCGGCAGCGGCGCCACCGATCGACACGGCTGAGTAGAGGGCGAGGGCTCGATTGCGCTCGCGACCTTCGGGAAACATCGTGGTCAGCAGGGCGAGTGCCTGAGGGGCGGCCAGTGCCGCACCGGCTCCCTGCAAGGCGCGAGCGGCGAGGAGCCAATCGCTGCTGTCGGCCAGGCCGCCGAGCAGCGACGCCGCGGTGAACACGGCGATGCCGACGCCGAGCGCGAGCCGGCGGCCGACGATGTCGCCGGTTCGGGCGCCGAGCAGCAGCAGGCCGCCGAACGCGAGGGTGTAGGCGCTCAGCACCCACGACGACCCGGTGGCGGAGAAGCCGAGCGTGTCCTTGATGTCGGGGAGCGCGACGTTGACGACCGTCATGTCCAAGATGACCATCAGCTGCACGCTCACGATCAGGCCGAGAGCGATGGCTGGGCGGGTGCGGTCGGGTTGCCCGCCGTCGACCGCGGCTGGCGGCCGAATCGAGGTTGTTGTCATGGCAGGACGAAGTCCCTTCGAAGATGATGGAGCGCGGATCCTGAGCTAAACTGGAGGCGCCCTCCGGATATTACCGGAGGCTGCCTCCGGTTAGCAACCCCGTGGGTAAGATGAGGCGATATGGCCAGCCAAGAGACGTCAGATCCACGGTCGCGGCTGCGCGCGGACGCGCGGCGCAACTACGACCGGCTGGTGGTCGCTGCGCGCGAGACGTTCCAGGCCCGCGGCGGCGACGCCACGCTCGAACAGGTGGCGAAGGCCGCCGGCGTCGGCATCGGCACGCTCTATCGGCATTTCCCCAGTCGGCTGGCCCTGGTCGAGGCCGTCTATCTCGAGGACGTCGAGGCCCTGGAAGCGGCGGCGACCGAGTCGACGTCGCTGCCGCCGTGGGAGGCGCTGTCCGGCTGGCTCGAGGGGTTCGTCGAGTACGCGATGGTCAAGCACGCCCTGTTCGCCGAGCTCGCCGAGGCGTACGGCAAGGACTCGACCTTCGTGTCGCACTGCCGAGAGCTCATCAGCCGGGCGTCGGCGCTGGTGCTGAGTCGGGCACAGGAGGCTGGCGTGGCTCGCGACGACATCGAGCCGCCGGACATGTTGCGCCTGGTCCACGGGGTGGCTTTGACCCCCAATCCGGACCCCGACCAGGTCAAGCGGATGCTTCGCGTCGTGATCGACGGGCTTCGGGCCGACCCCTAGCGCTTGGTCGACACGCCGAGGTGCTCGGGGAGCGCATCCCGGGATCGCACGCCGAGCTTGCGCATGGCCGCCGACAGCTGCTTCTTCACCGTGTTGATCGACACGAAGAGCTTGTCGGCGATCTCCTTGTTGGTATGGCCGGTAGCAGCCAACTCGGCCACCTCGCGCTCACGGGGCGATAGGTGTCGGCCGTATCCGCGCCGCCCGCCGCGGCGTTGGATCGGGAGCGAGACGCCATGCACGCGCGCGATGCTGGAGATCCGATCGAGGTCGTACTGAGCGCCGAGGACTCGATAGGTCGTGGCCGCCGCACGCAAGAGCGGCTCGGCCGCCGGTGGCTCGGCGATCAGCTGCGCACGGGCCGCGACCTCGTTGGCCTGGGCGGCCTCATAGCTGCAACCGAGCGCTTCGTAGCGCGACGCCGCCGTCTGCAGATGGCCGGCGGCCGCATCCCATCGGCTTTCGTCGACCGCGAGGATCCCATGCGCGTGCTCCAACGCCGCCGGGGCGAGGGGCGCGTCCAGCTCGCGCAGCTCGCGACCCATCGTCGTCAACCAGGGGCTCGCCTGGTCGGCCCGGCCGGCCGCGATCATCGCCTCGACGACGGCGGGGATCGCCCGGGTCGTCGAGAGCCAGAGGCCCTCCGACTCCAGTGAGTCGCGCAGACGATCGGCGGCCGCCATCGCGCCCGCTGCGTCACCTTTTGCCAACGCGAGTCGGATCGCGGTCTCGGTCACCATCGGCAGCAGGTCGGACGCGTCGAGCTTGTCGACGGCGCTCCGGAGGTCGACGATCTTGCTCTCGGCCACGTCGACGTCTCCGTCGGCCAGCGCGAGTCGGCTCGCGACGACATCGACATCGACTCGGATTCGCGGCCGCTCGGCGAACTGCGCGATGAACCGCTCGGCCCGCTGGCGCAGGTCGATCCACTGTCCTCGGCAAAATTCGAGCACGGCCGCGTTGGCGCGTAGCCGCATCGTGAGCCGCTCGTCGCCCCGAGCGACCGGAGCCGACTCGGCGCGACCCAGCCAGTCGCTGGCGACATCGAGGTGGCCGGCCCAGGAGGCGCAGTTGGCGATCGTGCTGTAGGCCCGTACCTCGTGCCGGTGCCGCGGGTGTCCGCGGGTCTGCTCGGTGATGCTGTCGGCCGACTGTCGCCAGGTGGGGTCACCCGCGAGCACCATGACGCCGCCGACCTTGCTCTGGAGATAGACCTCGTACGCCGGGTCGTCGACGCCGGGGAGAACCTCGCGGGCCCGGCGTACCCACGCCAAGCGTTCGGACACTCGGGGTTGGGCGCCGAGGGCGAGCGAGATCATGGCCGACGCCTGCAGCGCGGGCTGGTCGTCGAGCTCGTCGACCGCCTTCGTAAAGAGCTGCCGCTGGCGCTGCGGGTCGTAGCCGGTCTGGTCCATGAGCAGACCGAGCCAGAAGTGCAGCTTGCCTCGGCTCGCCTTCGGCAGGGTCTCCTCGTGGCGTAGCGCGTCGGACAATGGCGCGATCATAGACGACGGATTGGCCGCATCGAGCGCGACTCGGCCAAGCTTGACCGCGAGCCGGGTGCGCTGCGCGGGCTCGAGCGGAGCCTCGCGTAGCAGTGTGTCGAGGAGCCGAGCGGCTTCGGCGTCGTCGCGCGCGTCGGCGGCCTGATCGGCCGCGTGCTCCGCGGTCTCGACCCACTCGGTGACCTGGCCCGACGCGCGTCGGTGATAGGCGACCTGTCCCAGCGGGACCGGCCAGAGCAGTTCGAGGCTGGTCGCCGCCTGCCGGTGCAGCCGGTGCTTGCGCACCATCGGCATCGTGGAATAGACCGCCTGGGCGACGAGCGGGTGTCGGAACCCAAGCGTGTCGCTCCGCTCGACCAACAGGCCAGACTCGAGAGCCTCGTCGACACCGCGCAGCGCGTCGTGGTCGTCGGCACTGCAGGTGCCGACCAGCGTCGCGAGCGTCGCCGGAAGCTGGAGGGCCGCCGCCGCCTCGACGACCGACCTGCCGTTGTCGGTCAGCTGGTCGAGCCGCTCGGCGACCTGGTCGCGCAGGAGATGGGGGACGTCGAGACCGGCGATCGCGTCGGGCGAGCACGCGTCGTCGGATCGGATCTCGATCCCGCGCCCGTCCAGCAGGTCGAGCAGCTCGGGGATCGCGAACGGCATCCCCGACGACAGCTCGTGCAGAAAGGCCGCGAAGTCGTCGGGGACGTCGTCGACCTCGAGAAGATCGGCCGCCATCGCCGCCGTCTCGGTCACCTTCAGTGGTCGCAGTGTGAGGTGGGTCTGGTCGATCGACTCGGACATCGCGGCGCGCAGCGCTCGTACGCCGGCCGGCGCATCCTCACCCCGGTAGGTGACGACCAGCGTCAGGTCCGACGGCGGCTTGGCCATGAGGTAGCGCAGGAAGTCGACGGTCAGCTCGTCGATCCACTGCACATCGTCGATCGCGAGGATGACCGGTCCGGCCGCTTCCAACAGGTCGCGCAGGCCCCGAAAGAGCCGACGACGCTCGGCGGCCCGGTCGGACAGCGGCTCCGGCGACGCCGGCAGCTGATCGAACTCGGGCAGCAACGAGCGCAACGCGCCGACGACCGGTGAGAGTTCGAGGTCCGCGAGATCGGCCCGCAACGGGCGTACGGCGTCGACGATCGGCCGCAACGGCAGCGGCTCGCGAATGTGCTGACAGGCGCCGACGAAGAAGCGGGTCTCGGCCAGCTCCGGCCGACGGCGAAACTCGGCGATCAGACGAGTCTTGCCGATGCCGGCGTCGCCCTCGATCACGACGAGGGACGGTGCTGTCACGGTGGCGAGCCGATCGAGCTCGCGGTCGCGCCCGACAAGCGCCGCCGACGCCGAATGACGGGATTGGCGTGGCGTTACGTCCCCGCTGCCTGTCGAGGGATCGTCGCTGCTCACCCGTACCGTCCGCTTATCCGAAGTGACGGCGATAGCGTCTCATATCGCAACCGTACGTCTCGTTCGATCCGACCCGACTCAGACGAATTATCCGCGGGTACTGCAGCGTACCGTCCGCTATGTCCGGATTGCGTTGATAGCTACGCCCAACGCTCGTTGCGGGGAACGAAGTCGAGGCTGCGATGGCCGGTGTAGATCTGCTTCGGCCGGGCGATCTTCTGCTCCTTGTCCTGCACCAATTCGAGCCATTGCGCCAGCCACCCGGCCGTCCGCGGAATCGCGAACAACACCGTGAACATCTCGGGCGGGAACGTCAGCGCCTCGTAAATGAGGCCGGAGTAGAAATCGACGTTGGGATAGAGCTTGCGCTGGATGAAGTATTCGTCCTCGAGCGCGATCTTCTCGAGCTCGACCGCGATCTTGAGAAGCGGGTTGACGCCGGTCACGTCGAAGACGTCGTCGCACGCCTTCTTGATGATCTTGGCCCGCGGGTCGTAGTTTTTGTAGACCCGGTGACCGAAGCCCATCAGACGCTCTTTGCCGTTCTTCACGCCGTCGATGAACTCCGGCACGTTGTGGACCGAGCCGATCCGCCGCAACATCCGCAAAACTGCTTCGTTGGCGCCGCCGTGCAACGGGCCGAAGAGCGCTCCGATGCCGGCCGCGACCGAGGAGTACGGGTCGACCTGGGTCGAGCCCACCGAGCGCACCGCGTTGGTGGACGCGTTTTGCTCGTGGTCGGCGTGCAGGATGAACAGGATCTCGAGGGCGCTGGTCAGACGCTCGTCGGCGATGAACCGCTTCTCGCTCATCCGGAACAGCATCGACAAGAAGTTTTCGGCGTAGGACAGATCGTTGTCGGGATAGACGTACGGCTTGCCCTGCGCGTGCCGGAATGCCCACGCTCCGAGAGTGGGCATCTTGGCGATCAGCCGGACCACCTGCATGTGCCGGTTTTCGGGGTCCTGGATCAGCCGGGACTCGGGATAGAACGTTGACAGCCCACCGACCGCCGCCATCAACATGCCCATCGGGTGCGCGTCGTAACGGAACCCCTGCATGAACGTCCGGATGTTTTCGTGTACGAACGTGTGGAACGTGATCTCGTGGACCCACTGCTCGTACTGCTGCTTGTCCGGCAGGACGCCGTGGACGAGCAGATAAGCCACCTCGAGGAACGTCGACTGTCCGGCCAACTGCTCGATCGGGTATCCGCGGTATTCGAGGATGCCCTTGTCGCCGTCGATGAAGGTGATCGCGCTGCGACACGACGCCGTATTGACGAAGCCCGGATCGTAGACCGCGACTCCCGGATCGTCCTCGGCCTTCTTGATGTTGGCGAGATCGGACGCCCGGATCGTGCCGTCCGTCACCGGCAGCTCGTACTCCTCACCGGTGCGGTTGTCTCGAATGGTCAGCGTGTCGCCGTTGGCCCGCTCTTCGGACACGTTGAAACTCCTTGTAATGATCAGCGGACCCCGTGGGGCCGGTGCGACCAACCTATGCCGGATTCGGATCGGGGTCGAAACCCGGGGGCCGGTCATTGACAAGTTTCACATGGCGCGACGACACCGCTCGGTCGTGTCGGCAAACCCGGCCGCGCGGCGGGGCCGGAGGGGCTCCCCGACACGGCCTAGCCTGGCCGCATGACCTCGGTCGTCTCGTTGCTTCCATCCGGCACCGAATGGGTCTATGCCCTCGGTCGGGACGGCTCGCTCGCCGGCGTGACATTCGAGTGCGATCACCCGTCCGCGGCCCGGTCGCGACACCCGATCGTGGTCCACGGGATGCCGACCGACGGTCTGACGCCGGGCCAGATCGACGCGGCCGTGCGAGCCCGGATCGAGCGCGGTGAGCCGCTGTATCGATTGGACACCGATGCTCTGACTCGGATCGCGCCGGATGTCGTCATCACCCAGGACCTATGCGCCGTCTGCGCGCTGCCCGCCGGCGACGTCGCCACCGCGATCGACCGAGTCGGCTGCCCCTCGCGGTTGGTGACCCTCGACCCGCATCGGCTCGACGACGTGCTCGACGGGGCCGTCGAGGTGGCGGCGGCTCTTGGGAACGAGTCGGCCGGGCGTCGACTGCGTGGCGAGTTGGGCGCTCGACTCGAGTCGGTCGCCTCGCGGGTGCGCGGTCGCGAGCGGCCACGGGTGCTGGTGCTCGAGTGGACCGACCCACCGTTCCTCGCCGGCCACTGGGTCCCGGACATGGTCGCCGCCGCCGGGGGACAGGTGCTCCTTGCCGAGCCCGGCGAACGGTCCGCGTCGACGGGCTGGCCGGCGGTGGGCGCTGTCGACCCGGACATAACCGTCGTCGCGCCGTGCGGATTCGGGTTGCCGTCGGCGATCGAGTACGGGCGGGCGGTGCTCGATCGGCTGCCGTCGGCGTCGTCCGTCTGGGCCGTCGACGCCGGGGCATTCGTCACCCGTCCCGGACCGCGGGTCGTCGACGGCGTCGAGGCGCTGGCGCACGTGCTCCATCCGGATGCGGTGCCGGCGCCGCCCCAGGGTCGAGTCGCTCGGCTCCGGCCGTTTTGACCGGCCTGCCGCTAGGTGGGTATTCTGAGCGGTCGTTGTGCGCACCAGCCGGCGGTACTGTCGAAGGTGCGCCTCCTCGGGGCACCCGACTATCGAGAACGAAGGCCAAACATCCGTGCGTACGTATAGCCCGAAGCCCGGTGACGTCCAGCGTCAGTGGCATGTCATCGACGCCGCCGACGTCGTCCTGGGTCGGCTCGCCGTCCAGGCCGCCACGCTGTTGCGCGGCAAGCACAAGCCGATGTTCGCGCCGCATGTCGACACCGGCGACTTCGTGATCATCGTCAACGCCGACAAGGTCGCCCTGTCGGGCAACAAGCGGGCAGACAAGCTCGCCTACCGGCACTCGGGCTACCCGGGCGGCCTGCGGGCCGTGCCGTACGCGGACCTGTTGGACAAGCATCCCGAGAAGGCGGTCGAGAAGGCCGTGTGGGGCATGCTCCCGAAAAACAAGCTCGGTCGAGCCATGCACAAGAAGCTGAAGGTCTACGCGGGCCCGGACCACCCCCACGCCGCCCAGCAGCCGAAGCCCTTCGACATTACCCAGATCACGCAGTGAGATCGCCCAGATTGCGCAGTGAGGACCACCGTGGCTGAGACCACCACCACCGACGCCGAGTCCGCCGAGGCTGGCACCGAGGCGACCGCCGTCGCCTACACCTCCGAGACGTCGCCGAGCGCGGCCGCCTCAGATCGTCCGGCCACCGTGGCCCCGGCGTCGGCGACCGGCCGCCGCAAGGAGTCCGTGGCCCGGGTCCGCATTGTTCCGGGCAACGGCAAGTGGACCGTCAACGGCAAGGACCTGGACGCCTACTTCCCCAACAAGGTCCACCAGCAGATCATCAAGGAACCGTTCGTCCTCACCAACCTCGTCGACCGGTTCGACGTGATCGCGCGGATCCACGGCGGCGGCACGACCGGCCAGGCCGGGTCGCTGCGGCTCGGGATCGCCCGCGCCCTCAACGACGTCGACTCCGAGGTCAACCGTCCGGTGCTCAAGAAGGCCGGCCTTCTCACCCGCGACGCGCGGGTCAAGGAGCGCAAGAAGGCCGGGCTCAAGAAGGCCCGTAAGGCACCTCAGTACAGCAAGCGTTAGGTCCCGCCCTGTGGGTCGACTCTTCGGCACCGATGGGGTTCGTGGGGTCGCCAATCGTGATCTCACCGCGGAGCTCGCGCTCGACCTTTCGGTCGCGGCCGCGCACGTCTTGGGTGAGGCCGGTGCGTTCGAGGGTCACCGACCCGTCGCGGTCGTCGGCCGCGACCCGCGGGCGTCCGGGGAGTTCCTGGAGGCCGCGGTCGTCGCCGGGCTGGCGTCGGCCGGCGTCGACGTCTGGCTGCTCGGCATCCTGCCGACCCCCGGTGTCGCCTACCTGACCGCCGAGCTCGACGCCGACCTCGGCGTGATGCTGTCGGCCAGTCACAATCCGATGCCCGACAACGGCGTCAAGTTCTTCAACCGCGGTGGCCACAAGCTGGCCGACGCTCTCGAGGACGCCATCGAGGCCCGGCTGCGCGAGCCGTGGCAACGACCGACCGGCCGCGGGGTCGGCCGAGTACGCCAGCGCGACGACGTCGCTCGGCAATACGTCGGCCACATCGCGTCCACGGTGCCGCATCGGCTCGACGGGCTCACCGTGCTGCTCGACTGCGCCAACGGAGCCGCGTACGAGATGGGGCCGGCCGCCTTCGTACAGGCGGGTGCGCGCGTACTCACGATTCACGACCGGCCGGACGGGCTCAACATCAACGACGGCTGCGGATCGACGCACCTCGGCGACCTGTGCGCCGCTGTCGTCGAGCAGCGGGCCGACGTGGGTTTCGCGTTCGACGGTGACGCCGACCGCTGCCTGGCCGTTGACGCCACCGGTGATCCCGTCGACGGCGACCGACTGCTCGCGATCCTCGCGTTGGCAATGCGGGAGAGTGACCGGCTGAGCTCAGAGACTGTCGTGGCGACCGTGATGAGCAACGTCGGTTTCGTTCGGGCGATGCGCGAGGCCGGCATCACGGTGGAGCAGACCGCCGTCGGCGACCGTTATGTGCTCGAGGCGATGCGCGAGGGCGGTTTCAGCCTCGGCGGCGAGCAGTCCGGTCACGTGATCATGTCCGACCACGCGACGACCGGCGACGGGTTGCTGACCGCCATGCACGTGGCAGCGCGGATGGCCCAGACCGGGCGGTCGTTCGCCGAGCTCGCGAGCGTGGTGACGCCGCTGCCGCAGGTGCTGGTCAACGTGTCCGGCGTCGACAAGACCCGCGCGTTGAGTCACCCCGACGTCAGCGACGCGGTGAGTGCGGCCGAGGCGGCACTGGGCGACGCCGGACGGGTGTTGCTGCGGCCGTCTGGCACCGAGCCGCTGGTCCGCGTGATGGTCGAGGCCGCGACGCCGTCGCAGGCGCAAGGCGTCGCCGACGACCTGGCTCGCGTGGTGCGCAAGCATCTGGCGCTGTAGCGGGGTTGGCGCGGGGGTCCCCTGCGACGAACCTATTGGCACTGGGGTCCCCTGCGCTAAAACCCGATTGGCGCAGCCTTCCCCACCGGCGAATAAACCGGCTGAGATCGGGCGGCGGCCCGCGTAGCCTTCCGATCGTGCTGACGATTCATCGGCTCGATCCGTACGACGATGCGGAGTTCGCGACCTTCCATGCGGCCTATGCGGAGGCGAACGACTTCGAGCGGCCGTACTCCGACACCTGGCGGCCGGCCGAGTTCATGGTCGCTTTCCGGCGCGACTCTCCGGCCGAAGAGCTCTACGGCCTACTCGCTCAGGAGGGCGATGAGGTCGTCGGCGTGGCGGTGATCGAGCTCCCCCTGGCAGACAACGTCGAGCTCGCCGACGTCTGCGTCTACGTGCGGCCCGAGCATCGACGGCGCGGCGTCGGCACCGTGCTCGCTCGTCAGCTCGCGACCGACCTGCGCCAGCGCGGCCGGACCAGCTGGATGAGCCTGGTCGCCGGCCGACGGCACGGACAGCCCGAAGGCACGCTGGTGCCCGGCGAGGCGTTCGCCGCGCGGCTCGGCCTGACGATGCGGCAGTGGGATGTTCAGCGGCGACTGGCGTTGCCGGCGGCCCAGGACCGCCTCGACGCCCTCGCGGCGGAGGCGGCGCCGAAGCATCGGGACTATCGCCTCGTACGGTGGGCCAACAAGTGTCCGGACGACTACGTCGAGACGTACTGCCGGCTCAAGGAAGCCATGGTCGACGAGATGCCAACGGGCGACCTGGTGATGGAAGCCGAGGTCTGGGACCAGGCGCGCCTACGCGAAAGCGAGGCACATCAGGCCGCCCAGGGACGCACGCGCTACATCCACGCGGCAGTCGCACCCGACGGGACCATCGCCGGCCACACCGAACTCGTCGTACCGGAGCACGATCCCGGGGTCATCTACCAGTGGGAAACGCTGGTGCTCCCGACGCATCGGGGTCATCGTCTCGGCCTCGGGTTGAAGGTCGCCAACCTCGCCTGGACGCAGGCCGAGCATCCCGATCGGACGTCGCTGCGCACCTGGAATGCCGAGTCCAACGCCCCGATGATCGCGCTCAACGAGGCGATGGGTTTCGAGCCGGTCGAATACGCCGGCAGCTGGCAAGGAGACATCCCGGCGTGAGTTGTCAGGCACATGTGGAGCCAGGGCTCGACATGTGCCTGACAACTCGGCTAGAGCTTGCGGAGTCGGATCCAGCGAACCGAGTGATCGGCGTCCTTGCGTAGCACCAGTGCGGCGCGGCCCCGCGTGGGCGCGATGTTTTCGGACAGGTTGGGCCCGTTGATGCCGTCCCACAGCGACTCGGCTCGGGCGACCGCCTCGTCGTGACTCAGGTCGGCGTAGCGGCGGAAGTACGACTCGGGGTCGCGGAACGCCGTCTCGCGCAGCCGCAGGAAGCGCTCGACGTACCACCGGCGAATGTCCCCGGCGACGGCGTCGACGTAGACCGAGAAGTCGAAGAAGTCGCTCACCGCCAGGCCCTGTCGACCGTCCGATCGGGGCCTCGCCGGCTGCAGGACGTTGAGCCCCTCGAACAGCACGATGTCGGGCCGCCGCAAGACGACATGGTCGTCGGTGATGTCGTAGCGAAGGTGGGAGTAGATCGGCGCCTTGACCTCCGCGGCACCGGACTTCAGGTCGACGATGAACCTGAGCAGCGCCTTGCGGTCGTAGGACTCGGGGAAGCCCTTGCGCTGCAGCAGGCCACGCGCCTCCAGCTCGGCGTTGGGCAGCAGGAAGCCGTCGGTCGTGACGAGCTCGACCCGCGGATGCGGCGGCCAGCGCGACAGCAGCTCCTTGAGCAGCCGCGCGGTGGTCGACTTGCCGACCGCGACGGAGCCCGCGATGCCGATGACGAACGGGGTGCGCTCCTCCTGCGGCTGTTGCAGGAACGACTCGGTGGCCCGGTACAACGCGCCGGTGTGGCGTACGTAGAGGCTGAGCAGCTCCGACAGCGGCAGGTAGACGTGCCGTACCTCGTCGACGTCGAGCTCGTCACCGAGGCTGCGTACTCGCGCCACCTCCGTCGGGGTCAGCGGCTGGTGCTCATGCTCGGCCAGCGCCGCCCAGGTGGCCCGATCCAGCTCGACGTACGGAGACTCCGACATGTCGACCATTGTTGCGGGCCCAGATCGCCGCGACCTGGTCGGACCGACCTCCGTGGGTCTCCGGAGCGCGTCGGTAGGCTGGCGCACGTGTGTGGAATCGTCGGGTACGTCGGCGCCAAGTCGGCTCAAGGGATCGTCATCGATGGGCTGCGACGCCTGGAGTACCGGGGCTACGACTCGGGCGGCATCGCGCTGATCGAGTCGGGAGCGGTCCGGGTCGCCAAGCGCGCCGGCAAGCTGGCCAACCTCGACAAGGCGCTGTCGGAAGAGCCGCTGCCGCGGGCGACGACCGGCATGGGTCACACGCGCTGGGCCACGCACGGCCCGCCGACCGATCGCAACGCGCACCCGCATGCCGACTGCCACGGTCGGGTCGCGGTGATCCACAACGGCATCATCGAAAACTTCGCCGCCCTGCGGTCTGGGCTCGAGGCCAGGGGGCACGAGCTGGTCTCTGAGACCGACACCGAGGCGGTCGCGCACCTTCTCGAGGAGCGGCTCGCCGACGGCGATGACCTCGGCGACGCGCTGCGGGCGGTATGCCACCTGTTGGAGGGCGCGTTCACCCTGGTGGCGCTCGACGCCGAGCAGCCCGACATGGTCGCGGCGGCGCGCCGCAACTCGCCGCTCGTGGTGGGCCGGGGCGAGGGCGAAAACTTCGTCGCCTCCGACGTCACCGCGTTCATCGAGCACACCCGGGACGCGGTCGAGCTCGGCCAGGACCAGGTCGTCGTGCTGACCGCCGACGAGATCACGGTCACTGACTTCGACGGCAACCCCGCGCCCACCCGTGAATACCACGTCGACTGGGACGCCGCCGCCGCCGAGAAGGGTGGCTACGAGTGGTTCATGCTCAAGGAGATCGACGAGCAGCCTGAGGCGGTCGCCAACACCCTGCTCGGCCGGCACGCCAGTGACGGGTCGTTGCAGCTCGACGAGATGCGGCTGTCCGACGACGAGCTGCGGCAGATCGACAAGGTCATCATCATCGCGTGCGGCACCGCGTTCTACGCCGGTCTGGTGGCGAAATACGCGATCGAGCACTGGACCCGGCTGCCGTGCGAGGTCGAGCTGGCCAGCGAGTTCCGCTATCGCGACCCCGTCGTGGGCCGGTCGACGCTGGTCGTCGCGATCAGCCAGTCCGGCGAGACGATGGACACGCTGATGGCGATCCGGCACGCCCGGCAGCAGCGAGCCAGCGTCCTCGCGATCTGCAACACCAACGGCTCGACGATCCCGCGTGAGTCGGATGCCGTCATCTACACCCACGCTGGGCCGGAGGTCGGTGTCGCCGCCACGAAGACGTTCCTCGCGCAGATCGTCGCCTGCTACCTGCTCGGGCTCTACCTCGCGCAGGTGCGGGGCACGAAGTACGGCGACGAGATCAACGCCATCATGGGCGCGCTCGACGCGGTCCCGGACGGGATCAGCCGGCTGCTCGCCGAAGCAGACGACGTACGGGCGCTCGCCGACGAGCTGATCGGCGCAAAATCGTTCCTCTTCCTCGGTCGCCACGTCGGTTATCCGGTCGCGCTCGAAGGGGCGCTGAAGCTGAAGGAGTTGGCCTACCTGCATGCCGAGGGGTTCGCCGCCGGCGAGCTGAAGCACGGGCCGATCGCCCTGATCGACGATGGCGTCCCGGTGTTCGTGGTCGTGCCGCCGCGCGGACGCGACATGCTTCACGACAAGGTCGTCAGCAACATTCAGGAGATCCGATCGCGCGGGGCACGCACCATCGTCCTGGTCGAGGACGGCGACGACGACGTGACGGCCTATGCCTCGCACGTGATCCGGCTGCCCAAGGTGTCGACCCTGCTGCAGCCCCTCGTGTCGACGGTCCCACTCCAGATCTTCGCCTGCGCGCTGGCCACCAAGCTCGGCCACGACGTCGATCAGCCCCGCAACCTGGCCAAGTCGGTCACGGTGGAGTGAGTGACACGATGATCGTCGGGGTCGGGATCGACGTCGTCGACGTGGTGCGGTTCGGCGAGACTCTGGATCGGACGCCGGCCCTGCGGCAGCGGGTGTTCACCGACGCCGAGCGCGAGCTCCCGATCGGCTCGCTGGCCGGACGCTTCGCGGCGAAGGAGGCCCTGGCGAAGGCGCTGGGCGCCCCGACCGGACTGTCGTGGCTCGACGCCGAGATCCGCAACGACCCCGACGGCAAGCCGCTGCTGACGATGACCGGAGGCGTCGCGGCGCTGGCCGACCGCCTCGGCGCGACCAGCGCCCATCTGTCGATCTCGCACGACGGTGACATCGCCTCGGCGGTCGTCGTGCTCGAGGGCTGACGCTCGCGACCAATTTGTGCGTCGGTCGGTCACGAATGACGGACAAATCGACAAGCACACGGAGAGGTTTGCCGTCATGAGCGTTGCAATGCCGACGTTGCGCCGCCTTGCAGTGCTGGCCGTCGCAGGTGCCATGTCAACGGTGGTGAGCCCAGCGGGAAGCGTCGCGGGCGAGCCGCCCGTGGGCACGACGGTTCAGCCCCCAGCCCGGTCGGCGCCGGGATTCGTCTTCCAACACGGCCTCTTCGCGCCGCTGGAGCCGGTTCGACGCGCAGCGGCGACGGCGCACATCGCCAACAACGACCGTGGGCAGATCGCAGGCTCGTACTTCGGTGCCGACGGCATGAGCCACGGTTTCGTACGCTCCGAGCAGGTGGTGGAGCGGTTCGACGTTCGAGACGCCGCCATCGAATACCCGGCCGGGCTGAACAACAGCGGCGAGGTCGTGGGTTTCTACCAGAAGGCCGACGGCACGCTGCACGGCTTCCAGCGTGACCGCGCCGGCGAGATCGTCACCATCGATGTCCAAGGAAACACCGGGCTGTTCGACATCAACGACCGTGGCCAGGTGGTAGGGGCGTACGACTACGTCGCCAACTCGGGGCACGGCTTCGTCCGCGGACCACAGGACAAGGTCACCACGATCGACGTCCCGGGCGCCGGGATCACGATCGCCACCGGGATCAACAACCGAGGCCAGGTGGTCGGCGGCTACGTCGACGCCGGAGCGGAGCAGAATCCGGACGGCACGTTCCCGCTCGGCTCGGTGCACGGATTTCTCTGGCGTGAGGGAAAGCTGATCCGGTTCGACGTCCCCGGTGCCACCCAGACGGCGGCCCTCGGGATCAACGACCGCGGCCAGATCTCCGGTGAGTACGCCGACGCCCGGGGTCGGCAGCGCGGCTTCGTGCTGTATCGAGGGCGCACCACGACGATCGATGCCCCGTGCCGCGCGGGCAACGTCGCCTGGGGCATCAATGACCGAGGCGAGATCGTGGTCCCCGAGCCCGGCACCGGCCTTCTCGGTCTCGGGTAGGCGCCCAGCGGGCTATCATCCGAGAATGCGATCGGCGCACGCCGTGCCGGAGGTACGCCGGGCCGAGCAGGCGCTGATGGCGACGCTCCCCGAGGGCGTACCCATGCAGCGAGCCGCGGCCGGCCTCGCCGCTCGATGTGCCGACCTGCTCGACACGGTCTACGGCCGCCGCGTCACGCTGCTTGTCGGCGCTGGCGACAACGGCGGTGACACGCTCTATGCCGGAGCGAGTCTGTCGCGGCGCGGGGCCCGAGTCGACGTGGTGCTGCTCGCGCCCGACAAGGCCCACCCGGGCGGGCTGGCCGCCGTGCGTCGGGCCGGCGGCCGCGTCGTCGACGAGGTGCCGACGGCGACCGAGCTGGTGCTGGACGGGATCGTCGGGATCGGCGGCCGGCCGGGCCTTCGGCCGACCGCGACCCCTCATGTCGAGCGGGTCGAGCGGCTCGGCGTGCCGGTGGTCGCGGTCGACGTGCCGAGCGGGATCGACGTCGACACCGGCGAGACGCCGGAGCCTCATGTCACCGCCGACGTGACGGTCACGTTCGGCACCCACAAGATCGGGTTGCTGGCCGCACCGGGTGCGGCGGCCGCCGGAGTCGTCGACCTCGTCGAAATCGGGTTGGACCCGTGGCTCGGCGAGCCGGACCTCACCGCCTTGCAGGCCGACGACGTGGCCGAGCTGCTTCCGGCACCCGAGGCAGCCGATCACAAATACACCCGGGGCGTCGTCGGCGTCGCGGCCGGTTCGGCCGACTACACCGGGGCCGGCCTGCTGGCCGTGGCGGGTGCGTCCAGCGGCCTGGCCGGGATGGTGCGCTACGTCGGACCCGACGCCGTCGCGGGCCTCGTGCGGCGCCAGAATCCCGAAGCAGTCGTGGGACCCGGTCGGGTCCAGGCGTGGGTGATCGGCTCCGGCGGCGGCGAGTCCGCTGCCGACGCGTTGCGGCGGGCGCTCGCCGACGGGGTTCCGGTGGTCGTCGACGCCGACGGGCTCGCGGCCTTGCCGGCCCGGTTCGAGGTGCCAGCGGTGCTGACCCCACACGCCGGCGAGCTCGCGACGATGTTGGGTGCCGACCGTGCCGAGGTCGAGTCGCGGCCGCTGCACTTCGTACGTGCCGCCGCGGACCGATGGGATGCCACCATCGTGCTCAAGGGCTGGCGGACCCTCGTCGCGACGCCGGGTCGGCCGGTCGCCGCCAACCCGACCGGCGTGCCCTGGCTCGCAACCGCGGGGGCGGGCGACGTGCTGGCCGGGCTGATCGGCGCCCTCGCTGCCGCCGGGCTCTCGGCCCACGACGCCGCCGCGGTCGGCGCCTGGCTGCACGGGGCGGCGGCGACGTATGCCGGGGGAGGTGGGCCGGTCGTCGCCTCCGCGGTCGCCGACGCCGTCCCGTCGGTGATCCGGGAGCTGCTGCACGCGGAATGACCGGGCCGCGGCGAGGAATGCGTCGCCGGCGCGAACTCGATCCGGCCCTGCGGACACAACAGGGCATGGAGACGATGGAGGGCGTGGCAACGGTGGACACTGGTCCCCAGTCCGACGAGCGGCTGTGGGCCGAGGTGGAGCACGGCAGCGGCGCGGCGTTCGGGGTGGTGTTCGATCGCCACGCGAAGGCGATCTACAACCACTGCTTCCGGCGCGTCGCGTCTTGGGAGGCGGCCGAGGATCTCATGTCGGTGACGTTCCTCGAGGCCTGGCGACTCCGCGGTCGGGCTCGCATGGTGGACGGCTCGGTGCTGCCGTGGCTGTATGGCATCGCGACCAACGTCTGTCGCAACCAGCGTCGGTCGCACTGGCGCTACCGACGGCTGCTGAGCCAGCTCAACGCGGATGTCGCCGCACCGGACCATGCGGCCGACGTCGCATCGCGGGTCGACGACCAGCGGCGTATGGCGGAGGTCCGGGTCGCGATCCGGCAACTGCCGCGTGGCGAACGCGAGGTCGTCGAGCTCGTTTTGTGGGCCGGCCTGGACTATGCGTCGGCGGCTGTGGCGCTCGACATCCCCATCGGCACCGTCCGGTCCCGGTTGTCCCGGGCCCGGAACCGTCTGGTCGGCACCCTGTCCGGCCTCGAGGAGACCGAGGAATCATGAACCAGTTCACCCCTCCGCCGGATCGTGACCTGCCGGTGCATCGACACCACCGGATCCGACGGGCCCTCGCACATCACGTCGCGCCGGGCTCTCGGCCGACCCACCCCTTCCGTGCACCATTGCTCGCAGGAGGTGCCGTCGCCGGGATCGCCGCCGTCACGCTGGTGGGCTTCTCGACCTGGCCCGGCGGGCCGGGCGACGAGGCGGCGCGGCCCGCGCCCGACGGCACCTTCTTCGCCGGGCCGTCGACCGACGGCGGCACGGTGCCGGCAGACCCGGTCGCGTGGTGCCACGGTTTGCTCGACGCTTCCTACCTGACGCCACAAGAGGAACCCGACGATCCGGATTTCGAGCAGTGGCCGCTCGAGACCGGACCCAGCCTGCGTACGCCAGACGGGGTAGTCCAGATTCTGGTCGACCAGGAAGCCCGGTGGTGGTGGGCCTGCGACTCCACAGTCGGTGCCGACCAAGGGCTCGAGGCGAACCTCTACGACGGCACGACACTGCCCCGCTCCAACGACCGCTGGACCTACGCCCTCTCGAGCGCCAACACCGGCTCCGAGGAGAACCCGACGAGGTACGTCTGGGGAGCCGGGCCAGTGCCGGCGGGCGTCGACGCCGTACGCTTCACCTTCCCCGACGGCCATGTCGAGGATGCCACGGTCAGCGACGGCTTCTGGATGGTGCGCTACCAGGCCGACACGGACTTCCCCGACGACGCGAAGATCCAGGTCGAAGCGGGTGGTGAGTCGTTTGCGGCGCCGTGGGACAGGGCCGACTGCGTCTTCGGGCCCCAACCGCCGGGCTCCGATACACCGCAGCCCTGCACCGACTAGCGACGCGACCGCCGCCATCCCGTCACACTGGCGGGATGGCGGCGCATGTCATCAGCGGCCGGGGACTCACGCCTGGCGAGGTCGTCGCACTCGCCCGGCGTGAGGCCCAGGCCGTCACACTCGATCCGGCCGCGGTCGCCGCGATGGATCGGGCCCACGCGCGGGTCGAGTCGGCGGCGCGGCGCCAGGCGGTATACGGCCGGAGCACTGGGGTCGGCGCCAATCGCGACGTCGTCAGCTCGGACCCCGGTCACGGCGTACGGCTGGCGGCCTCGCATGCGACGACGGGTGCGACACCGTACCCCGACGACGTGGTCCGGGCGGCTGTGCTGATCCGGGTCAATCAGCTCGCCCGTGGCGGGTCGGGGGTGTCGTCGGCCGTGGCGGTCGCGCTGGTGGACCGACTCAATCGCGGCGACCTGCCCGCGTTGCATCGCGGTGCTGCTCTCGGCATCGGCGATATCGGGGCGCTGGCGGAGCTAGGTCTGGCGCTCGGTGACGCATTGGAGGGGCCAGACGCACTGGCGCTCCTGTCGAGCAACGCCTTGACGCTGGCTGAGTGCTGCGTGGCCGTGACGGACACGAGGGCGCTGCTCGACGTCGTACCCGTCGTCGCCGCCTTGACGCTGACAGCGCTGCGCGGCAGCTCGGAGCCGTTCGACACCCGCGTGCACTCGGCTCGGCCGCACCGCGGACAGTCGCGGGTGGCGGCCCGGATGCGGGCGCTGCTCGACGGTTCGCCGGTCGCCGCGGCCCATGTCCAGGATTCGTTCGGCCTGCGCGCGTTCGCCCAGGTCGTCGGACCGGCGTACGAGGCGCTGGACGAGCTCGACCGGGCGACCGAGGTCGACCTCAACGCCGCCGCCGAGAGTCCGCTGGTCGCCGACGACGCGATCCTGCACAACGGCAACTGGCATGCCATGCCGATCGCGCTGCGGCTGGATGCGTTGCGGCTGACGTTGTACGGCGTCGCCACCCTCTCGGCGGCTCGGCTGACGAACCTCATGGACCCCGAGCTGACCGGGCTGAGGGGCTTCCTCGCCGACGGGCCGGCCGGCAGCTCGGGAGCGCTGATGCTGGAGTACGTAGCGCAGGACGCATTGGCCTCGCTTCGGGGCGACGCGCAGCCGGCCACACTCGGCTCGGTCAGCCTGTCGCACGGGGTGGAGAACCACGCCAGCTTCGCGCCCCAGGCGGTCGAGCAGACAATGCGACTGCAATCGCGGTTGCGGACTGTGCTGGCCTGTGAGCTGGTCGCCGCTTGCCGGGCAGTCGGCCTGGCTGACGTCACGCCGCGCGATCTGCGACCTGCCGGCATCGCGTCGCACCTGGCCGACGCCGTCACCGTACTGCCGGCCGATCTGGCCGACCGGCCGTTGCGCGACGACATCGAAGCGGCCGAGCGCCTAGTCGTCGAGTGGGGCGAGCCTTCTCGGCAGCAGGTCGAGCTCGACGAGGCGCGGGACGACATGACGGGCGACCGCCGGAGCGAGTGACGGAGACAGCCGATCGGCACCGGTCGTCCACGCCACCCGCGCGATCTCGGCCGCGGCGCGTGGCGGCCGATCCAGCTCCGCCAAAAACACCGTCATGCGCATCGGCACGTCCTCGAGCGCGGCGATCTCGTCGACGACGGTGAACGGTTCGAGGGACGACGGCGTCACTGCCAGCTCCTCGGCCAGCTCGCGGCGTACTGCCGTTGTGTCGTCCTCGCCGGGCTCCGGCTTGCCGCCGGGGAGGTAGAACACGTCGGGCGCGGCCCGCTTGCTCACCACGAGGAGTCGCCCAGCCTCGACGATCGCAGCCGCGGCGACGAGAAGCGGGCCGGACACCAACCCATTGTCACAGCCGGTACCGACGGTCCGCGTGCAACCTCGCGAGTCGCGCCAGACGTACTAAGGACATGAGGCGACTCGACCGGACGAGCCGAGATGAACAGTTCCGGGCGTACGTGACACGCAGCAGGGGAAGCCTGTTGCGGACCGCGACGCTGCTGTCGTCCGGCAACCGGCATCGGGCCGAGGACCTGGTCCAGACCGTCCTGTTGCGGATGTACCTGTCCTGGCCCCGGATCCGGGACGACACGCGAGATGCGTACGCCCGCAAGATGGTGGTCAATGCCCACCTCGACGACCGACGTCGACCGCATGTACGCCGGGAGCAGACCCACGCCGAGGTCCCCGATGTGGTCGCCGACGCCGTCGAACCCGACGACACCGATGCCGCGGTCTTCGAGGCGCTGGCGGAGCTCCCACCGCGGATGCGGGCCGCCGTCGTCCTCCGACACGTGCATGACGTGAGTGTGGCCGAAGCCGCCGATGCCCTGGGCTGCAGCGAGGGCACCGTCAAGAGCCAGACCGCCCGCGGGCTGGCTCACCTGCGGACCACGCTGAACGGCAACGCCACCGTCATGAAGGGACAAAGCCATGAATGAAATCGAGCAGGTGCTGGACCAGGCGGCCCGGTCGGTCGAGACCACACCGGAGTCGGACCTCGTCGACGCCGACGTGCGCCGGGGGCAGTCGGCGCTGCTGCGTCGTCGTCGGCGGCGGGCGGTCTGGACGTCGGCCGGGAGCACGCTGGCGGCGGCCGCGATCGTGGCCACCGCGATCGTCGTCGGCGGCTCCGACCGCTCCGGCTCCGGCGAGGCGCCGGCCGCCCGGCCCGATACGTCTCGGCCAGACACGGCGGCCGGTCCGGGTCCGCAGACAGAGCCGGGCGTGCGCCTGGTGGCCTACACCGGCGAGCAGCCGAACGGCTTCATCGTCGACCAGGTGCCGGACGGCTGGTACATCCAGGATCCGGAGCATCCACAGTTCAGCCTGACGATCGCACCGAACGGAGACACGTCTCATCCCGATGCCTTCGACGGCAAGCTGGTCGTCTTCTTGCTCTCGTCGAGCGTTCCGCAACAGCTCCCCGAGAACGGCGACCCAGTGACGGTCGACGGCCAGCCCGGTGCGGTCACCCATACCGACGCGGCAGACCTGTTGACCTATGCCGACCCGGACGGCCGCTACGTCCAGGTCCAGGCCTGGCGGAGTGCGCTGCACTGGAGCAACGAGCAGTTGGTCGAGTTCGCCGAGGGCGTCGAGTTGACGTCGGACGCCGAGGCCGGGGTCGGCTGAGCCACCTCAGCGTGGCAGCAGCCATCCGTTCTCGGTCGCGATCCGGACCGCCTCGGCCCGGGTTCGCGAACCGGTCTTTCCGATGGCGGCGGACAGGTGGTTACGCACCGTCCCCTCGGACAGGTGCAGGGAGCGGGCGATGTCGGCGACCGTGCCGCCGTCGCCCGCGGCCCGCAGCACGTCGGCCTCTCGGGTCGTCAGCGGACTGTTGCCGGTGGCCAGCGTCTCGGCGGCGAGGCTCGGGTCGACGACCCGCAGTCCGGCGTGCACCCGCCGAACGGCGTCCGCGAGCTGCGTCGCCGGGGTGTCCTTGACGACGAAGCCGGAGGCCCCGGCGTCCATCGCGCGACGCAGATAGCCGGGGCGGCCGAAGGTGGTGACGACCAGCACCCGGCAGTCCGGCCGGGCCGACCGCAGCGCTGCGGTCGCCGCGATCCCGTCCATGCCTGGCATCTCGACGTCGATCAGGGCGACCTGGGCGTCGCTTCGCTTGGCCGCGTCGACCACCTCGTCGCCGCGGCCGACCTCGGCCACGACCTCAAGATCGGGCTCCAGTCCGAGCAGTGCGGCCAGTGCCCCTCGCACCATCGCCTGGTCGTCGGCCAGCAGCAGCCGGATCGGGGGACTCACGGCGGAGTCCCGTCGACTCGTACGGCCAGGCGGTATCCGCCACCTGGTGGTACCTCGACGCGCATCATGGCTCCGGCGGTGGCGGCTCGTTCGCGGAGTCCGGTCAGGCCGTGGCCGACGTGGTTCGACGATCCGGCCGGGGCGTCGTCCGAGATGGCGGCGCCGCGTCCGTCATCGACCACCTCGACCTCGCTTGGTCCCAGCCTGATCGTGCATCGGCTGGCCCGCGCGTGTCGCACGACGTTGGTCACCCCTTCCCGGATCACCCACGCGAACAGCTCGCGGTGTTCCTCGGGCACCTGATCGACCGCCGTCGGCAGCTCGGCCTCGATGCCTGCCGCGCGCAGCGCCGTTGCCGCCGCGACGAGTTCGCCGGCGAGGCTGATCTCGCGATAGCCCGCGACGGCCGAGCGTACGTCGGCCAGTGCGGATCGGGCGAGCCCTTCGATGTCGGACAGCTCGCTGGTCGTCCGATCCGGGTCCGCGGCGACCACGCGGCGGGCCAGTTCGGCCTTCACCGTGATCACCGTCAGCGAGTGTCCGAGGATGTCGTGCAGGTCGCGGGCGAAACGGGTGCGCTCCTGCTCGACCGCGAGCGTGGCGATGTCGGCCCGCGCCGCATCGAGGGCGATACCGCGCTGAAGGGCTCGCTGGATCCCGAACGCGGCCAGCCCGGCGAGGATGATCGCGAGACCGACGCTGTTGTCGTGGTGCCAGCCGTCCACCGTGCGAATCGCGGTCTCCGCGCCCACGAGCAGGATCCCGCTGACCACGATGGCGGGCACCGTCGGCAGCAGCATCATCGCCATCGCGACGATGTAGACCAGCGTGCCGAGGGCCAGCTCGCCGATCGCGGGCAGCGCGAGCGCACCCAGCACCAGCAGGACCGCCAGCAGGGCCCATCGCCGCCACATCGGGATGTGTCCGTGGCCGCGACGGACGGTGCGGGCGAACGACGCCGCGACCAGGAACGTCGCGCTGAACGCAAGCAGCGCGCCGACGCCGAGTATCCGCTCCCATGCCGAATCGGCCTGCCAGGCGGTCCGGAGCGGGTCTAGGAGGTAGACCAGCCAGACTCCGGCCAGTACCCAGCCCCAGCGGCCGCCCTCGACGCGTTCGAGCGGCGGTCCCGCCGGGATGGGCTGGCCGGCTTGGCTGGTCACATCGCTCACCGTAGTGCGGCCTCGCCGGCTCAGGCCCGCGCCGCCTCGGCCCGAAACAGCCGGAGCCCGATGGCGGCGAGCCCGGCCGTCCACAGCAGAACGACCCACAACGCATGGGTGTCCAGACCGGTGGTCGTGAGGGCGCTGCGCGACGTGAGCCCGGTCCAGTACGCCGGCGTGAGCTCCGCGATGCTGTGCATCCAGCCGGGCATCTGCTCGACCGGGATCCACAGCCCGCCGAAGGCGGCGACCAGGATCGTCGTCAGTGCACTGATCGGCTGGACAGAGTCGGGCGTCGCGACGTACCCGATCACGATGCCGAGCGCGGCGAACGGCAGTGCGCCCAGCCATGCCGTCGCCGCGACCTGGAACCACTGCGCCGCCGACAACCGCACGTCGTCGAGCACGACACCGGCGGCGAAGACCAGCACCAGCGGCGGGACGGCGAGCAGCAGTGACAACACCACCTTGCTCGCGACGTACGTCGACGAACGCAGCGGAGTGAGCCGGAGCGTACGGTTCCAACCCGTCCCGCGTTCGAAGGCGATCGTGCCGCCGGAGCTCAACGCGCCCGACATCGAGCCGAACATGGCCATCGAGACCATGACGTACGCCGCGGCGGAGATGCCTCCGATCGTCTGGTCGCCCTGGCCGGAGCCGAAGATCGCGAACAGCAGGAGCGGAGTCACGAGGGTGAAGATCATGACGCGCGTGTTCCGCAGTGCGCGCATCAGGTCGAAGTGCAGATACCGCAGGCTCATGAGCTGGCCTCCGTCGTCGTCTCGGTGGGTTGATGGTCGTCGGCGAGGGCGAGCACCGCCTGCTCGAGGGCGGCCGAGGTCACCTCGATGTCATGGGCGTCGGTCGCGACGAGGAGTTCGCGCAGCGTCACGTCGGAGTCGTCGCAGTGCATCACTACGGTGTCGCCGCGGATCTCGACGTCCCGCACGCCCGGTAGCGACGCCAGCGCGGCCGGATCGGGATCGGCGAGTCGAGCTCGGATCGTGCGGCCGACGACGGTCGCCTTGATCTGGGCCGCCGTACCGTCGGCGACGATCTTGCCGTGACGCATCATGACCACCCGATCGGCATAGGCGTCCGCCTCGTCGATGTAGTGGGTCGCGAACAGTACGGTGCGCCCGCGGGCCGTCTGCTGATGCATCGACCGCCAAAACGCCGCGCGAGACTCGACGTCCATGCCGGTGGTCGGCTCGTCGAGCAGCAGCAGCTCGGGGCGCCCGACGATCGCGAGCGCGAACCGGACGCGTTGCTGTTGGCCGCCAGACAGGTTGGCAAAGATCCGATCCGCGAGCCCGGCGATCCCGGCCGTCTCGAGCGCCTCAGCGACCGACATCGCGTCGCGATGCAGGCCGGCCACGAGTCCGATCAACTCGCCGACCTTGCCGTCGTCGACGATGCCACCCGACTGCAGCATGGCGCCGAGCCGGCCGGTGGTGATGGCGTCAGCAGGGCTGCCGTCGAAAACCCGGACGTCGCCGCCGTCCGGTCGGACCAGGCCCAGCAGCATCTCGATCATGGTCGACTTGCCGGCTCCGTTGGGCCCGAGGAGTGCGACGACTTCACCGGTACGGATGTCGAGATCGATGCCGTCGACGGCGCGGACGTCGCCGTACCGCTTGCGCAGGCCACGCACCGACAGCGCATGGGTCGGTGGGGCCGAGGTGATGGTTTTGGACTCTGTCATGCCGCCACGATGGCCGTCGATCGGGCTCGGCCCCTGGGTTGCTCGTCACGAGCCGGCCATGACATTCGTCAGGGTGGGCTCGCCGCGGCAGGCGTCACAGCGCCTTGGTCACGGCCAGCGGCTTCATCGTCGGCTGCTCGGATCCGCCTTCAGGCTCACGGGTGATGGCGACCTGGTCGCCGGGCTCGACGCCGCTGACGACATCGGCGGCGCCGGACGAGCCGATCAGAACGTCAGCCGAGCGCGGCTGTCCGTCGGAGTCGACCAGCCAGAGTTGGTAGACCCGGCCGGCCCCCGCGGGCGGCAGGCGCTCGCTGAGAACGACCGCCTGGCCGAGCTGCTCCGACGACACGACGGTCAGTCGCCCCCCGCCTCGGAGGCGAGCCGCCGTCGACTCGGCGTCCGGTGCCGCGACGACCGACGCGATCGGATCCCGCGGAGCCGCGTCGTCGCGTACGAGGTCGGTGAGACCGACAGCCCCGGCCCCAACCACCACGGCGGCCGCCGCGGCTGCAAGCCAGGCCCGCGGGGGCCGGCGGCGCCTATGGGTCGGCTGGGCGGGCGGTGGCACCTGTCGGGTCTGGTGGACCGCCTGCAGCACCGCTTCACGGACCCGTGGCGGCGGCTGCTCGGCAACCGCGAGGCCGAGGTGGGTGGCCGTGGTCTGCAGCTCCGCGACTTCGACCTGGCACGCGGTGCACTCGGCCAGGTGTCGCTGAAACTCCGCGGCCTCGTCCGACGGCAACGCGTCGAGCGCGAAGGCGCCGGCCAGGGTATGCACGTCGATGTTCATCGCCACGCTCCTAGACAGTCCCGCAGCCGAATCAGGCTGTCTCTCATCCGCGTCTTGACGGTCGGCAGCTTCACGTCGAGCAGGGTTGACACCTCCGGGTAGCTGTAGCCGCCGTAGTACGCCAGCAGCACTGACTCGCGTTGCAGGTCGGTCAGTGTCTCGAGGCACTCGCGGACGTCTTCGCCCTGCAGCCGCGTCGCCGTTTCTTCGAGGACGCTGTCGAACGGCGTGTCGTACTTCGCCGCCCGTTGCTCCCGACGACTGGACGCTGCGTCGGCGCGTACGACGTCGACTGCCCGGCGGTGTGTCAGGGTAAGGATCCAGGTGCGTGCCGACCCCTTGTCCGGGTCGAAGCGGGTCGCGAAGCGCCACACCGACACAAACACGTCCTGCGTGATCTCCTCGGCTCGTGCCGGGTCGCGGACGACTCGGCGCGAGAGCCCGAAGACCGCCGGTGCCATCAGGTCGTAGAGCTCGGCGAACGCGGGCTCGTCGCCGCGTGCCGCGGCCCGCAGCAGTTGGTCCGCGGTCGGTTGCGCAGCGTCTGGGACGCTGCGCAACCGACGCGATGCCTCACCGGCCATAGTTCACCGTAAGAGAGCGGCGGCCAGTGCGTCGATGGCTGCGGTCAACGACGCGATGTGCATTTCGAACTCCATCTGAACCGGGGCGGCGGGCAAGGCGCCCCCGGTGAGCTTGCTCAGCGTCCGGCCCTGCGCCTCCGCATAGCCCTGCAGCGCCTCCTGCGCCTCGTCCTGTGCGGCCTGGTCGTCTTCTGCGACGCCCACCGCGTACGAGACGAAGTTGTCGATGTGGGTGCGCCACGACTGCAGGAACGAGTCGCGGGTGGCCTGGTCGGTCAGGCTGCCGACCGCGTCGGCGATCTCGACGGAGTTGTCGTCGAGGGTCGCTGCGGCGGCCGCGAAGGACTCGCTGTCGGCGCCGTCGACGTACGCGGTGAAGACGGCGATGCCCGCGAGGTAGACGTGCTCGGTGAGCTTGGCGTTGAGCAGCGCGCGCACCTCGGATGCCTGGTCGTTCGGGTTGCCGGCCGTGTCGGTCGCCTGATCGATGCCGTCGGCCAGTGCCATCGCGGTCATGGGCATGTGATCGGCGGCTGCCTTGAGCTTGTCGAACCCGGTGCCGTCACCCGAGGCGAAGGCGTCGATCGCCGCCGCCAGGGTCTTGACGTGCTCGGAGAGCGACGCCTCGACGGCCGAGGCCGGAAGCGCGCCGCCGGTGATCTCCTCGAAGAACTTCCCCGCGACCTTCTGGTAGCCGGCGAGGTTCTTCAGCGCCTCCTGCTTACCGGCGTTGTCGCCTTCCTTGGCGGCCACGGCGTACGACACGAAGTCGTTGATGTGACTGCGCCAGGCCTGCAGGAAGACCTTGCGCTTGGCGTCGCCGGCGATCGAGCCGACCGCGTCGGCCAGAGCGACCGAGTTTTCGTCGAGCGCCGCCGCGGCGAGCTTGAACTCGGCCGAGTCGGCGCCGGCGACGTACGCGGTGTCGACGGCGATGCCGGCGAGGTAGACGTGCTCGGTCAGCAGGTACGTCAGGCTGGCCCGTAGGGCCGCCGCGTCGGAGTCTGCGGTTCCCGGGAGCTTCAAGGCGGTGTCGAAGCCGCTCGCCAGCGCGTCGGCCGTCATCGGCATGTGGCTGGCCGCCTCGCGGGTGACGGCGTACGGATCCTCGCCCGATGAGTGTGACGAATCGGACGAATGTTCGGGTGACGTCGACTCGGACTGGTCCGTGCCCGAGCTGGTCGTGTCAGTCGAGTCGTCGTCGCTGCCGCAGGCCATCGGCACGACCAGCGCCAGAGACCCGAGAATTGCAGCGATCACACGACGGTGTCGGTGAGACCTCATATCATGCTCCAAACCATGAACGGTGATGTCGCCCGAGATTCGGAGCCGCCGAGCGGCCGGATTGGTCGGCTTGGGCGATTGACGTACGTGCTCACCGAGTCCGATCTGGCGGTTATCTGCCGGCGATAACGCCCGATGTCGGCCGACGGTTCGGGTCGCGATCCTTGGCTGACGAGCCCGAAGCGTCAGGAGACCGCATGATCTTCATCACCGCCAAGTTCCGCGTCTTGCCCGAGCACGCCGACCGGTGGCCGCAGATCAGTGGCGAGTTCACGCAGGCGACCCGGGGCGAGACCGGGTGTTTGTGGTTCGACTGGTCGCGCAGTGTTGACGACCCGCAGGAGTACGTCTTGGTGGAGGCGTTCCGGGACGAGGCGGCCGGAGTCGCGCACGTCAGCTCGCCGCATTTCAAGGCGGCCCAGGCGCAGCTGCCTCAGCATCTGGCCGAGACGCCGCGGATCATCAACGCGGTGCTGGATCAGGATGACTGGTCGGAGCTCGGTGAGATGGCGGTTAGCCGTTAGCGCAAGGGTTAGCGTTAGGACTGTGGATAAACAATGGCGTTAGAAGCCAGTGGATAAAGGCGCCAGAAGAAACTGAATTGAAAACCTCATGCGGCGCTTTTCGGCCGGGTTTTGTCGGTGGGGTCGTTTAGCGTTTCGGTTATGACAGCAGTGGGGTGGGAAAAGCCCGAGCATCCGGTCGCTGATGCAGTGGGCGCTGTTGTCGCGGCCCTCGACGGCGCGGCTGAGGTGTCGTTGTGGTCACTGTCCGACGAGGAGGTCGAGGGCCTACTGCGATCGACCCACGGGGCTCGGGCGCGAGTCGACGAGCTGGTGTTGCGACTGGTGTCCGAGGTCGCGCGGCGTCGCACCGGCGAGCGTTCTGGTGCGACGTCGGCGCGGGCATGGTTGCGGCGCGAGTTGCAGCTGTCGCCGGCCGAGGCCAAACGCGAAGTGACACTGGCCGCAGCTCTGCACGGACCGTTGGAGTTGACGCGGGCGGCGTTGGCGGCCGGTGATATCAGCCGGGAGCATGCGGTCGTGGCGGCCAGGGTCATGGACACCCTCCCGGTCGGCCTGGGCGCCGACGTTGTCGACCGCGCGGAGCGACAGTTGCTCGACTGGTGTCGCGACTTCGACCCGCCAGATGTGGCGCGGCTGGGCAAGCGTCTGTGGGAAATCGTTGATCCAGACGGCGCCGAGGCACGTGAGGCGAGCGCGTTGGCGCAGGAGCGGGAGGCTAAGCGCAAGCGTCATCTCGCGTTGGGCTCCGACGGGTTCGGCTCATTTCGGTTGTGGGGTCAGTTAGATGCCGAGTCGACCGCGATCGTCAAGGCGGCGTTGGATCCACTCGCGCAGCCCCTGCCGGCGACCGTCGAGGGCCCGGACCCGCGGACGCCGGGCCAGCGCTATGCCGATGCCTTCGTCGAGCTGTGCCGCCGCCAGCTCGGCGCCGGTGACCTGCCGACTCGGGGTGGTGAGAAGCCGCATGTCGTGGTCACGATCGGGATCGACCAGTTGAAGAGCGCGGTCGGCTCGGGTCTGTTGGAGTCCGGCGACGATCTGTCCCCCGAGACGGCACGCAGGCTCGCCTGCGATGCCCAGGTCATCCCGGCGTTGCTCGGCACCGATGGCCAGCCGCTGGACCTGGGCAGGACTGCCCGGACCTTCACCCCGGCGCAGCGCCGAGCATTGGGCCTGCGCGACGGCTACGGTTGCGCGTTCCCCGGCTGTGACCGACCGATCGCCTGGTGCGACGGCCACCACATCCGGCACTGGATCGACGGCGGCCCTACCGACCTCGATAACGGCGTGCTTTTGTGCTGCTATCACCACACGCTCATTCACAAGAACGATTGGGCGGTTCGGATGGCGGTCGATGGGCGACCGGAGTTCATTCCACCAGCGTGGGTCGACCGCGACCGAAAACCGCTTCGCAATCACCTGCATCGACGGGAGTAGCGCGTATCTTGATATCGATGGACGCTGCCTTCGTCGACCTTGATCGGAGTCGGGTCGCGGTCGTCCTGATCGATCTTCAAAACGACTTCTGTAGCCCCGACGTATTCGAAGGGCAGCATGTCACGAACACGCACAATGCGGGTGCTGCGGTGCGCGCGAACAGGTTTGCGGCAGACGCTCGCCGACTCGGTGGACACGTGGTCTACACCAGACAAGTTCTCGACCCCGTGATGCTGACCGATCGGGAGCGACGGGCGGCAGCATCGGACCGACTATGTGCGGTCGGATCCTGCGCCCGCCCGCGGCGAGGCCTCCGCCTGTAACAATCGTGCCGATGAGCAACGACCAGCCTCGGGGCGAGATCGTCGTCGACCTCGATGCGATCCGACACAACGTACGTCGACTGCGCGAGGTCGCCGCACCGGCGGCGATGCTCGCTGTGGTCAAAGCCGACGGCTATGGGCACGGGATGGTGCCGGTTGCCCGCGCCGCCCGCGATGCCGGCGCCGACTGGATCGGCGTCGCCGTGCTGGAGGAGGCGATGGCGCTGCGGGCCACCGGTGACCGTGGGCGGTTGCTGTGCTGGCTGGCGGTGCCTGGCGAGTCCTACGAAGCCGCGATCGAGGCCGATATCGACCTGACCGCGTCGTCGACCTGGCAGCTCGACGAGATTGTCGCGGCGGCTCGGCGGGTCGGCGAGCCGGCGCGGCTGCAGCTCAAGGCCGACACGGGACTGTGCCGCAACGGCGCGACGATGGAGCAGTGGTCGACGCTCGTGATGGGCGCCGCGACCGCGCAGGCGGCGGGTGTGGCCGTCGTGACGGGCGTGTGGTCGCACTTCGCCTGTGCGGACGAGCCCGACCACCCGTCGGTCAAGATCCAAGAGGACGCGTTCGTCGAGGCGCTCGCCGTCGCCGCGGGTGCCGGGCTCGAGCCCGAGGTACGGCATCTCGCCAACTCGCCGGCGACGCTGACCCGAGCCAGCTCGCACTTCGACCTGGTTCGCTGCGGGATCGCGATGTACGGACTGACCCCGGTGCCTCAGGTCGCGTCGTCGGCCGACCTCGGCCTTCGGCCCGCCATGACCGTCCGGAGTCGGCTGGCGGCTGTGAAGCGGGTGCCGGCCGGCAGCGGCGTCTCGTACGGCCACACCCACCTGACGGATCGGGAGACCACGCTCGGCCTGGTCCCGCTGGGCTACGCCGACGGCATCCCGAGACATGCGTCCAACCAGGCGGAGGTGGCTGTCGGTGGTCGGCGATACCCGATCGCCGGCCGGGTCTGCATGGACCAGTTCGTGGTCGACCTGGGCGACAGCGAGGCGTGGCCGGGCGAATCCGTCGAGTTGTTCGGCGCCGGTGACGACGGCATGCCGACCGCCCAGGACTGGGCCGACGCGGCAGGCACCATCTCCTACGACATCGTCACCGGCGTCCGGGGTCGCGCGATTCGCCGCTGGACCGGGGCGGACCTATGAGACGGCCACTGCTGAAGGCGGGAGTCGCCGGTGCGGCCGCTGCCGCGTCCGCCGCGGCGGGGGTGGTCACCACCGCGAGCGTTCAGCGTCGCCGGGCGCGGCGGAGGTGGAAGTCGGCCGACGAGTCGGAGCGGCTCGGCAGCCTTCGCGGCGATCCGAGCACGGTCGTCGCCGACGACGGGGTCCCGCTGTACGTCGAGGTCGACGAGCCCGACGACGCTGATCCTTCGCGACCGACGCTCGTCTTCGTACACGGCTGGATGCTCAATCTTGACTGCTGGCACCTGCAGCGACTCGCGTTTCGACCCACGCATCGAATGGTCTTCTACGACCAGCGCTGCCACGGCCGATCCGGTAGGGCCGAGGCCACCGGATGCACCGTCGTGCAGCTCGCCCACGACTTGGCCCGCGTGATCGAGACCGTCGCTCCTGAAGGGCCGATCGTGCTGATCGGGCACTCGATGGGCGGCATGTCGATCATGGAGTACGCCAAAGAGCACGCCGACGTGATGCACGAGCGCGTGCTCGGCCTGGCCCTGATCGGTACCAGCGCCGGTGATCTCGGCCGTGTGCTGCCCGGCAAACCCGGCGAGTTCCTCAAGGATCGCTCATCGATGGTGTTCGCGTTGGGAGCCCGGGCTCCGCGTCTGATTGGCGCCGGTCGCCGACTCACCAGCGGCCCGACGTTTTGGTTCACCCGGCGATTCGCCTTCGGCGGCGAGGTGCCACCCGAATACGCGGCCTTCACCGACGCGATGATCTCGTCCAGCGACGCCTCAGTGCTCTGGGACTTCTGGCCGCTGTTCGTCGGCCTCGACGAGTACGCGTCGCTCGCCGCGTTCGAAGGCATCCCGACGCTCGTCATCGTCGGCAGCCACGATGCCCTGACTCCGGTGCGCCACGCGTACCGGATCTCCGAGCTCGTGCCCGAGTCGCGGGTGGTGGTCATCGAGGGCGCCGGCCACATGGTCATGCTCGAAAACGCCGATGAAGTGACGAAGCTGCTCCTCGAGCTGGTCGGATCGGCATGACGTCCCCGGCCGTGATCGCTCCTGGACTGGCCGACTGGCCGTCGCTCGCCGCCGCGATGGCCGACTGCACCGCGTGTCCGCTGTCGGAGTCGCGGCAGCGCGTCGTGCCGGGCGACTACCCGCCGGGAGCTCGCGTGCTGCTGGTCGGCGAGGCACCCGGGCGTAGCGAGGACGAGGGCGGCCAACCGTTCATCGGCCGGTCGGGGCAGCTCCTCGACGGCCTGCTGGCCGAAGTCGGGCTCGACCGAGCACAGCTCGCGGTGTGCAACACGGTCAAGTGCCGCCCGCCGGACAATCGCACGCCCAAACGGTCCGAGCTCGACGCCTGTCGCGCGTGGCTCGACCGGCAGGTCGACGTGATCGCGCCGGAGGTCGTCGTCACGCTCGGCGGCACCGCACTGGGGTGGGCACTAGGTCGCGGCGTGCGAATCGGCGAGCTGCACGGCACGGTACATCGGCGCGACGGGCATGTGGTCGTGCCGACCTACCATCCGTCCGCGGCCCTGCGGTTCGGGCCAAACGGCGCGCCCGCGCAGGCGCTGCGAGCCGACCTCCGGGTTGTCGCGGAGCTCCTGACATGAGGGCGCTGTTACGGGTCGACGCGACGGTCGACGTGCCGGCCGAGCGGCTGTGGGAGCGGCTCGTCGACTGGCCGGCGCAGGGGGAGTGGGTCCCGTTGACGCGGGTACGCACGGTCGGCGGCTCCGGTCGAGGCATCGGCGGCCGGCTCGAGGCATGGACCGGCATCGGGCCGATCGGGTTCGACGACCCGATGGTGATCACTCGTTGGGAGCCGCCCTACAGCTGCGAGGTGCTGCACACCGGGCAACTGGTCCGCGGTGAGGCCGGATTCGACGTTGTTGCGATCGGCCCGAGTCGGTCGCGGGTCGCGTGGTGGGAGTCGCTCGAGCTGCCGCTCGGCCGGGTCGGCGGGCTTGGCTGGCGGCTGACCGCGCCCCTGTGGCATGTCCTGCTTCGCCGCGCGCTCGATCGGTTCCGAGTGCTGGCGGAGTCGGGCTGAGCCCGTCACCGCCATGACCCATACAGTGGGCCGGATGTCGAGCACCCCTGTCGTCGTGCCGGTCGAAGTCCAGGGCCTGATCCGGCGGGCCAAGCTGCTGCTCGTGCTGCTCTACGTCGGGGTTCCGTTGGGCTTCTTCGGGAGTGTGGCCGCGGTCGACGTCCTCTGGGCCGACCAGGAGGACGACCGGACGTTCAATGCGCCGGCGCTGTTGGTGCCGGCCGGATTGTTGCTGGCGGGCTGCCTGGCGGCCCGGCTGCAGTGGCGTCGGACGCAGGCGTGGGCCGATGCCGGTGGCTGGATCGGCTGCGTCGCGGCCGTCTTCTCGGCGTTTTACGCCTTCACCATGCAGATCGGCGAGCCGTTCGAGGCTCCGTTCAACCTGTTGGCGTACGCCGGGGTGCTCCTGTTGCCGCTGGGATGGCTGCTCGGCCTCGCGGCTCGAACCACCATCGTCATGCCACCGGTGCCGGAGCTGGCCGACACCGACTACGACCTGGTCTATCGACTGCGGGGCGGCCGAGGGATCCGGCTGCTCATCGCCCGAGAACGGATCGCCGTCCAAGAGCGCGTCTCGGTGCCGACCGGGGACGGCCGGCGTATGCAATGGAAGGCGGCGGCCCACCGCCCGTTCGACGCGGTGGAGTCGGTCAGCGAAGTGACACTCACCGGTGCCGAGCAACTGCAAGAGTCCCTCGGGCTCCAAAGACGGCTGCGGTCGAGCCCGGGCCCGGCCCTGGCCGTCAAGGTCCCCGAGGGGCTTTGGACACTGCCGCACGACCAGGCCGGCCCACTCGCCGACGTCGTGCGGCGCCGGGTGCTCGCGGCGACGGACGGTGTCCCTGGGAGAATCAACACCGATGAGTTCTGATCAGCTATCGACGTCGCCGTGACCGATCTGACGGTCGTCGACGCGACGGCGGACGACGCGGGCGAGTTGTGCCAGGTGATCCGGCGGGCGTTCGGTGCCCGGCCGACGCTCGATCCACCGGCATCGGCGGCCGACGTCACCGAGGACGAGGTACGGGCGGCGCTTTCGGCGCACGGCGGTCTGATCGCGCGACACGGTGGCCGGCCGGTCGGCGGGATGCTGTTCGACCGGCCCGACCGGCACGTGCTCGCGCTCCGGCGGGTCAGCGTCGATCCGGGCCATCAGGGACACGGCGTCGCCTCGGCGATGGTGGGCTGCGCCGAAGAGGCCGCGGAGGAGCTCGGTGTCGACGCGGTGAGCCTGATCGCCCGGGTCGAGTTGCCGGACACGATCGAGTTTTGGACCCGCCGTGGATATGCGTTGGTGGATCGTGACGGGCCGTTTCTCACCTACGGCAAGCTGCTTCCACTGTCCCGCGAGCTCGTGACGGCCGACGACACGAGAGCCTTCGGCGAGCTGTTGTCGGCGTTGCTGCGACCGGGCGACCTCGTCGTCCTGGCCGGCGATCTCGGTGCCGGCAAGACCACGCTGACGCAAGGCATCGGCGCCGGCCTCGGTGTGCGTGGGAGCGTCACGTCGCCGACGTTCGTGATCCAGCGGGTCCATCCGCCGCTCGACTCGGGCCCGCCGTTGGTGCACGTCGACGCCTACCGGGTCGGTGACGCGATCGAGCTCGACGACCTCGACATCGACGCCGCGATCGAGGAGTCGGTGACTGTCGTCGAGTGGGGCGTCGGCATCGCCGAGGAGCTGAGCGACCAGCGCCTCGAGGTACGGCTCGACCGTGCCGCGCAGGCGACCGGCGACGTCGACCCTCGAGTCGTCACCGTGCGGCCGCACGGGGCCCGGTGGTTCGGCGTGCCGTTGCGGTCGGCGCTCACCCCCCAGTCGCCCAACCCCCAGACGCCCAGCCCCCAGTCGCCCAACCCACAGGCACAGAGCATCTAGGGTCCTGCCGTGCTGCTGCTTGCCTTCGACACCGCGACGCCGTCCGTCTCGGTCGCGCTGCACGACGGTTCGGCCGTCGTCGCGCAACGGTCCGGCGAAGGCTCGATGCGTCACGCCGAGCTGCTCGCTCCCGGCATCGTGGCAGTGCTCGACGACGCGGGGGTCGACCGCCGCGACCTGACCGACGTGGCCGTCGGAGTCGGGCCGGGGCCCTACACGGGGCTTCGCGTGGGCGTCGTGACGGCTCGCACGCTGGCGGCCGCTCTGGGCGTCCGACTGCACGGCGTGTGCACCCTCGACGTCATCGCCGCGCAGGCCCGACGGTCGGGGATCGACGGGCCGCTGGTGGTCGCCACCGACGCCCGGCGCAAGGAGGTCTATTGGGCCCGCTACGACTCCGCCGGGCATCGCGTGACGGGTCCGGCCGTCGACCGGCCCGCCGAACTCGCCGCGCAACTGCCCGACGGGATGCCGGTCGTCGGCCGAGGCGCTCGGCTCTACGGCGACATGTTGACGGCGGTCGACGGGCCGGTCGATCCCGATGCCGGTGTGCTGGCCGAGCTGGTCGTCGGGGGGCGGGTCGACGAGCTCGACGCCGAGCCGTTGTACCTGCGACGCCCCGACGTCCGCGAGCCCGGTCCGCGCAAGCGCGTGTCGTGACGATCCGGCCGGCCGTCGCGTCCGATCTCGACGCGATTCAGGCCCTCGACGGGGAGGTCTTCGGCGCGGACGCATGGAGCGCGCTGGCCTGGCAGGGAGAGTGGGACCGGGTACCGGACACGCGGCATCTCATCGTGGCGGTCGAGGCCGTCGGGGTGGTGGGGTTCGCGGTCCTCTCCGCCGTCGCCGACATCGCCGACCTGCATCGGGTCGCCGTCGCGTCCGACCGGCGGGGCCACGGCATCGGGGCGGCGCTCGTCGAGGCGGTCGCCGCCGAGGCACGACGTCGGGGATGCGAGCGGATGCTGCTCGAGGTCGAGGCGACCAACGGCTCGGCGATCGCGTTGTACGAGCGGCTCGGCTTCGTCGAGATCGCCCGGCGGGACGCGTACTACGGCCCGGGTCGGAACGCCCTCGTCATGCAGCGCCGTCTGACCTAGGCGCCGTTACAGCTGCCGCGTCAGGCGTACGTCCTCCTCGGCGAAGCCGATCGCGGCGTAGAAACCGCGCGCTCGGGCGTTCGCGGCGCCGGTCTCGAGGGTGACGGCGCCGAGGTCGCGGACCTTAGCCCACTCGTGTACCGCGTCGACCAGGGCCCGACCGATGCCGTGCCCCTCGGCCGTGGGGTCGACGACCAGCTCCCCGATGTACGCGTCCGACCCGCCGCTCCAATGGCGGTGCTCCTCCGCCGTGACGAAGCCGACGACCCGTCCATCGGCCGTAGCGACGAGCACGAGGTGATCCGGCTCGCCGGCGGCGTCGATCGAACCCCGGACCCAGCCGACGACGGCGTCGAGCACCGCATCGGGATCCCGCCAGGTGGCCACGCCCTCGGTCAGCCTCGGCGCCAGAGCGAGGACGTCGTCACGGTCGGCTGGCGAGTACGGGCGGACCTGCGGCATCTCCATGGCGAGCAGCGTGCCACGGTTCGTACGAGGTGAAATCGACATCGTGGGGCCGTTAGCCACCACGATGCCGATTCTCTCGTCGGTCGTCGGACTAGCCGACTGGCACCAGCTCCTTTTCCTGGGACGGGTCGGGATCCTCGAACTGCTCGTCGTGCTCGCGACGCCCGAGCCGGCTGGGCCACCACATCCGACGGCCGAGGTCCAGGTTGAGCGCGGTGACGAGCACCGAGCGGACGATGATCGTGTCGAGCAAGACACCGAACGCGACCGCGAAGCCCATCTGGATCAGGAACGTCATCGGGATCGTGGCGAGCGTCCCGAACGTGCCCGCCAGCACGAGCCCGGCCGAGGTGATCACGCCGCCGGTCGCGCCGAGCCCGATCAGCGCACCGCGCCGGCTGCCGACCTTGGCCGCCTCCTCACGGACCCGGGTCATCAAGAAGATGTTGTAGTCGATGCCCAAGGCCACGAGGAACACAAAGACCCACAAGGGGAACGCGCTGTCGGAGTTGTCGACGCTGAACACCTCGCCGAACAGCATCGCGCTCACGCCGAGCGCCGCTCCGAACGACAGGATGACGGTCGCCATCAGGATCAGCGGCGCCACGAGTGCCCGCAGCAGCGCGACCAGGATGAGGAACACGACGATCAACACCATCGGGATCACCAGCTTGTTGTCGTGCTGCGACGCCTCCCGCGTGTCGAGGTAGAACGCCGACGCGCCACCGACCAAGGCATCCGAGCCCGGCACCGCGTGGACCGAGTCGCGGACCCGTTCGACGGTGTCGTACGCCGCGTCGCTGACCGGGTTGCCGGCCAGGTCCGCCTCGATGTACGCCGTGTCGCCGGCCACCATCGGTTCGCCGACGCTGCCGATGCCCTCGGTGTCGGCCGCGGCCTGGCTGACCGCCTCGGCCGACTTCGCGTCGGTCACGATCTGCACCGGGCTGCCTTCGTCGCTGGTGAAGTGCTCGGCGAGGACGGTGTCACCCTTGATCGAGTCAGGAGTGTCGCCGCCGAACTGCTCGGCGTTGGTGAGGCTGGTGGCGTTGAGGTTGGTCATCCCCAACGCCAGTGCGCCCAACACCACAGCGGTCCCGATCCAGACCGCCCGCGGACGGATGGCGATGACCCGCCCGATGCGCGCCCACACGCCCGTCGTGGTCGTGGGCTCGACGCTGTCGAAGTGCGGTCGCTTCGGCCAGAAGATCCACCGCCCGACGATCACGAGCAGGGCCGGGAGCAGGCTGACCATCGCCAGCAGTCCGACCGTGACTCCGATCGCGAGCACCGGGCCGAGGCCTTGGGTTGAGTTCATCTCGGCGACCAGCAGGCAGAGCATCCCGAGCACCACCGTGCCGCCGCTCGCGATGATCGCCGGCCCGGCGCGATGCAGCGCCTCGGCCATCGCCTCGTGACGGTCTTCGTGCCGGTGCAGCTCCTCGCGGTAGCGAGCGATCAGCAGCAGCGCGTAGTCCGTTCCCGCGCCGAACACCAGGATCGCCAGGATGGCCGTGCTCTGCGCGTTGACGGTCAGGTCGGCGTACTTCGCCAGCAGGTAGATCACGCCCTGTGCGCTGGTCAACGCGATTCCGGCCGAGACGAGCGGCAGGATCCAGAGCACCGGACTGCGGTAGGTCAGCAGCAGGATGAGGACGACGACAGCGGCCGCCGCCAGCAGGAGTGTTCCGTCGATGCCTTCGAACGCCGTCGCCAGGTCGGCCGCGTTGCCGCCCGGTCCGGTGACGTGCGTAACCATGCCGTCGGCGCCGTCACCGGCGATGTCGCGCATGTGGTCCACGACGTCCGGCATCGCCTCCCAGCCCTCCGGGCCTCCGGTGTTGACCGGCACGCTGACCCGCAGCGATTCGCCGTCGTCGGACAGCTCAGGTTGCCCGATCGGCCCGTCGATCGTCACGGTCGGGTCGTCGTCGGTGGCCTCGTCGCCGGCGAGCTCTGGCGCCTTGGTGCCGTCCATCGCGCCGAAGGCCTCGATGTCCTCGGCCACCTGTTGCCGGTCGGCCTCGGTGATGCCGCCGTCACGCTCGTAGACGACGGTGGTCGGCATCGTGTCGGGGTTGGAAAACCCCTCGCTGGCTTCGAGAGCTTTGGTCGACTCGGCGTCGCCCGGCAGCCACGAGGATGCTTCGTTGTTTTCCACGTCGGTCAGCTTGCTGGCGCCCATACCGCCGACAATCATGACCGCGACCCAGAACACGACGACGATCCATTTGATCCGACGGCCGCAGACGGCCACCGCGAATCGTCTAGACATGTGTCTGCTCCTTTCCTGCCAACATGGCGAGCTCGATCGTCCGTACTGACCGGCGCCGAGGGAAAAACTCATCGGTCGTCGGCTGGTTGCTTCGTCGATGCATGGCTTGAGACTCCCGGCAGTGGCGGGGTCGCAACATCGGCCAGGTGGTTGATACCGGCGCGGCTGGGTGGCTGATCCGCGTCATCGCAGGCTCCCGTCGACGAGCGACGCGAATCGGGCCGGGTCGTAGAAGGCCCGGATCTCCTTGATCCGCCCGTCCCGCAGCCGGATCCGATCGACCCCGTGGACCGTCCGCCGCTCGTCGCCACCGTGCGCGACCCAGTGGACGAATAGCAGATCGTCGTCGCTGTACGCGTGGTCGACGACGTCGAGCCGAAGGTTCGGCGCGCGTTCGAGCAGCTGCGCGACGCGGGCGCGGTAGCTGCGTACGCCGCGGGCAGGTTCGGTTTGACCGGGCCAGTACGCGATGACGTCGGGTGTCACCATGCGGACCGCGAGATCCGGATGCGGATGGGACCAGAAGGCCGCCCAGTGGTCGATCGAGAAGCGCAACGGCGCGGGAACTGTCGCCATCCCGGCAGCATCGCGATCCACGGCCGGCCGAACATCGGTCAGATGGCCGATCTCCGGACCTTCGGGGTGGTTGATCCTGCGCCGCTGCCGGGAACGAGGCCGTAGTGAATGATGTGTGAAACCATCCTCGGCTCGGATCCTCACCATGACTGACGGCCAGGCGACACCTTCGACCGGTGGCACGGAGACCCTCGTGCTGACCGGAGTCGAGCGTTCGGCGCCGCTGTGGGAAATGGCGCCGGACACCGCGGCCGCCGCGGTCGAACGCCACCACGAGATCGTCGGCGCGACGGTAGACGCCCACGGCGGTCGGGTTGTCGCGCGGACCGATGACAGCGTGTCGGCGGCGTTCGGGTCGGCCGACGCCGGCGTGACGGCGGCACTCGACCTTCAGTACGCGCTCGCCGTCGAAGAGTGGCCGGAGGGCGTCGCGGTCCGGGTTCGGATCGGGGTCGGGCCGGCCGATGCAGGCGACGCGGCGCACCGCTGGGGTGGCATTCGCGACCTCGCCCACGGCGGCCAGACGCTGGTCGCGGCCGCGACGGTCTCGCTCGTCGCCGACGACTCGATGCCGGCCCACGGGCTGCTGGTCGACCGAGGAGTACGCCGGCTGCGTGATCTCGCGAGGTCCGAGCACGTCTACGAGCTGCGCCACGGCGACCTGCGGCAGGAATTCCCCCCGGTTCGATCGCTCGACGTGTTGCCCAACAACCTGCCGGCACAGCTGACCAGCTTCGTCGGCCGCTCCGCCGAGCTGGGCGAGCTCGAAGGACTGCTGTCCACGCAGCGGCTGGTCACCTTGGCCGGCGCCGGGGGTTGCGGCAAGTCTCGGCTAGCCGTGCAGGCGGCCGCGGCAGTCGTCGACCGTTGGCCGGACGGCGTCTGGTGGGTCGATCTCGGCTCCGTGACGCAGCCGGCTCAGGTCGCCGAGCTCACCGCGGCCACACTTCGGGCGCGAGCCGAGCCGGCCGGTGACCCAGCGGCCGTGATCGCCGGGCAGCTCGGCAAGCGGCGTCTGTTGCTGTGTCTGGACACGTGCGAGCACGTGCTCGACGCGGCGGCACGGCTGGTCGACACGGTGTTGCGGCAGTGCCCGGCGGTGTCGGTCGTCGCAACCAGCCGCGAGCCGCTCGGCGTCGCTGGCGAAACCGTCTGGCGGGTGCCCTCCCTGGTCGACGACGAGGCGGTCCAGCTGTTCAACGAGCGCGCCGCCCTTGTCCAGCCGGGCGCGCGTCGGTCCGAGGCGCCGGCCGCCGACGTCCACACGATCTGTCGCCGACTGGACGGCATCCCGCTGGCGATCGAGCTGGCCGCCGCCTGGATGCGCGCGCTGACGCCGGCCCAGATCGTCGACGGGCTCGACGACCGCTTCCGGCTGCTCACCGGCGGTCCGCGGGTCGCGACCCGTCGGCAGCAGACGCTCGCCGCGTCGATGGAGTGGAGCCACGACCTCCTGACCGACGCCGACCGGGTCGTGTTTCGCCGACTCGCTGTCTTTGCTGGCGGGTTCACCCTCGACGCGGCCGCCGCGGTCTGCTCCGACGACGCTGTCGACGACGACGTACTCACTGTGTTGGGCCGGCTGGTCGACAAGTCGCTGGTCGTCGTCACCGCCGGCGCTGACCAGGCGTCGTACCGGATGCAGGACACGATCCGGCAGTACGCCGATCAGCGACTGCGCGACGTCGGCGAGGCAGCGGCGATCCGGGACCGGCATCTCGACTACTTCCTCGCCCTGGCGGAGACGGCCGAGCCCGAGATGGAACGCGACCAGGACACCTGGCGGCAGACGCTGGACCGCCAGCACGACAACATCCTCGCCGCCTTGCAGTGGGGCCTGTCGGCCTCGGACGCTGAGCGTGGCCGACGGCTCGCGGCCGCGATGGCCCGCCAGTGGTTCGTTCGCGGCCAGTCGCATGAGGGTCTGGAGTTTCTCGAACGGGCCTTGACCTTCGTCGACGATCGCTCGCCGCTGCAGGCCAGGCTGCTGTGCGGCGTCGCCATGCTCGGCATGGTCAGCGGCCGGCTAGATGCGGTCGAACGGGCCGAGGAGGGAATGGCGACCGCGGCCGAGCATGACGACGGCCGGATCCAGGGTCGCTGCCTCGCGATGTGGTCGTATCGCTTCTTCCTCTATGACTTCGAGCGTTGTTGCGAGTTGGCACGCGAGGCGCACGACGTCGGAGTACGGGCCGGCGACCCGTTCGCCCGGGACTGGGCGCTGGTGCAGGAGGCGTACACCTACATCACCCGCGACCGTCATGACGACGCGGTCGCGCTCGCTCGGGAGGCCGCCGACCAGAGCCTGCCTCGCGGCGACCGGTTCTGCGCCGCCTTCGCTCGTGGCGTCGAGCTGTGGGCGGCGCTCGCGACCGGCGACATTCGGGGGGCGGTCGGCTTCGGCGAGGAGTCGGTCCGGATCGCGGAGCCGTTGGGCAACTTCTTCGCGCACGGCACGCTCGCCTCCAACCTGGCATTCGCCAAGGCCATGGCCGGCGACATCGATGACGGCCGACGACTGATGGAGCCGATCGTCCGCTCGATCGAGTCGCAGCCCGATGTCGACGCGGTGGGTTTCATGGTCGTGGTGGGACAGCTTCACCTGTGGAGCGGCGACCTTGATGGCGCGGTGGCTTGGCTCGAGAGAGGCAGCCGGTTCGCCGCGCCCGACACGGACAATTGGACCGCGATGCGTTCGCTGCCCGGCCTCACCGGAGCGCTGCGCCGACTGGGCCGCATCGACGAGGCGGTTGCCTGCGTCCAACGCGGCGTGCCGCTCGCGAAGGCGTTGGACGGTCCGCTGCTGCTCGCCGACATGCTGGACGAACAGGCCGAGCTCACCGCGAGCGCCGACCCGCGGCGGGCCGAAAACCTGCACCACGAGGCGCTCGCCATCCGGGTCGACAAGGGTCTGCGGACGCAATACGTCGTGAGCCTCGACGCCCTGGCCAGTGCGGCAGCCCGCATCGACAGCGTCGCCGAGGCGGTTCGCCTGCTCGCGGCCAGCGACCGAGCGCGCGCGGACATGGGCCATCCGAGGCCGCCGGTCGACCGGCCCGATCACGAGGCGCTGGTCGAACGACTGCGGGCGGCGCTCGCCCACGAGTTCGACGCCGTGTGGGAGGCCGGCGCCGGGCTGAGCCTCGACGACGCCGTCGCCTACGCGACCCGGGCCAGGGGCGAACGCGGCCGGCCGTCGAGCGGATGGGGGAGCCTGACCCCGACCGAGCTCGACGTGGTAAGCCTTGTGGTCGACGGCCTGACCAATCCGGAGATCGCGTCTCGGCTGTTCGTCAGTCGGGCCACCGTCAAGACCCACCTGTCCCACATCTACGCCAAGCTCGGCGTGGCCAACCGCACCGAGCTCGCCGCGGCAGCCACGGAGCGCGAACGATGACGGCCGACCAGCCGTTGATCCTCGGGATCGAGACGTCGTGCGACGAGACCGGCATCGGTCTGGTCCGCGGTCACACGCTGTTGGCCGACGCGATCGCCTCCAGCGTCGACGAGCACGCCCGATTCGGCGGCGTCGTCCCCGAGGTCGCGAGCCGGGCCCATCTCGAGGCGATGGTGCCCATGGTGGAGCGAGCGATCGAGCAGGCCGACGTGCGATTGACCGATGTCGACGCGATCGCGGTGACCAGCGGCCCCGGTCTCGCCGGTGCGTTGCTGGTCGGCGTGGCGGCGGCGAAGTCGCTCGCGATCGGGCTCGACCGACCCCTATACGGCGTCAATCACCTGGCCGCTCATGTGGCCGTCGACCAGCTCGAGCACGGTCCGCTGCCGGAGCCTTGCCTGGCGATGCTGGTCAGCGGCGGGCATTCGAGCTTGCTGCTGGTCGAGGACGTGACCGGAGCAATCGAACCGCTCGGGTCGACGATCGACGATGCCGCGGGAGAGGCCTTCGACAAGGTGGCGCGGTTGCTCGGCCTGCCGTTTCCGGGTGGCCCGCCCATCGACCGCGAGGCACGCTCGGGCAGCGCCGTCGCGATCGACTTCCCGCGCGGGCTCACCAGCGGCCGCGACCTGCAGCGGCATCGGTTCGACTTCTCGTTCTCGGGTCTCAAGACCGCTGTCGCTCGGTGGGTCGAGGCCCGAGAGCGGTCCGGCGAGCCCGTGCCGGTGGCTGACGTGGCCGCGTCGTTCCAAGAGGCGGTCTGCGATGTGCTCACGGCGAAGGCGATCGACGGGTGTCGTCGCCGGGGCGTCGATCACCTCCTGATCGGGGGCGGGGTCGCCGCCAACTCACGGCTGCGGGCGCTGGCCCAGGAGCGGGCCGCCGGCGCCGGACTCCGAGTACGCGTGCCGCGACCCGGGCTGTGCACCGACAACGGTGCGATGGTCGCGGCCCTTGGCGCCGAGCTGGTCGGCCGCGGGCGACCGCCGTCGGCCCTCGACCTCCCGGCCGACTCGTCGATGCCGGTCGAGCTGGTGACCGCCTAGCCGTCGGGTGGCCCGACCGCGTAGGTGAGGTGGGCGAACTGCCCGCCCTGTCGGATGCCGGTCAGTCGGAGCCGCGGCGCGGTGAGGCGCCGCGGCAGCAGCGGCGCGCCGGCACCGAGCGTCACCGGCGCGATGCCGATGATGACCTCGTCGAGAAGACCTTGGTCGGCGAACGCGCCCACGAGCTCGCCTCCACCGACCAACCAGACGTTTTTGCCGTCGGCCGCAGCGGCCATCTGCTGGTGGACCGGGCCGACGTCGCCGCTGACAAACCTCACGTCGACTCCCGGAATCAACGGGAGATCACGATGGGTGAACACCCACGTCGGCGTCTGGGCATACCACTCCGTCCACTTCGAAGGGTTTTCGAGCAGCTTCTCGTGCTCGATGATCCACTCGTACGTCGTGGCGCCCATCGCCATCGCGCCGACGTCGGCGAAGAACTCGGCGAACTCGGTCTCGTGACTCGGCACGTCGGGATCGGGAGTGTCGCCGGCGCCCACCTCGAAGAGCCAGTCGAGCGAGTTGTGCTGGTCGGCGATGTAGCCGTCGATGCTGGTCGCGGTGTAGTACTGCGTCTTGGGCATGTCGGCACCCTGCCAGCCACCACCGACAACCCGGCCGCGCCTCCGACAGCCGAGCGCCGTCGCCTAACCGACGTCGGGGAGCAGGTACGGCGAGCCGGCTAGGTCGTCGGCGGTGCCCTTCGTCAGCGGCTCGGCGGCGGCGCACTCACCGGTGTAGACCTCGCAGCGAAGCAGCGACGTCTGGTCACCCTGCTCGGCCCGGATCAGCAGGCTGTCGTCGTCCTCGAACACGGCGTCGTGGAAGGTGATGTACCGCCGCTGGGACTCGGAGTCGTACCGCCGGACCAGCTCGCCGGTCTCCGCGTCGAGGATCGCGGCCGACGTGGGGCCGTAGCCCTCGGTGTACGCCGGGAACGCCCAGACGTACCGGCCGTCGGGGCTGAAGCCGCGGACCTGGTACTTGCAGGTCCGCCACAGCACGCCGGCGGTCTCGCGATCGAACATGGCACTGCAAGAGCCGAAGTCGACGAGCTTGGTGAACTGGGCGACGAGCCGACCGTCGGGCGAGACGGCGGTGGCGTCCAGGCCGCCAGAGACCGGCTGTGGGCTCGAGTCGCCACTGGTCCAGGTCTGGAGCGGGACGCGTCGGCCGGTGCGGAACTCGTCGTAGGTGAAGTAGACCGTCCCGTCGACGATGGCGTGGATCGTCACCTGGGTCGCGTCGGCGTCCGGCAGCGTCACCGTCGAGGCGTCGCCGGTCTCGTCGTCGACCAGGGTCAGCGTGGCCGGCCCGACCGGATTGCCGTTCTGGTTGGTCTGGCCGGTGAGATAGGCGACCCAACGACCGTCGGCTGATGCGACCGGTAAACCGAGCACCTGGCCGATCTCCACGGCCTGGCCGTCGGCCGCGTACCGCGTCAGGAGCCAGTCGTATGAGCCGGTTGCGGTGGCCACATAGACGCCGTCGGAGACGGGCGCGATCGCGGCGATCGGAGCGGTGCCCGGCACGTCGACGCTGATGCCGTCGCCGACGACTGTCCGATTGTCCAGGTACGGCAGCGCCGGGAGATCGTCGGACGGCAGGGAACGCAGGTCCAGCTCGACGTGTGTGTCGCCGCTCGGCGTCGGCGGCTCGACCGGATCCTGGCCGCTCGAGAGACTGTCGCCGACCCACAGTCCCAGCGGCAGCGCGATGGCGACAAGGACGGCGGCCACGACACCGCTGGCGATTCGGCGACGACGGCGGATGCCGCTGGCCCGGGTGATCGCGCCGCGTGTGAGGTCGGGGCGTCGCGGGATCCCGTCGGCCTGGTGGTGCAGGGAGCGCCGCAGCTCGTCGTCGAGCGAGTCGTTCATGCCGCCCTACCTTTCAGTCGGGGCTCGGGTGTGGTAGATCCGAGCTCGGTGCTGGCAGGGCGGGTATGGCTTTCATGCTGGCTGTCACTTGATGACTCGGGGTGCTTGGCCGCCTGCTCTGCCGCTTCTTCCCGACCGCTGATCAGGCTCTGCGGACCATCGCTGTGTAGGGCAAGGACGGCAGGAAGGAGCCGCACGTCTGGACTGGTTCGGTGAACGAAGGGATTGCTGTGAGCGCGTTGACGGTCGGTATCGATGTGGCGAAGGAGTTCCACTGGGTGGTGGCCACCGTGCCTCATCCCGAGACGGGCAAGGCGCGGGTGGCGCTGTCTCGTCGGGTGGACAATCTCCCCAGTGCGATCGACACCCTGCTCGTTGAGATTGCCGAGCTGGAAGCCGAGCACGGTTCGGCGGTGGTCGGCATCGACGTGGTTGGCGGGATCGCTCGGCTGGTCGAAGTGATGCTGTGTGGTGCCGGACTCGAGGTCCGCCACGTTCCCGGTCTGGCCGTGAAGGTGACCCGTCGGGCTACCCGCGGCGGCGCGCATAAGAGCGATCCGCGCGACGCTCGGGTGATCGCGGACCTGGTCCGAGCTCGCGACGATCTGCGGTGCTTGACCGTCGACGAGACCGAGAACGTCGGCCTGTCGCTGCTCGTCGCCCGTCGTCGAGCGCTCGTCGAGGACCAAACCCGTGGGATCGCTCAACTGCTGGACCTGCTGTGCTCGATCCATCCCGGCCTGGAACGGGTCATCAGGCCGCGGAACAAGGCCGACCTGGCGCTGCTGGCCCGCTACGTGACGCCGACCGAGATCCGCCGAGCCGGCCGGACCCGTCTGCTCGCCTACCTGCGCCGCACCGGCCGCCACAACGCACCGGTCCTGGATCGCCTTGTCACCGCCGCGCTGACCGCCGCAGCTGAGCAACACATCCACGTTCCCGGCGAAGACATCGCCGCGGCCATCGTCAAAGACCTGGCCGCCGACCTGCTGGCCATCCGAACCCGGCTGGCGACCGTCGACACCCAGATCGCCGAGCAGCTCGCCGACCACCCGGACGCGGCCCTCATCCAAAGCCTGCCCGGAATGGGGGCCACCCTGACCGCCGAGTTCCTCGCCACGACAGGCGGGATCACACGCTTCGCTACCCCCGACCAGCTGGCCTCCGCCGCCGGCGTCGCGCCGACCCTTCAACAGTCCGGCAAGGTCCGCTACCTGCAACGCTCCACAGGTGGCGACCGGATCCTCAAACGCGTCTTCTACCAAGCCGCCTTCTGCGCCCTGCGCCGCGACCCCACCAGCCGCGCCTACTACGACCGCAAACGCGCCGCCGGCAAAACACACCATCAAGCCGTCATCGCCCTGGCCCGCCGCCGCGTCAACGTCCTGCACGCCATCCTGCGCACCAGGCAGCCCTACGAAACGCGCCCACCCCGAGTTGCTGCTTGACTCACACATCAGGCTGCACC
>DASQKI010000078.1:0-7408 GCA_035630615.1 Nocardioidaceae bacterium
CCAAGTACTCGACGCAAGCCTCGTCGTCAGGAAACCACTCGCGGAACTCCTGATAGGTCCGCGGATAATCCCTGCCGCCCCTCGGCCGCTGCACCTCGCTCACAGTCACACGCTACTGCACTCAAGCAGAGATGCAGGACACATGATCGAGCGCCGAGTTCGTGAGCTGGTGGCCGACGTAGAGTCGGCCAGCCAGTCGTGGACGCCGGCGGAGCGAGTCGACGCGATCGGCGAGTTCGAGGCCGCGATCGCGATGTTGCAAACCCAAGCGAATGTCGAGGCGGTGGCCCTCGTCGATCAGCGCCGCGTCGCCGATCGGGTCGCTGGCGTTGGGTCGGGTACGGCCGGGCGGGGAGCGCCGGTCGAGATCGCGATGGCCCGAGGGGTCTCGCGGGCGACGGTCGATTATCAACTGGCGTTCGCTCGGCAACTGATCGAGGACCACCCCGTTCTATTAGCTGCCTGTCTCGACGGACAAGTCACCCAGCCGGCGGCGAAGCACATTGTCCACGCGACCGAGCCGCTGACATCGGAGCAGCGGCGCGCCATCGATGCCGAGCTCGCCGAGCTGGCCTGCGACCTGACGCCAGGCGACGTTCGCAAGGCCGCCGACCGCAAAGTCACGGCGACCGACTCGGAGGCCGCAGAGAAGCGCCCCGAGGCGGCGCGGGCGCGCAAAGCGGTGCGGGCGATCATGCACGGCGACGGCACCGGCACAGTGTCGGCTTTGTTGCCTGCGGAGCAGGCGGTGGCGGTCTGGCAGGTGCTCGACCACGAGGCCCGCTGCCGTCGTAGCGAGGGTGATGAGCGCTCGATCAACGACCTGATGTGCGACACCTTGGTCGAGCGGGTCACCGGTCAGTCGACCGCCTCGGACCTCAGCCTCGAGGTCGGTATCGTCATCTCCATCACGAGTCTGCTCGGCCTCGACGACCAGCCGGCCAAACTCCTTAGCTACCGCGGTGGCGACTACGGCGTACTTCCCGCCGAGATCGCCCGTGCACTTGCCGGCAGCGAGTCAGCTTGGGCACGTCGACTTGTCTGCGACCCGGTGGATGGCCGGCTGCTCTTCATGGATCCCACCCGACGCCACTTCGCCGGTGCACTTCGCAGGTTCATCATCTACCGAGACGGCTGCAGTCGCCGGCCGTTCTCGAGCACGCCGATCTACGACATCGACCACATCGATCGCTACGCCGACGGCGGCCTCACCGTCCCCGCCAACGGAGAGGGCCTCGGCAAGTCCGACCATCCGGTGCGTGACTTACCTGGCTGGGCCGTCATCACGATCAACGGCGATGCCGGGATCGGAGTTCGCTGGACCACGCCGACCGGACACCAATACGTCTCCCGACCCCCTCCCGTCCTCGGCTGGGGCAATACCAAGACGCGGGAGTCATCAAGGCCACCCACCGTGACCCGTTTGGTAGCCATCGAGTTCGAGCGCCATCGCCTCCCGATCGAATACGCCGGGCGACACCATCCTCGGTCAGACGCGGCCGGACGTACGATGCTGCCATGGCGCCCAGGGCAGTCGCCGTCGTCGTCGATGACGGCGCGGTCCTGGTGATGCATCGCCTCAGCGACGGCGCGGCCTACTACACACTCCCCGGCGGCTCCGTCGAGGACGGAGAGTCGATCGAGCAGGCTTGTACCCGCGAGCTCCACGAGGAGACCGGACTGCACGGGCGCATCGTCGGCCAGGTCATGACGCTCGACAACCGCGGCCGCACCGAGCACTACGTCCTCATGACAGCCGAGCGAGGCGAGCTCCGCGTCGGCGAGCCGGAGGCGTCTCGTACGTCGGCCACCAACCGCTACTGCCCGATGTGGGTGCCGCTGACCGAGCTCGCTGACGTCAACCTGCGAACCGGACGAGGCGCGACAGGCCGTGATGCGAGTCCGTCGTGGCGTGGTGCCGGGCATCAATATGGGCAGGGCTCTGACGTTCGGCGCGGTCGCGCAGGAGTACTCGAGGTCGCGACCGAGCTATCCCGTCGACGCCGTCGACTGGTTGGCCCCGCAGCGCCAGCTCGCGTCGCCGACGTGGGTGCTGGGACCGGCAAGCTGACTTCGCTTCTGGTCGACCGTGGCTTGGTTGTCGAGGCCGTCGAACCCGACCGAGGATGCTTACCGTCCTGACACAAGACAACCCCAAGGCTCATCCGCATCAGAGCGTGTCTGACGCGCTGCAGTTCGACGATGCGTCCCTCGATGCGGTACTGGTGGCAGACGCGTGGCATTGGTTCGCCGTCGAGACCACGATCGCCGAAGTCAGGCGAGTCCTCAAGCCCGGTGGCTGGCTCGGCCTGGTCTGGAACACCGTGACACCGGCGCTGCCGTGGGAAAAGGAGCTCGCGGGCGTCGATCCCGACCGGAAGGGAACGCCCGACGCAGACCAAACGTCGCTGCCTTTCCCGGCCGGCGAGACTGAGTATGCGACCTTCCCCTGGGTTTGGGAGATCACTCCAGAGCACTACATAGCGAACCTTGCCACGACCTCCGCCGTCCTCGCGATGACACAGTCACAGCGCCAATCGACGCTGGACGGCGCGCGTTCGGTCCTTGCGCGGGCCAGCGCCGAGCGTCGGCGCTCGACGCTGTCGTTTCACCACTCAGCCGCTTGCGCTCGGTGGACACCCGCAAAAGGCTGACCACATCACCGGGGGAGGGTCTGATGCCATCGACGGCGGGCGATGATCCGCTCGCCATCGGTCTCGGGTGCCTCGACCGCCTCCAGTTCGAGCGTCACTTCGTAGTCGGCGGCGCCGATTCGCACATCCAGCCGTGACCGGGTCTCGACGGTGGCCTCGGGCCAGGCCAGTCGGAAGCGCACGTCGCCGTCGGCCCGCTGCTCGAAGGCCTGGGTGTCGACGACGACCCGACCGCGGTAGTGCTCGGTCACCTCGCCGTGATGCGGCACTTCGTAGGTCGAGCCGTGGTCGACGACGCAGGCGGTCTCGCGGCGCAGCACATCGCGCTCGACGCGCCAGAGCACTCCCTCGCCCTCCTCGGCGGCGTCGCTGCCGGCCGGGAGGTCAGGCGGATCGTACGGCGACGGCCCGGACCAGGTCGGGAGCACGAGTTCGCCGCCGTGCACGGTGATCGTCACCGGTTCGGGCGGCGCTACCGTGTTGGGCCAGTCGGCGCCCGCAATCGACAGGCGCAGCCGCTGGCCGGGGTCGAAGGAGTATGCGCAGGCGTCGAGGGGCACCGTGACGTCGTACGTCTGGCCCGGCTCCAACGGCGTCGGTGATGTGCCCGATGTACGAAACGCCAGGTCCGACGAGCCACGCGAAACCAGCGCGGATGTGCCGTCGCCGAACACATCGCACAGCTTCGCCGAGATGTAGGCCGCGGGCCGATCGACGCTGACCCGCAGTCGGACCTCGGGCTGACCCAGGATCGCCAGCCCGTCCGCGACCCACTCCCAGGTCATCGATGCCACGTCGTCGAACCGCTGGTCGCCACTTTGTCCCCACGGCAAATGACCGGCGCAGTCGATCCAGGCGTCGATGCCGGTGTCGGCGCGCACGACGTACGGTGCGCGGCCGTCGAGCGACAACGCGTGGGGTCGGACCCGCAGCGACGGCCACTCCTCGCGTACCCAATGTCCCTCGTGGGTGTCGAGATCGGGCGCCGGTCGAGTCGATGACCGCACGAACGCCGTCACGGCTGGCGCCGAGAGTCCGTCGTCGACGGCGACGTCGCGCCCGCGCAGCCAGCGATCCCACCAGGCCACCATCTCGGAGACGAGGTCGATCCGAGGTCCGGGCAGGCCCGACTCGGGCGCGACGTGAGCCCACGGGCCAGCGAGCAGCCGATGCGGGACGCCGCCGCGGCGCAGCGCCTCCACGGTCCGGAAGCTGTTGTTGCGGTAGCCGTCGGCCCAGCCGGCGACGATCATGACCGGGCACTGGATACGGTCGTAGTCCGGCGCGACCGAGCCGTGTCGCCAGTACGGGCCGTCCGTACGCTCGGCGAGCCAGGTCAGCAGCCACGGCTCGTACGTCTCCACGCGCCGTCGCCACTCGTCCCGCCAGTCAGGTCCCCACACGCTTGGCACCGGCGGCAACGCGTTCATCGGCGTCATGTAGTGGCAGTAGTCGACCAGGTCGACCATCTTCAGCATGCCGCCACGCCAGTGGACGTCGTCGGTCCATCTGTCGTCGGTGGCGTAGATCGCGACGATCGCCTTCAAGGCCGGCGGCCGCTCGCACGCGATCTGCAGCGAGTTGAAGCCCGAGTACGACGTGCCCCACATGCCGACGGAGCCGTCGCACCACGGTTGGTCGGCGAGCCAGGCGATCACGGCGCACAGGTCGACCTGCTCCCGCGGCGGATATTCGTCGGTCGCGTCGCCTCCTGATGAGCCGGTGCCGCGCAGGTCGAGCCGGCACACCGCGTAGCCGTACTCGTCACATAGCCGGACGTACTCGTCGGCATAGCCGCTGGTCAAGTCGTCCTTGCGATACGGGAGCGCCTCCAGCAAGCAAGGCTGCGGCCCCTCCGACTCGGCCGGGAGGTAGAGCGTCGCGGAGAGCTCGACTCCGTCGTCCATCGCGATTCGGACCTCGCGCCGGCTCATCGGCCATGCTCCCGGAGAAGGCGAGCCACGGCGTCGGCCGGCAAGCCCTCCTCTCGGTTGCCGCTCCGCCCGACGACGGTCGGCGACGCCAGCATTGAGTTGAGCACCGCCTCCTCGGCCGCGTCGACGACAGCCTCGAACATCGAGTCGAGCGCCCGGCCCGCGACGGTCGGCGGCGTGATCCACTCGCCGCCGCGGCTCATCCGGGCTCCGGTCGCCGCCGCCAGGAAGATCTCGCCACTGCCGTTGTGGGCGACCGACCCGGTTCGGCTGAGGCCCAGGCCGATTCGGCGGGCCAGCCGTCCGCAGCCGGCCCCGTCGACAGCGGCGTCGGTCACCACGATCCCGATGCACGACCCGGCCGGCGCGCGGCCCACCGGTTGGTCGGCGGAGAGCAGCCGGCCCACCGGCACTCCGTCCACCGTCAGCCGCTCGCGCTCGCCGAAGTTCGTCTGCAACAGCACGGCGACCGTGTGCCCCTCCGGCGTGACGCGGGACGCCGTGCCGATGCCGCCCTTGAAGCCGAGACAGCTCATGCCGGTGCCGGCGCCGACGCTGCCCTCGGCCGGCGGCTCGGTCGACCCGCGCGACTCCAGTGCCGCGTCCCAGGCCCGGTCGACATCCTCCCGAACGACCTGCATCCGGCGGGCGTCGTTGAGGTAGGAGTCGTCACACTCGCCGACGACCGGGATCACGAAGTCCTCGGCGACCTGCGGCTCCCGCTCGAGCAGACCCTCACAAGCCGCGTCGTAGACCCGGCCGAGCTGCAGCGTCGACGTCAGGAAGATCGGCGTCTGCAAACACCCCCATTCCGACGCGGTGATGAATCCGGTGCACTCGCCGGCGCCGTTGAGCACCGCGCCGCCGGCCGGAACCGCCACGTCGAACGCGTCCTCGGCCACGACGAGTACGGTCACGCCGGTCCGGGCGATCCCGCGGCCGTCCGGAGGATCCGGTTCGTCTCGCCAGACGGTCGTGTGTCCCAGCCCCACTCCTGCGACATCGAGCACCGAGTTGGTACGGCCTGCCGGAAGCGTCCCGATATTGATTCGCAAGTCAGTAGCGCGTGGCATGTGGGCATCCTGCCGTACCGCTGGCACGATGCCCAGGTGTCAACGATTCCGGTGGTGTGGTCGCCCCATACGCGGCGGCATGTCGCGGGTGCGGAGATCTGGGTCGGTGTTCGCATCCCTGGCACGGAGGTCCCGGAGCGGGTCGACCTGATCCGAGACACCCTGGTGGGGTCCGGGCACCGGCTGGTCGGGGCCGGGGCCCATGACGACGCGGCGCTGGTCACGGTGCACGACGCCGCACTCGTAGAGCATCTGCGAACCGTCTATCCGACCTGGGTCGAGGCCGGCTTTCTCGACGATCCGGGTCAGGACCGGGTCGTGCCGTACGTCTTCCCGACCGCCGAGATGCTCGGCCCGCTGCCACGGCATGATGCGGCCGCGATCCATGCGCAGGCGGGGCTCTACGCCTACGACACGATGACCGTGCTCGGGCCGGGCACCTACGACGCCGCTCGGGCCGCGATCGACTGTGCGCTGACCGCGGTCGATCTCGTCGTGGCGGGGGAGTCGGCGGCGTACGCGCTGTGTCGGCCACCGGGGCATCACGTGACCCGGTCGGCGTACGGCGGGTCCTGCTACCTCAACAACGCGGCGGTCGCCGCCCAGTCGCTTCGGAACGACCACGATCGGGTGGCGATCGTCGACCTCGACGCCCACCACGGCAACGGCACCGCCGCGATCTTCTACGAGCGCGGCGACGTCTTCTACGGCTCGGTCCACGTCGATCCCGGTGCCGGATGGTTTCCGCACTTCGTCGGATTCGCGGACGAGCGAGGCGTGGGCGACGGCGCCGGCTGCACGCTCAACATCCCGCTCGCTCCCGGAAGCGATGACTCCGCATGGCTGACCGCCGTGGCCGAGCTGGCTCGCGCCGTCGAGGCCTTCGGGGCGAGCGCCCTGGTCGTGTCGCTCGGCGTGGACGCCGCCGCGGCCGACCCGGAGAGTCCGCTGCTCGTCACCGAAAACGGGTACGCGGATGCCGGCCGGCTGCTCGGAGGCCTGAACCTGCCGAGCGTGATCGTCCAGGAGGGCGGTTACCACCTCGAGTCGCTCGGCGGACTGGTCGCCGCGTACCTGTCGGGGCACGTCGACCGCTGAGCTCGGCACTGTCGGCGTCGCGCCGTACCCTCGAACTCATGAGACCGCTCTCCGAGCTGACCCGCGCCGTCGCGCCCTTCGACATGCGCGCCGACTTCGAGCCGTCCGGCGACCAGCCGGAGGCGATCGACCAGCTGGAAGCGCGAGTCAGAGCCGGCACCAAAGACAACGTGCTGCTCGGCGCCACCGGCACCGGCAAGACCGCGACCGTGGCATGGCTCGCCGAGAGGGTGCAGCGGCCCATCCTCGTGATGCAGCCCAACAAGACGCTCGCGGCGCAGTTCGCCAACGAGCTGCGGCAGTTCTTCCCCGACAACGCGGTCGAATACTTCGTCTCCTACTACGACTACTACCAGCCCGAGGCCTACGTCCCGCAGACGGACACCTACATCGAGAAGGACTCCTCGATCAACGAGGAGGTCGAGCGGCTCCGCCACAGCGCCACCATGTCGCTGCTCACCCGCCGCGACGTCATCGTCGTCGCCAGCGTGAGCTGCATCTACGGCCTCGGGACGCCGCAGGAGTACGTCGACCGCATGGTCCGGCTCACCGTCGGCGACACGATCGAGCGCGACGCCCTCCTGCGCCGGCTCGTCGACGTGCAGTACACCCGCAACGACCTGGCCTTCACGCGCGGCACCTTCCGGGT
>DASQKI010000079.1:0-139616 GCA_035630615.1 Nocardioidaceae bacterium
GAAGTCGAGCCGGCCGGCCGCGAGCGAGGAGGGCAGGAAGCCGGTGCCGGGCCGCCGCGGGTCCTGGACGGTCGCCATCGCGAGCCAGAGCACGAACGACCGGACCGCCGGGTGCTCGTAGGTCTCGTGGACGACGTCCCAGGCGCTGCGGGTGCGGAGCGCGAGGTACTCGCCGGTGACGGCGTCCCGCGGCTGGGGGAGCGCGGAGCTCCACCGGCCGTGCGCGGCGGCGAGCCCGCTCTTCCAGGCCTGCACCATCGTCTCGAACGCGCGGGCGTCGCGGCTCGACCAGCGGGCGAGCTCGGTCGCCGTCGCCTCGAGGTCGGGCCGCATGACCAGCACGTCGCCGTCCGGTTGCGGCATCACCACGGCGGGGTCGGTCGTCAGGTAGCGCAGGCCCTGGTCGGCGACGAGCCCGAGCTCGTCGTCGCGCACCAGGGGGTTGTTCTGGATCAGCACGTGGGCGCTGCTGCACGAGTCGTGCGCGAACCCCGGGCGGGTGAGCTCCTCGGTGCGGGTGTTGCCACCAGGCGTGGCGTTCGCCTCGAGCACCAACACCTCGAACCCGGACCGGGCGAGGTAGGCCGCACACACCAGGGAGTTGTGACCGGCACCGATGACGACCACGTCCGCCGTGTCGGGCAGGACAGGCACTTCCACATCCGTCATGAGCCGAGGCTGGCACGCGCCACAACCGTTTGCAAGACATCCCGCCCAAAGTCCAGCGCGGGCGATCGTGCCGGACTGCGCACGGGGCCGGATATGCGCTGAGATGCTTGACAGACTGTGACGCTCTTCACGAGACTGCAGACGCCGCAATCGATTGCGACATTCATTGGTGGAAGCACCGAGGAGGAAGTATGTCCGCAGTTTCGCTTCGCCAGGGCTGGATGGCCGTGGCAATGACCGGTGTGCTGGCGCTCGGACTCGCCGCCTGTGGTGGTTCCGACGACTCGAGCAGCAACTCCGACGCCCCCATCCGGATCGGTTCGTCGCTGCCTCTGACGGGGGAGTTCTCCCAGCCCGGCCAGGCCGCCGAGCAGGGCTACCAGGTCTGGAAGGAGATGGTCAACGAGGCCGGAGGCATCCTCGGCCGTGACGTCGACGTCATCATCAAGGACGACGCGTCAAACCAGAACACCATCGTCGCCGACTACAACGCGCTGATCAGCCAGGACAACGTCGACCTGCTGCTCGGCACGTTTTCGTCGCTGCTCAACCTGCCCGCGTCGTCGGTCGCCGAGAAGAACCAGATGCTCTACGTCGAGCCGGCGGGCGGATCTCCGGAGATGTTCACCCGCGACTACCAGTACCTGTTCTTCACCCAGCAGGCACCGGTCGACCGACAGGGCGACGTGTTCGCTGAGTGGATCACGTCGCTCCCCGAGAACGAGCGTCCGAAGACGGCGGCGTACCCGACGCTCGACGACCCGTTCGCGATTCCGACCTCGGAGGGGATCGAGGAGATTCTGTCCGCGAACGGCGTCGAGACCGTCTACCGCGAGACGTACGCGATCGACACCAAGAACTTCGACACGATCGCGAACGAGATCAAGGCGGCGGATCCCGACCTGGTGGTCCAGGGCGCGATCTTCGAGGACGGAATCGGTCTCGTACGCGCGATGCTCAAGTCCGGTTTCGCACCGGACTGGCTGTACCAGAGCACCGCCCCGTCGCTGGGCGAGCAGTACGCAGAAGGAGTCGGCGCGCAGAACACCGAAGGGGTTATGTTCGCGATCAGCCACGCGCCGGAGGCCGACACGCCGGGCAACGCCGAGTTCGTCGCTAAATACAAGGAGATGTTCGGCGGGCTGCCACCGGAGGACGCGGCCGACGCGTTCGCCTCCGGCCAGGTGCTGCAGGCGGCGGTCGAGGGTGTCGGCAGCATCGACGACCAGGCGGCGCTGGCCGACTGGCTCCGAGACAATGAAGTCGAGACGATCTTGGGTCCGCTGAGCTGGGACGAGACCGGAAGTCCCGAAGGGGAGTTCCTGATCGGCCAGTGGCAGGACGGCAAGGTCGAATACGTTCTACCGGAGGAGTCGGCGACCACCGACCACATCGTGATGGGCTGGCAGCCGGGCGACGCGAGTTAGGACCGCATGGAGCCGTTTGTCCAGAACCTCATTCTGGGGTTGCTTCTGGGTGGCGTCTACGCCTTGGTGGCCTCCGGACTGACGCTGATCTTCGGCGTCATGCGGGTGATCAACATCGCCCACGGGGCGTTTCTGATCCTGGGCGGGTTCGTCAGCTACGCGGTCTGGACCTGGCTCGGCTTCGATCCGCTGCTGTGCGTCATCGCGACCACCCCGGTGCTCTTCGCCGTCGGCTGGGTCGTCTATCGGGTCGTGGTGTCGCCGATCCGGACCGCGCCGATGTCGTCGACGGTGCTGCTGACCTTCGGCCTCGCGCTCGTGCTCGAAGCCTTCATGGGGTACGTGTGGGGAAACAACTCGACGGCGGTGCGGCCGTCGTACGCCGACGAGTCCTACCGGATCGGTGACCTGTTCTTGCCCAAGGCCCAGGTCTACGGCGGCCTGATCGCGATCGTCGTCCTCGTCGGCCTGCACCTGCTGCTCACCCAGACCTGGATCGGCCGGGCGATCCGAGCCGCCGCCAGCAATCCGACCGGCGCCCAGCTGGTCGGCATCACGATCTCGTCGATCGCGGCGTTGGTCTTCGCGATCGGCATCGCGACGGCCGGAGCCGGCGGTGCGATCGCCGCGATCCTCTATCCGTTCGTCCCGGGGTCGCACTACCAGTGGATCGCCCGGCTGCTCGCGATCATCGTGCTCGGCGGCATGGGCAGCATGGGTGGCGCCGTGCTGGGTGCGGTGATGTTCGGCCTCGCCGAGGCGATGACCGCCGCGTACATCTCGCCGGCTTGGGCGACGGCGGTGCCGTACGCCATCGTCTTCGCGGTCCTCCTCGTTCGGCCTCAGGGTCTGCTCGGGTCGAAGCTGCGCGACGATGCGGTGGCGCAGTGAATCCCCCTTCGGGCGCAGCAGTTCGGTGGACTGGCCGGATCGCGATCGGGTTCGCGGCGCTGTACGTGTTGGTCTATCCGCTGATCTCCAACGACCTCTACTACCAGAACATGTACATCCTGTCGCTGGTGTTCGCCGTCGCAGCCAGCGGCCTCAACATCATCATGGGCCTCGCGGGCTACGTGTCGCTCGGCCAAGGAGCGTTCATCGGGCTCGGCGGCTACACGATCGGGGTGTGCGCGACTCGGTACGACTCGGTGTCGCCGTGGCTGTGGGTGCCCCTGGCGGCCGTCGTGACCGGGCTCGTCGCACTCTTGTTGGGCCTGGTGTCGCTGCGTGCGCGGGGGCCGGCGTTCGTCATCATCACGGTGGCGTTCCTGTTCCTCGTCCAGACCCTGGCGGTCAACTGGAAGTCGCTGACCAACGGCACCGCCGGCCTCTCGCTGCCGCTCCCCACGTGGGGCCAGGACATGCTCAACTGGCCGTTCTACTATGCGTTGTGCGCGATCCTCGCGTTACAACTGCTGTTGTCGTGGTGGATCCAGCGGACCAAGCTCGGCATGGGATTGGTCGCGATTCGCGAGGACGAGACGAAGGCCGCGACGATCGGGATCAACCTGCCGGTCGAAAAGATGCTGGCCTTTGTGGCGAGCTCGTTCTTCGTCGGCGCTGCGGGTGCTGTTGCGGGGTACTACCTGACGTTCATCGACCCGCGTGGCATGTTCAGCATCCTGTTCAGCGTCCAGATCGTGCTGTCGGTGCTAGTCGGCGGCAAGGGCACGCTGTGGGGTCCGGTGGTCGGCGCCTTCCTCATCGAGTGGCTCAACGAGGTGGCCAACAACGACCTCGGTGGCGGCAACGCTCGACTGCTGATCTTCGGCGGGCTGCTCGTCGGTCTGGTGCTGTTCTTGCCGACGGGCGTGCTGCCGGCGATCGAGAAGCTGTTGGCGTGGACGCGTACTCGAGGCAAGGCCGGCCTGGTCGGCGCCCGGGTCGAGACCGGGGGCGCCTTTCCGGTGGCGCGGGACCGCGAGTCGGCGCCCGCGCCGCCGGAGGGCGTTCCGCTGTTGGAGGTCAAGGGTCTCGAGCGCCGGTTCGGCGGCCTGCGTGCCGTCGACGGAGCGTCGTTCGCCGTGCCCACCGGGTCGATCACCGGCCTGATCGGACCCAACGGCTCCGGCAAGACGACCATCTTCAATCTCATCGACGACACACTTAGTGCCGACGCAGGCGAGATTTGGCTCGCCGGCGAGCGGATCGATCGGCTGCCGTCGTGGCAGCGCGCGCATCGAGGACTCGGTCGGACCTTCCAGATCACCCGGCTGTTTCGCGAGATGACCGTGCTGCATAACGTCGTGGCTCCGCAGCGCGCGTTCACGTGGTCGCAGCTCGGCCGGATCGCGGTCAGCGGGCCGGAGGCCGAGCGGGCCCGCGAGTTGCTCGACTTCGTCGGGATGGGCGCGTTCGCCGATCAGCGAGCCGCCGCTTTGTCATTCGGTCAACAGAAGCTCGTCGAGCTGGCCCAGATCCTCATGCTCGAGCCGCGCCTGGTCCTGCTCGACGAGCCGGCCGGCGGCATCAACCCGGTGCTCATCGAGCGGATGTCCGAGATGATCCGCGAGCTCAACCGGCACGGCACGACGTTCCTGATCGTCGAGCACAACATGCCGTTCGTGCTCGACCTGTGCGATCCGGTCCACGTGCTCGCGCGGGGCCGACAGATCAGCACCGGCACGCCGGACGAGATCCAGGCCGACCCAGCGGTGATCGACGCCTACTTGGGCGAGGACTTCCTTCGCCACGGAGACGATCCGTCACTTGTGGTCGAGCGATCCGCCGACTCGCAAGGAAACGTTGGTCAAGATGCAGCGGATCGTCTGACCACAAGTGACGGATCGTCTAGGTCGGGAGGTGAGGGCTGATGCTGCGACTGACGGGTGTGTTCGCGGGGTACGGCGGTGGCGACGTCCTGCAGAGCGTCGACATCGAGGTACCCGAGCAGACCGTCGCCTGCATCGTCGGACCGAACGGCGCCGGCAAGTCGACGGTGTTGCGTGCCGTCAGCGGGCTCATCGCGCCCCGACTCGGCGAGATCCACCTCGATGGCGAGCGAATCGACAGCAAGTCGCCGGCACAGATCCTGCGGCGTGGTGTGAGCCAGGTGCCGCAGTCGGACGCGCTGTTCCCGACCCTCACGGTGCGCGAAAACGTCCTGCTCGGCGGCTACATCATCCGGCGCGACCGGGCGCTCGTGCGGCGACGGTACGACGAGGTCAAGGATCTGTTCCCGATCGTCGCCGACCGGGCCAACGATCGGGCTGGCAACCTGTCCGGCGGCCAGCGCCGCATGGTCGAGTTCGCCCGGTCGCTGATGCTCGATCCGGTGCTCGTTCTGCTCGACGAGCCGTCGCTCGGTCTCGATCCGCGTGCCCTGCAGTCGGTGTACGAATCGGTCACGCTGATGTGTGAGCACGGCAAGACGCTGCTGATCGTGGAGCAAAACGTTCGCTTCGGGATGCGCCTGGCGACCGACGGCATCGTCATGGAAAGCGGCCGGGTGGTGACCCAGCGACCGGCCAAGGACGTCGTCAATGATCCCGACATCGCTCGGTTGTACTTCGGCGGGAGCGTGAAGGCGTCATGACGGCGGACGTCGTTGTCGCGGGTGCCGGGCACAACAGCTTGATCACCGCGTGCTACCTCGCGAAGGCGGGCTACCGCGTGCTTGTGCTCGATGCCCGGCCGATCCCGGGCGGCGGCGCCGCGACCGAGGAGCCGCTGCTTCCGGGCTACCGCATCGACTCGTGCTCGACCGGCCACACGATCATCCAGGGCAACCCGCTGATTGCCGACGACGAGCTCGGTCTGATCGCGGCGCACGGCTTGAGCTACGTCGACCCGGATCCGGTCGCGCACGTCGGCTTCCCCGACGGCGAGCAGCTCACGCACTGGCTCGACGTCGACCGCACCCTCGACGAGTTCGCCCGCTTCTCGAAGGCCGACGCCGACGCGTACTCGCGCATGCTTCGCGAGTGGGACGAGGTCCGCGACCTGTTCGGAGCTGGCCAATACCGTCCGATCGGGGCCGGGCCGTCGCTCGACCAGCTCCTGTCGGAGCATCCGCGCGGCAACATCTGGAAGCGCCGCCGCATGATGAGCGCCTGGGACGTCATCCGGCACGAGTACGAGAGCCCGCACGTCCGGTCGTACATGTTGTGGCAGGCATACCAGACGTTCGTCCGGCCCGACGCCGCCGGCTCCGGGATCCTCGCGTACTCGACGGTCTGCTCGAGGCAGCGACGCAGCTGGACCATCCCGGTCGGCGGCTCCGGAGCGTTGACCGACGCGCTCGTGAGCTGCCTGAAGGGGTACGGCGGAACCGTCGAGTGCGATCGGGCCGTGCAGGCTCTCGTCGTCGAGAACGGCCGCTGCGTCGGCGTCGAGACGACCGACGGCGAGAAGTACCGGGCCGAGGTCGCCGTCGTGTCGACGATCCACGTCAAGCACCTGCTCGACATGGCGCCGGCCGAGGTCTGGCCGGAGGACTGGCGCTACGGCGTCGAGACCTACGACCCGGGTGCCGCCGGGCTCGCGGTCTATCTCGCGGCTACCCAGCCGCCTACATTCACCCGCGGAGGCGGTGCTATCCCGCGCTACGCCGTCTCCGCGGGCACCATCGGTTGGCCGGACGACGTCATTCGGTACGGCCGCGACGTTGCCGACGGTCGCTGGAGCGACGACGTCGTCTGGCTGCTCGTCGCAACGCCGACGATCGCCGATCCGTCGCGGGCGCCGGAGGGTCGCCACACGGTCAAGCTGCTCGCGCCGCACGGCTGGCAGCTGCCTCGCGGGGCCGACTGGGCGTCTCTGAAGGAGCACCGCAAGGACGTGCTGCTCGATCACCTGCGGCGCTTCTGCCCGGAGTTCACCGACGACGTCGTCGAGGCGTCGATGGTGAAGGGGCCCTACGACTTCGAAGCCGCCAACCCGCACATGATCCGCGGATCCTGGCATGGCGGCGATCGGAGCATCACGTACGCCGGCCCGAACCGGCCGGTGCCCGGGTGGGCGTCGCACCGGACCCCGTTGCCCGGGCTCTATCAGACCGGCGGCACGACGCATCCAGGCGGCTCGATCACTGGCGGTCCGGGGCGCAATGCGGCGCAGGTGCTGCTGGCCGACCTCGGCTCGTCGCTCGACGAGGTGCTGCGTGCCTGACGCCGCCGTCGAGACAGCCATCGCCCACTGGGGTCCACGGATGCTTCAGAACGGAGTGGACTACAACGACTTCGTCCGGACGACCGGGCGCGTGGACGCCTGGGCCGACTGGCTGCCCGAGTGGAGCCAGACTGCCGACGCCTACGCCCAGCAGGCGTTTCGCGAGGAGGCCGACGAACACCCTCTCACGGCGGGACACGCGTGGCGGATGGCCTCAGTCGCTCGGCACTTCGGCAAGTTCGTGTGGATGGTCGACTCGGACCTGGCGGAGGACGCCACCTGGCGCTGCGTGGAGGAGATGCTCCATGCCCATCGGCTGCTCGACCCGACGGCCGAGCGCCTCACAGTCACCGTCGACGGTGCCACCCTGGCCGCCAACCTGCGCCGGCCGCCCGACCCTAGCGCCGAGATTGCGCGTCTTGACCGCCTTGGCTCGCATGCGGAGGGCATGGGCGACTCGGGGGGCGGTCAAGACGCGCAATCTCGGCGCGAAAAGGGTCCGCCGGTGGTGGTGCTCATCCCGGGGCTCGACTCGACGAAGGAGGAGTTCTTCTTCCTGGAGCAGGCGTTCTTGGATCGGGGCCTCGCCACCGTGTCGGTCGACGGGCCGGGCCAGGGCGAGACGGGTCTCGACCTGCCGATCCGACACGACTACGAGACCGCACTGGCCCCACTGCTCGATCAGCTCGACGACCGCGACGACATCGACACCGAGCGGCTCGGTGTCTTCGGAGTCAGTCTCGGCGGCTACTACGCGCCCCGAGTCGCGGCGTACGAGCCCCGTGTGCGTGCCGTCGTGGGCTTGTCCGGACCGTACCGATGGGTCGACCTCTGGGACGACCTGCCGCCGATGACACGTGACACGTTTACCGTGAAGTCTGGCGGTGGCGCCGACGACGACGGCCGGGCGCGGGCGCAGGCACTCGACCTGACCGGCGTCTGTGAACGGATCGAGGTGCCCGCTCTCTATGTCACCGGTGAGCTCGACCGCCTCGTGCCCTGGAAGCAGACCCAGGAGCAGGCCGAGCACACGTCTGGCGCCGAATTTGTCTGCTACCCCGACGGCAACCACGGGGCGTCCAACCTGCCGGCGGTCGCGCGACCGATGATCGCGGATTGGATGGCCGATCAGCTTGCCGACGACTGACGTCCACTGCCACGTCGTGGTGCCCGAACTGTTGCGGTCGGCGGCACCCGGTGAGGCCTGGCGGCCCGACGTGCAGTGGGACGACCACGGCCAGGTCATCGAGATCGGCGGCCGCCAGCTACGGTCGGCAATCGGCGAGATGGTCGACGTCGGTGCCATCCTCGCGGCCCAGGACGCCCGCGGGGTCGACACGGTCGTGCTGAGCCCGTTCGTACCGCTGCTCTATCCCGATGTCGACGCCGACGAATGTCGCGACCGATGCGCCCTGTTCAACGACGGCCTCACTCGCATGGTCAAGGCGCATCCCGACCGGGTCGCGGCAGTCGGCGCCGTGCCGATGCAGGATCCCGAGTTGGCGGCTCGAGAGCTCCGGACGCTGATGGGCTCCGGCGTGCTGCGTGGCATCGAGCTGACGGCGAGCGTGCGAGGCGTCTACCTCGGCGACGACCGATTCGAGCCGGTGTGGCGGGCCGCCGAGGAGACCGGCGCGCTGGTCTTCGTGCATCCGACGACCTCGGCCTTCGACGAGCCGGTGTTTCGCGACCACTACCTCTGGAACGCCGTCGGCAATCCGATGGAGATCACCGTGACGGCGGCGCATCTGATCTTGTCGGGCACGCTCGAGCGGCACCCGGACCTTCGGATCGTGCTGTCCCACGGCGGCGGCGCGGTGCTCGCCTTGCGGGGTCGGTTGCGCCATGCCCACCGCGCCGTCGTCGCAGCCGGCGGCCAGCTCACCGAGGGCGTCGAGGCGTCGTTGCGCCGTCTGCACTTCGACACCGTGGTGCACGATCGGTCCGTGCTCGCGGCGCTGGTCGAGTTTGCCGGGGCGGACCGCGTGTTGCTCGGCTCGGACCACCCGTTCGACATGGGTGACCCGGATCCGGTCGGGTCGGTCCGTGCCCTCGCACTGGCGCCGGAAGACGAGGCGCTCGTCCTCGGCGGCAATGTCGATCGGCTCTGCGGCGATGGAGTTGTCAGGCGCATATCGAGCCCCGACTCCAAATACGCCTGACAACTCGGCACGAATGGAAGGAGATCGCCCATGGCCCGCATCTCGTACGTCGACCCCGACTCGATCAACGACCCGGAGCTCCGGTCGTACCTGGATGCCTCCCTCGAGCACGGGACGCCACGCCTGGAGAGTCAGGCGATCCGCGCTCATGTGCCCGAGTTGCTGCGTACGTTCAACCAGACCTGGCAGGCGACCTTTCGTGACGGCGTACTCGACCACTCCGTCAAGGAGTTGGCCCGCGTCTTCATCGCGAAGACGCTCGAGTGCGGCTACTGCGCCGGGCAGCGCTCCCACCAGGCCGATCTATCCGAGCGTGAGTTTGACGAGGTCATCGAGTTTCGCAAGTCCACCGTCTTGAGCGACCGTGAGAAGGCGGCACTGCTGCTTGCCGAAGCGATCGCCTGGGACCCGACGATGGCCGACGACGCCGTGTGGCAACAGCTCCACGAACATTTCACCGAGCCGGAGATCGTCGAGCTGGGCTATTTCATCGGTCTCACGATGGGACAGCAGAAGTTCCTCAAGACGCTCGACATCAAGCACGGTGACCTGGACCGATCGTCGACGACCGGGCTGACCGAGGAGGCGGCCGAGCATGTGAGAGCTGCCCGCTCGACCTCGTGACCGGCGCCGCGTGGGCGGCCGGTGCGGGGATCCTGTTCGGTCTGTTCCAGGCGCTGTCGGTCCAGGTCGTACGCCGAGCGGTCAACGTGACGCTCGCGACCTTCGTCCAGGTCGCGGCGGCGGCGCTGGTCATCGGCGTCGTCGCAGCCGTCGCCGAGGGCGTCGACCGACTCGGGGCGGCGCCGGCGCACAGCCTGCTGATGTTTGCCCTCGCCGGTGTCGTCCACTTCTTCGTCGGCTGGGTCGCACTCAACCGCAGCCAGAGCCGGATCGGCGCGGCCCGCACGGCACCCTTGATCGCCACCAGCCCAGTCTTCGGACTCCTCATCGCCGTGGCCGTCGAGGGCGAGGCGCCAGACGCGATTGCCCTGTTGGGCATCGCCGTCACGATGGTGGGCGCGTACGTCCTCACCGACCCGGGTGCGGGCCGTCGGGCGGCACTGACCGACTCAGGCTGGGGTCTGGTGACGGCGGCGGCATGGGCCGCCAGCGCGGTCTTGACCGTGAGAGGGCTGGCCGGCTTTCCCTATCCGCTGCTCGGCGTCACGGTCGGCATGGCCGCGGCCGCCGTGCCCTTCGGCGCCCTGCTGCTCGTCGCCTCGGCACCGGTGCGCTGGTCGGACGCGGTCGCGAACCTGCCCCTGAAGGTCACGGCTGGCGCCGTGGTCGCGGTCGGCACCTGGTGGCGTTGGCTCGGACTGGACCATGCTCCGATCGGGGTCGTCTTGGCCCTGAATTTGCTCTCGGTGCCGTCGGTGCTGCTGTTCGCCCCACTGCTGGCCGGACGCGGCGAGGAAGTCGTGTCGCGGCGCCTGACGATGGGCACCGCGGTCGTGGTCGGCGGGGCACTGGTGTTGGTGCTCGGCTGAGGCGCCGGGCCGCTCGACCGCCGCATCACATCTGTTGCAGACGCATCAGATCTGATGCGCGTGATCGGCAGTTCGGTCCGATTCAGCCGTTCTCGATTGCCGCCGCGATTCGGTCGGGAGTCAGCGGCAGGTCGCGCACTCGCACGCCGATCGCGTCGGCCAGCGCGTTGCCGATCGCGGCCGCGACCGGGCCTTGGGCCGCCTCGCCCGCGCCGAGACTCGGCGCGTCCGGCCGGTCGATGACGTGGACCTCGACGCGAGGCACGTCGGCGAAGCGCAGGATCGGGTACGACTCCCAGTCGCCGTTCTCGACGCCGTCAGATCCGAGACGTACTTGCTCTTTCACCGTCCAGCTCGTGGCCTGGATCGCTCCGCCTTCGAGCTGGTTGCGTACGCCGTCGAGACTCACCACCCGCCCGACGTCGACCGCGACGGTGAGCCGCCGAACCGCCAGGCGGTCGACCGCCTCGACCTCGGCGACGACGGCGCAGTAGCCGCCACGGTTCTTGTAGCGGGCGTATGCGATGCCCCGCCCCGTGTCGTCGGGCCGGGGCTCCGGCCAGTCGCTGCGCTCGGCCGCCAGCCGCAGCACGTCGGCGGCCCGCTCGTCGGTCAGATGGGTCAGCCGAAACTCCAGCGGGTCGGCGCCGGCCGCGGTCGCGAGCTCGTCGAGGAACGACTCGATCGCGAACACGTTGAGATGCGCCCCGAGCGAACGCAGGGACGACGTCCGGACCGGCATGGTCAGTGCCCGATGCGCCACGACGTCGATCCGACCCAGGTCGTAGCCGGGCACGGCATTGCGCGCGGACCCGTGTCCCCGCTCGGCAGGCGGATCGACGGCCGGCACGGGTTCGGCGTCCCGCCGGTGGGTGTCGGCGAGCAGGCCCGGCTGCCCGGCGTACCCCGGCCGCGCGATGAACCCGTTACTCCACAACTCATGTCGCCATCCGGTGACCCGACTGTCCGGCCCGAGCGTCGCCGACAGGTCGACGGCCATCGCGGACCCGAATGGTGCCCACGTGAGCTCGTCGGCACGCGACCACTGCACGCGTACGGGCCGCCCGACGGCCGCCCGGGCGAGCAGGACCGCATCGTATGCGGCGTCGTCGGCTCCGTTGTGGCCATAGCAGCCGGCCCCCTCGGCATGCCGCACGACAACTCGCGACGGGTCGAGGTCGAGGCTCTGCGCGATCGCGGCTCGCAACGGATAAATCCCCTGTGAATGGGTCCACACCTCGACTCGGTCTGAGCCGTCCCACCGGGCGATCGCGCAGCTGGGGGCGATCGACGCGTGGGCCAGCGGGGGACGCGAATACGCCGCCCGATGGGTCGCCGCCTGTGGGGACGATTGCGCCAAGTCGGTTTTGGCGCGGGGGTCCCCAGTGCCAATAGGTTCGGCGTGGGGGTCCCCTGCGCCAATCCGCCCGGGCGCCCCCTCCGATCGGACCACGATCGTCGTCTCGGCCGGCTGCTCGCGGAGCCACCCGACCGGGTCCGACGGCAGCTCGGTCCCACCCGCCCAGACGGCCGCGGTCGCGAGCTCGTGTTGGGCCTGCTCCACCGCATGCTCGTCGTCGGCCACCACGCCGAGGAACGATCCCTCACGCACCACGAATCTCGAGGGATTGGGGTCGTCCGGACTCCCGAGATCGCTCAAGACTCGAGAGTCGACCGCGTCGAGCCGTGCACCGGGTCGGGGCGGCCGCACGACTCGACCGTGCAACATGCCGTCCATCGCCAGGTCGTGGATGAACCGGCGACGGCCAAGCAGCTTGTCGGTCAGGTCGACGCGACGGAGCTCGGCGTCGCCGGCCCGGACGACTCGCGCCGCTGGCAACGGTGCGGCCGTCGCGTCGACAGCGAGGTCGACCCGGGACGCGGCCGACCACAGGTCGGTGATCTCGTCTCCGTCGCGGACGAAGCAGCCGTCGGCCAGCCGCAAGTCCTCCGGCGCGCAGCCTTCGTCCTCGGCGACCCGGGTCGAGAGCAGGCCGAGCAAGACGCGGCAGACATGCCGTACCGCCGCCCCGGACTGTGTGATCGACAGGCTCCCGGCTGTGACGCCCTCGTTGGGTCCGTGCTCGGTGTCGGCCGCCGTGACCTCGACGCGCGATGGCGCAATCCCGAGCTCGTCGACGACGATCTGGCCGATCGCGGTGAGGATGCCCTGGCCGAGCTCGACCTTGCCGGTGCCGACTCGGACCCGGCCCGGTGTGGCGAGGTCGAGCCAGGTCGACAGCCGCGGATTGGCCTCGACAGCGGGCGGTGCGGCAGAGTTGTCAGGCGCATTTCGAGCTCTGGCTCCATATGCGCCTGACAACTCCGGTGCGGTCACGACTCGATCCCTGCGGCATTCAGCACGGCGTGCACGATCCGCTCATGGCTGCCGCAGCGACACAGGTGGCGCTCCAACGCCTCGGTGACGTCGTCGCGGCTCGGTGTCGGGTTGTCGCGGAGCAGCGCGGCGGCGCTCATCAGGATGCCGGGAATGCAGTAGCCGCATTGCGCTGCCTGTTCGGCGAGGAACGCCGCCGGCAGTGGACCCGGCGAGCCATCACGGCTCAGATCTTCGACCGTTCGGATGGGGCGGTCGCCGACGTAGTCGATCGGCTGGTCGCACGACGGCGTCGGGTGGCCGTCGATCCAGACGGTGCAAGCGCCGCACATGCCCTGGCCGCAGCCGAACTTCGCCCCGATGAGCCCGAGGGCGTTGCGCAGCACCAGCAGCAGTGGCGTGTCGGGTTCGACACTGACCTCATGCTCGCGGCCGTTGATGTCGAGCCGGTAGGCCTCTGCCGCCACGCGCACACCTCCAGATCACCACTGCAAACGATTGTAGTCATCGGCCATTTCGCGAGAAAACCCGTGGCGGCCAGCGCCCATGCGGCCTACCGTGCCGGGCATGGGTATGTATGTGATGGTGCGTCGTGTCCGCGGGCGGGCGGCGCTGGGGGTGGCACCGACTCGACGCTGAGTGGGCGCGTCGGATCGTCGCGGCGGCTGACATCCGCCCCGGTGACCTCGTCCTCGACCTCGGCGCGGGCACCGGCGCGTTGACCCGACCGCTGGTGCGCGCGGGTGCCGAGGTGATCGCCGTCGAGCTTCATCCCGGTCGAGTCGAACGGCTCCGACAGCGGTTCACCGACGAGCCGGTCACGGTGGTCCGGGCCGACCTGGAGCGAGTACGGCTGCCCCGTCGGCCCTATCGGGTCGTCGCCAACCCGCCGTACGCGGTCTCGGCCGCGATGCTCCGTCGACTCCTCGCCCCCGGCTCCCGACTCGAGACGGCCGACGTGTTGCTGCCGGCCTGGGTGGTCGCCCGGTACGCCGCCGGCCGGGGCGCCGATGCACGCCGGTGGAGCCGCTCGTACACCGCCGCCCGTGGACCGAGACTCCCGCGCCACGCGTTCACACCGCCGCCTCCGGACGACTGGGCGGTCCTGTCTCTGCGGCGCCACGCCCTTGACCGGCGGCGCCGATCCGGATAGGCACGCTTCGTGAGATGGCCCTTCGCCGCCGGTGGCCGGCGGCCGCGACTCAGCGCCGAGTTGCGCGAGCGCGAGACCGTCAAGCCGCTCGAGCTCTTCTTCGACCTCGTCTTCGTGCTCGGCTTCACCCAGTGCACCGCGCTGATGGTCGCCGACCCGCACTGGGACGGGATGGCCCGCGGCCTGCTCGTGCTCGCGATGCTCTGGTGGGCCTGGGGTGCCTACGCCTGGCTGACCAGCGTCGTCGACCCGGAGGAGGGCGCGGTTCGGGGCGCGATGTTCGGCGTCATGGCCGGGCTCCTGATCGTTGCGCTGTGCGTGCCCGAGGCGTTCGAAGATCGTGCCCTGCCGTTTGCCATCGCGTACGGCGTGGTCCGGATCGGCCACATCGTCTTGTTCTGGATCGCCAGTCGCGACGATCCGGGGCTGCGCGGCTCGGTCGGCGTCATCGCGATCAGCACGGCCGTGGCCATCGGCCTTCTGGTGGCTGCTTCGGCGTTCGACGGCATGGTGCAGGCCGGATTTTGGGTGGCCGCGATCCTGCTCGATTGGGGCGCGCCCGCGCTGTTCGGCGCCAGCGGCTGGCGGCTGGTGCCGGCGCACTTCGCCGAGCGCCACAACCTGGTCATCATCCTTGCTCTGGGCGAGTCGATCGTCGTGCTCGGGGTCGCCGTCCACATCGAGCTGACTGCCGGCGTCTATGTCGCCGCGGTGCTCGGCGTCGCGTTGGCGTCGGCGATCTGGTGGACCTACTTCGACGTGGTCGCTCTCGTCACCGAGCGCCGCCTCGTTCGAGCCGCGCCTGGGCGCGAGCGCAACACGCTGGCCATCCACTCGTACTCGTACCTGCACTTCCCGATGGTCGCGGGCATCGTGCTCGTCGCCTACGGCATGGAACAGACCCTCGCCCATGTCGACGAGCACCTGCACACCGTGCCGGCGTTCGCGCTGTTCGGCGGGACCGCCCTCTACCTGTTGGCGCACGTCGCGCTCCGGCTGCGCAACGCTCGCACCGTCAACTGGCAGCGACTGGTGCTCGCGATCATCCTCGTGGCGATCTGGCCGGCCGCCGTCGAGGTCGACTCCGTCGTGGCGCTCGCGGCCGTGAACCTACTGGTTTGGGTGATGATCGCGTACGAGATGTCGACCTACGACGATCGTCGCTACGACCTGCGACACGGAGTCGAGATCGATCCGCCGTACGGCCCGCGTTCCGAGGGCGAGACGGCCTAGCCCGCCGCCGCGAAGATGCGGGCTACGTTGTCCTCGGCGAAGAAGTCCGCCGGCGACATGACGGCCGCGTTGACCCGGGAGAACTCATCCATCGCCGCCTGGTTGCCGTGCACCGCCTGCAGCAGCTTCTCGAGCTCGGGCGGCGGCGGCTCGAGCGAGGCGAGCTCAGCGGTGAGCTCGTACATCGGCATGACCGCCTGGTCCCGAGCCGACTGATAGTCCGCCATCGCCGCGTCGAAGGAACGGGTGCCGGCCAGCACCTGATGCAGACCCTCAGCGACCGATTCGGCGTCGCGGAACGCGTCGTGGATGCCCATGGCAGTGATGAAGTCCTTGTTGTAGCCGGAGTCGCCGACCAGCACCCATCCGGGTCCGTAGGGCTTGCGGAAGAAGTTCGGAACCGCCGCGCCGACGAGCCGCGTCTCGCGGGTGGCCTTGCGCAGCCGGTCGGCGAACGACGGCGCTTGGTCGAACATCGCGAGGTAGTGCCGCTCGAGGTCGGCCTTGTTGGCCTCGAAGTCCCGGTACGGCCAGCCGCCGATGACGACGGTGAGGTCGTCGTTGGTCGGCCAGGCCGCGAAGGCGCGTTCATGGCGGATGTACGCCTCGAACCGACCGTCCATCGGCAGGTCGCTCCAGTACGCGTAGTAGCCCGCCAGCAGCTTGGGCTTCTCGGCGTACTGCTCGGGGGACACGGCGCGGGCCAGCGTCGAGTGCAGTCCGTCGGCGCCGACGACGATGGCGGCGCGTTCGGTCACGGTCGCGCCGCCCTTGACGCGTCCGCTGACGCCGCTGACCCGGCCGTCCTCGACGACGATGTCGGTGACGGCAAAGCCCTCGCGTACCTCCGCGCCCGCCTTGCGCGCGGCGTCGACGAGGATCTGGTCGAGGACGGTCCGTCGCGGCGCATACGCCACCGGCTCGGCGTCGGTCCCGGGAGCGCCGGCGATCGTGAACGGGCCGAAGTCGAAGGCATAGGTGTCGACGGGGGGACAGCCGGTGGCGAGTACGTCGTCGAGCAATCCCCATCGCCGCAGGGCGGCGACGGCCGGTGGATGGACGAGATGGGTCGACATGGTGTCGCTCGGAAACGTCGCACGGTCGACCACGAGGACCCGGTGCCCCTGTCGGGCTAGCAGCATGGCCGTCGATGATCCGGCGCAGCGGGCCCCGATGACGATCACGTCGTAGGTGGATTCGGACATGCTCACGCCTCTCGTCCTGGCGTGACGAGCGTGGCGCCCAGCGCGGCGTGGAGCTCGTCCAGGAACGTCGCGGGCTGGTCGAGCGGCGGGTCGTCGCCGGCCTCGTCGATGACGTGAAGCGGCCAGCCCTGGCGGTCGGCCGTGGCCCGCGCTACCGCGACCGGAGTCGCCAGGTCGTCGTGGCCCCACATCAGCGTGGTCGGCACGGTGATCCGGTCGAGCTCCTCGGGGCTCAAGGGAGTCCCGAACTCGGCGAGCATCCACCCCATCGCGGCCTGCACCTGGGCCGACCGGATGAGCTCGACCGCGTACCCGGCGTACCAGGACCACCGCGAACCCATCCGGGTCTGGGCACCGTCGAGGTCGTACGTGCAGAACTCCATGAATCGCTCGTAGTTGAGTCGGTCTGGCCGGCCCAGGAAGCGATGCATCGCCAGCGCGAAGCGTGAGTCGGGCTCGAACAGCGCCAGGCCGAGCGAGTCGACCAGGACCAGGTGCGCCAGTCGCTCGGGGCGATCGATGGCGAACCGGGCGCCGATCGCACCGCCGACGACCCGGCCGACGACGACGGGCGGGTCATCGCTGGTGTGCTCGATCAGCTCGCCGAGCCAGTCGAGGACCCGACGGCCGGTCAGCTCGTCGACGGCGGTTTGCGAGGCGCCGTGGCCGGGCAGGTCCGGCGCGATCACGCGATGGGTCCGCGCGAGCTGCGGCAGCACCGGCAGCCAGCTCGCGCCGAACTCACCCGGGCCGTGCAGCAGCACGATTGTCGGCCCGGTTCCGCTTTCGAGGAAGGCCGTCGACACGCCCGCGACGGTTGCTCGCCTCTCGACCAGGGGCAGGTCGGCCAGCAACCGCTCGCGCAGCTCGCGATCCAGCTCTGATGTCGCACTCATGGGTCCTCCCGACGCCGGTGATGCATCGACGCTAGAAGCCCGGTGCCGGCCGGCGCGTCGGGAGAACAACCCACCTGAGCGAATGGGTAATTGTGCGTAGCCGCCTAGACCACGTCGTTTTCGTAGGCGTAGGCAGTGGCCGCAGCTCGCGACGACACGTCGAGCTTGGTGAAGATATTGCTCACGTGTCGGTGGATGGTCTTCTCGCTGAGAATCAGCTCCGCGGCGATCGCCCGGTTGGTCAGCCCGCCGGCCACCAGGCGAAGCACCTCGAGCTCGCGGGCGGTCAGTCCGCTGTCCCGGCCCTCAGCGCCGGAGAGCGCTCGGGCGCCAGCCGCGTCCGACGCGGCACCGAGCTGCTCGAACACCCAGACGGCGGCGTCCAGCTCCATCTCGGCCGACTCCGGGTCGTCGCACTGCTGGCAGGCCTGCGCCATCAGGACGCGGACCCGCGCCGCTTCGTAGGGCGCCGCCAGGCTCTGCCAGGACGACCATGCCTGTCGCAGTATCGGCAGCGCAGCGCGTCCGTCACCTTCGGCGAGGAGCGTCGCGCCATCGGCCGTCTCGCTCATCGCCCGCAGCCACGGCTCGCCTACCCGGGCGGCGATGGCGCGGAGCTCCTCGGCCGCTTGCCGAGCCGCTGTGACGTCCTTGGCCGCGACCATGATCTCGACGGCCGCGCCGAGCAGTCGGGATCGTGCGATGTCGCCGTCCGCCTCGTCGACCGCCCGCCGGATTGCCGCTGCCGCCGCGTCGACGTTGCCTTGCGTCAGGCGCAGCAAGGCCAGACCGGGCTGCGGATCGGGGATCCATCGGCAGGCCTGCCGATAGGCCTGCTCGGCTTGGGCCACCTGGCCGCGCAGCCGGTGCAGCTCGGCCAGCTCGTAGTACGCCGCACCAGCTGTGGGATTTCCCGCGAGCCGCTCGCAGGCCTCGTGGAGCTCGTCGAACGCATCCGACCAGGCGCCGCGCAGCCGCATGATCTCGGCGCGGTGGATCTGGCAGTTGCCGCGGTAGGGGACCAGATCTGGCTGCTCCTCGCACCAGCGACTCAACGCCGCAGTCCACTCCTGGGCCCGGCTCAGGTCGAAGATGTCGTGGCAGGCGATGATCACGCCGCAGTAGAGGATGCCGGCGGCTAGTGGCGAGACCTCGTCGGCCGTGACCGAGACCATGGCCTCGTCGAGACAGTGCTTGGCCGCGGTGATCTCTCCTTGCCGGATCAAGGCATCGGCCTGGCAGAGCTGCCCGAAGCCGACCAGGTCCGGGTCGCCGAAGCGCTCGCCGCAGGCCGTGGCGTTGCGCGCGGCGGCCAGCGACTCGGCGGGCTCGGACTCCAGGCGTTCCATCGCGGTGAGGACGTCGAGGTAGCCGCGGGCGGGGCAGTCGAGGTCGTCGTCCTCGACCAGCCGCTTCGCTCGGGTCCGCCAGCCGTTGCTGGCCGCCACCTCGCCGTGCAGGAGCAACGAGATGGCGAGCCAGGCCGCGCATCGAGCGGCCCGAGCCGGCTCCTCGTGGCCGATCCACTCGCGGTAGGTGCGGGCAGCCAAGTCGTTGCCGACGGCGTCCTTGCCAATGAGGTAGGCCGAACGCGCCAGCAGGTCGAGATCGTCTGGCGGCAACGGTTCGTCGTCGTCGGCCGCCGACAGGGCGGCGTAGGCGTCGGCCCAGATTCGTCGACGATAGGCCGCACGACCGCGGTCCTGCAGCTCTCGTACCCCAGCGCTGGGGTCTGGTTCGCCCATCGTCTCTCCCGTGCCCACCGAAAGGCTCTCGACCACTATGCCCCCGGGCGGGTTCGGCCGCACGCGGCACCCGCTCGGTGGCCGAGGCTCCCCGGCTTAGCTTGCGCGGGAGTCAGACGTCGAGCTGCTCGCGAATCCAGGCGATGTCGTTGCCCTGCCCCTCGACGCCCGGCGTCTCGACGATGACCGGCGCGCCAGCGGCCCGGAACAGGTCGATCACCTCGGACTCGTCGAGCTCACCGGTGCCCCAGTTGGCGTGCCGGTCGGCGCCGGAGCCGAAGGGGTCGCGGCTGTCGTTGGCGTGGACCAGGTCGATCCGGCCGGTGATCGCCTTGATCCGCTCGACCGCCGTCGCGAGCTCGATGCCGCCGGCATGGGCATGGCAGGTGTCGAGGCAGAATCCGATGGCGTCAGCGCCGTCGGCCTCCTGGATCGCCTCCCACATCTGGCCGATCCGGTCGAGGTGTCGGGCCATCGCGTTGTCGCCGCCGGCGGTGTTTTCGATCAGCACGGGCACCTTGGCGTCGAGCTGGTCGACGCACTTGCGCCAGTTGTCGAACCCGACCTCGGCGTTGTCGCCCCTGAGGACGTGGCCGCCGTGGACGATCACTCCGCGGACGCCGGCAGCGGCCGCCAGGTCGACGGTCTGCTGCAGCAGCTTGCGGCTCGGGATCCGGATCCGGTTGTTGGTGGTGGCGACGTTGAGCACGTACGGCGCGTGGACGTAGAGGCCGACTCCGGCAGCCTCGGCGTCGGCTCGTAACGCGGCCGCACCGCCCTCGTAGGCCACGGTCGGTTTCTTCCACCCCTGCGGGTCGCCGAGGAAGAACTGCGCCAGGTCGGCCTTGCGCGCGTCGGCCTCGGCGAGCGGATCGAGTTGGTCGACGTGGGCGCCGATGAGTAGCGGGTCTGCCATGACGTCCACCCTAGGCGGGCCTGGCGACAGCTCCCACATGAGATCCACATCTCACGTCGCTACCGTGGGCCGCCTGACTCACTCGATTGGGGGAACCCATCGGACCGGCGGCCAGGGTCGCCCCAGGGGCGGCTCAGGGAAATCCGGTGGCCCGTGACCCCGGCGTTCGACATAGCGTGATCGACAGCAATTCTTCTCGTACGTACTCAGTCCAAGGAGACGACCCATGTCGCAGCCCGCGGCGTCCCCCATCGAGACCAACAATGTGGCCGCGCGTGCCGTCAACCTGACCAAGGTCTACGGCTCGGGCCTGGCCGAGGTACGTGCGCTCGACGGCGTCACGATCGACCTGCAGGCCCGCGAGTTCACCGCCGTCATGGGTCCGTCGGGATCCGGCAAGTCCACCCTCATGCACTGCCTCGCGGCGCTCGACCACCCCACGTCCGGCGAAGCGTACGTCGGTGACACCGCACTGTCCGGCCTGAGCGACGCCAAGCTCACCGAGCTGCGCCGCGACGCCGTCGGATTCGTGTTCCAGGCGTACAACCTGGTGCCGACGCTCACCGCCGAGGAGAACATCGTGCTGCCGCTCGCCATCGCGGGCCGCAAGCCCGACCGCGAGTGGTTCGACACGGTGGTCGACACGGTCGGCCTGCGCGACCGGCTCAAGCACCGGCCCAACGAGATGTCCGGCGGCCAGCAGCAGCGAGTGGCGTGTGCCCGCGCGTTGGTGAGCCGGCCGGCGATCGTCTTCGCCGACGAGCCGACCGGCAACCTCGACAGTCACGCCGAAGAAGAGGTGCTCGGATTCCTGCGGCGGGCCGTCGACGAGTTCGGCCAAACCGTCGTCATGGTGACCCACGACCCGATCGCCGCCGCCTACACCGACCGCGTGGTCTTCCTCGCCGACGGCAAGGTCGTCGACGAGATGCGCGACCCCAACGCGGAAAAGGTCCTCGAGCGGATGAAGACGCTGCAGACGTCCGAGTTTTCGTCGTCGGCCGGCGCTTGAGTACGGATCGGGGAGGGCTGACTCATGTTCCGTACCACCATCCGTAACTTGCTCGCTCGCAAGCTGCGACTGGCGCTCAGCGGTTTCGCCATCGTGCTCGGCGTCGCCTTCGTCGCCGGATCGTTCGTCTTCACCGACACCCTGAGCAGCAGCTTCGACGGCATCGTCAACGGGACCACCCCTGACGTCGCGGTCGAGGTCAAGGACGCCTCCGATCCGGCCGACCCGTCCGGCGCCGGCGACATTCGGACCATTCCCGCCTCGGTGGCCGAGGACCTGAGGAGCGACGTCGATGGCGCCGATCGCGTCGACGGCAACGTCACCGTCGGCAACGTGTTCGTCATTGACCAGGACGGCAAGCTGGTCGGGGGCAACGGCCCGCCGTCGTTCGCGGTCAACTTCAACGACGCGCCGTCGATCACCGGGCGTCCCGTGCTGTCGATCGACCAGGGCGGGGCGCCGTCCGGCGCCGGCGAGATCATGCTCGACGAGTTCACCGCCGACCAGGCCGGCTACGAGATCGGCGACACCGTTCCTTTGGTGACCCTCAGCGACCAACCGCGGCTCGACGCCACCCTGACCGGCATCGTGAAGTTCGGCGAGGGGTCGTTGCAGGGCGCAACGCTGACGGTCTTCGACACCAAGGCGATGCAAGACCTGTTCTTCGACGGTCGTGACGTCTACACCGACATCTGGATCACCGCCGACGACGGCGTGAGCCAGCAGGAGCTGCGTGACGAGGCGGCGACGGTGATCCCGGACGACCTCGTCGCTCGCACCGGTGACGACGTCGCCGAAGAGTCGCAAGACGACTTCGAGGAAGCGATCAGCTTCATCAGCATCTTCTTGCTGGTGTTCGCCGGCATCGCCTTGATCGTCGGCACGTTCCTCATCATCAACACGTTCTCGATCCTGGTGGCGCAGCGCAGCCGCGAGCTCGCCTTGCTCCGGGCGCTCGGGGCGTCACGTCGTCAGGTCACCCGGTCGGTGCTGCTCGAGTCGTTCATCGTCGGCCTGGTCGGATCGACGATCGGGCTCATGCTCGGCTTCGGCTTGCCGCCGGCGCTGACCGCGTTGATGCGAGCGATCGGGATCGACCTGCAACTCGAAGCGCTGGTCTTCAAGCCGCGTACCGCGATCGTTGCGTACGCCGTCGGCATCATCGTGACGATGATCGCCGCGTACCTGCCGGCCCGTCGGGCCAGTCGGATCGCGCCGGTCGCCGCGTTGCGGGACGACATCGCGCTCCCGGAGTCGTCGATCCGCTGGCGCACCATCATCGGCAGCATCGTCGTCGTGGTCGGCGCCGGTCTGATGGCTCTCGGTCTCGCGGGATCCGGTGGCAGCGGGGCGGCCCTGGTCGGGCTCGGCATCCTGTTCGTGCTGCTCGGCGTCGCGGCGCTGAGTCCCGTCGTGGGCCGTCCGGTCCTGCACGCCCTCGGCCGGCTGTTCGCGCCGTTCGGCATGGTGGGCCGGCTCGCGACCCAAAACTCGCTGCGCAACCCGCGCCGTACCGCCGCGACCGCGTCGGCCCTGATGATCGGGCTCGCCCTGGTCGCCACAATGTCGGTGCTCGGCTCGTCGGCCAACGCCAGCATCGACAAGATGGTCAAGGAGAACCTCGCCGCCGACTACGTCATCTCCAACGCGATCGGCGCGCCGTTCTCGCCGGGCGTGGCAGAGCAGGCCGCTCAAGTCGACGGCGTCGAGTCGGTCGCGTCCTATCGAGCCGCGCCGGTCGATGTCGACGACAAGCAGATCTGGGGCGGAGCGACCGATCCCGAGGCGTTCACCCAGATGATCGACGCGACCGTCGTCGACGGCTCGCTCGACGATCTGGGCGGCCGCACGGTGGTGCTCGACGAGCAGACCGCGGACGACCTCGGGGTGTCGGTGGGCGAGACCATCGACATGAAGTTTCCGGCGGCTACCGAGCAGGTCGAGGTCGTCGCCACGGTCGAGCAAAACCCGGCCATCGGCCAATACATCGTGCCCTATGACGTGTTCGACGCCGCCCAGATCCGCCCGGCCGACTCGTACGTCTACATCCTGCGCGACCCCGACGCGTCGGCGACGCAGGTCCGGGCCGACCTGGAGAAGATCGTCGAGGACGTCCCGACGGTGTCGCTCAAGGACCAGGAGGAGTTTGCCGACGAGTTCAAGGCGAACGTCAACCAGCTGCTGTTCCTGATCTACGCGCTGCTCGGTCTCGCGATCGTGATCGCGGTGCTGGGGATCATCAACACGCTGGCGCTGTCGGTCATCGAGCGGACCCGTGAGGTCGGCCTACTTCGGGCGGTCGGCATGAGTCGGCGGCAGCTGCGTCGGATGGTGCGACTGGAGTCGATCGCGATCGCGGTGCTCGGAGCGGTGTTGGGCGTCGTGATGGGCGTGGTGTTCGGAGTCGTCCTGCAACGGGCGATCGCCGATCAGGGATTGGACGTCTTGTCCGTGCCGTACGTCAGCCTCGGCGTCTTCGTCCTGATCGCGGCGATCGTCGGCGTACTCGCGGCGCTCCTCCCGGCCCGCCGGGCGGCTCGCCTCGACGTCCTCCGCGCCATCACCACGGAGTAGCCCCGGCATCCTTTAGCGCCGAGATTGCCCTTCTCGCACACGGAAACCGCGTAACGCCTGGCAACACGCGCAATCTCGGCGCGAACGTCTGGGGCCGCGAACGCTAGGCCCGAACAACGCCCTGACATCGCCCTCACAGCCAGCTCGGTGGCCGCTGTCCGTGCGGCCGATTCGCGTCGGCCGGCCCGCCCCGGCTACACTGCGTCGGTTGCCCGGCGGAGTCCGGGCTCGATGCAACGTCCTCCTGCCACGGAAGGCCCGTGGCCGCCTGAGTCCAGAGGAGGTGGAGATCGCCTTGCGTCGCTATGAAGTGATGGTCATCCTCGATCCCGATCTCGAGGAGCGTACGGTCGGTCCGTCGCTCGACCAGTACCTGAACCTCGTCCGCCAAGACGGCGGCAACGTCGAAACCGTCGACATCTGGGGTCGTCGCCGGATGGCGTACGACATCAACAAGAGGTCCGAGGGAATCTACGCGGTCATCGAGCTCGATGCGGAGCCGGCCACCGTCAAGGAGCTGGATCGCCAGCTCACGCTCAACGAATCGGTCCTGCGCACCAAGGTCATCCGGCCCGAGCTGCACTGACCGCTCGCCGGCCCGCGAATGTCAGCCGGCTGCTGTTCACTCTCGCGGGTAGGCAGAATCACGACTTGGAGTCACCATGGCAGGCGATACCGTCATCACCATCGTCGGAAACCTCGTCGACGACCCGGAGCTGCGTTTCACCCCCTCGGGTGCCGCAGTTGCCAACTTCCGGATCGCGTCGACCCCGCGCATCTACGACCGGCAGTCCGGCGAGTGGCGGGACGGCGACACGCTGTTCCTGAGCTGCTCGGTGTGGCGGCAGGCGGCCGAAAACGTTGCTGAGTCCCTTCAAAAGGGCATGCGCGCCATCGTGCAGGGGCGGCTGAAGTCCCGGCAATACGAGACCCGCGAGGGCGAGAAGCGCACGGTCTTCGAGATCGACGTCGACGAGGTCGGCCCGAGCCTTCGCAGTGCCACCGCCAAGGTCGCCAAGACCACCCGCTCGGGTGCCGGCGGCGGCTGGCAGGGCGGCAGCAGCGGTGGTGGAGGCAGCGCAGGTGGTGGCGGCGGCAACGACCCGTGGGCGAGCCCGCCAGCGTCCAGCGGCGACTCCGGCGGTTCGAGCGGCAGCGCCGACCCATGGGCGTCCGGCGGCGGAGCGAGTGAAGAACCCCCGTTCTAGCGCGACCTCAGCCACCCCGACGTCAGCCACAGGCAACAGCAACCCCAGGAATTTGAGGATCAAGAAGTGCCTAAGCCAGAAGTGCGTAAGCCACGCAAGAAGCAAAACCCGCTGAAAGCGGCCAAGATCACCTACGTCGACTACAAGGACACCGCGTTGCTGCGGAAGTTCATCTCCGACCGCGGCAAGATCCGGGCCCGTCGGGTCACCGGTGTCACCGTCCAGCAGCAGCGGCAGATCGCGACCGCGATCAAAAACGCCCGCGAGATGGCGTTGCTGCCCTACACGTCGACCTCGCGCTGAGCAGGAGAAGTCGCAGTCATGAAGCTCATCCTCACCCATGAGGTGGCCAACCTCGGCGCGCCCGGCGACGTCGTCGAGGTGAAGAACGGCTACGGCCGCAACTTCCTCGTGCCGCGCGGTCTCGCGATCCGGTGGACCAAGGGCGCCGAGAAGCAGATCAGCACGATCAAGAAGGCGCGCGAGGTTCGGGACGTTCGCGACCTGGGCCACGCCGAGGAGATCAAGTCGCAGCTCGAGGCGAAGCCGGTCAACCTCCCGGTCAAGGCCGGCGCCGGTGGCCGACTCTTCGGCTCGGTGACCGTGACCGATATCGTCGCGGCCGTTCGCGACGCCGGCGGTCCGGACATCGACAAGCGTCGGATCGAGATCGGTCAGCCGATCAAATCGCTCGGCGCGCACCACGTCAGTGTCCGGATTCACCCCGAGGTCGCTGCCGCTCTGGCGCTCAACGTCGTCGCCTCCTGAGACGGGTAGCAACCTCGCCGTACCGCCGACTGGTCTTACCGACTGAGCGCGGCTCAACGGGAGCCGCCTCATCGAAAGCGGGCGGATCATGAGGGATGCGAGGTGGGCCGGGACGAGCGGGGGCCGAATCGCGGCATATATAACGGTGCTGGTGGCATCGGTGGCCGGAGTTCCGGCCGTGGCGGGGGCCGTGGCGCAAGCGGCCCCGACCTGCCTGGGTGAGCCGGCGACGATCGTGGCCACCGGCGACGAGACGGTCGGCACTGACGGTCCGGACGTGATCGTGGGTCGCGCCGGCGCCGACGAGATCGATCCGGGTGGTGGCCTCGACCGGGTCTGTGCTCTGGGCGGTTTTGACGTGGTGCGTGACGACGACGACGCGCTAGACCGGATCCAACTGGGCGCCACAAGCGACATCGTCGTGACCGGGCCGGGAGCCAAGGCCTGGATCGACGGTGGAGCACCGTCGTCGAGTGGAAGAAGGTCGTTTGGCGACGAGATCGTCTACGACGGCCAGACCGGCGTCACCGTGGACCTGCGGACCCAGTCCGACTCGCGCGGCAATCAGCTGGTCGGCATGGAGACCGTCGGCGGCACTCCGGTCCGTGACGTCATCACCGGGACGTCGGCAGGCAACGAGCTCTACGGCGGGGGCGGGCCCGATGTCATCCGTGGCCTCGGAGGCGACGACCTGCTCGAAATCGGTAGACGCAAGCAGACCTGGCCGGGTGCGGCTCGCATGATCGGCGGACCGGGCGACGACTCACTCTCCGCGAAGACGCGCGGTCGAGTCGAGATGCTGGGCGGCGCCGGCAAGGACCACCTCGACGGCGGGAGCGCAGCGGATCGCATCAACGGCGGTGACGGCGACGACTACCTGACTGGCGACGGCGGCGACGACACGTTCCGCGGCGGCAGTGGATCGGACCACCTGATTGCGGGCTGGGGCGACGACACCATGTCCGGCGGACAAGGCCGGGACCTCTGGCTCAACTGGGACTCGGTGCAGGGTACCAACGGCGAACGTGTGACGACGGTGCGGATCGCCGCCGGCACAGTCCGTGACCGCGTCGGTGACGTGGTCTTCCACGACAGCCTGGCCGGGATCGACGTCTACCGCGGCGCCGGCGATATCGAGCACGTCTACGGCTCGCCGCGTCGCGACGTCGTGAACACCGGTGGTACCGAAGGCGACCTTATCGACCGGATCTACGGCCGCGGCGGCGGCGACCGGCTGATCGCGCCTCGCCACGGCTGGATCGACGGAGGCGCCGGGAGCGACTACTGCCGCGCCGAGCAGAAGCAGGACTGCGAGCGCTAGCGCACTTGCGGGATGGTGGCGGGCCGGGAGGGCCTCAAAACCGCCACCGTCCCGTAATCGCGCGGGCAGCGTCACTCGGGTACGGCTGCGGCCAACTCCGCCACCGCTTCGTCGACGGCGGAGTCGGCCAGGTTGCCGTACCCGATCACCAGGCTCGGCGGCTGCCGATGCGACCCGATCCGGTAGCTCGCCGCGTCGACGACGTGCACCCCGCGCCGTCCGGCCCGTGCCACGACCTGTGCGGTGTCGACCCCGTCGGGCAACGCGAGGGTGAGATGCAGGCCGGCCGCGAGACCGCTGATCGGGCAGTCCGGCAGCCGGTTCGCCAGAGCCTCGACCAGCGCGGTCCGGCGGCGCCGGAAGGCCTGCCTGCGACTGCGCAGATGCCGGTCGTAGCCGCCGGTGGTGACCAGATCGGCGAACGCCAGCTGGTCGAGCGTCGGCGGAGTCGGCCGAGCCAACTGCTCGGCGACGGCCGACAGCCAGGGACCCGGGACAACGAGCCAGCCGATCCCGACTGCCGGTGACATGGTCTTGCTGACCGAGCCGGCGAGGAACACCCGACCGCGGTCCATCCCCTGCAGCGCGCCGACCGCCCGACCGTCGTAGCGAAACTCCGCGTCGTAGTCGTCCTCAACTACCACGCCGGACACCTGCCGGGCCCAGTCCAGCAGCGCCGCCCGCCGATGTGGCGCGAGTACGACGCCGCGCGGGAACTGGTGCGCCGGCGTCACGACCACCGCCCGTACGTCGTGATGCCGCTCCAGCTCCTCGACCCGGAGCCCATCGTCGTCGACGCCGATCGCCACGATGTCGAGGCCGGCGGCCCGCATCGGAGCGTGCAGCCGGGTCCATCCGGGATCCTCGACCCCAATCGCGGTGATGCCGTCGGCGGCGAGGACCCGACTGACCACCCCGACGCCGGCGGTGGCGCTGGTCGTCACGATCACCTCGGCGCCGATGAGCTCGACGCCGCGTACCCGGCCGAGGTAGCCGGCGAGGACCGCCCGCAGGGTCGGGTTGCCGCGTACGTCGGGGAATCCCAGGTCTGCGTCGGAGGCGGCCGACGTCGCTCGACGTACGGCGTCCGCCCAGCGCCGCCGTGGGAACGCCCGCAGGTCGGGAAGTCCTGGTGCCAGGTCCCACCGGGCCGCCGGTTCGGCCGCGATCCGGGTCGATCCGGTCGGCGCCGACCGATCGGGCGTCCAGCGAACCCGGGTCGCGGACCCCGTGCGGGCGTCGAGGTAGCCCTCGGCCACGAGTTGCGAGTACGCCTCGGTCACCGACCAGCGCGAGCAGCCGAGCGTCGTCGCGAGCGTACGGCTGGGCGGCAGCGCCATGCCTTCGGCGAGCCGCCCGGACGTAATCGCCGACCGCAGGGCCACGACCAGCTGGCGGTGCAGCGACCCCGACCCGGACAGGTCCAGCAAAACGTCCCAGGCGAGATTGGTCTGGGAATCCGTCATGTCAACGGATCGTACGCCCAGTCCGATGGCGCCTACTGTCGAAAGCGTCGGCACGATGACGGGAGGCTCGAGTGATTCCCCAAGTGATCATCGAACGCTGGGCCCACGAGTCTGGCGTCTTCTCGGCCCGCCCGGGCGCTCCCGTGGCGGCCGATCAGCCCGACCGCGGCCGCCTCCGAACCCTCGCGGCTCGACTAGTCGCGACTTGGCGCAGCGATCGCCGCAGAGTTCGGTCCGAACTCGCCAACGGTCAGGACGGGTACGGCCGGGACGGGCACTATGCGTCGCCGCCAGGAACCCAGAGCTTGGACCCGTCCGACGGCTGCTGCGAGGGGGTCGGCGCCGAGTCGTCATCGCCGGCGACGATCCCGGTCGGCAATCGGTCGAGGTCGTTGGCCTCGGGCTCGCCGGACGCTAGCTCGGCCTCGGCCTGCACCTGAGCCATCCGCAGCTGGCCGACGGCCTGCTCGACCTGCGTCACGATGTCGGCCGGGAGGTAATCGCGCAGCCGCTCCAGCATGAGCGCACTGAAGTCGATGAACAGTCGCGCGTCCCGGCGACCCAGCTTGATCTGCGCCGCGTTGAGCGCGTTGTAGAGCATCTCGGCAAGGATCTGCTGCGCCGGTGCCACGCGCAGTTTGTCGACGTACTCGCGGACTTCCTCTTCGGTCGGGCCGTCGCCCGTACTCTCTGGCTCGGTGCTGCTCACGAGCCAACGGTAACGTCCCGTCAGCGCTACAGAGGAGGGGAGTAGGGCTCAAGACGACGAGCGTACGGGGACGCCGGTGACCAGCCAGTCGTCGGAGCGTTCGCGGCGTACGAGGGTGACGGCACGGGCCGCGAGCAGCACGGCGTACGCGATCCATAGCCAGGTCAGGCCGAGGTCGGCGACCCACACCAGGCCGGCGAGCGGGGCGTAGACCGCCAGCGTGACGAGGCCGGCACGGGCGAGGTAGGGCCCGTCGCCGGCGCCGATCAGGACGCCGTCGAGGACGAACACCACGCCACTCACCGGCTGGGTCAGCGCCACGATGATCAACGCGCCGAGGGCGGCGTGCCAGACATCGGGATCGCTCGAAAACGCCCTCGGCAACCAGGGGCTGGTCGCGAGCAGAACGGCGCCGACGATCACGCCGAACCACAATCCCCACTCCATCATGCGGCGGGTCGTCCGCCGGGTGCTCGCGATATCGCTGGCGCCGAGGTAGCGGCCAGTCATCGCCTGGCCGGCGATCGCGATGGCGTCGAGGGCCAGCGCGAGCGCCATGGTGACCGTCCAGACGATCTGGTGCGCGGCGATCGAGGATGCTGCCATCGTGCTGGCAACGAGCGTCGCCAGCAGCAAGGCGGCCCGGAGCGTAAGGGTCCGGACGAACAGTGAGACGTTGGACCGCGCGGCCTCCGCGATGCCTTGCCGATCCGGCCGAAGCGGTGCGTCGTGCCGGCGGGCGCCGCGGATGACGACCACCACTAACGCGACGCCGGCGCCGAGTTGCGCCAGCGTGGTGCCAAGAGCCGACCCGGAGATGCCGAGGTCGAGGCCGTAGACGAGCCAGACGTTGAGCCCGATGTTGGCCAGGTTGGCCGCGACCGCGATGACCAGAGGCGTCCGGGTGTCTTGGAGTCCGCGCAGGATGCCGGTGCCGGCGAGCACGACGAGCATCGGCGGCATGCCGAGGGCGGCGATCCGTAGGTAGTCGGTCGCCGCCTCGTTGACGGCCGGGTCGGCGTCGAAGCCGCGCACGATCAGGTCGGCGCCGGCCACGACGACGACGGCGAGCCCGACCCCGATCACCAGCGCGAGCCAGATGCCACTGATCCCGGTCGCGAGGGCGCCCCGACGATCACCGGCTCCCAGGTGCCGCCCGACAGCGGCGGTCGTGCCGTACGCGAGAAAGACGGCGAGGTAGACGAGCGTCTGGACGATGGTGGCGGCGATGGCGAGGCCCGCGAGCGGTGTGGTGCCGAGGTGGCCGACGATCGCGGTGTCAGCGAGCAGGAAGAGCGGCTCGGCGACGAGGGCGAAGAACGCGGGGACGGCGAGTCGCAGGATCTCGCGATCGTCCTCGCGCGGCCGTGGCCTCCTCGTGGTCATCGCCTCCCACTGTAATAGGCACTATGGCCTAGTGTCGATAACATCCAACGCCGCTGGTCACCGCTATGTCGACATGGAGATGTGGAGAAAGTCCCAACCTGCGACCCGCCCGAGTGTTTATCGGGTCCACATCAAGTGGAGGGACGTTGTCCCAGGTCAGCGACGACTTTCACGGGAGGGTAGTCACGTTGTCCACAGCGATGTGAACAACCTGTGCACAGTCTTTCGACCTGTTGTCCACACCGCTGGCGACGTTACCCACAACCACCTGTGGATGTCGCTCTACGCGTCGTGGTCCCGCGGCCCCTAACGTACGCGGGGACGACATCGGCGGCGATGAACCACCGTCCGGTACGCGATGCGAACCAGGCGGACTGTCGGTGGCGTCGCCTAGCGTCGTCAGTAGCCAATCAGACGGGGACCCTGTCGGGAAAACGTCTCGGGTGACCTTCGTGTCAAGAGGGGATGCGGTCCGTGAGTGTCGCCGAGTTCCGCGGGGGGTCCGGCCCGGACGAGCCGCCCGAGGACTACGACGCGATCTTCGGCGGACCAGCGGGCGGTGGCCGAGGCGAGCGCACACCGCCGGCTGATTACGCGGCCGAGCAGTCGGTGCTGGGTGCGATGCTGCTGTCGAAAGACGCCATCGCCGACGTCATCGAGGCGGTCCGCGGAGTCGACTTCTACCGGCCCGCCCACGAGGTCGTCTATGACGCGATCATCGACCTCTACGGCCGGGGCGAGCCCGCCGACGCGGTCACCGTCGCGGCCGAGCTCCAGCGCCGCGGCGACATCGATCGAGTCGGTGGCGCGCCATACCTCCACGACCTGGTCGCCGGAGTCCCGATCGCGGCCAACGCCGGCTACTACGCCGAGATCGTCCGCGAGAAGGCGATCCTGCGCCGGCTCGTCGACGCTGGCACCAAGATCGCCCAACTCGGCTACGTCGGCGAGGGCCAGGTCGATGACGTCGTCGACCGCGCGCAGGCCGAGGTCTACAGCGTCACCGACCGGCGTACGAGTGAGGATTACCAGCCGCTCAGCGAACTGATGGCCGAGACGCTCGACGAGATCGAGGCCATTAACGCCCACGACGGCGGGTTGGCCGGCGTGCCGACCGGGTTCGCCGACCTCGACGAGCTGACCAACGGCCTGCATCCGGGGCAGATGGTGATCGTGGCGGCTCGTCCGGCGATGGGCAAGGCGCTTGCGCTCGACACCCCGCTGCCGACGCCGAGCGGATGGACGACGATGGGCGAGGTCGCGGTCGGCGACTACCTTGTCGACGCTGATGGTCGGCCAACACGGGTGATCGCCGCGACCGAGGTGATGACGGACCGGCCGTGCTACGAGGTGGCCTTCCGTGATGGCGAGAAGATCGTCGCGGACGGGCAGCATCAGTGGCTGACCTGGGACCGGCGTGCTCGTCGGTCCGCCAGCGACCCGCGATACGCCAAGGAGCTGGTGCGTCCTGCCGTTCGGACGACAGAGCAGATCGCGAGGACGTTGCGCTGTCGCACGACGGATGCTCGGCCGAACCACTCGGTCATGGTGGGTTCCGCATTCGAACTGCCTGACGCCGATTTGCCGATCCCGGCGTACACGCTCGGCGCATGGCTCGGCGACGGTCACTCCGACGGTGGGCGGATCACGTCGGCGGATCCCGAAATCATCATGCGCATCGAAGCCGATGGCATCGAGACCAACCGTCAGAACCGCTACGCCTACGGCCTTACCTTCCCGAGTCCCGCGCGAGCCGAGCGTCAGTGCGTTGTTTGCGGCAACACCTTCATGCCGGCCACAAACGAGCGTGTCCTGTGTGGGCGCGGATGCTCTGGCCGCGGTCGGATGCTCGTGCCGCGCTGCCTTCGGTGCGGCGCACGAGCCACCGGTTCGGGACAGCTGTGCCGTCGTTGCCGTGATGCGTCCACCTTCAAGGGTCGACTCCGCGGGCTTGGAGTGCTCGGCGACAAACACATCCCGACTGCCTACCTCAGAGCCTCTGAGCAGCAGCGCCGCGATCTGCTGGCCGGCCTGCTCGACACCGACGGCTGTGTCACCAACCGCGGTGGCGTGCAGTTCGCCGTTACTAATCGCCGTCTCGCGGAAGACACTCTGGAGCTGGTGCGTACGCTGGGCTACCGCGCGACCAGGCGGACGAAGCGGGTCAAGGGTCGGAGCGAGGCATCGTCGACCTGCTACATGATCAACTTTACGCCGCGTGACAAGGTCTTCTACCTATCGCGGAAGGCTGCCCGGCAGGTCGTTCCGGGTGTCAAGGTGCGTCATCGCCTTATCGAGGACGTACGGCCGATCCCGTCGGTCCCGGTCCGGTGCGTCCAGGTCGACAATCCTGATCGGCTCTACCTCGCCGGACGATCGATGGTGCCGACCCACAACTCGACCCTGGGGCTAGATGTGTGCCGGGCCGCGTCGATCAAGCACGGTCTCAGCAGCGTGATCTTCTCGCTCGAGATGAGCCGGACAGAGATCACGATGCGGCTGCTGTCGGCCGAGGCGCGGATCGCGATGAACCACATGCGCAACGGCCACATGACCGACGACGACTGGTCACGGCTGGCACGCAAGATGGGCGAGGTCTCGTCCGCGCCGCTCTACATCGACGACAGCCCCAACCTCACGATGATGGAGATCCGCGCCAAGGCACGTCGGCTCAAGCAACGCCACGACCTGAGGCTGATCGTCGTCGACTACCTCCAGCTGCTGACGTCCGGCAAGCGGGTCGAGTCTCGCCAGGTCGAAGTGTCGGAGTTTTCGCGACAGATGAAGCTGCTGGCCAAGGAGCTCGAGGTACCCATCGTGGCGATCGCGCAGCTCAACCGAGGCGCCGAGCAGCGTACGGACAAGCGCCCGATGCTGAGCGACCTACGCGAATCGGGGTCGCTCGAGCAGGACGCCGACATGGTGATCCTGCTGCACCGCGACGATGCCTACGACCGCGACTCCACGCGACCCGGCGAAGCCGACCTCATCGTGGCCAAGCACCGCGCCGGCCCGACCGATACGGTTGTCGTCGCATTCCAGGGCCACTACTCCCGTTTCGTCGACATGCAGCAGGCGTAGCCGTCACGGCCGTCGAGACGTGCGACTCATCCTGTACGGGCGCCGGTGATCGGTTTCGACAGCCGACCCGAGTCTGCTCGCTTTGACGCCGCCAGGACCTCAAGTCCCAGCGGCGTCAGGTAGTGCACCATCGCTTGTCCGTCCCGCCGGCTGGCGACCAGGCCGGCGCGGCGTAGGGCAGCAGCATGCGCGGAGGCCGATGACAGGCTGATCGACACCGCGCTGGCCAACGTCGTCGTCGTGTGCGGCTCGACCAGTGCCTCAAGTACGGCCGCGCGCGTCACCCCGAGTGCGGCCACCGCGCCGTCGTAACTCGTGTTCGCCTCGGACAGCCAGATGGCATGCGGAATCGGGTAAACCAGCGTGGGTTGGCTCCAGCCGAGGGCAACTCCTGGCCGTGGCCACACCGATGGCATCACCCGAAGCCCTCGCCCGGACAGATCGACATCAGCATATGCCGGTCCCGCGTCGACCTCGAGGAGACCGGACCGCCATCGAATCGAGGGATGCAGATCGTTCAGCATCGCCGCGATGCCCTCCACTGCGAGCTGGCGGTACCGGCGGCTCAGCTCGGCTGCCACCACGCGAGTGTGGACGAGTGACAACGGAGCCATCACCTGATCGTGATAGACGCGCATCGCGGTTCCGAGCTCGCGGAGGTTCTCGACCCGGCCACGGCAGAGATCGTCAACCCACGATGACCGCCGCGTGGATGACGGCACAGCGTCGACCTCATCCCGAATTCGGGCAGCGGGCGTGGACTGGACGATGTCGATAGCCTCATCGACGTCGTCCACCATCTCCGGTGCCAGGAAGAGTGGAACGTCTCCGCTGGCGGGGATGAGCTCGAACAGGTGTCGTGCCTGACGTGGCAACACGGCGGGTCCGGATCGCCATAGCCTTCGATACGGGTGGCTGACCTGCGCAAGCGCCTGGACGCTGACCGGTAGCTCGCACATGCGGGGGCGACTGAGACGAATGTGTGCGAGATCCTCGATGTTCATTCGGAGCCGCAACATTTCTCGCACCCTCTCAAAGCCTAGGTCAGCTGCTACCTGCCATGACCTTTCAGCTATAGCCGCAAGCTTCGCACGACCGGCGTGGCCGCATCTACGCTCAGCGGGTCCTGACGGGGCCGGCGTACTGGCGTCCCGGTCCCGTACACCGCAATTGAACGATCTGTTGAGGAGGTCGAAGCCATGCGATTGACCCTCGCCGCATTGGCGGCCAGCGGAATTGCCCTCGTCTCTCTCCCGGCCAGCGCGATCGCCGACACTCCGGCTACCCCAAACTGCCTGGGCGTGGTCACCGCGCAGCGGGCGGTGGCTCACCACGACATCGGCGAGCACGCGTCCTCGCAGGAGGAGCCGCGCCTCGGTCTCGGCAATGTTGCTCGCGAGGTGCTGGGGGACGACGCCCAGGTCGGCGACCTCGGTGCGTTCCTCGGCGAGATCGACGGCGACCCCGCCACGAACTGCCCCTAGACCTCTCGGGCGCAAGAAGTCTCGCCGACCCCGACGTCAGGGGCGGATGCGCGTCACCCAGTACGGCGTGTCCGGTGTCGGTGGCGTGTTGAACCGCGCGTTGGGCAGATACAGCCAGGGCCCGAACGCCGCCACCGTCGTCGGGACGTCGAAGTCCGGACTGGTGTGCGTCGCGACCAGCGTCCCGGCCGTGCCGGCCCGGTTGAGTCGGACCTCGGCGACCTGGTTGAGCTGATTTTGCACGGCGTACAACGTCTTGCCGACCACGAGCAGCCCGTCGCCGGCAGTCAGCAGCGTGCCGCCGAGGTCGACCTCGGTAGCCGCGCCGGTCTCCGGGTTGACCCGGAACAGCAGCCCGGTGCTCGACTGCACGACGAGCAGCGCGCGCCGATCGGGGGTCTGCGCGATGCCGTTGGCGTTGAACCCAGGAGTCTGCTCCCATTCGCCACCCAGCGGAACCGCCTCGGCCTCGGCCGGCAGCGAGCCGTGGCGCCCGAGCGGCAACCGGTACAGCTCGGCGCGCATCGAGTCGGTGAACCACGCGGCGTGGCGGGTGAGTACGACGTCGTTGACGAAGCTCGGCTCGTCGGTGAACTGGTAGCTGGCCAGGATCTCGCCGGTGCGGACGCTCACCACCCGGCCGTCGCCCGCGTCGCCACCGGAGACGAACAGTCGCCCGCGCAGGTCGGCTTTCAGGCCTACCGATGGTGTGCCCGGTCCCTGACTGATCACGCGGCCCTCGCCGGTGACGAGGTTCGCCTGGTAGATATCGCCGTCGGCCCGAGAGCCGAACCACGCCAACGGCGCGGCGCCGATCGCGATTCCTTCGGGCAAGAACCCGTTGGGCAGTTCGATCCGGTCCGGGAAGGGCTCGAGCGCCTCCTCCTGGGCCGCCGTGGCCGGTGCAAGGGTCGCCACACCAAGTGAGGCGAGGAATCCGATCAGGACTGTACGGAACATCGATCGCTCCCGTCGCGGGCAGTCAGCGTCACCTTAAGGTACGTCGGCGGAGCGGTCTTGGATGTCGGTGTCGCGCATCAGATCGAGAACGTGGCGGATGCACCGAACTCCGTGTGGGTTCGGTGCATCCGTCACGTATCGGTGAGGAGCCAGGGACGCCGGGCTCGGCCATGTCTGATCGGACGGACCCGCTCAGCCGGGTACGCCGGTATCGGCCGACACGGGAGTCGGCTCGAGATCCGTTGCGACCGGCGCCCGCTCCGGCGCGACCGCCGCGAACGTCGTCAACCCGAGAATCGCCGCCAGCAGCCAAAACGCGGTCCCGACACCCCAAGCCGAGATGGCCGCGCCGAGGGTCGGAGTGGCCAGCAGGACCGGTCCGGTCTGGGCGATCCCGAGCAGCGACTGAAACCGGGCCAGCATGTGCGGCGGCGACGCGTCGACGAACAGCGGGATGAGTCGAGTCGTCAGCAGCGACGTACCGACGCCGACCAGGCCGACCGCGCACACCGCCGCCGTCGCGCCATGCGTCACGGCGAGCATCGAGGTGCCTGCCGCCGCGACCCCCGGTCCGGCAGCCGAGACGACGCGGCCCGGCGCACCTCGCTTGGCAACATACGCGGTGACCGCGATGCCGCCGACCAGCCAAGCGCCTGCGATCATGCCCGTCTCGTGCGCGCTCCATCCGCGGTCGTGGCCTGCAACGGGCAGGCACAGCATGATCAGCGGCAGCACGGTGACCGCCAATCCGACGACCGCCAGGAGAGTGGCCCGCACGCCACGGGCACGGCCGGCGGCGGCGATCCCCTGGGCGAGATGGCGGTGCACCGGCTCGCCTACCCCTCGCTCCGAATCGGGCTCGTAGGGCGGTCGAATGATCAGGAGGACGCCGAGGACGAGGGCAAACGTTCCGGCGTCGACGGCGGACGTGAGCGACAGCCCGCCGATGGCGAGGAGAATGCCGCCGGCAGCGGGGCCGATCATCCGAGCGCATTGCATGAGCAGCGACGTGATCGCCATCGCGCGGGTGAGGTCGTCGCCGGTGGCGAACAGCCGCGGAAAGACCCCGTCGGCCGGTCGACGCAGGGCGGCCGCGGCACCGGACAGCACGGCCGCGACGACGAGCTCGGCCCGCCGTACGAGGTCCGGCGTGTAGTAGCGGTAGCCGGTCGCGTGGTCGACCTCGGCCGGCCGGAGCAGTCCGCACTCGTCGTAGTGACGCAGTGCACTCGGCGTCAGCCCGACCGCCCGGGCGAAGGCCCCGATCGTCAACAGCGGCTCGCTCACGCGCCCTCCTCGCTAGCGCTCGTCGCCCTCGCGAGCAAAGCTGCTGTGTTGAATTGTTCGCTCGCAAGCTCGCTCACACCGACAGCTTCGGGCTTCAGGCCACCTGAAGGTCAAGCCGCTCGCGGTCGATGTCGGTCCGTGGCAGGGTTTGTAGGCGCTGACACCGCAGGCGACAGGAGTGGACGTGAAGCACGAAGACCCGGCCGAGGTCGCGCCCGACGTGTTCCTGGTCCGCGGTCGCGACGTCAACTGGGTGATCCTGCGCGACGGCGGCGAGCTGACCTTGATCGATGCGGGCTATCCCGGTGACGCCGACGCCGTCGAGTCGTCAGTACGCCAGCTCGGCCACCGGCCCGAGGACGTACGCGCGATCCTCGTGACGCACGCGCATGCCGACCATGTCGGTGCGGTGAACCCGTTTCACGACCGGTTCGGCACGCCCGTCCTGCTCGACCCGGTGGAGGTACGGCACGCGCGTCGCGACTACCTCGAGCAGGTCGGCCCGGGACAGATCGCGGCGAACATCTGGCGTCCCGGTGTCTTGTCCTGGACGGTGCGGATCATCCGTAACGGCGCCTTGCGCGACGTCACCGCACCCCACGCGGAAGCCTTCGAGCTCGGCGGACCGCTGGACCTGCCGGGCCGACCGACGCCGGTCCCCACGCACGGCCATACGTCGGGTCACTGCGCGTTCGCCCTGCCCGAGGTGGGTGCGGTCGTCGTCGGTGATGAGCTGATAACCGGGCATGCGCTGTCCCGCCAAGAAGGTCCGCAGCTGCTGCCGCCGATGTTTCACCATGGCAGTGGTGACGTCGCGAAGGCGCTCGACACCCTGGCTACCCTCGACGCCGACCTGGTTCTGCCGGGGCACGGACCGGCCCATCACGGGCGGATCGCCGACGCTGTGACCGTCGCGCGCGATCGGTGATCGACCTGGACGGGACGGGCTAGCGTCAGAGGCTCGGGAAGCGTGCCGCCCACGGTTCGTGGGAGACGCCGCTGGCGTTGATGACGTAGGACAGCGTTCGATACCAACCGGCGGTGATCACGAGCTCGAGGATCTGGTCGTCGGAGAACCGCTCGGTCAGTGCGGCGAAGAGGTCGTCGGAGACCCGGTCGGTGGCATGGAGTTCGTCGGCGAGCCGAAAGACCAGGGCCTCGTCCAGCGACCAGAGGGCGTCGTCGGCGGATCCATGGACCGTGGACCGAAGCTGGGCATCGGTGAAGCCGAGCGGCTGGCCGAACGAGACGGCGTGAACGCCCCACTCGTACTCCGCGCCGCTCAAAGCGCAAGTGCGGTGGATCATCACCTCGCGGAGCCGGGGCACGATCCGGCCGTGGCCGAGGATGCCGGCACCGAGCGGCAACATCCGAGACATGAGCTCGTCGTGAACGGCCAGCGTGCGAAACAGCGCCAGTGGCTCGGTCGCCGAGTTGGGCGGCATCCACTTGTCGAGCGTTGCCTCGACGCCCGAATCATAGGGCGGCTCGAGTGGCGGGATGCGGGCCGCTGTGTCGTGTGCGTTCACAGGCATCTCCCAGGTCGCTGCTACAGAAAACGTAGCACATCGGGCCGTTATGCGAGAAGCGATCGAAAGATATCCTGGAGCCCGGCGCGGGTCTCGAAGCCGATGCCCGGAGCGACCGGCGGTCCGATCCGACCGCCCTCGACCATGGCGTCGTCGGAGAACCCACCGAACGGTTGGAAGCTGACCGGGTTGGCTTCACTGCCGCCAAGGCCCAGACCCGCCGCGACGTGGAGCGAGAACAGATGTCCTCCATGCGGCTGAAATGCCGATCGCGACCAACCATTGGCGCGTGCCACGCGGACGATGTCCAGGTAGCCGGGCAGCCCATAGCAGTGGGCGGGGTCGAACAGCAGCACGTCTCGATCAGCCCGGAGTCCTCCGTACCGGAACAGGTTGCTGGCGTCGGCGGCCGAGAAGAGCGCCTCGCCAACGGCCAGCGGATGCGGATAGGTCTCGGCGATCCGTGCATGCGTCTCGAAGTCCAGCGGATCGCACGTGTCCTCGAACCATCGAAGCCGGTACGGGAGCAGCGCCTGCGCGACCCGAATCGCCGAGTCGGGGTCGTAGGTGTTCATGGCATCGACGGCCAGGTGGTCGCCGCCCGGAAGCAGGGCGAGAACGACCTCTATTCGCCTGAGATCCTGCGCTATCGGGCCAGCGCCGACCTTGATCTTGACGTGTGTATAGCCGCTGTCGAGAAAGCGTCGGACCTCGTCAGTCAGGCGACGGATGTCGTCGCCCGGGTATCGATAACCTCCCGCTGCATAGACGGGGATCGACTCAGCTGCGGGACGCCCCAGCCTGTCGGCGAGGAAGCGGAAGAGGGGGCGGTCCGCCGCCTTGGCTGCAGCATCCCACAGAGCCATATCCAACGCGCCCACCGCGACGCACCGCTCACCGTGTCCGCCGGGCTTCTCGCCCCGCATCATGCACTCCCAGGCTCGAAAGGGGTCGATGTCGTCGCCTCGCTCGCCCGCGAGCTGCTCAGAACCTGCGGCCATCAGCCTCGGCGCGAACCGCTCGCGGATCAGTCCGGCCTGGCCATAGCGGCCGATGGACGAGAAACCCAGGCCGACGATCGGCGAGCCGTCGCGACGGGCGTCGGTCGTGATCGCGACCGCGGTCGTGTCCAAGTCGCCCGAGCCGATGCCGGGATCGGCGAACCGCGAGATCGGTACGGTGCGTACCCGGACGTCCACGATCCGCATGAGGGCATGGTGGCGCTACGCTCGATGTAGCGCAAGCAGCCCGTGAGGAGCAGTGACGGTGAGGGTGACGACGTGACCGACCGTGCGGGCCGACCGGCCGTCCCTGGGGAGCCGGTACGCGGGTCGCAGACCGGCCGGCCGATCATGGCGACATTCGACCTCCTCGGCCGGCGCTGGATGTTGCGGATCCTGTGGGAGCTCCGGCACGGCCCGGTCGGCTTTCGGGCGCTCCAGGCGCAGTGCGATCAGTTGTCGCCGACCGTCCTGAGCGCCCGGCTGACCGACCTTCGGACGGCGGGCCTCGCCGAGCAGGACGAGTCGCGAGCCCATCGACTGACGCCGCTGGGGGAGGAGCTGCTCGAGTCGTTGGCGCCGCTGCGGATCTGGTCGGAACGCTGGGCCGAGGCAACCGACACCGCTAGGCGCACGTGAGCAGGCGGCCTCGCTAGCTGGCTTCCGCCACCACGGAATCGCGCCAGACGACGGCCGTGCCATCGAGGACGACGGTTCCGTCCTGGTCGACGATCCGCGTGGCCAGGGTCGTGACCGGCTTGTCCTCGCGAGCGTCGGTCACCTCGACCTCGGCGGTGATGACGTCGCCGGGGCGCACCGGCGCGAGGAACTTCCACGACACCTCGAGGAATACGCTGCCCGGGCCTGGAAGGTCCTCGGCCACGACCGCGTTGAGCAGCCCGGAGGTCACTCCTCCTTGGACCACGACGCCGCCGAAGCGCGACCGGGCCGCCAGGTCGTCGTCGTAGTGAATCGGGTTGCGGTCACCGGTCAGGTCGGTGAACAGCTCGATGTCGCGGTGGCGGATCGTACGGGTACGGCGAGCGACCGCGCCGATCCGTGGTGGGGCGATGGACGTCATACGAATCATTGTGCGGCCAGCCACGATCCGCGACTGCTCCGAAGCGGCGCCCGATCAGGCCGGTTCGGCTCGAAATGTGCGCCGGTACGACGTCGGCGAGACTCCCGTCAAGGTCCGCATGTGCGCCCGCAGTGACGCGCCGGAGCCCAACCCAGACCGGGCGGCCACGGCGTCGATCGGGAGGTCGGTCGTCTCCAAGAGTCGCTGGGCGTGTTGGATCCGCTGCCGGATGAGCCAGGCCGTCGGCGACTCACCGGTCTCGGCGCGAAACCGCCGGGTGAACGTGCGTACCGACATGCCGGTGGCACGCGCCAACTCGGTCACTCGGAGCGGCGACTCCAGCCGTTCGAGCGCCCACGCCCGGGCTGCAGCCGTCGACTGCTCGGGCCGTTCGGGCACGTGGCGCTCGATGTATTGGGCTTGGCCGCCGTCTCGCCATGGCGGCACGACAAGGTGGCGGGCGACCTGGTTGGCGACCTGCGTTCCGTGGTCGCGTCGCAGCAGGTGCAGGCACAGGTCGACGCCCGCGCTCAATCCGGCCGACGTCAAAACGTCACCGTCGTCGGTGTAGAGGACGGCCTCGTCGAGCTGCACGGCGGGATAGAGCCGAACGAAGTCGTCGACGTACTTCCAATGCGTTGTCGCCGGACGACCGTCGAGGAGCCCGGCGGCTGCGAGCACGAACGCGCCGGTGCAGATCGACACGAGCCGGGTGCCGGGGCGTACGGAGGCCAGGGCCTCAGTGATGTCGGACGGCACGGTTCCGTGCCACCGCGGGCCGTCGATCTTGGTGCCGGGCACCACGACGGTGTCGGCGGTTGCGAGCAGCGAGGCGTCGCCATGCGGGGTGATGGAGTAGCCGAGCGAGGCCGAGACGGGTCGACCGTCGAGGCTCGCCATCGCGACGTCATAGAGCAGCTCGCCGGCCTCGTCCTCGGCCTGACCGAAGACTTGCGGTGGGATGACCGCGTCGTAGCCCACGACCGGTTCCAGCAGGAGTACGACGACCCGATGGCGCGATCCGCTCATGGCCCGATCCTGACACATGTTGGCGGATCAGCCACTCGTTCAGCCATGATCCGATCAGGAGGATGGTCGCTGTGGCGCAGTCTTCGGTGAGCGACGCGCAGGCTCCGGGTCAGCCGTCGCGGACCGGACTGCACTGGGCGTGGCTGGTCGCCGCGGTGACCTTCGTGACTCTCGTCGGCGCCGCCGCATTCCGCTCGGTGCCGGGCGTCCTGATGGACCCACTGCACGAGGAGTTCGGCTGGTCGCACGGCACCATCGGGCTCGCGGTGTCGGTGAACCTCATGCTGTTCGGGTTGTTCTCGCCATTCGCCGCCGCGCTGATGGACCGGTTCGGCGTTCGCCGAGTCGTGGTCGTGGCGCTGGTGCTGGTCGCGGCCGGGAGCGGTCTGACCGTGTTCATGAGCCAGGCCTGGCAGCTCGTGCTGCTCTGGGGTGTCCTCGTCGGCGTGGGCACCGGTTCGATGTCGATGGCGTTCGTCGCAACCGTCACGACGCGGTGGTTCGTCGCCCGACGCGGGTTGGTGAGCGGCGTACTCACGGCCGGCAACGCCACCGGCCAGCTGGTGTTTCTCCCTGTGGTGGCGCACCTCGCCACGCACCACGGCTGGCGCACCGCCGCCTTGACGGCCGCGGTCGCCGCGCTCGCGGTCGTACCGCTCGTGCTCCTGCTGCTGCGCGACCATCCGGCCGACGTCGGCGTCACGGCGTACGGCGCGACCGCTGCCGACCCAGGTCCGCCACCGCACACGTCGACGGGTTCGAGCGCCGGCCGGGCGCTATCGGTGTTGGCGACGGCGGCGCGGTCGTCGACGTTTTGGCTGTTGGCCGGTGGCTTCGCGATCTGCGGCATGTCGACCAACGGCCTGATCGCGACCCACTTCGTGCCAGCGGCGCACGACCATGGCATGCCCGCGACGACGGCCGCGTGGCTGCTGGCCGTGGTCGGGATCTTCGATGTCGTGGGGACGATCCTGTCCGGCTGGCTCACCGACCGTTGGGATCCGCGAGTACTGCTCCTGGGGTACTACGCCCTGCGCGGTGTCGGTTTGATGACGCTGCCGGCGTTGCTCGGGCCGCATACCGAGCCGAGCACGTGGGTCTTCATCGTCATCTACGGTCTCGACTGGGTGGCCACCGTGCCGCCGACGGTGATGCTGTGCCGCGACCGGTTCGGTCCCGCCATCGGGCCGATTGTGTTCGGCTGGGTGTTCGCCTCCCATCAGGTGGGGGCGGCGCTGGCCGCGTTCGGCGCCGGCGCGATCCGCGACTCCACCGGGAGCTACGACGGGGCGTTTTGGGCCGCGGCGTTGCTCTGCATGGTGGCGGCCGGACTGTCGATCGCGATCCGGCCGGTCCGGGTCGACTCGGCGTTAGTGTCGAGATGAGTCGATGACGGAGGCGACATGACAGTCAGCGTCAGGTACATCGTCAATGACACAGCCGACCTCACCGCCTACGAACTGCTGGGCTTCGAGGTACTGATGCATCCCGGTCCCGGCTTCGCGATGCTGGGCAGGGGCGAGGCCCGGTTGCTGCTCAACGTGCCGGGCGGTGGGGGTGGTGCCGGTCAGACGACATCGAGTGGCCAGACCCCAGCGCCGGGCGGCTGGAACCGGATCCAGGTCGAGGTCGACGACGTCGAGGCGGTCGTGCGACGGCTCAGCGACGCCGGCGTGCGGACTCGAGGCGACGTGATCGAAGGGCGAGGCGGGCGCCAGGCCATCGTCGAGGACGCGTCGGGCAATCCGATCGAGCTGTTTGAACCACCATCCGGAGGCTGACGCCGGTCGTCAGGTTTGCCGGGTCAGCTGATCCGCTGCGTTTCGTCGGCGTCGCGATAGCTCACCGGTTCGGCCTCCGGCATGGTCTCCGGCGCAGTCTCCGATGTGGTCGCCGGCTCCTCCTCGGCCGTCAGTTCCGGCTCCTCGGCCTGGCGGGCTAGGTCGACCTCCCGTACGCCCACGACGGCGAACCGGCCCGACGCGAACGCCGCCAAGAAGACGATCGCCACGCCGAGTCCTCCGAAGAAGCCGACGTACTCGAGCACCTGCTGCGTTGTTGTGTCGCCCATCGGCGAGCCAACCGTGGGGCCGTCCCAGGTCGCCGACAACGGCACGCCGAGCACGAACCACGCGCCGCCGGCCGCCGCCAGCAAACCGCCGAACATCGCCATCAGGCGGTGGGCGCTGCCGAGGACCAGCAGGCCGCCGATCACCGCTCCGAGCCCGGGGAGGATATCGAACACGAGTCGGGCGTTCGTGTAGTTCCACGTGTTCGTCGGCGTGTAGCCGTAGTCGAAGTACGGCCCGACGAACGGAATCAGCGCACCCCACGCGCCCAGCAGCACCAGCAAGGAGCCACACACCGCGCCGCGGGTTCGCGGTATCTGCAACGTCCCGGTCACGACAATCACCCTTCCAAGGAAACGGTCCGCCCGGACGGAAGTACCCCGATCGTGCCGTTCGACGCAGGTATCCACAAGGTCAAATCCGGCCAAATGCCGCGATAATAAAAGATTGGCTACGCACGGTCATACTGTCGGCGTGACCGCGACCCTGGCCTTCGATCGTTTCGCTCACTTCCTCCGCATCCCGGCGCAGCTAGCCGGCGAGATCCATCAGTCGTCGTCTGTCCACACCGGTCGCAGCTCGACCGTCTCGGCAGGCCCGGCGAACCTCGTGGCGACCTCGTGGGCCCGCTCTGGGCTTTCGACGTCGATGAGGAAGAAGCCCGCGAGATGCTCCTTGGCCTCCGAGTACGGCCCGTCCGTCACGATCGCGCTTCCGGCGTCCCAGCGGTAGAGACGGGCGTCCGCCGGCGCGCCGAGGGCCTGGCCGCCGAGCAGTTCGCCGGCCTCGGACATCTCGGCCATCACCTTCTCGAAGTCGGCGCTGAGCGCCGCTCGTTGCTCTGGCGGCAGCGCTTGGTGCTCGGAGACGAAGTCACTGGTCGGGTGGCCCCAAGGCTGCGGGTTGGAGTGGATGAGGATGATGTACTTCATGAGCTGATCCTTTCGCGTTCAACGCTTCTTACGCCCGAGACGTCGGCGCCGGATCGGGACTCTCGACATTCGCGAGCAACGAGTTTCAGGAGCGGACGAACCAGCAGTACGGCAGTTCCTGGCCGACCGCCTCAATCGGGGTCAGACCGGCCCGTCGCAGCGCGTCGATGCTCTGGTCCTCCTCCGGAAGGCACCGAAAGACGACCGGTGCCGCGCCCCAGGCGGCGATCCACGACTCCAGCGCCGCCAGCACGCTGTCGGCATCGGGCCGAGCCCGGACATCATCGATCAGCCACCACGTCGCGATGGCCGCGGCGGCGAGTTCGCGAGGCGGGTCTACAAGGCGCGTCCCGGTCCGTTCGGAGTACGGCGCGAGCGGACGCAGATAGGCACAGCCGTACTCGCGATCCCTCGCCGGACTGAGCAGGGCATGCGCGAAGGCGGCCCCGGCCCGATGCTCGGCCTCGTGTCTCGCAATCAGGGGCAGGTTGTCCTCGACGGTGAAGCCCGCCGTGGGCCAGCGACCGGCGCTGTGTCGGCCGATGGCCAGCGGGCTCGACGCGTACGCCGTCGTATCCAGCTCGACCAGCGCGCTCGTCAGCGGCTCGATCACGACGTCGCCGTGCCAGTGCGGAGGCGCCGGCCACCGCATCGCCTCGGTTGTCATCCGACGAGTCTCGCATCGGGATCGTCGGGACGGCCGGCACGCACTACCGATACGAGTGCGGGCGCGACGATCTGGTCCAGGTCGGTCGACCGGTGCAGGAGCCGATCCCGATCTGGGTGGTCGGCGCCTGGCCGCGGGCCAAGTCGATGCGACGCGTGCTGCGATGCGACGGGGTCGTGCCGCAGTACGAGAGCGGCGAGGACGGCCCCGACGGGCTGCGCGACGTCCGCGCCTGGCTCACCGACCATGGAGCCGCGTCGGAGTTTGACGTGATCTCCGAGGGCGAGACGCCGGGTGACGATCGGGTCGCGGCGGAGGCGATGGTGCGACCGTGGCGCGAGGCCGGAGCGACCTGGTGGCTCGAAACCAACTGGGAGATGCCACACAACTCCCCGGAGCGGATGGCGCAGATCCGGCGCCGGATCGAGGCGGGTCCGCCGGGCTGAGCGCTCACGGGCCGACGGCGGTCGCCTTGCCTTCGAGGTAGTGCTGCTCGGGAAGGCTCGTCGTCAGCTGGGCAGCCCGCACGTAGCTCGCCCGAGCCGCGTCGGTGTCGCCGGCCATGTCGAGCAGATGCGCGCGGACGGCATGCAGCCGATGATGCTTGGCCATCCGCTGGTCGGCGCCGATGCCGTCGAGGATCTCCAGCCCGGCGGCCGGACCGTCGACCATCGCGACGGCGACCGCTCGGTTGAGCGTCACGATCGGGTTGGGGCCGAAGCGTTCGAGCAGGTCATAGAGCGCGACGATCTGCGGCCAGTCGGTCTCGTCGGCGGTCGCTGCCTCATCGTGGACGGCAGCGATCGCCGCCTGCAGTTGGTACGGACCGAGCGGGGAGCGTGGCAGCGTCTCGGTGATCAGGCCGACGCCCTCGTCGATCGACGCGTGGTCCCACCGGCTCCGATCCTGCTCGGCGAGAGGCACCAGCCTGCCGTCGGCGGTGGTCCGGGCCGGTCGCCGGGCATCGGTCAGCAGCATCAGAGCGAGCAAGCCGGCGACCTCACCGTCGTCGGGGCGGACGGCACGTGCCATGCGAGTGAGCCGGATCGCCTCGCGGGTCAGCTCCACGTCGTGGAGGTCGCTGCCGGCCGTCGCCGTGTAGCCCTCGTTGAAGATCAGATACAGCACGTGCAGCACGGCCCGCATCCGTTCGACCCGCTCGTCGGCCGGAGGCGGCTCGAACTGGGCGCCGGCGTCCTTGATGCGCTGCTTGGCCCGGCTGATCCGCTGCGCCATTGTCGCCTCGGGGACGAAGAACGCTCGGGCGATCTGGGCCGTGCTGAGACCGCCGACGGCTCGCAGCGTCAGAGCCACCTGGGTCGGCTGGGTCAGTGCCGGATGGCAGCACAACAGCAGCAGCGTCAGGGTGTCGTCGGCAGCCGTCTCGGCGCCCGATGGCGGTGCGACCTGATCGCTGGCGGAGTCCAGGGATGCCACGGTGAGCTCCCGGCGGCTGCGTGCGGAGTCCTTGCGCCGCTGGTCGATCCAGCGGCGCGACGCGACCCGGATCAGCCAGCTCTTCGGGTCGTCGGGTACGCCGTCGGCCGGCCACTGGGTCGTCGCCGCGAGCAGCGCTTCCTGGACTGCGTCCTCGGCGGTCTCGAAGTCGCCGTACCGTCGCACGACTGCGCCGAGCACCTGCGGCGCCAGCTGACGCCACAGGTCTTCGGTCTCGGCCGCGGTGCTCACATCTCCTCGCCGGACGAGCCCATGATCGGGCGCATCTCGACGGCGAAGAACCGGGCGTCTGGGAAGCGTCCCGCGATTTCCTCGGCGCGTTCCGGCGTCGCACAGTCGACGACGAAGAGGCCGGCCAGCTGCTCCTTCGCCTCGACGTACGGTCCGTCGGTCGTGAGCCGAACACTGTTGCGCACCCGTACCGTCGTCGCGTTGGCCGGGTCGGCGAGGGCCGCCACCGAGATCAGCTCGCCCGACTCGCGGATCTCGGTCAGCAGCGTGTCCAGCTCCTCGGTCATCGCCACACGTTCGGCGTCGGACATCGCGAGGCCTTCGGCCGTCCGCAGGAAGATCGGATGCCCCCACGTCTCGGGGTTGCTGTAGATCAGCATCAGGTACTTCACGTCGTGCTCCTCTCGCTCAAGTCCCGTCGTGGGACCCGCCGCAAGGGTCGGAGCGATTCGCGAGATCTCGACATGGCGACTACGACACTAGTCACGCCGTCCTAGTTTGAGCCGGTGCGCGAGATCGATGTGACGCTGGCCGAGAGCCGTGTGCTGCATGCCTACGACGCTGGTGGGTCGGCTGACGACCTGCCGGTGATGTGGCTGCACGGCACGCCCAACATTGGCGCCCCGCCCGCGCCGTTGTTCGAATCGGCGGCCCGACTCGGCCTGCGATGGGTGTCGTACGACCGGCCGGGTTACGGCGGCTCAGCGGCGCGGCCGGGACGGAACTTCGCGTCGGCCGTCGCCGACGTCGCCCGCGTCGCCGAGGCCTTGGACGTCGAGCGGCTCGCTGTCATGGGTCACTCCAGCGGCGGACCGCACGCGTTGGCCTGTGGAGCCTTGCTGCCCGAACGTGTGACCGCCGTCGTGAGCGTGTCCGGGCTGGCGCCCTACAGTGCCGATGACCTCGATTGGTTCGCCGGCATGGCGCCTCCCGCCGCCGCGTCGCTCCGGGCCGCGGCCGAGGGGCGGGAGGCGAAGGAGCGGTACGTAGCGTCGGCGCCGGAGGAGGATCCGGGCTTCGTGGTGGCCGACCACGAGGCGCTGGCCGGCGACTGGGGCTGGTTCCTCGACGTGGTGCGGCCGGCGATCGCGGCCGGGCCAACCGGGCTCATCGACGACGACCTCGCCAACGTCGCTGAGTGGGGCTTCGACGCCGCGTCGGTGGCGGCACCCGTCCTCATTCAGCACGGGGAGGCCGACCGGATGATCCCGATCGGGCACGCCGAGTGGCTCGCCCGCCGGTGTCCCACGGCCGAGCTGCGCCGCTACCCCGGAGACGGCCACGTCTCCGTGATGCGCCATGCCGTCGATGCGTTGGAGTGGCTGCGAGCCCGGGCCGATCAAGCATGAGGGGTGTTGTCGGCGCGACCCTTTGTGTTGTTAGCGTCGGCGCATGCCCTTGCTGAAATCGACTCTTGTCGCCGGTGTCGCGAGCGCCCTCGTGTTGGGATTCGCCGGACCGGCCAGTGCTTCGCGTGACACCGGCTTCGACGACAGCCGAGACGCGCCTGCCGGCTTCGACGTGACGAAGGTGAACTTCCGACTCACGTCCGACCGTGCGTACGCGAAGGTCCATGTCCGCAACCTCCGACAGAGGGGCGAGTTCGTCTTCGCGGTCTCCAATCGGTCTAGGACGGTGCGCTTCGGCATGTCTGCCACCGGACGGGCCGACGCGCCGACGGTGAAGAAGTTCTACAAGTTCCGCAACGGTCAGGTGAGCCGGAAGCGGTGCATCGGCACCAAGGTCGGCTGGCATCCGAGGCGTGACGTCGTCACGATGTCGTTCCCGGCCCGTTGCTTCCGAGCCTTGCCGCAGCGGATCGTCCTCGCCGTCGGCTCGACCAGGAACTTCCCGAACGGCAGTACGGTCGATGAAGGGCCGCGGGTCGTCCTGAGGCCCTGACGTGGGGGCCGGACCAGGGGTCGTACGGCTAGAGCAAAAGGGACGTTGCGACCAGATTGCGGCGAAGCCCTCGCCGCCATGGGGAGATGCTTGATACACCTGCCGTGTGAGGATCCTCGAGCTGGATGGCGTGCGGGCGCGCGAGGTCAGCGATTTTGGCAGCGAGCGATTCACCGTGACGCCGATGGCCCAAGTCGCCCGCGGGGTCGTCACGTGTCTCCGGCTGGGTCCGGGCGGCCGCATCGGCCGCCACGCGACCGTACGGCCGCAGCTCTTCCTCGTTGTGGCGGGCAACGCCCTCGTGTCGGGTGAGGACGGGATGGAGCACGCACTGAAGCCCGGCCACGCCGCACTCTGGGACGCCGGCGAGAGCCACGAGACTCGGTCGCTCAGCGGCATGATGGCGCTCGTCGTCGAGGGTGACGTGCGCGCGTTCTTGGCCGAGTCGCCCGCCGCCGAAGGCTGACCCCATCCCCGAGTGGCGCACCGTTGTCGAAAATCGGCACCGAGAGCGACAACCGTGCGCCACTCGGCGGGTGGGCGGTGGGTCGGCGGGTTGGGCGGTCGGTGGGTTAGGCGGTTGCCGGCTGTACCGGGTCGGGCTGCTGTTCGAACTGGGTCCGATAGAGCTCTTCGTATCGACCGCCGGTCGCGAGCAGCTCCTGATGCGTGCCGCGCTGGACGACCCGGCCGCCCTCGATCACGAGGATCTGGTCGGCCGCCCGCACCGTCGACAGCCGGTGGGCGATCACCAGCGCGGTGCGGCCCGCGAGTGCTTCGGTCAGCGCGGCCTGGACGGCGGCCTCCGATGTCGAGTCGAGGTGCGCCGTCGCCTCGTCGAGGATCACCATGCGCGGTCGGGCCAGCAGCAGTCGAGCGATCGTGAGTCGCTGGCGTTCGCCGCCGGACAGCCGATAGCCGCGCTCGCCGACGACGGTGTCGAGCCCGTCGGGGAGCGACGCGATCAGGTCGTCGAGCCGGGCCCTCTCGAGGGCGTCCCAGAGCTCTTGTTCGTCTGCGTCCGGTCGAGCGAGCAGCAGGTTGGCCCGCACCGACTCGTGGAAGAGGTGCCCGTCCTGGGTCACCATGCCGAGCGCCTCGCGGATCGACTCCGCCGACAGGTCGCGTACGTCGACGTCCGACAGCCGGACCGCACCGGAGTCGACGTCGTACAGCCGCGGCACCAACTGCGCGATCGTCGACTTGCCGGCGCCGGACGATCCGACGAGCGCCACCAGCTGGCCCGGCTCGATCCGGAACGACAGATCGTGCAGCACCTCGACACCGCCGCGGGTATCGAGCGTCGCCACCTCTTCGAGCGACGCCAGCGACACCTTGTCGGCCGCCGGGTAGCTGAAGGAGACATCGTCGAACTCCACCGCGACCGGGCCCTCCGGCACGGCGCGAGCGTCCTGCTTGTCGCTGATCAGCGGCTTCAGGTCGAGGACCTCGAAGACCCGCTCGAAGCTCACCAGGGCGCTCATCACCTCAACGCGAGCGCTGGCCAGAGCGGTGAGCGGTGCATACAGCCGGGTCAGCAGCAGCGCCAGCGCCACCACGGCACCGGCGTCGAGCTGGCCACGCAGCGCGTAAAAGCCGCCGAGGCCGTAGACCAGCGCGAGGGCCAGCGCCGATACCAGCGTCAGCGCCGTGACGAAGACCCACTGCACCATCGCGGTCCGGACGCCGATGTCACGGACCCGGTGGGCGCGTAGCTCGAACTCGCGCGACTCGATGGCCGGGCGGCTGAACAGCTTCACCAAGGTGGCGCCGGGCGCGGAGAACCGCTCGGTCATCTGGGTGCCCATGGCCGCGTTTTGGTCGGCCGCCTCCCGCTCGAGCCGGGCCAGTCGCCGCCCCATGAAGCGGGCCGGAAGGACGAACACCGGCAGCAGGACAAGCGCCAGCAGGGTGATCTGCCATGAGATGGTGATCATCACGCCGAAGGTGAGCAGCACCGTGACCAAGTTGCTCATGACTCCGGACAGCGTGTCGCTGAAAGCGCGTTGGGCCCCGATGACGTCGTTGTTGAGCCGGCTGACCAGCGCTCCGGTCCGAGTACGGGTGAAGAACGCGATCGGCATCTTCTGTACGTGGTCGAAGACCGCCGTGCGCAGATCGAGGATGAGCCCCTCGCCGATGCTCGCCGACAGCAACCGCGTCACGATGCCGAGGGCGGCCTCGGCGATCGCGATCCCGGCGATGAGAAACGCCAGTTTGACAACGAGGCTCTCTGACTCGTTGCCGGTGATGGCGTCGACCACCCGGCCGGCCAACAGCGGCGTCGCCACCGTGAGGATCGCGGTCCCGACGCTGAGCGCCAGGAACAATTCGAGTTGGCGCTGATGCGGCTTCGCGAACCGGCCGATCCGGCGCAGTGTCGCGATGGAGAACGGACGGCGTTCCTCCTGCGCGTGCATGGCGTGGTACATCGATGTCCACGCGGTCACTTCCATGCTCATCGAATACCTCCGGCGGGTCAGCGCCAGGTGTCAACAATCGGGGTGGCGAATCCCATCCTCGGACCTCAAGTTCACCTGAGGTCAAGTCGATTTCGGGTACGCCGCTTCCGTACTCAACGGGTTAGACCGCCGGTCGACCGGAAAGTCATCGGTGCGATGGCGCGGAGGTGCGGACTAGCCCTTGCCGAGGCGGACGAGAACGTATTGAAAGTCGGTCGGCTCGTCGTCGGACTGTTCTCTCAGCAGCATCGTGTTCTGCTTGGACCAGACGGGAGCGCGCAGATCCGCATGGAGAAAGGGCGGCAGGAACGACCGGTCGGACAGCTCACGGGCATCGTCGCCGACATCATTGACGTCGGTGACGATCCGGAGCGGAAACTCCAAAAGGTCGCTGTCCTCGTCGTTCTCGTTGAACTCGGCGTAGATCAGGCCATCGCCGCTCGGTCGCCAGGCCGCCCATTGAACCTCCTCGTCCAGCTCCGTCGCGTCGCCGCCGTCGACCGACAGCGCGGCGGACGGGTCGAAGGTATAGATCGACGGGTTCGATGGATCGAAGTCCAACCTGTAGGGCACGGCGAGCGCGTCGTCGCCGTCGGATGAGAGCGAGACGGTGTAACGCGAGCCTTCGACGATAGTCTCGACATCGCGACCGCGCAGGTTGGAGAGTGCGACGTCCTGGGTGCCGACGAACTTCCCGTCGTGGTAGGGGATCCACCGGTCATAGGCCGCCTGCTCACCGTCCGGGGTGTACGCGACGCTCTCCGGTGGGAACTTGAGCGGAAGCGTACCCACCTGCTCGGGCTCGCCGCCGGCGGCTGGAATCTGCATGACGGCGACCGTGTCCCACCCGTCGTCCGAGCGGAAGAAGCGGATCGTCGAGCCGTCGATCCACATCGGCAAGGTGTCCACGGCCTGGTCGTTCCTGGGCTGGTCGCGCAGGTCGACGTCAGCCGGGTCCACTCCGTCGTCGGTGAGGTCGGTCACCTCGCCCGACCCGGTCTGGAAGGTCCAGATGTCCGGCTCCTGCTCCGTCTCTCCGGCCTCGACGTCAAGATCGCCATCGTCCTCGTCCCAGAAGTCCTCGGTGTAGACCAACCGGCTGCCGTCGGAGTTCCATTGGACCGAGTTGGGGTCGAGGTCGATCGGACGGTCGGCGCAGCGCACCTTGTCGCCGTCGGCGGTGTAGACGCAGAGCTCCCTTCCGGCATACGTCGCGATCCGGCGGCCGTCCGGTGAGAGGTACGCGTCGCCCGGTGGAAGGTCCAGCGACTGAACGTCGACCACCTCGAGGTCTGGCGATGGCGCCGGAGGATCGTCGTCGTCGAAGCACCCGGTGAGAGGCAGAGCGGTCGCCGCCGTTGCCAGGGACAGCGCAAGGAGTCGAGTCGGCCCAGAACTCATCTGGCGCACGCTACAACGCCTGCGGTTCAGCGCTGAGCGCGAGCTACCTGACGAAGTCGCGTACGACCTCCGCGTACCGCTCGGGCTCCTCGAGTTGGGGGAAGTGTCCCGAGTCCTCGAAGATCTCGACCCGCCCGTGCGGTACGTCGGCGCGGAATCGGTCGACCTCCGGCCAGCTCGCCGCCGGATCGGTGCTGCCCCTGATCAGCAGGGCAGGCTGGCGTACCTCGGCCAATAGCGGCAGCAGCGACTCGGCGAAGCCGTCGGACGCCGTTACGGTCTGGGAGTGCCGGGCGCTTCGGGCCTGCATCTCGTCGGGCAGCGACTCGCTCGGGTACGGCGGGTCCCCATACCGGCCGGGCTCCTTGAGGTAGAGGGCGTTGCGCCGATCGCCTAGGGCGTTGACGATCTCGAACCGTTGGCGCCAGACGTCCGCGTTCGGCGTCGGGCGAGCCGCGATCATCGCCCGGGCCCTGTCGGCTGCCTCGGTCTGGCCGAGCTCCTCGAGCATCGGCACCGTGAGCTCCAGCATCGCGGGCAGGCCGTAGCTGTGGTCCCACGGCGGGCAGTCGAAGATGGCCGACGACACCGCCGACGGATGTCGGGTGGCATAGCGCAAGGCGGGCCGGGCCCCGAAGGAGTGGCCGAGAATCGTCCAGCGTTCGATGCCCAAGGCCTCGCGGAGAGCCTCGAAGTCGTCGACCAGTCCGTCCTCGGTGATGGCCTCATCGTTGGGCAGCGGGCCCGAGAAGAGCGCGCCCCGCTGGTCGACGCCGATGACCCGCAGGTCCTTGGCCAGTCGATCGCCCTGCCAGGCCATGAAGTCGAAGCAGCCCTGGCCGGGTCCGCCGTGGATGTAGAGCAGCGGCGGCGCGTCCGCGGGTCCACGCTCGTCGACTCGCAGCCGGGTGTCGCGGACCTCGACGTAGCGGCCCGGGGCATCGTGCGGGGGCGCGGTCACGCCGTCACATTAGCCGGATCGGACCTGTCCGCATGCGCGAGAGCCTGCTCGCCTGGTGGGCCTGCGACGATGGCTCGATGGCCGCCGAGGAGATCGACGTCGACGTCGCCCGCGCGATGTGGGACGTCGGAGATCTCGTCGTCGATGTGCGGACGCCAGACGAGTATGCCCACGGCCACATCGCGGGATCGGTCAACATCCCGCTCGACCGGATCGCGGTCCGTGCTGCCGAGCTGCCGCCGGGGCAGGTCGTCGCAGTGTGCTCGATGGGCAACCGCTCTCGGCGGGGCGCCGAAGCCTTCGCACGGACCGGTCGCGACGCGTTTTCGATGCGCGGTGGTACGAAGGCGTGGGCAAGGGCGGGGTTGCCGATCGTGACCGGAGCCGAGCCTCGTGACCGCCACCGGTCGAGCGTGTTTCGCCGGCTTCGCGACCGTCTCGGTCGGTGACGCTCGGTCAGCCTGACCCGTCGGGCGCCGGCTTGATCGCCAGATCGGTGACGTGAGCGTCGTTGGGTGCGCGCAGCACGCTGAGCATGACGGTGGCCAGGCTCTCGGGACTGAGGCCTCGGGTCGGGTCGTACCCGCGGTCGAACGCGGTCCGGACGCGGCGCAGCAGCGGAGTGCGGACACCGGCCGGATAGATGCTGGTGACTCGGAGCCCGTGCGGAGCCTCTTCGGCGCGAAGCGACTCGGCCAACTCGCGCGTCGCGACCTTGCTGCCGACGTACGCCGACCAGCGCGGGACACCGGTCATGCCGTAGGCCGCGTTGACGAAGATGACATGGCCATGGGCGGCGCGCAGTGGGGGAAGGAGGGCGCGGGTGAGCTCCGCGGCGGCGACCAGGTTGACCTCGAACGTTCGCCGCCACAACTCGACGTCGGAGCCTTCGACCGGCGCGACCTCGGCGATGCCGGCGCAGTGGACGAGGGCGTCGACGCGGTCCAACTCCGGGAGGGCGTCGTCGAGCGACCCAGCATCGGTGAGGTCGACCCGGGCCGTCGTGACGCGGGGATCGCTCCGCGCGACCTCGGCCAGCGCCGCGTCGTCACGGCCGAGGGCCAAGACGCCGTATCCCTCGCCGGCGAGGCGCGACACCATCGCGGCGCCGATGCCGCCGGTCGCGCCAGAGACGACGGCGGTCGCGGATGCTCCGCTCATGACGTGTCGGCCTCGAGACCTGCGAGAACGGTCTCGCTGATGTCGGCGAGGGCTTCGAGCTGCTCGGGGCTGAGCCGATCGATCAGGTAGGCCCGGACCGCCTTGGCGTGCTCGCAGCACGCGGTGACGATCACGTCGCGGCCAGCAGCCGTGATCCGGATGACCGAGCCGCGCGAGTCTTCGTCGCAGTCCTCGCGGGTCACGAGGCCGCGGCCCTCCATCCGGCCGATCTGGTGTGAGAGCCGACTCTTCTCCCAACGCACCTCGCACCGCAGCTCGCGGGCCCGAAGGATGCCGTCGGGAGCGTCAGCCAACACGCGCAGGACCTCGTAGTCGGCGTCGGACAGCCCGGTGTCGCGGTTGAGCTGGCGCCGGATCCGGCCCGCCAGCTCGCGCTCCATTTCGTGGTAGCTGCGCCAGGCGCGCTCTTCCCGTGCGTCGAGCGGCTGATGAGCGAGGGTCGGCATGCTGTCAGGGTAACCGGTGGTTGATATGTCATCCAACTGCGCTACGGTTGACGTGTCAACCTGTCTACAGCGTCGCGCAATCCGAGGGCTCGACCCTCTCCTTGCCGGACGCAACGACGAAGGACGGCGGGCATGCCTGACTACGGACACGACCTCTGGTTCGGGGCCAACCTGATCCCGGCGCACGACGGCCAGGACAGGGCGGTCGAGCTGGCCGAGCTCGCCAATCGGGTCGGGCTCGACCTCGTGACGTTCCAGGACCACCCCTATCAACCGAGGTTCTTCGACACCTGGACATTGCTGAGCTACGTCGCGGCGCGCACCGAGCGGACCCGCCTCACGGCCAACGTGATCAATCTGCCCCTGCGCCAGCCCGCCGTGCTCGCCCGCAGCGCCGCCAGCCTCGACATCCTGAGCGGCGGCCGGATTGAGCTGGCGCTCGGCGCCGGAGCGTTTTGGGACGCGATCGAAGCGATGGGCGGCCCACGGCGGACGCCCGCCGAGGCGCTTGCCGCGCTCGACGAGGCGATCCGCGTCATCCGCGCGATCTGGGACACGGACGCGACGGGCGGTGTACGGGTCGAAGGCGAGCACTATCGGGTCAAGGGCGCCAAGCGCGGACCGAAGCCGGCGCATGACATGGGCATCTGGCTCGGCGCCTACAAGCCGCGCATGCTCCGCCTGACAGGTCGCGTTGCCGACGGTTGGCTGCCGTCCGAGCCCTATCTGCGACCCGGCCAGCTCACCGAGGGCAATGCGACCATCGACGCCACCGCGACCGAGGCCGGTCGGTCTCCGCGCGACATCCGCCGGCTGCTCAACCTGGGCGACCAGATCAGCGTCGACCACCTCGTCGAGCTCGCCCTGACCGAGGGGATCAGCGGCTTTCTCCTGACGGCCGGCGACCCGTATGCGATCCAGCGCTTCGCCGACGAGATCGCGCCAGCCGTGCGCGAGACGGTCGGGGCTGAGCGAGCCGGGTCGGGGCCGGCGTCGGGGTCGGTGCCGGTGCCCGACTCGGTCCACCTCGTCGGCCTCGGGGTCGATCCGACTCCCGACGACGGTGTCCGCCGCAGCGACACCATCGCCTGGGACGAGGAGACCCGGCCGACCCGACCCGAGTCAGACGGCGACCCGAGCTACACCGACCGCGGTCGCGCCCAGGCGCAGCAGTTGGTCGCCGTCCACGATCACCTGCGCATCGAGCTCAGTCAGGTCCGCGACCTCATCGAGCAGGTCCGGGCCGGTGTGATCGACGGTGGCCAAGCCCGTTCGGTCATCAACGACATGACGCTGCGGCAAAACAACTGGACGCTCGGCGCCTATTGCGCGTCCTACTGCCGGTTGGTCACGCAGCATCACACGCTCGAGGACCGACTGCTGTTCCCGTCCCTTCGGTCCCGCGACGCCGAGCTCGGTCCGGTGCTTGACCGACTCGCCGACGAGCACAAGGTCATCCATGGGGTGCTGGAAGACCTCGACCGGGCATTGGTCGCCAACCTCACCGAGCCGGACAACCTGGCCGCGTTGGGTTCGGCCGTCGACCAGTTGTCCGATGCCCTGCTGTCCCATCTCGCCTATGAGGAGCGTGAACTGTTGGAGCCGATCGCCACGCATGAGTTGATCCTGTGACCGCGTTTACCGAGTCGGAGCTCGCCTACCTTCGCGGCGAACGCACGGACGGCCCGCCCGACCTGACCTGGCGCCGTCGCCTGGCCCGGCTCGCCACCGTCGGCCCCGACGGCCTGCCCCATGTCGTGCCGGTGGGCTGGTCCCTGCGCCGAGACGCGACGGCTATCGAGATCGGCGGCACCGACCTGCTGCGGTCGAAGAAGTTTCGCGACATCCTGCAGACCGGCCGGGCCGCCCTGGTGATCGACGATGTCGTCCCGCCATGGCATCCGCGCGGCATCGAGATCCGCGGGCGGGCGCAGGCCATCCCGGGTGGGCGACCGCACATCGTGCTCCGCCCGCAGCGCATCATCAGCTGGGGCCTCGAGGAGGGGGCGAACGCCCGGATCCGGTACGCCCGCGACGTCGCCTGACCGTCCGCCCCCGCGAGTGGCGCACCGTTGCCGCCGACACGCCGTGCGCGCGACGACCGTGCGCCACTCGGCGGGGTGGGTCAGTCGACCATCGCCGGTTCGCGCTCGTCCTGGCGTACGGTAAACCGGCGCAGCGCCCGGTTGGACGCCGCGATTACGCCGATGCCGGCCGCGCAGAGCAGGCCACCCGAGACGGTGGCCAGTGTTGCCGACGTGACGCCGGCGACGAGACCGCCTCGGAAGTTGCCCATGTGCGGCCCGCTCACGCCGACGATGTGCTCGACCGCACTCACCCGGCCGCGTTGTGAGTCTGGGGTCGCGCGCTGCACGATCGACCCACGGGTGATCACCGAGGTCGTGTCGGCCGCACCCGCGATCGCGAGGCAGCCCAGCGCGAGCCACAGCTGCTGCGCAAGACCGAATCCGGCCAGGCCGACGCCCCAAACGCTGGCGGCAACCAGCATGACGACGGCCGGTCTGGCCGACCGGGTGGCAAGACCAGACATCGCGCCCGCAACGATGCCGCCGAGGGCGATGGCCGAAAAGAACAGGCCGAGCGTCTCGGGATCACCGCCGAAGCGCTCGTCGTTGATTGTCGGAAACAGCGCCAGCGGCATCGCCATGACCGTGGCCAGCAGGTCGATGAGGAAGGCGCCACGAAGCACCGGCTGGGTGCCGATGAAGCGCCAGCTCGACCAGATCGCACCGACGCTCGGCCGGGTCGGGCCGCCCTGTGCCGACCCGAGCTGTGCCGACCCGAGCTGGGGCCGGATCGAGGGCAGGCGGGTCACGCCGTACAACGCCGCCACGAAAGTCAGCGTGTCGATCAGGTAGCAGGTGCGTACTCCTCCAGCGCCCATGACGACGCCGGCCAGCGCTGGGCCGACGAGCATGCTGATCTGGAAGCTCAGGTGGTTGAGCGCGACGCCGGCGCTGACCAAGCCATCGGGCAGCAACCGTACGGGGAAGGTCCGTCGGGCCGGAGCGCCGAGGCCGCCGCAGCCGGAGTGGAACGCGACGAGGCCGAGCAGCACCGGCAACGAGTCGAGCCCGGCGTAGGCCTGCGCCGCCAGGAGACCGGAGGCGACGATCTGGCCGACCGTCGTCGCGAGCACGAGCCGGCGCCGGTCGATCGCGTCGGCGAGCGAACCGCCGATCAGCCCGAGGACGACCGTCGGGATCGCCTGCGCGATGCCGATGGCACCGACCGCGACAGTGCTGTCAGTCATCGACCACGTCTGGTAGAGCACCGCGACCATCGTCAGCTGGCCGCCGACGATCGACAGCGTGTTGCCGAGCCACAGCCTCCGAAACGCCGGCGTCTCGCGCAGCGGGCGAAGGTCGACGAACGCCTGCATCAGGCGTCGTCCTCGGCGAGGTGGTCGACGATCCGGTCGTGGAAGGACCGGCGGGCGAGCGCCGTCTCGACATCGTCGATGACGCGGGTGAGCGGGTACGGAATCTCGCGATCAATCTCGACGAGGGCCTGCTCGGTCGCCCGCCACTCCGACTCGAGGAACGGCACCAGCTCGCGAGCTCGCTTGGTCAGCGCGATCTCGCGGGTCCGCGCGTCCGAGCCCGGCAGGCTGCGCACCAGGCCCTGTCGCCGCAACGCGCCGACGGTCTGGCTCATCGCCGAATGGGTGACGTCGAGCGTGTCGGCGAGCTGCCGGATCGTCATCGGGCCACGTCGAGCCAGTCGGATCAGCGGCATGGCGAACCGCGGCCGGATTTCAGCGAGGCCGCGCTCCTCGTAGAGGACGGCGATGTCGCGGTCCATGGCGGCGAGCAACAGGCGTACCGGACGCCAGCTGCTCTGCTCGGTCGGGTCAGGCGTCGATCGTTCAGGCATAGCGGAAAGTGTAACAGCACTTATACAAGTACTGTTACGTTTGTATGCCTCAACGTGAGTGTTGGCGCAAAACTGCAGGTCGGAGCCGGGCGTTGGCGCAGATTTGCGCCAACAGTCGGCGACTGACGGGCGAGTACGGGCGGGTCAGAGCCGCCGGAACATGATGTGCAGCCCGACGTACCCCTCGGTCGGATGCCGAAAGCCGTCGGGGATCGTCGTCATGATCTCGAAGCCAAGCGAGCGCCACAGCCCGACGGCACGGCCGTTGGCCTCGACGACCGCGTTGAACTGCATGCCCCGATAGCCGTCGGACCGGGCCAACTTGAGCACCCGTTCGCCGAGTGCCCGACCGACCCCGCGTCCGCTTCGGTTCGGATCGACCATGAAACTCGCGGTCGCGATGTGCGACGCCGGCCCCTCGTGGTTGGGGCCGGTCACCGCCGCGCCTAGCACCGTCCCGTCGGCGTCGACGGCGACCAACGTGTGCGCCGGCGGCGGGGCGTACCAGCGCTCCCTCGCCGCTATCTCGTCAAGGTCGCGGTCCCATGAGAACGTCTCGCCGGCCACCACGATCTCGCGCATGAACGCCCAGATCGCCGGCCAGTCCTCAGCCGTCGCGGTCCTGATCTGCATGAGTGGGCCTCCGAGTGGCGTCGGGGAAGTTTCCGGACGATTATCCGGCTGTCGAGCGCCACTGCGCTCGCCAGGCTTCCGATCGCACGACGTCCGTGAACCGATGAGTTTTGGTCCTGGGCCGGGTCCATCTCTTCGACGGCGCGTGCAACGAAAGGAGAGCGGATGAGAAAGCTCGTGGTGGACACGTTTCTGACACTCGACGGCGTCATGCAGGGCCCCGGCGCAGCCGAGGAGGACCCGACGGGCGGGTTCACCCACGGCGGCTGGTCGGCCACCTACTGGGACGACCTGATCGACGAGGTCAAGTTGGCATGGATGGGGCGGCCCTTCGACCTGCTGCTCGGCCGGAAGACGTACGAGATCTTCGCTGCCTTCTGGCCCTTTGTGCACGAGCCGCCCGCCGACATCCTGAACTCCGCCCGCAAGTACGTCGCGTCGCGGACGCTCGACCGGGTCGAGTGGGACAACTCGACGCTGCTCGAGGGCGACGTGGCCGACGCCGTCGCGGGGCTCAAGGCCCAAGACGGACCCGAGATCCAGGTGCACGGCAGCGGCAACCTGATCCAGACGCTGCTGGAGCACGACCTGGTCGACGAGATCCGGCTGATGGTCTTTCCGATCGTGCTCGGCACCGGCAAGCGGCTCTTCGAGAGCGGCGCCATCCCGGTCGGCCTGCGGCTCACCGACAGCAAGACGGCGAGCACCGGGGTGATCATCGCGACGTACGAGCGCGACGGCGAGATCAACTACGGCTCGTTCGCAACGGGCGAGCCGTTCGAGGTCGAGATCGAGCGGCGCCAGCGACTCGCCGCCGCCGGGTAGGACCACGGTCGTACTCGGAGTAGCATTGTCGGTATGAAGGTGAGTGTGAGCCTCCCCGCCGAAGACATCGAGTTCCTCGACGCGTACGCCGAGACCCGGGGCTATCGGTCGCGGTCGGCCGTCCTGCACCATGCCGTCGGCGCGCTTCGTACCCACGAGCTCGCGGGCGCCTATGAAGACGCGTGGGAGTCGTGGTCTGGGTCTGACGACGCGGCCGCTTGGGAGGCCGTCGCCGCCGACGGGCTCGAGTCGTAGTGCGCCGGGGCGAGATCCGACTGGTCGACCTCGAGCCGGTTCGCGGTTCGGAGGCCGACAAGCGTCGCCCGGCCGTCGTCGTGAGCAACGATGCTGCCAACCTGGTCGCCGCTCGACTCGGTCGGGGGACCATCACCGTCGTCCCGGTCACCTCCAACGTTGAGCGGATCTATCCGTTCCAGGTCGGGCTGCCGGCCGCTGACACCGGGCTCGGGCGGGACTCGAAGGCGCAGGCCGAGCAGGTGCGCACAGTCGCCGTCGAGCGGGTCGGTAAGCGATGTGGATTGCTGCCACCGGCGCTCTCGGAAGCGCTCGACGACGCCCTCCGAATCCACCTCGCGCTGTAACCCGCGATCGATCCGCCAGAAACCGGCCCATGTTTGGTCGGCCCTGACATCTGGGTAAGAACCTCGTCGAAAAGATTGTCCGGAATCGAGGAGGCGGGCATGGCGGGTTTGAACGGCGAAGTGTCATGGTTTTGTTGCGGCAACGCCTGGGGGCCGTGCGGCACAGCCGGCACCGGCGCGTGCGGCACCTGTCATTCGGGTAACTATCAGCACGCCTGGCCCAACACGTCAGACGCCTGCTGGGCGATCACCCGACCGGACAGCTGTGGAGTCGGGCTGAGCCGGCGTACGTGTGGCTACGCGCACCGGACCACCAACCTCTGCAACGGCGCCGGCGTCACGACGACGATCGCCGACTGCGGTCCGCAGACCGACCTGTTCTGCGGCGAGACCGCCTGCTGCGGAAGCAGTTGCGGTAGCAACCGGATCATCGACTTGACCCCGGCCGCGTACAGCGCGATCGCAAGCCTCTCGTCGGGGCTGTCGCCGGCGTTCGTCGACGTGGGCTGAAGGAGTAGTCGCCATGGCATCCACACTCGATCGACGTCGCCTCCTCACCGGGGCGGTCCTCGGCGGCACCGCCAGTCTGGTCGGCGCGACAGCATTGGGGCCGCTCGCGCCCGAGGCCGCTGGCGTCACGCGTACGCAGGCCATCGAGCCGGGCTCACCCGACCCGAACTTCGTCGAAGGCCGGATCACCGGCGTCGACGGCCACATCCTGCGGGCCACCAGCTCCGACGGGTCGTTCCACCGGATCCAGCTGACCACCGGCACCAGCGTTTGGAAGCTCCGTCCGACCACGATGGATCGGATCGAGGTCGGCGACGGCATGTACGCCCGCGGGGTCCGCATGCCCGACGGCGCCCTCGCCGCCGAGTCGATCTGGGTCAACATCGTCAACCTGACGGTGCACATCAGCTCGATCGGTCGCAACGTCATGCACGTCGACCACCACGGCAGCAAGATCGTGGCCCATGTCGTGCCGGGCACGAGCGCCGCGGTCTACAACGGCACGCCAGCGGTGTCGGACCTGTCGATGCTTTTGGTCGGGGGCCACGCCCAGATCATCGGCGCCTGGCACCCCGACACCAACGAGATCGACATCGCCACGGTCTACGCCGCGGCGTAGGTCGGGACGCGAACATGTTGGACCAGGTCGCCGCCCTGCAGCCGCTGCTGGTGGGGGCGGTGCTCATGTGGACCGGCAGCGGCAAGGCGTTCGGCCGGCTGGCGGAGGCGCGATCCAAGCGGTCCGCGCTGCCGCGGCTGGTCGGCGAACAGCGCGCCTACGCCGCCTACCGAGCGACCGGCGGGGTCGAGCTGGTCGTCGCGGCGGCGCTGCTGTTGCCGCCGTGGTGGTCGGCCGACGCCCTCGCGGCCGACGCGCTGGCCACGGGGTTCGTCGGGTATCTGACGTACGCGAAGCTCGCCGCCCCGGACGCGTCGTGCGGTTGCCTGGGTTCGGCAGCGTTGCCGGTGTCGTGGCGGTCGTTGGCGCGGGCCGGCTTGCTCGTTGCCGCGAGTGCGTCGATCCTGGTCGCCGACGAGGGCTGGCCGGCCATGGTCGGCGACGACCCGGTCGTGACCGCGGGGGTCCTCGTCGCCGAGTTCGCGGTGTTCGTCGTCGTGTCGCCGGAGCTCGACCGGCGGTGGCTACTGCCGTTGCGCCGGGCGTACGTCCGGCTGACGCATCCACTCGCCGCCGCCGATCCGACGGTCGTTCCGCTCGCGGCGACAGTGCAGCAGTTGGAGCGCAGTCCGGCGTACGGCGCGGTCGCGGGCGCGCTGCGCTCCGATATCCGCGACCACTGGGACGACGGCGACTGGCGGTTCGTGTGTTACACCGCCGAGCACGGCGAGACCGAGGGGCTCGCCGTGTTCGCCATCCCGCTCGGCCAGTACGAGCCGGACGCGGTGCGGGTCGCCATCGTCGACGAGGACACCGGCACCGCCCTCTACCGCCCGGAGCCAGCCCCGGCCTAACCGGCGATAGGTCACTCGTCGCGTGAGCGAGTATGAGATCGGTGTCTGCCGCATCGTGCGCCCGCGACCGTGCCGTACGATGGCGTCATGACCAGCGTCACGCGGCGATTTCGTCGCCCCGTCCGGCACTGCGGTGCCGCCGGGGTGAGTCGCCGCCGCATACGCTGACGTCGCTTCCTCCCTTTGCGCCGCGAGCCGGTCGGGGTGTCTTGCCATCCCAGCCACCTGCTCGTACTCGCGGAGGAATCCCATGACTGCCACGCACCCGTCCGTCGCCGACGTCCGGCCGGACCTGACGATTCGTGACCTCACCGACCCGGCCCAGGGCTGCCATGCGCTGCAGCTGATCGCGGTCCAACTCAACGACGCCCTCACCGGCGCATGGAACTGTCCCAGCCGAATCTGGCGCGGCGACCCGATCGTGTCGCTGGCCGACAACTACGACCGCCTCGGCTATCCGCCGGACGCGATCACGCGCGAGCGTCGGTACACCCGGTACGTCGACGCCGACCATGTCCTGCGTAGCCACACCTCGGCGCTGATACCCGGCGCGCTGCGGCAGCTCGCCGCGCAGGCATCGGCCGCGGCGGCGCCGCCGGAGCTGCTGCTCGTGTGTCCGGGCATGTGTTATCGCCGCGACGCCGTCGACTGGCAACACACCGGCGAGCCGCATCAGCTCGACCTCTGGCGGATCCGACGCGGCCCGGTCGGCGAGGTCAGCCTCCAGCAGATGATCGGCCGCGTCGTCGAGACGGTGCTGCCTGGTGCCCGATGGCGAGCCGTGCCGGCCGAGCATCCGTACACGGTCAGCGGACGCCAGATCGACGTGTGGAGCGACGGGCAGTGGATCGAGATCGGCGAGTGTGGCTTGGCCGCGCCCGATGTGCTTCGAAGCGCCGGACTCGGACGGCCGTGGTCCGGGCTCGCGATGGGTCTCGGCCTCGACCGACTGCTCATGCTGCGCAAGCGGATCCCCGACATCCGGCTGCTGCGTTCGGTCGACGCGCGGGTCGCGATCCAGATGCTCGACCTGTCGCCGTACCGCCCGGTGTCGCACCTGCCGCCGGTGCGTCGGGACTTGTCGGTCGCGGTCGGTCCGGACGTCGACGCGAGTGCCGAGGGCATCGGCGATCGAGTACGGCAGGCGCTCGGCTCCGACGCGGATGCCGCTGAGACCGTCGAGGTGTTGAGCGAGACGGCGTACGACGCGCTGCCGGTTGCCGCTCGCGATCGGCTCGGCATCTCACCGGGCCAACGCAACCTCCTCGTCCGACTGGTGCTGCGTCCCCTCGATCGGACGCTCACCGATGCCGAAGCCAACGAGCTCCGGGACCGGGTGTACGCGGCCCTGCACGAGGGCGCGGCCGCCGAGTGGACCGGTCGTTAGTCGTCGAGACCGGTCCGTACTCACGGATGGGCTGGTCGGAACTCACGGATGGGTTGGTCGGAACTCACGGATGGGCGGGCCGGAACTCACGGATCGTCATTGGGGGGTGGTGAGGACGTCGCCCGAGGCGATCTCGCGCCGCGCGATCTCGGCCAGCTGGAGGCCCACGTTGTCGCCGGCCTTGGCCCGGTCGAGTCGCTCCCGGAACTGTTCGATGGCCTGCACGACCGTGGTCCGGCGGCGGCGGCCGCGGCGCATGATCGCGATCGGATCGTCGACCTGCACCTCACCGGCGGAGATCCGTCCGGTCACGACGACGCCGCGACCGGCGATGTAGAAGACGTCCTCGACAATCATCCTGAAGTCGAGCGCACCGATCGGAACTCGACGCTCGACGGGCACCGCACTCGACGCGGCCTCGGCGCGCGCCTTCGCGATGAGCGAGTCGGCGTCGAGCTGTTCGGGGCCGCCACGGCGACTGAACGTCCAACCCATGTACTCAGAGTACCTATCAAACCCGGACAGACGCCACATGTAACCTGCGTTTCACCTCTGACCTGACCAAACGCGCCCGATCGTGCATCACAGGGCGCATTCCGTCCTCCTCTGGTTGGTGGCCCTGGACTCTCGCAGAGGAAGAAGGCGGAGTACGCGATGCCCACGACTCCACGAAATGTCACGTCAGCCGACTACTTGCTCGGCCATGACCGTGAGGAGCTCGCTCGTCTGGAGCACCAGGCCGCCGCGCTCGCACCGCACACGAGAATGATCCTCGAACGCGCCGGACTCGGCCCCGGCATGCGCGTGCTCGATGTCGGCACCGGGGTCGGCGATGTCGCCTTCATCGCAGCCGAGCTGGTCGGGCCGAGCGGCATGGTGGTCGGAATCGACCGGTCCGAGATCGCGCTGGCACGGGCTCGCGAGCGGGCCGCCGAACGCGGGCTGGACAACGTCGAGTTTCACGAGGGCGACCTGCAGGACTGGCAGCCGGTCGCGTCCTTCGACGTCGCGGTCGGACGCCTGGTGCTGCTGTACGTGGACGATCCGGGCGTCGCGGTGGCGCGAATCGCTTCGATGGTGCGACCCGGCGGCGTCGTCGCGTTCATGGAGTTCGACATGGCCGCTGTCGAGTCAGTCCCGTCGCTGCCACTCGTCGAGCAGGTCCGCGACTGGGTCTGCGAAGGCTTTTCCCGGTCGGGTCACGATCCGAGGCTCGGAATCCGACTCGGTGCGATCTTCGACGCGGCCGGGCTGTCGGACGCGCAGGCGCTCGCCCTCCGCGACTTCTTGCCACCGAGCTCGCCCGTCGTCCCCGCCATGGCCGCGGGCGTGATCAGGTCGCTGCTGCCCGCACTCGAGCAGTACGACATCGCCACCGCGGCCGAGGTGGACGTCGTGACACTCGAGGCTCGGCTCCGTGACGAGCTATCGATCCATCGGGCGTACGTCACACCACCAGCCCTGATCGGCGGGTGGGCGCGGATCGAGGGCGAGCGACCCTGATCGCCCCGGGCGTCAGTCGTCGACGACGCGAAAGTCGATGCCGGCCGTCTGCAGACGCGCGACCAATGCGTCGCCCATCGCCTGCGTTGTGGTGACCTGGCCGGCAACCTCGGGCAGGTCGTCGCTCACCATGCACAGCGCTGACTCGCCGAGCATCTTGGCCGTCTCGTCGTAACCCGGGTCGCCCCCCGACACCTCGGTGACCACCGGTTCCTTTGCCTCGCCTCCGACCGTCGCGACGAATCGGAGCCGAAACCACGACGACGACCGCCGCTGCGCGGGTGGGCCCTCACCGGACGACATCCGACGCAGCAAGGCATCGCGGGCCGGCGGAATCTGCGCCGCGAGCAGGAGCCCCCCGGCGCCGCCGACGAGCCCGACCACCTTGGGCAGGCTGCCGACAACGGCGTACTGGCCGTAGCGGAAGGCCGGACCGTACTCCTCCAAGGCACGAGCCGAGCGCAGCACGACGAGCGGGTCGATGATCGGCAGGGGGACGCCCCAGCGCCGCCCGCCCGGCACCCGGTGGATCTGCATGCCGGCACCGCCGACGCGACGTCCGGGCGCCGGAGAGGCCTCGAGGCTCTTGCGGCGCCGGGCGATCGCGCTCGACTGGCGGACCCTGCCGAAGGCACGCACCGCCGAGTGGTACGTGCCGGCCGACGGCGTGGCGTTGATCCGGACGTACCCACGAATGGTCAGCGGCGTGCCCGGTGGCAGATGGCGCAGCGTGTACCAGACGCCGAGATCGGCCGGGATCGAGTCGAAACCGCAGCAGTGCACCAACCGAACGCCGGACTGCCGGGCCAGCTCGTGATGATTCAGCCAGATCCGGTCGACGAACTCGGGCTCGCCGGTGATGTCGATGTAGTCGGTCCCCGCGTCGACGCAGGCCGCGACCACCGGCTCGCCGTACTCCATGAACGGTCCCACCGTCGAGGCGACGAGGCGGGTCGACCCGGCGAGGGCTCCCAGCGTGAGGGGATCGCTGATGTCGGCCTGGACGATGCCGGGCCTCGGCGAGTCGGGCGCCACGAGCGCGAGCTGGCTGGCTAGCCGCTCCAGCCGAGCGACATCGCGTCCCGCGATCGCCCAGCGCAGCTCGGCCGGGGCGTGGTGCGCGAGGTATTCGGCAGTGAGCCCACCGGTGAAGCCGGTGGCGCCCAGCAACACGATGTCGTAGCGCCGGTTGTGGGTCGTCATGGTCCAAGCGTGCCAGGAGATGACCCGATCTGTCGGGCTGGTGGCGGTAACGTATCGACTGCGATGTTAGGTCGAGAGTGGGTACGAGTCGACGCCGGAGCCAAGCTGTCGGCGTTGGACTACCCGGGTAAGCGGATGCCCACCAGCGGACTGCTCGACGGTGACAGATTCTGGCCGGGCAAGCGACTCGCGTCGATCGACGGTCGCCGCCTCGTCCTCGCGGTCGGGTCCAACGCCGATCCGGCGGTGCTCGCCGGCAAGCTGCGGTGGGCCGGTGCGGGCGGGCCGGTGCCGATGGTGCTGGCCCGGGCGGTCGGGCTCGCGATCGGGCATTCGGCGCACGTGAGCGAGGGCGGGTACCTCCCGGCGGCGCCCTACGCGTCGGCGGTGACCACCCCGGTCGTGGGGCTGTGGCTGACGACGGCACAGCTCGCCGGCGTGGACGCGACGGAGCCCAACTACCGTCGCGTCCGGTTGCCTGCCTCGCAGTGGCGCCTCGCGATCGACGCGGGTGAGGCGCCCGACGGCTACGAGGTCTATGCATCGCGATGGGGCGTGCTCGCGCCGGACGGTGGTCGTCCGCTGGCGCTCGGCCGTCAGGTCGCGCTGCACCACCGGCTCGCCGGCCTGGCAGATCTCGCCGAGCGGGCGCCCTGGAGCGACTCGGCGGCCGTCGTTGCGGCGCTGCGCAAACCGGAGCAGCAGTCGCGAGTACTGCAGGCACTGGCCGACGCGGGCTGGGTCGCCGATGCCGGGATTCCGGGCGGCGCCTGACTCGCGACCGTTCCCTCCCGCTAGGTCAGCGGACCAGGCCGTACAGACGGTCGACCGGCAGCCGGAGCACGAGTCGGCGATCGCGAATCATGGCGGCCCGGTAGTCGTCCCAGTCGGGATGCTCACCCCCGATCGCCCGGTAGACCTCGATCAGTTCCGTCATCGTGGCGTCGTCCGGCGCCGTCGTGACCGGTGTCAGCTGGGCGTTGCCTTCGGCCACCGCGTACGACCATCCGTCGTCGGTGTCGACGTGCAGGCTCGCTCTCGGGTCGCGTCGTAGGTTGTTGACCTTGGCCCGATTGTCGGTGACCGACGCCCGGATCGTCCTGGTGACGTCGTCCCAGGTGTAGTTGATGTTGGACAGCTGTGGTCGGCCGTCTCGTTTGAGGGTGGCGAGCGTGCCAATATCTTGCCGGCGCAACAACTCGACGAGGGGAGCTTCCGAGGAGCTCATGGGCGACTCCTTTCGTCAGTGCCAACGACGATCAGGCCCGCGGACTTCCCGCAGCGCGTACGACGCGGTGTGGCACGCTGACCGGATTGCCGCCAGGATCGCGAGCTGAGCCGAGGAGGACGCGACGCAATGGACCTGCGACTTGACGGAGCGAGGGCCGTCATCACCGGCGGCAGCGCGGGCCTCGGTCTCGCCATCGCCGACACGCTCGCCAGCGAAGGCGCCTCGGTCGGACTGATCGCCCGGGGCGAGGACCGACTGGCCGCCGCGGCGGAGCGGGTCGGTCGACACGGACGTCCGGTCGCGACAGCGGTCGCCGACGTCACCGACTCCGACGCGCTGCGGGCCGCGGTCGACCGGATCGCCGACGTCCTCGGCGGACTCGACCGCTTGGTGGCCAACGCCGGAGGGACCGTGCCGCCGGGAAACCTCCTCGACGGCGAACCCGAGACGTTCGTCGCGACGTACGCGGCCAATGCCGGCCACGCGGCGGTGCTCGTCCACGCGGCACTGCCCTACCTGCGCTCGGCCGGCGGCGGCTCGGTCGTGTTCATCGCGTCGATCAGCGGCATGCGACCGGCGCCGCGCACGTCGTATGCCGCGGCTAAGGCGGCCGAGATCCATCTCGCGGTGACGCTGGCACAGGAGCTGGCGTCGCTCAACGTGCGGGTCAACGCGGTGAGCCCGGGGTCGATCTGGTTCGAGGGTGGTGGGCATCAGCGGTTTGCGGAGGCCAATCCGGAGCGGTTCGAGGACTGGCGGTCGCGGGAGTTCCCACATGGTCGGCTGGGCCGGCCCGATGAGGTCGCCGACGCCGTGACGTATCTGCTCTCGGACCGGGCCACGTGGGTGACGGGGGCCAACCTGCCGGTCGACGGCGGACAGGGCCGACCTAGCGCCCGCGCCCTCGGCTGAGTCGCACGCCGGCGCTACCAGTCGGCCTCTTCGCAGTGCGTGTGGTCGGCCGATTCGACTTGCAGGGTGGCGTGTTCGAGGTCGTAGCGCTCCCGCAGCAGGTCGCTCGCGGCATCGAGTACGCCGTGGTGGTCAGCGGCGTCCTCGGTGACGAGGTGTGCGGTGGCGACGTGCATGCCGGACGTCAGTGTCCACAGGTGTAGATCGTGGACGTCTCGTACGCCGTCGAGTCCGCGCAGCTCGGCCTCGACCTGGTGCGCGTTCATCCCGGCAGGAGCATGCTGGCCGAGTACGGCGAGCACCTGACGGCCGAGGGTGACCGCCCGGATGACGACGAACGTCGCGATCGCGACCGCGACGATCGTGTCCCAGACGGCGTCGCCGGTCCACGCGATCAGGATGGCGGCGACCATGACGCCGACCGAGCCCGCGGCATCGGCGACGACCTCGAGATAGGCGCCCCTGACGTTGAGGCTCTCGTGGGCGCCGGCGCGGAGCAGACCGATCGCGGCGACGTTGACAGCCAGTCCGATGGCGCCGACGACAAGCATGGGTGTCGACGCAACGTGGGCCTCGGCGCCGATCCGGCCGAACGCGGCGACGGCCGTGTAGGCGCCGATGCCGAGCATGATCAGCACGGTCAGCCCCGAGGCGAGGATCTCGGCGCGATAGTTGCCGAACGTCTTGGTGCCCGTGGTGTCCTCGCGGACCGCGTACCGGAACGCGAACAGCGCGGCCGACAGCGCGATCACGTCGGCCGCCATGTGTCCGGCGTCGGAGATCAGAGCCAGCGATCTCGACCAGATGCCGACCGTGAGCTCGACGCCGAAGAAGGCGAAGGTCAGGGCCCAGGCGACACCGAGGCGACGTCGGTAGCGCGGTCCGGCGTGCCCGGTCGGCGGCCCGTGGGTGTGCTCGGTGCCCATCAGCTCGCGATCGATCCGGATGTCGGACAGAGCGTGACAGCGTCACCGGTCAGCGCGAGCAGCCGCTCGGCCGACGCGAGCAGCTCGAGCACCGCGTCGGTCTGGGTCAGACGAAACATCGACGCCCGGCCGACCGGTCGCGAGGTCACGAGCCCGCAGTCGCGCAGGCAGGCCAGGTGTTTCGAGACGGTCGACTGGGCGAGCCCGAGGTGATCGGTGAGGTCGACGACGCGGTGCTCGCCGAGCGCGAGGTGTTGCACGATCGCCAGCCGCGACGGATCGCCGAAGCCGCGAAACAGACAGGCCGCCGCGTCGAGCGCATGGGCTTCGGTCTGCGGATCGGCATCGCGGGTCGTCGTTAGCATCGCCATGCGGCGATGTTATCGCGAATCGACCCGGGTCAGTGCGTCGTCACTTGATCGGTTGGGCGCCGCGTTCGGCGAGCATGTCGTTCATCGCGTCGATCTCGTACGTCTGCGCCGTCTCCATCGTCTGGGCGAGATGGCGTACGTCGTCGACCTCGGCATGCTCGACCGCGTACTGCGCCATCTCGACGCCGCCCATGTGATGGCGAATCATCAGCTGCAGGTAGAGGATGGCGGCCTGCTTGCCGCGGGCCTGGCGCAGCTGCTCCATCTGCTCCGGCGTCGCCATGCCGGGCATCAGGCCGTCGTCGCCGAGCATCTGGTCATCGGACATGTGGCCCATGTCGTGGCCGGTCATGTCGTCGGACATCCACGCCATCGCCGGGTCCGACGAGTGCTGCGGGAGGTCCCACATGTCGAGCCACGCCGTCATGTAGCCGATCTGTCCCTGCTGAGTCGTCGCGATGTCGTACGCGAGCAGCCGGACGTCCTGGTCGGAGGTGTTGTCGCGAACGATGTAGGACATCTCGACCGCTTGGGCGTGGTGCACCTGCATGTCGCGGGCGAAACCGGCGTCGACCGAGTCGTCGGCGGGCACCGTCTGTCCGGCCTGGGCGGGGTCTTTGCCGATCTGGTAGCCGGCGACGAGGCCGACCGCGGCGGCGACTGCGATGGCGATGATGGCCGACGCCAGGACGTAGGTGCGACGTGAGGTGGTGAACTCAGTCACCGGTCTCGGGCTCTCCGATCCCGCCAGTGCACCCGGCGCCCGGTTCGAGCGTCTGGTCGCCCCGAACGAACTCGTCGAGGAACTGCTCGAGTCGCGGATCGTCGGCACTGTCGAGCTGCAGTTGGTAGCCCCACGCGGTGGCCACGATCGGGCTCGGCAGGTCGTCGCGCGGTGAGACGAGGACGTAGCCTCCAGGCGTCGCCTCGCTGCTCAGCGTGTCCACGTCGGCGCTATCGAGATCAGGGGAGTAGGTGATCCAGACCGCGCCGTGCTCGAGTGAGTGGACGCCGTTTTCGTCCCCGATCGGGTCGCTGTAGTAGCCGCAGTTTTGCCACGCCGGGTTGTGTGGGCCGCCGGCCGGTGGGTTTTCGGGGTAGTCGACGTCCTCCTCGGTGTGAGTCTGGTCGGAGATCTCGGCCGACTCGACGCCCTTGATATCGACGGAATTGTCCGGCTCCAGTCGACTAGGCCCGGCCGACGAGCTGCCGCCGTCGTCTTTTTGCATGACGCCCCACGCCGTGCCGCCGATGATCGCGAGCGCGACGATCCCAGTGGCGCCGAAGATCACGAGGTTGCGCCGGCGCTCCGCGCGCTTCTGCTCGTTTTGCAGCTCGCGCAGCCGCTCTTGGCGCTGCTGTGCTTTCGACTGCTTGCTGGCCTTGGATTGCTTGCTGGGCACGCCTGTCCTCCGCGACGCCGTGGGCGTTTCCCCGGAAGGTTACCGCTCGGCCCTGAGGGTCAACTGAGGGGACGCCTGCGGCGGCGTCCGGCTAAGACAGCGAGTAGCCGGCTTCCTCGACGGCGGTGCGGACGTCGGCCTCGGCGAGGGGCCGGGTGCTGGTCACGCTCACGGCACCGCTCGCAAGGTCGACGTCGACGCTCGCGACCCCCGCGATCTCGCTGATCTCTTCGCGTACCGAGGCCACGCAATGATCGCAGGTCATGCCCGTCACGGTGTAGCTGGCGGTCTGGCTCATGCGACGCTCCTAGGAACGAACGAGTCGAGCGATGGCGTCGGACGCCTCTTGGACCTTGGCGTTGGCCTCGTCGCCACCGACTCGTGCGGCGTCGACGACGCAGTGACTGAGGTGGTCTTCGAGGAGGCCGAGGGCGACCGACTGGGTCGCCTTGGTCACCGCCGAGATCTGGGTGAGGATGTCGATGCAGTATTGGTCTTCCTCGACCATGCGCTGCAGCCCTCGGACCTGCCCCTCGATTCGGCGGAGGCGCTTGAGGTAGGCGTCCTTGTCGTTGATGTAGCCGTGCTGATGGGTCGGGCTGGTCATGACGACATCCTATACGGGGTAGGGGTATCTGCCAAGCGGTAGATCTCTGACCGCAGCGTGCCACGTCCGATTTCCGCGAGAGAATGGGCTCGCGGGCGGTCAGGATGGCGACATGAGCACTCCTACTTCCGTGACCAGCCTGCGGATCCACGCCATCGAAGCATCGACGCTGCGTCGACTGCGAGCCCAAGGACACGACGACTTCGGTCATCGCTGGGAGCCGCGCATCGCCCATGAGGGCGGCGAACCGCTCCGATGCTGCCTGCGGGACGCGCGGCCGGGCGACTCCATCGTGCTGATCTCGTACGCGCCGGTCGGCGAGTCGGCTGGGGACGCCGGGTCGTACGACGAGGTCGGACCGGTCTTCGTCCACGCGGACGAGTGCGGCGGCCCGGCCGACCAGGATCGGTACCCGTCGGAGTGGATGACTCGGTCCCAGGTGCTGCGCGCCTACCGCGCCAACGGGACGATCGCTGGCGGCGTTCGGCTCAAGCCCGGCGACGACCGCGACGACGCGGCCCGGCGACTGCTGGCCGATCCGGAGGTGGCGTTCCTCCACTCGCGCAACGTCGTCTACGGCTGCTACATGCTCGAGATCCGGCGCGACTGACCCACCCCGCCCACTCCCTCCCCTTCGCGTCGAGATTGCGCGTCCGTCTCACGGTCTCGGCGAAGAGTCGGGGCTACAGTCGGCGACAGCGCGAGCGATGGGAGGAGCGCTATGACGTCGACGCCCGAGACCGGCCCGGACGGCCGCCCGATTCTGAGCCTGGCCACCGCAGCCGACTGGGAACGTTGGCTCGACGCCGAGCACGAGTCGTCGTCCGGCGCGTGGCTGCGGCTGACGAAGAAGAACAGCGCCTACCAGGGCCCGACGTACGAAGATGGCCTCCAGGTCGCGCTCTGTTTCGGCTGGATCGATGGGATGGCCCGGTCCTATGACGAGGGCTCCTGGCTGCAGCGCTTCACGCCCCGGCGGCGCAGGAGCGGCTGGTCACGCAGCAACGTCGACCGCGTCACGGCGCTGATCGAGTCGGGTCGGATGCGTCCGGCGGGGCAGCGTGAGATCGAAGCCGCGAAGTCCGACGGCCGTTGGGACGCCGCGCTGGCCGGCTGAGCGGCGGCCACTCGAGTGTTGGCGCAAAACCGCAGGTCCGACCGAAGTGTTGGCGCAAATTCCCGCCAACACTGTTGGCGGGGCTCGACGAGCTGTGCAGCAAAAGGCGCGTACTGGCACAAAATCGCCGCGAATGCTTACCCGCATCGACACACGAACCCGCAGGTCGCCGCATTCCTGTCAAGATTTGAATATCCCGTGAGGATCCGTCCAACGCCCGCTTCGTAGCCGAGGAGTGTCTGATGTCGTCGCCCCGCCCGCCGTGGTTGCATCAGCTGGTCACGGCGGTCCAAGCGCCGACCGTGCTGCTGTGCGACCGCGACGGTCAGCTGCGGGCCGACGGGGCGCAAGGCGTGTGGCACGCCGATGTCCGTGTCCTGTCGCGTGCCGAGCTCCGCGTCAATGGCGAGCCTCCGGAGCCGGTGGCTGGCGGCGCCGAAGGCATCGGCCGGCTGCGATTCACCGGCTACGTTCGCTCGCTCAAGGGGTCGTCGTCGGTGCCGTCGGTACGCGTCGAGCGGGTGCGTACGGTACGGGCCGGGCTCGTCGACGAGACGATCGCGCTCACAACGTACGAGGCAATCCCGACCACGACCCGGATCGAGGTCGACCTCGCCGCCGATTTGGCCCGGATGGGTCCCGTACGCGAGGGGCGCACGAGCCAGACCTTCGCGCCGCCCGACGTCGACGCCGGGAGCGTGCGGTGGTCCGACGACGGGGCGCGAGCCGAGCTGGTGGCCGACGTGACGGCGACCGTCACCGCCGACGACGACGGCGCGCGCCTGTCATGGATGGTCAACCTGGCCCATCCCGGCACCCGTTACATGCGGTGGCGGCTCTATGCCGCGGTCGACGACAGCTCGTTCGAGGGCGTCGAAGGCGATCCCGGCTGGGCGACGCCCCGAGTCGTCGCCGGCGACCATCGACTGCCGATGCTGGTCGACCGGTCATTGGCCGATCTCGGTGGGCTCCGGCTGCGACGTACGTCGGGGTCGGACATCTTCTTGGCGGCCGGCGCACCGGACGACTGCGTTCTGCGCGGGCGCGAAAGCCTGTGGGCCGCCCGGATGCTGCTGCCCCTCGGCACCGAGCTCGCCGCGGGTACGCTGCGCGCGCTGTCCGCATGGCAGGGCCGTCGCCTCGACCCAGACACTGGTGAGGCGCCCGGCAAGGTCCCGCACGAGGTCCGCGACCCGGTGCCAGGCGATCATCGGGCACGGCCGGTGCTCAGCTACGCCTCCACCGATGCGACGCCCTTGTGGGTCTGCCTGTTGCATGACGCGTGGCGATGGGGCCTCCCGGCCGAGCAGGTGCGCGATCTGATGCCGCAACTCGAGGCCGCGCTGACGTGGATGGTCGAACACGGCGACGCCGACGGCGACGGCTTCGTCGAGTCGTTCGATCGCAGTCGACAGGGGATCGGTAGCGAGGGCTGGAAAGACTCTCCGGACGCGATGCGATTCGCCGACGGTGAGCAGGCCAAGCCGCCGCTCGTACTCTGCGAAGTGCAGGGTTACGCCTACGAAGCGGCGATGCACGGCGCCGACCTGCTCGACGCCTTCGATCGACCGAATGCCCAGGGTTGGCGGCTGTGGGCGAGCGGTCTCGCCGACCGGTTCCGGAAGCGGTTTTGGGTTCCGAGCGGGCTCGGTCCTTATCCGGCCATGGCCCTGGACGCCGACAAGCGACCCGTCGACGCGCTGACGAGCAACATCGGCCACCTCCTCGGCACCGGTTTGCTCAACTCCGGCGAGTCCGAGCGGGTCGTGCGGCTCGTGACGCAGCCGGCTCTGGTCAGTGGGTACGGGCTTCGCACGATGTCGGTCGACAACGCGGCGTACACCCCGGTCAACCCTTACTGCGGCGCGATCTGGCCGCACGACACCGCGATCGTGATCCGTGGCCTCGCGGCGGTCGGCCGGGGCCATCGGGCGGCCGAGCTGATCGAGGGGCTGTTGGCGGCGTCGATGCGCTTCGACTTCCAGCTGCCACCGTCGTACGGCGGGGATCCGCGATCGGAGGTGGCGCGGCCGATCCCCTACCCGGTCATGGGTCGGCCGCGGGCCTGGTCGGCGGCGTCCGCGATGGCGATCCTGCAGGCATTGCTCGGCCTGGAGGCGGACGTTCCCGCCGGACGGTTGCGGATGCGGCCGGTGCGACCGAGCCTGGTCGGCAGGCTGCGCGTCGAGGGCCTTCGGGTCGGCGGCCACGCTTTCGACGTGTCGCTGTCCGAAGACGGTCGGTCGCTCGCCCCGGTCGAGCTGCCGCTCAACGTCGACATCGGGTGAGCCGACCGACGATTTGGACTTGTGGACGCTAGGGCAGCCACAACTCCAAATCTCTTGGGACGGACATCGCAAACGGCGATGGTGATGATCAGAAACCATCGCTTTTCTCGATGGCGTCAGGGCGCCTAGCGTGGCCTCACGACCGCAACCGAAGGAGCCGACTCATGACGCGACTGCGCTCGGCGCTCTGGCTGCCGCTGTTCGACGCGCTGGCCGATCCGATGGTGGTCGCGCGCCTTGCGGCCGAGGCCGAGGAGGCCGGTTGGGACGGCGTCTTCGTCTGGGACCAGGTGGGCTGGCGGCCGCCGGTCCGAGACCTCGCCGATCCCTGGCTCACCCTGGCGGCGATCGCGACCAGCACCGAGCGAGTACGGCTCGGGCCGATGGTGTCGCCGCTCCCGCGCCGGCGGCCGGCGAAGGTGGCCCGTGAGACCGCGACTCTGGATCGGCTCAGCGGCGGTCGGCTCGTCCTCGGCGTCGGCATCGGCAGTGATCGGTTTGGTCGCGAGCTGTCCAAGACAGGTGAGGAGCTCGACGATCGGAGCCGAGGACGGATGCTCGACGAGTCGCTGGCGATCCTGGCGGCGGCGTGGTCCGGCGAGCCGGTGCACCATCGCGGCGAGCACTACACCGTCGACGACCTGCGGTTCCTGCCGCGTCCGGTCCAGCGACCCGGCGTACCCGTCTGGGCCGCCGGCTTCCCGGGCAACGTCAAGCCGATGCGTCGGGCCGCACGGCTCGACGGATTCTTCCCGGCCAACCTCGATCATCCGGACCAACTGGCCGAGGCGGTCGGAATCGTCACCGAGCTCCGGGCGGATTCGATGACGTCGTACGACTTCGTCATCGGACTGCCCCTCGGCGTCGATCCGCTGCCGTACGCCGACGCCGGCGCGACCTGGTGGCTCCCGGAGCTCGAACCCGGTGTCGGGCTGGACACCGTACGCGGCGTGCTCCGCGACGGCCCGGCGAGCCGAGACGACGCGTGACGTTCGACTATGACGCGGAGCTCCGGCGCTATCACGCCCGCCTGTTGGCCGCTCTCGACCTCGGCAGCGGTGACCGGGTGCTCGACGTCGGCTGCGGTACGGGACAGATGACAAGGGCGGTCGCGCGGGTGGCGGACACCGGCGATGCGCTCGGGGTCGACAACTCACCGCGCATGGTGGCCCAGGCCCGGGCGCTGAGCGACGAGGAGGGCCTCGACAACGTCCGATTCGAGTGCGGCGATGCCCAGTCGCATCCGTTCCCGACCGAGCGGTTCAGCCTCGGCGTCAGTCGGTTCGGCACGATGTTCTTCGCCGATCCGGTCGCCGCGTTCGCGAATATCGCAAGGTCGTTGCGGCCGGGAGCGCCCTTCGTCCAACTGGTCTGGCAGGACGCCGACCGTCAGGAGTGGGAGTCGGCCATCCGCAGCGCACTGGCACCGGACGCGTCGTGGTCGGATCACGCGGCCTTCTCGTTGGCCGATCCCGTCACGGTGCGCGACGTGATGACCGCAGGCGGCTTCACCGACGTCGATCTGACCGAGTTACACGAGCCGATCTATTACGGCCCCGATGCTGCGGCCGCGCGCGGCTCCGTACTCGCCCTGGCCATGCCGAGGGAGTTTCTGGCCGCTCTGCCCGACGACCGGGTCGATCCCGCGTTGGATCGGCTCGACGGGATGCTCCGCGCCCGCGACACCGGCGACGGCGTGTGGTTCGACTCGCGCGCCTGGCTCGTCACTGCCCGGCGCGCCTGGTCCGCACACGGCGCTCAGCCACGTCGATAGAGCACCGGGTTGAGCTGCGAGCTCGGCGTCGCGCCAACGGCGGTGCCGGGCATCCAGGTGGCTGAACGCTCGGCCGGCGGCCTCCATCGCCTTGGTCTCGGCGTCGCCGCTGGAGCCATACAGCACCTAGCACCTGCAGGGATGCATTGCCGCCACTGCTGCTGTCGTCGCTCTCCTTCGGCGCGGGTTTCAGGTCGTGTCGCGGGTGACAAGAGTGGGTGGGAGCAGGACGGGCTCCGGCGGACTGTCGTCGGACTCTCGAGCGCCGATCACGTCGTGCAACATGCGCAGGCAGGCCTCGGCAACGTCGTCGACGGGCTGGGCGACGCTGCTGAGCCGGGTGACCTTGGCTGCGGGCGAGTCGTCGAACCCGACCACGCCGACGTCGTCGCCCAGCCGTACGCCACGCGCGGTGAGCTCGGTCCAGACGCCGAGCGCGAGCGTGTCGCTGACGCAAACGAAGGCGGTCGCCGGATCGTCGAGGTCCAACAGCTCGGCGCACGCCTGCCGGCCGTTGTCGAGGCTGTCCTCGTAGGCCCGCTGCAGGGACGGGTCGAGGCCGACGGCCGCGCCGGCCCGGCTCCAGCCGTCGCGACGGTCGTCTCCGACGCCGGACCCGGCCGGCCACCCGACGAAGGCGATCCGGCGATGACCGCGTTGGAGCAGGCACTCGGTCGCCGCCTCAGTGCCGGCGGCGCCGTCGACGTCGACCCAGCCGTGGTGGGCGGTCGCGCCCCACGGCCGGCCGAACGTGACGAACGCGGCGCCGCGCTCGGCCAGCCACTCGGTCCGCTGGTCTCCGACATGCGTGCCGGTGAGGACGAACGCGTCCAGGTCGTGGTCGGTGAGCAATTCGTCGAAGGAGGCGACCTCACCGGCATCGTCGTCCTCGGCGAATAGCATCACTCGATAGCCCTGGGCCTGAGCCCGGGTGGTGAGCGCGTGCAGGAACCGATCGAGCACGTCGCTGCCGACCTTGTGCATCCGAGCCGCGATCAAGTACGAGCGCTGGGTGCGAAGGGTTCGCGCGGCCCGGTGCGGTCGATAGCCGAGGTCGTCGATGGCGGCCTGCACCCGGGCCAAGGTCTCGGCGCGGACCAGGTGGGGGGCGTTGATCGCGTTGGAGACGGTCTGGCGGGATACCTGGGCACGGTCGGCGACGGTGGCCACGGTGGGCCGTCGTCCGCTCGGCGTGCTCAAATCCGATCACCTCACGCCCCGTTGCCTGCGAGAATTTGACCGTCCACGACCCGTTGTCCGCATAATGTGGGTACGAGACTTTGAACGTTCAAATCACGCCTAGCGTGGATCGTGCACTACCGCCGTGTCAAGGCCTGGACCCGAGGAGTCGCCGATGACCCCGCCCCGTCAACCGTGGCTGCACGAGCTGGCGACGGCGGTGTCGGCGCCCACCGTCGTCCTGTCCGATCGCGACGGTCAGCTGTCGCCGCGCGGCGCCCAGGGGGTCTGGCACGCCGACGTCCGCGTGCTCTCGCGGGCCGAGCTGCGGGTCGACGGGGCGCCGCCTGATCCGGTCGCGGACGGCTCCGAGGGCGCCGGTCAGGTGCGGTTCATCGGGTTCGTCCGGGCGCTCGACGGGTCGGGGCCGGACCCGTCGGTACGGATCGAGCGGGTCCGCAGCGTACGGCCGGGTGTCGTCGACGAGGAGATCGTGCTCACCTCGTACGTCGGCATCGAGTCGACGACCCGGATCGAGGTGATGGTCGCGACCGACTTCGCTCGGATCGGGCCGGTGAAGTCGGGCCGAGACGCCGACGGGCCCGCCGTGACGCCCGAGGTCGACGCGGCGCGGGTGCGTTGGTCCGGAGCGAGCGCCCGGGCCGAGATCGTCGCCGAAGACGGTGGCACCGTCTCGGTCGACGGCGACGTGGCCCGACTGGCCTGGACGGTCGACCTGGCGCAGCCCGCGACTCACGTGCTGCGCTGGCGGCTCCATGCCGATGTCGGGGCGACCCCGTTGGCCGGCGTCGACGGCGGCTCTGAGTGGTCGACGCCGACGGTGGCCGCAGGCGATCACCGGTTGCCGATGCTGGTCGAGCGGTCGATCGCCGATCTCGGCGGGCTGCGGATGCGGCTGGCCGATCGCGACGAGGTGTTCCTCGCCGCCGGCGCGCCGTGGTTTTGCACCCTCTTCGGCCGCGACAGCATCTGGGCCGCCCGCATGATGTTGCCGCTCGGGACCGACATCGCCGCCGGCACGTTGCGGACGCTCGCCGCGCTGCAGGGGCGGCGAGTCGACCCCGAGACCGGCGAAGCACCCGGCAAGATCCCGCATGAGCTACGCGAGGTGACACCCGGCAAGACCCCGGCGGGTCTGCCGCCGCTCTATTACGGGTCGGTCGACTCCACGCCGCTGTGGGTCTGCCTGCTGCACGACGCCTGGCAGTGGGGGTTGCCGGCCGAGCAGGTTCGGGAGCTGCTGCCCAACCTGGAGGCGGCATTGGCCTGGCTGGCCGACGACGGCGACCCCGACGGCGACGGGTTCCTCGAGTACGTCGACGAGAGCGGGCGGGGCCTGGCCAACCAGGGCTGGAAGGACTCCGGCGATGCGGTGCGGTTCGCCGACGGCACGTACGCCGCGCCGCCGGTGGCGCTGTGCGAGGTGCAGGGCTATGCCTACGAAGCGGCCATGCACGGCGCGGTGCTTCTCGATGCCTTCGGTCGTCCGGACGCGACTCGCTGGCGGTCGTGGGCGAGCGAGCTGGCCGAGAGATTTCGGGAGCGGTTCTGGGTGTCGGGCCGTGGGGGTGGCGGCCGCTATCCCGCTCTCGCACTGGACGCCGACAAGCGCCCGGTCGACGCGCTGACCAGCAACATCGGGCATCTGCTCGGCACGGGGCTGCTCGACGCCGACGAGTCCGAACGTGTGGCCCGACTGGTGACCCGGCCGGAGCTCGCCAGCGGATTCGGCCTGCGCACCATGTCGGACCGCGAAGCGGCGTACGCGCCCACGAGCTACCACTGCGGCTCGGTGTGGCCGCATGACACGGCGATCGTCATCCGTGGGTTGGCGGCCGCCGGCTGCGGGCATCGGGCGGGCGAGCTGATCGACGGGCTACTGACCGCGGCGGTGCACTTTGACTTCCGGCTGCCGGAGCTGTACGGCGGCGATCCGCGGGCCAACGTGCCGCGGCCGGTGCCGTACCCCGCCGCCTGTCGACCGCAGGCCTGGTCGGCGGCCGCCGCGATCGCGATCGTCCAGGCGCTGCTCGGGCTCGACGCGGACGTGCCGGCCGGCCGGCTGCGGATCCGGCCGGTGCGACCGAGCCCGATGGGCCGGCTGTGCGTCGACGGCCTGGTCGTGGGTGGTCATTCCTTCGGCGTCGACGTTGCCGACGACGGTCGCGTCGACCTGACCGCCGACCTCCCGCTCAAGGTCGACCTCGGCTAACCCTCCACCCCCCGCGAGTGGCGCACGGTTGTCGCGAAATCGGCGTCGGAACGACAACCGTGCGCCACTCGGCGATGGTGCGGTCAGCGATGCGGTCCCGCGACGACGTTGTGCAGCGGCTCGCCGGCGACGTAGCGGGCCAGCTGGTCGCGTACGAGCCGGGCGACGCGGGGCGGAAAAGCGGTCGAGGCGCCGCCGCGGTGCGGTGTGATCAGCAGGTTCGGCGCCGACCACAGCGGATGACCCGACGGCAGGGGCTCGGGGTCGGTGACGTCCAGTGCGGCTCGGATCCGACCCGACCCGAGCTCGGCGACCAGGGCGTCGGTGTCGACGACGGGTCCGCGCGAGATGTTGACCAACAAGGCGTCGTCCTTCAGGTGAGCGAGGAACGTCGCGTCAACCATCCCGACGGTGTGGTCGGTCGCCGGGGTCATGAGCACCACGACGTCGGCCCTCGGCAGTAGCTCGGGCAGCTGCTCGGTCGGCGCCACGCCGGGTCGCTCGCGTCGCGCCACCCGCAGCACCTCACACTCGAATCCGTCGAGGCGACGCTCCAACGCCTCGCCGATCGAGCCGTAGCCGACGATGAGCACCGTCCGGTCCGCGAGCGCGTCGTCGAAGGTGTCGTACGTCAGCCACTCGCCGCGGTCCTGGGCCTGGACGGCGGGTGGGATTCGACGCAGCGACGCCAGAATCAAGGTCATCGCGAGCTCGGCGGTCGAGGCGTCGTGCACCCCGCGGGCGTTACAGAGCGTCGCGTCGTCGGGCAGATGGGGCAGCAGGTTCTCGTACCCCGCCGTCTGAGCCTGGACGACGCGAAGCGACGGCATCTGGCCGAGCACCTCGACCACGCGCGGGTCCGCCCCCATGTACTCCGGGACGTAGAACTCCACCTCACCCAGCGACTCGGGCACGGAAAGTCCGCGCCGGAAGGTGTCGATCTTGACGTCGTCCGGCAGGTCCCCGAGCACGTCGGACGGCCGGTCCCATGGCAGCCATACCCGCATGGGCGGCAACCTACCGCTCGGCAAAGCTGGCAGGTCGCTACAGGTCGGCGCAGATGTCCTGGGTCTTCTGAAACGAATCCTCGGCCTGCTCCAGGTCGAGCGCCCTGATGCCCAGGCTCGCCCTCTCGAGCTCGTCGGCCAGCGGCTGGAAGCGATCGTCGCTCTCGGCCGCTCCCATGGCGAGCGCGGCGGCGCCACCCCAGCGCTGTGCGGTGGCCAGATCCAGGTCGTCTTCTGGCTCGGGGATGTCGGTGTCCTCTATCGCCAAGCAGGCGGCGGTCGCGTCGGTCTCCGCACCGGCGGCGGGATCGTCGCTGGTCATGACCCAGGCGAGTGCGACGCCGCCGCCGCCGACCAGCAGGCCGACGACCAGCCCGGCGACGAGGCCTTTCCGATCGGTACGAGACGGCGCATCCGTGAGTGGTGCGGGCATCGGAGCGGGAGTCGAGTGGTCAGTCATTCGGAGCAGCCTAGGTGGCCGAGGGTCTCCGGCGACCGACACGGGGTACGGGCGGCGACGCGACCTACCGCTGATCGTGGGCGAGCCTGGACGCCCGAAGCTGGAGATACCGCTGCTCCGGGAGGCTCGCGGTCGCCTTGGCCGCTCGTAGGTACAGGTCACGCGCTCGCCGGGAGTCGCCGGCCTGTTCGAGGAGATGGGCGCGGACGGCGTCGAACCGGTGGGAACGAGCCGCCAGATCGTCGGCGTCGAGTGTGCCGAGCAGAGCGAGCCCCGCTCTCGGACCGTGGACGTTGGACAGCGCTACCGCCCGGCTGAGTGTGACCATCGGGCCCGGTGCGATCCGTTCCAACGTGTCATAGAGAGCCGAGATCTGCGGCCAGTCGGTCGCGCCGGCGGTCGCCGCCTCGTCGTGAACCGCGGCGACCGCGGCTTGCAGCTGATACTGACCCACGGGGAAGCGGCCGAGGGTTTCTGCCAGCAGAGCAAGACCTTCCTGGATCGCGACGGAGTCCCAGCGGGAGCGGTCCTGTTCCTCGAGGGGCACCAGTGAGCCGTCGGCGGTCGTCCTCGCCGCTCGGCGGGCGTCGGTCAGCAGCATGAGCGCGAGGAGGCCGGCCACCTCACCATCGGCTGGTAGGAGTCGACGTACCAGTCGCGCCAGCCGAATGGCCTCCGACGTCAGATCGACCCGGTGCAGCTGCGCTCCCGACGATGCGGTGTATCCCTCGTTGAAGACCAGGTAGAGAACGCTGAGTACGACTTCCTGCCGGGCCGCAAGCTCCTGCGCGGGCGGCAGTTCGAATGTCGCGCCCGACTGCGCGATGGCCTGCTTAGCCCTCGTGATGCGCTTGGCCATGGTGGCCTCGGGAACCAAGAACGCTCCCGCGATCTCCTTTGTGGTGAGGCCGCCCACGGCGCGAAGCGTCAGCGCGACTTGAGCGGTTGACGACAGGGCCGGGTGACAGCACATGAAGAGGAGGGTCAGCGTGTCGTCCCCGTCCGCGGGTTCATCGTCCGCCGCCGGAAACACGCGTTCGGCGCCGGCGGCCCGCACCTCCCGTTGCCGACGGGCGCTCTCGCTTCGCCAGTGGTCGACGAGAGACCGGCGAGCGACAGTACGGAGCCAGGCCCGAGGCTGGTTCGGCACGCCGTCGTTCGGCCATTGGGTCAGCGCGGCGAGCAGTGCCTCCTGCGTCGCGTCCTCACATGCATCGAGTTGGCCGTACTGCCGCGCGAGGGCCGCGAGGATCTGCGGTGCGAGGTCACGCAACAGATCCTCGACCGGTTCGTTCGCCTCGATCATCGAATGGCACTCACGACCGACCTGGGGAGATCACGTGGTGGCCGGCGGCGGCTCGTCCATGACGGGGCGGACCTCCATCGGGAACTCGATGTAGTCGACGCACTTGGCGGCCACCTCCAGGGCTCGCTCCTCGCTCGACTCGATGATCCAGTAGCCCGCGAGAGACTCCTTCACCTCGGCGAAAGGACCGTCGGTAGCGACGGCTTTGGAGTCCACGAAGCGAACCGTCGTCGCGCCGCTCGGATCCATCAGCTTCCTGCTGTCCACCAGCTCACCGGACTCACGAAGCTCGGCGTCGAGTCCCACCATCAGCGCGTGCATGCCGCTGATCCACTCGGGCGACCGGTCTCGCATGCTCGCGCCCGCGCCCCCGAACATCATGATCATGTACTTCATCGCGCCTCCTTCAGGGTGTCACCGCGCCGTGGGTCGGCTCGGCCTTACCCCTTGGTCGGAGCCGGCAATCGATTCTGGACACGCGCCCGCACCGTTGACCTCAGCCCGCCGTCGACGGGATGCCGGCGAGCGACTGCTCCAGGTCCGCGTCGGTGAGCTCGTTGTCGACCATGTCGCCCGCGAGGTACGACGCGTACGCCGGCAGGTCGAGATGCGCGTGCCCGCACAGCGCGGTGAGGATCGCCTTCTCCTCGCCGGTCTCCTTGCACCGCAGCGCCTCGGCGATGCACGCAGCCAGCGCATGCGTCGGCTCCGGTGCCGGGATGATGCCCTCGGCGCGGGCGAACCGCACCCCGGCGGCGAAGCACTCCTGCTGGCCGACCGCGATCGCCTCGACCAGGCCCAGCTCGTAGACGTGCGACATCAGCGGCGCCATGCCGTGGTAGCGCAGCCCACCCGCGTGGATCGGGTCCGGGATGAACTCGTGTCCGAGCGTGTGCATCTTGAGCAGCGGCGTGAGCCCGGCGGTGTCGCCGAAGTCGTACGCATAACGCCCGCGGGTCAGCGAAGGACAGGCCGCCGGCTCGACCGCGCGGATCACCGGGTCCATGCGGCCGGCGAGCTTCTCGCGCAAGAACGGGAAGGTCAGGCCGCCGAAGTTCGATCCGCCGCCGGTGCAGCCGACGACGACGTCCGGACGGTCGCCGGCGAGCTCGAACTGCTTGAGCGCTTCCTCACCGATGATCGTCTGGTGCATCAACACGTGGTTGAGCACACTGCCGAGGGCGTATCGCGTGTTCGGATCGCCGGCCGCCATCTCGACGGCCTCACTGATCGCGATGCCGAGGCTGCCGGTGGAGTCGGGATGCTCGGCGAGTACGGCCCGGCCCGACTGGGTGAGGTCGGACGGGCTCGGATGTACGGTCGCGCCGAACGTCTCCATCATGATCTTGCGATAAGGCTTTTGGTCGTACGACGCCCGGACCTGCCAGACCTCGCACTCCAGGCCGTACGTCGCGCACGCGAAGGCCAAGGCGCTGCCCCACTGCCCGGCGCCGGTCTCGGTGGAGAGCTTGGCGACGCCTTCGGCTGCGTTGTAGTAGGCCTGCGGCACGGCGGTGTTGGGCTTGTGCGACCCGACCGGGCTGACGCCCTCGTACTTGTAATAGATCCGGGCCGGTGTCCCGAGCGCCTTCTCCAGTCGGTGGGCCCGATAGAGCGGCGACGGTCGCCAGAGCCGATAGACCTCGAGGACCTCGTCGGGGATGTCGACGTAGCGGTCGCCCGTGACCTCTTGGGCGATCAGCGCCTGGGGAAACAGCGGCGCCAGGTCGTCCGGGCCGACCGGCTCACCGGTGCCGGGATGCAACGGCGGTGGCGGCGGCTCGGGTAGGTCCGCGATGAGGTTGTACCACCGCGTCGGCATCTCGTCCTCGTCGAGGATGTACTTCGTCCGCTCGGCCATGGCGCCTCCCAGGCAGGGGATCCAGCGCACTCACCGTAGTCCGCCCGGCGACGGTCTGCGCGTTTAGGCGTCAGGGTCAGGTCGCGGCGCCACCAGCCCCGACTCGTAGGCAAACACGACCAACTGTGCGCGGTCACGCGCTCCCAGCTTCGTCATCGACCGGCTGACGTGGGTCTTGGCGGTGATCGGGCTGATCACCAGTCGCTCGGCGATCTCGTCGTTGCTGAGCCCACGGGCCACCAACGCGACGACCTCGCGTTCGCGGTTGGTCAGGACCTCGAGGCCGGTCGCGAGGCTGGAGTCCGGCGGTCGCGAGACGAACTCGCCGATCAGCCGCCGGGTGATCGCTGGGGCGAGGAGTGCGTCGCCCTTGGCGGCCACTCGCACGGCCTGGACTAGGTCGGCCGGCTCGATGTCCTTGACCAGGAACCCGCTGGCTCCGGCCCGCAGAGCGTTGAAGACGTACTCGTCGAGGCCGTAGTTGGTCAGAATCACGACGTGGACGTCGGCGAGCCGCTCGTCTCGGGCGATCCGTCGGGTGGCCTCGATGCCGTCCACGCCGGGCATCTGGACGTCGATCAGGGCGACGTCGGGTGAGTGCTCGATGCCGAGCGAGACGGCCTCCGCTCCGTCGGCGGCCTCGGCGACCACCTCGATGTCGTCCTCGGCGTCGAGCAGGGCCCGGAAGCCGCCACGGATCAGCGGCTGATCGTCGGCGAGCAGGACTCGGATCACTCGGCCGCTACCTTCGCCGGTACGGGCAAGTCGGCGCGTACGGTGAAGCCGCCACTCGTACGCGGTTCGGCCCGCAGTGTGCCGCCGAGTGCCGTGACCCGCTCGCGCATGCCGATGAGGCCGACGCCAGGGACGTGCGTCTCGTCGAGGTGTGCTCGACCATCGTCGTCCACCTGGATGACAAGACTGTGGGCGTCGTATTCGACGGTGACTTCGGCCGACGCGGGGCCGGCATGTCGGGCGACATTGGTCAGGGCTTCCTGCACGATCCGATAGGCGGCCTGGTCCACGTCGACTGGAAGTGGTCGCGGCTGTCCGGTCACCGAGAGCTCGACCGGAAGCCCGGCGAGGCGCGTCCGGTCGAGCAGATCCGGCAACCGGTCCACTCCGTTTCCGCTGGCATCAGCGGTCGGATCGCGCAGGACGTCGAGGGTGGCGCGCAGCTCCCGTACGGCCTCCGCACTCGTCTCTTGGATGGCGACCAGCGCGTCCGGCACCGGCTCGCCGCGCTTGCGAGCCAGGTGCACGGCTACCCCGGCCTGGACCTTGATGATCGAGATGCTGTGCGTGAGGGAGTCGTGAAGCTCGCGGGCGATCCGCAGTCGCTCTTCGCCGGCGCGCCGTAGGGCCACCTCATCGCGGGTCCGCTCGGCCTCCTCCGCACGTCGCTCGACCTGCTCGATGTAGGCCTGTCGGTTTCGGACGACCTCGGCGAGTACGCCGGAGGCGACCAACCAGCCGGCGAGCAGCGCGCTGGCCTGGATCACCTCGCGGGTGGACTCGTCGGCGAGGCGGGAGTGGTTCGCTGCGAAGGTCATGGCGACCAGGCCGAGGCCCGCCACCCCGATAGCCAGGCGACGACGACCCGCGCGGACGGCCGTGTAGATCCCGACGAAGATCGCAAGCGGTGCGACATCGGGGTAGCCCCGCAGGTTGTAGGCGTAGACGCAGAGAATGGAGGCGATCAGCACGGCGATCGGCAGTGGTCGGCGGGCGACGAGCACCAGCGCGCCCGCCGCGAGCAACACGAAGGCCAAGGGGTCGAGGTCGCGGCTTCCGGCCGGGGCGATCAACGCGCCGAACGCTGCGAACGCCGCCAGGCCCACGGCCAACGCCACGTCCGGCAAGCTCGGCCGCCACGTGCGAGCAGTCTCCATGCCCGCACAGTAGACCGGCGACCGGCTCCGGTGCGTGGTCCGGTCGGAGCACTTTGCGCGTACTCCCGAGGAAGTACGCCGGCGGGTCCTGCGCCGGTGGGAGCAGCCGAAAGTGTCTTCCCGCGGCCGACGATTCCGCCGCCCCGGCCGACCAGCATGGATCGGGTCAGCCACGAGCCGAAGGGACCGACCAGATGAGACCGAAAACGCTAGTCGACCGCATCGCGGGCGAGGTGTTGTTGCCGACCGACGACGCCTCTGAGCAACCGCGCAACGTCCCGCCCGGTCGATCGGACGGCCTCCGATGATGTACTTCGAGGTCTACGTGCCGGCCGGCGCACTCAGCGGCGAGCAGCGTCGTAACCTCGCCGAGCGGCTCATCACTGAGTTCATGACCGAGGACGAGGAGCGCGGGGTGCCGCGGGAACTGATCGAGGCGAGTCGGATGACCGAGCAGGTCGCCATCGTCGAGGCCGAGACGTGGGTCGTGGGCGGCCGAGCGGTCGATCCCGACGAGCCGCCGCGCTACGTCGTTCGGGTCAGCGTCCCGAGCGGCTGGCTCGGCGAGATGAGCCACGAGGTGATCTCCCGCGTCACCCGGGTGCTCGCGAGCATCGACGAGGATCCGGAGCGGCTCTATGACGAGCCAGTCGCCTGGGTGCACGTCCACGGTGTTCCGGAGGGCAGCTGCGGTGTCATGGGGCGAGTCATGCGGTCGACGCGGGGGATCGCCTCGGCGACGTCGACTGGTGCGATCGCCGACCGGCGAGGCAGGCCCGGCGGCTTCGACATTGTGTCCTGACCACCCGCTAACCTCAGCAGGGTGGAGCCTGAGGCTCGTGCCGTGGGCGATTTTCCGCCCGACGAGGTCCTCGTCGTCCGGTTGCGAGATCGCGATGACGCGGCGTTCGTGCTGCTGGTCGACACCTGGTCGGCCGGCATGTGCCGGCTGGCTCGATCGTTCGTTCGGACCGACGACTCGGCTGCCGAGGTGGTGCAGGACACCTGGCTCGCGGTCATCCGGGGTATCGACGGCTTCGAGGGTCGTTCGTCACTCAAGACCTGGATCTACCGGATCCTGGTGAACACCGCGAAACGCCGCGGCGTCCGCGAGGGCCGGACCATCCCGATGAGCAGTTTGATGCCGACCGACGAGGACTACGGGCCTACAGTCGATCCCAGCCGTTTCCTCGACGCAGGTCACCCCTGGGCCGGGCACTGGCGGGAGTTTCCTGCGGCCTGGCCGTCAGCAGAGCGCGTAGCACTGTCCGGTGAGATCCACGCTCAAGTGGCCGACGCCGTCGCGGAGCTGCCCGATCGGCAACGGATCGTCATCACGTTGCGTGACATCGAGGGCTACAGTTCCGAGGAGGTACGCGAGATTCTGGACATCTCGGCCGCCAACCAGCGGGTGTTACTGCATCGGGCCCGTGCCTACGTACGCGGCAGACTGGAGTCGTACTTCGCGACGGTCGACGCCGAACGGATCGGTGGAGAGGCGGTGCCATGAGCGATTTCGATTGCATCGAGTTCGTCGAGCTCGTCACGGCGTTCCTCGACGGTGCGCTTGACGCCGAGACCGAGCGGCGGCTCGTCGATCACCTTGCCGCTTGCGACGGCTGCGATCGCTACCTCGACCAGATTCGGCAGACCACGCAAACGCTCGGCGGCTCCCGTCCTCCGGAGACGTTGTCCGACGAGGCGAGGGATTCTCTGCTTGACGCGTTTCGCAATTGGAAGCGCTGAACCGTGTAACGCCTGGCGGTGCTCGTGACACTGCACCGCCATGAACTCTCGAACGCCGCCGAGCGCCGCGCTGCACAAGCGCCTCCTGCCGCTGTACTTCGCGACCTTCCTACAGGGCATCTGGCTGTGGGTGCCGGTCGAGAAGCTGTTCATGAACGAGATCGGCTTCGACGCGGCCGCGGTGGGCCTGATGGCTGCCGTCTATGCCGCCGTGCCACCGCTCGCCGAGTTTCCGTCGGGGATCCTGGCCGACCGCTGGAGCCGCCGTGGCGTCCTGGTAGTGGCGAGTTTCGCCGCGATGGCGAGTGTCCTCGTCGGCGGCCTCAGCACGAACGTGCCGACGTACTTCATCAGTGCTCTCTTCCTCGGTATCTACTTCGCGATGCGCTCGGGAACCCTGGAGGCGGTCGTCTACGACACCGTCCTCGAGATGACCGGCGGCAGCGAGCAGTTCGAGACCAAGGTCGGCCGGGTGCGGGTCATCGAGAGCGCCGCACTGGTGTCGAGCGCTCTCGTGGGTGGCCTGCTGGCAAGTGCAACGACGATCCGGCTCACCTACTTCCTCACGATCCCGTTCACGGCGCTGTCGGTCGTGGCGCTGTTGCGGTTCAAGGAGCCCCGCCTGCACGAGTCCGACGACAAGACCACACTGCGCGACCACCTCCAGGTCACCGTCAAGACACTCACCCGTCGAGGTCAGGTGCGCGCGGTCATCGCACTCGCCGTGTTGACGTCGCTGCTCATGACGACGATCTTCGAGTTCGGTCCGCTTTGGCTGGTTGCCCTGGGCGCGGCCGCAGCGGTCTACGGGCCACACTGGGCGGGGCTGATGTCGACCTTCGGCCTCGGCGGGATGCTCGCCGGCCGACTGCACTTCGACCGGGTGACGACCGTCCTCCCGGTTTCCGGCGCCGTTCTGCTCAGCAGCCTGGCGCTGACCACCAGCCGGAGCATCATCGTCGTGACGCTCGCGCAGATTGTGCTCGTGCTGTTGATGGTGGCGGTCAGCATCCACATCACACGGCTGCTGCACGACGCCGTGCCGTCGACAATTCGAGCCGGTGTCGCCTCGGGCGTGAGCGCTGTGTCCTGGATGGTGTTCCTGCCGTTCGCAGTGGGCTTCGGCTTCATCGGTCAGCGGTACGGCGTCCACGCCGCAGGCTGGATGCTCGTCGTGGTGGCGTTGGTGGCGAGTGGGCTCATGCTCCGGGTGACGCGCCGTGGACGCAGCCTGGTCGCCGTGGACCCGCCCGGACTGCCTGAGCCGGCAGCTACACCTAGCTCGGCTGGGGCCGCCGTCGCGGAGGCCGCGGCATGACGGGGCTTACCTGCCGGGAGTTCGTCGAACAAGTCCCCGACTTCATGGATCTGGAGCTGGCACCGCAGGCCGAGGCGCTCTTCGTCGACCATCTCGCCGGCTGCCCCGGCTGTCGCCGCTACTTCGACCAGATGATGCAGGTCATGGGGATGCTGCGCGGCGGCGCCGTCGGCCATGCATGACAACGTAGCCGCGTGGGCCACTGCCGCGATCGCGACCAGTGCCTATGATCCGTTCACCCGGGCAAGCTTGCCTGCGCGACCCGGATGCCCCTGACCCGGACGACGGCGGATGCCGTGTTGTTGTCCGTGCGTACCTCGTCGAGCTGGCCGAAGGCATCGGCCGTCACCGTGACGGTGTAGTCGCCGGAGCCGTCCCGCATGTCCCAAAGCGCGGTGACCTCGATCTCGTCGCCAGGAAGCAGCTCCGGAGTGCTGACCATGCGCAGCTCACGGTCGACGCCGGAGCCGCGGAGCCAGAACCGGGTCAAGGTCTCCTCGGCGACCCCGTCGCCGATGTTGGCGATGGTTGCGGTCAGCTCGGCTACCCAGGGGAGCAGGCCAGGGCTCTCGGCCCTGGGACGCTCGGTGGCGTCCCGGGTCGTGATCAGGCCGACCGACAGGTCGGGCTTGGCAGCAGCATTCACGGTCCTTCGATCCTAGGCGGACGTCGGAACGGGGACCGAGCGCGGAATCGGAGCGGCCCGCCCCGGCGTTGACGACGATGTGCGAGTCGACGAGAAGACGTACTCAGTACGACAGTGGCCTGGCATGCGCTCGGAGTACGCCTGGCTTCCGCCCGCCGACACGGTCACGACGACCAAGCCGTATCAGGTCGGTGTCTCGTTCAGTGCGCACTCCCGCGTCGCGTACGAGCGGGACGGCCGGGCGACCTACCTCGACGTGCCGGCCGGAGTCACCTTCGCGAATGGGCAATACGACGTGCGGTGGGCCGAGGTCAGCGAGCCGACTGAGGCACTCGAGATCTATCCGGACCGCGACCTGCTGCGGTCGGTGACGGAGTCTGCCGGGGTCGTCGAGATCCAGCCGGTCGTCGCGGCGTGGGACGCGACGGTGCTGAGCACGGCCGCCTTGCTGAAGCGGGTCCACGTGGGCGGTACCGACCTGGAACCGATGCAGGCCGGCGCGCTGGCGCACCGGCTGGCGGTGCATCTCGCCGACCACTACTGCTCGCCGCGTCCACGGCACCGCCGCCGAGCGGGTCGGCTGGACCGCGCACTGGTCGACCGGATCCGCGACCTCGTGGACGCGCGCCTCGGCGAGCCGTTGGGGCTCGACGACCTGGCGGCCGAGGCCGGATTCAGCGCGTTTCACTTCGCCCGCGCCTTCAAGCGGTCTACCGGGCTGGCGCCGCACGAGTTCGTCACGATGCGCCGGATGGAGCGGGCCAAGGCGATGCTGCTCGCCGGGCGTGGCAGCGTGGCCGATATCGCGTACGCGGTCGGCTACGCCAACGTCGGCCACTTCCGTCGGCAGTTCCGCCGCTACACCGGCTTCGCGCCCTCCGACCTTCGAGCCGCCTGAACTGCGCAAGATCCGACCCTCCGTCGATGCGCCGATCGTGGGAGTGTGCCCGCATGACGAGTACGAGCGTCACGACGTTTCCGGTCGTGTTCATCAGCAACGGCGTCCGCATCGCCGGGCGGGTCCATCGACAGTCCGACGACCTGGCCGAGCGGCAGCCCGCCGTGTTGGTTTCCGGCTCTTGGCTGACCGTCAAGGAGCAAATGGCCGACCACTACGCTGCGGCGCTCGCGGGGCGGGGCTACACCGCGATCTCGTTCGACTTCGCGGGTTACGGCCAAAGCGACGGCGATCTCCGCCAGTTCGAGCTCCCCATTCGCAAGGTCGCCGACATCGCCGCCGTGGCGAACGGCGCGCGAACGCTGTCTTACGTCGAGCCCGGCGAGGTCGGCATGCTGGCCGTATGCGCGAGCGCCCAATATGCGCTCACGGCAATCGCCCAAGGCGCTCCGATCCGGTCGTTCGCGAGCGTCGCCGGCTGGTTCCACGACACCACCTCAATCGCGCCGTTCTACGGGGGTGACGATGGCGTCCGCACCCGGCTGCAGCGGGCGAGCACGGCGTACGAGACCTACCTGCGCACCGGTGAGATCGTCACCGTGCCGGCGTACGAGGCCGGCAACGACCGGGCCGGGATGTTCTTCGAGATGGACTACTACGCCAACGCAGGTCGGGGCGCTGTGCCGCAGTGGCGCAACGAGATGGCTGAGATCACATGGCTGCCCTGGTTGACTTTCGACGGGCTCGCGGTCGCGGATGCCGTGACGGCTCCGACCGCATTCGTCCACTCCGACGACTGCGTTTTCCCGGCGCATGTCGAGGCGCTGCGCGGACAGCTGCGGGGTCCGGTAGACGTCGCTTGGGGCGAGGGAACTCAGACGGACTTCTACGACCAGCCGGATCAGGTCGCGTTCGCGGTGGACGCCGTGGACGCGCATTTCGCCAAGACCCTGGGAGCCACCGCATGAACCCGACGGACGTGTTCACGACGATGCTGCATGGGGTCGACACCCTCGATTGGGCCACGGTCTTGTCGTCGTTCGCCGATCGGGTCGACATCGATTACACCGAGCTGTGGGGCGGCGAGCCGGACACGCTGCCGATCGACGCATTGGTGACTGACTGGACCGAGCTCGCAACCGGCTTCGACGCGACGCAGCACCTCACCGGCCCTCTGATCATGACGCACCAAGACGACGAGCGGGTCGAATGCGCGACGACGTTCCGTGCCTATCACCACCTGATCGAGGAGAGCGGCGCGTCGACCTGGATGGTTTCCGGACGCTATGCCATCCGGCTCCAGCGCGATGCCGACCGCTGGCGAATCGGTGCGATCACACTGCATCTCGCGTACGAAGAAGGCGATCGTCGGCTGGTGGAGGCGGCGCGACAGCGGTCGGTGGCCGGGGTCGGCGGTCGGACCTCGCTGCTCGTGTAGACCGCCCGGGCGTCGCGGAAGACCCTGCCGTCCTCGGTTCGGACGTCGGAACGAACCGGCGCACCCTTTGTCGTCCGTGCCACCCGTGCGTTCGTCGGGCCGGCACCCGAAACTGGTGCGATGAACGTCCACTCGCCAGACCGCCCGATCGTCGCCGACACGCACAACGATCTGCTCATGCTCGTCGTCCGCCGGCCACGCACCGAATGGGGCGCCTACTTCGCCGACCGATGGCTTCCGCAGCTGACGGCCGGCGGTGTGCGGATCCAGGTGCTGCCGGTCTTCGTGGACGACGCTTACCGTCCGGAGGGTGCCCTGCGAGAGAGCCTGCGCATGGTCGAAGCGGCCCATCGCCTGGCCGCGCACAACGCCGACAGCGTCGGTCTGTGTGGGACCGGAGCCGAGGTCGAAGCCGTGCTCGCGTCCGGCCGGATCGCCCTCGTCCTGGCCCTCGAAGGGTGTCCGCAGATCGACACCGACATCGAGCTGCTGCAGACGTTCCACCGGCTGGGCGTACGCATCGCGTCCTTCACCCACTTCGGCCGATCCGCGCTGGCCGACGGCAGTGCCGAAGACGCGACCGGCAGCCGCTTGACCAGTGCCGGAGTCGAGGCACTGAGCCTGCTCGAGCAACTCGGCGTCATCCTCGACGTTTCACACCTCGGGCGAGCCGGCGTGGAGCATGTCCTGGAGCTGGCTCGAAGGCCGGTGATCGCCACCCACTCGTCGGCCCGTGCGTTGCGAGATCACCATCGAAACCTGACCGACGAGCAGATCAAGGCGATCGCTGGCGGCGGCGGGGTCGTGTGCGTCAACTTCTACGCCGGTTTCGTCGCGGAGTCCGACGCCACGATCGAGCGACTCGTCGACCACATCGTGCATATCGCCGAGGTCGGCGGGATCGAGCATGTCGGTCTCGGCCCGGACTTCATCAAGGAGGTTGTGGACGAGATATACCCGGGGACGGGTCCTCTCATCGACGACGACGGCTTGGACGATCGGGCCGTCATCCCTGGGCTCGACGGCCCGGCCGGGCTGCCGCTGGTGACTGACGCCTTGGTCGATCGTGGCCTCTCCGGCGCCGACGTCCGAGCTGTCCTGGGCGACAACGTACGCCGCCTGTTCCGCGACGAGCTCGGCCGGCCCGGAGCCGAGCCTCGGTCCGGATCCGACGGTCGGACGGCCTGATGGACGCCGCGCACGAGCCGCCCGGGCTGCGCCGATCGCTCACGGACCAACTGCCCGACATGGTCACGCGGCTGGAGGCGTTGGTGAGCTGCGAGTCGCCGTCGAGCGACATCGCTGCGCTGTCCCGCTGCGCCGAATTGCTGGACCAGCAGGCGTCGGATCTGTGGGGCGTCCGTCCGGAATGGATCAGCTCCGACGGCCGATCTCACTTGTGCTGGCAATTCGGGTCGGAGACCACCGTCCTCGTGGTCGGTCATCTCGACACCGTGTGGCCCCTGGGCACGCTTGCCGATTGGCCGTTCGAGGTGAACGGATCGCTCGCCACCGGGCCCGGGTGCTTCGACATGAAGGCCGGTCTGGTCCAGGGGCTACACGCGGTGGCGGCGTTGCCCGAACGAGCTGGCCTGACCTTCCTGGTGACATCCGACGAGGAGATCGGTTCGCCGACGTCGCGCGCTGTCATCGAACGCCTGGCGCAAACCGCCAAGTCCGCTCTGATCATCGAACCCAGCGCCGGTGGCGCGCTCAAGACCGGACGCAAGGGCATCTCGTTCTACGAGGTCGAGGTGACGGGTCGGGCGGCCCACGCCGGACTGGAGCCCGAGGCCGGAGCCAACGCGGGCCTCGAGCTCGCCGAGCAGGCACTCGCGATCGAGTTGCTGGCCAGCCCGCCGAACGGCACGTCGGTGACACCGACCACGATGTCGGCCGGCACGTCGGCCAATACCGTTCCCGCGGCGGCCAGGCTGAACGTCGATGTTCGCGCGACGTCCGAGGCGGAGCAGTTGCGCATCGACGCAGCCATGCGGTCGCTGACTCCACGGCGCTCGGGCACGACGATCCGGACCACCGGCGGCCCCAACCGTCCGCCGATGCCCGAGGCCGCCAGCCAAGACCTGCTGGCGCGGGCCCGTCGATGCTGCGACCGGCTCGGGCTGCCGCGGGTGGAGGGCGTGGCGGTAGGAGGCGCATCGGACGGCAACATCACGGCCGCGGCTGGCGTGCCAACCCTAGACGGACTGGGCGCGGTCGGCCACGGAGCGCATGCCGCGGACGAGACGGTCGTCGTCGACGACATGCCGGACCGAACGGCCCTGCTCGCCGTCCTCCTCACCGAGCTGCTGTAGCCCCTCTCTCGCGCCGACATTGCGCGTCCTGCCCAGCTGGCCCGACAAGACGCGCAATCTCGATGCGAGGAAGTGGGCGGGACGCGCAATGTCGGCGCAAAGGTGGGGTGAGCGCTAGTCCAGCGCGCCGACCAGGTCGACGGTCTCGACCCGGGTCGTGAGCTCGCCCAGCCAGTCCAGGTCCGGCTCGACTCCGATGCCGATGCCGCCCGGGACGTCCATGCGTCCGTCCCGGGCGACCTGCGGCGTCGTCACGATGTCGCGCTTCCAGTAGCGGTCGAATCCCGAGATGTCGCTGGGGAGGGTAAAGCCGGGAAGCGCGGCCAGGGCGAGGTTCGCCGCGCGACCGATGCCGGTCTCGAGCATGCCTCCACACCACACCGGCACGCCCTGCGCGACGCAGACGTCATGGATGCGTCGCGCCTCCAGATAGCCACCCACGCGGCCCGGCTTGATGTTCACGATGTCGCAGGCCCCGAGGGCGATGGCGTCCGCGGCGGCATCGGCGGAGACGATCGACTCGTCCAGGCAGACGGGCGTACGCAGCCGGCGAACCAGCTGGGAGTGCCCGAGCAGATCCTCCTCGGGCAGCGGCTGCTCGACGAGCAGGAGATCGAAGGCATCGAGCTCGGCGAGGTGGTCGATGTCGGTGCGGGAGTACGCGGCGTTCGCGTCGACCTGAAGCGTGACGTCGCCGAACCGGGACCGTACCGCCGCGACGGGTTCGAGATCCCAACCCGGCTCCACCTTCAGCTTGATCCGTCGGTAGCCCTGGTGCAGATACAGCTCGACCTCGTCGAGGAGCTGGGGGATCGACGGCGCGATGCCGACCGAGACGCCGACGTCGACCTGCTGTCGGGTCGCCCCGAGGTGCTCGGCCAGCGACACCCGACGGGTCCGCAGCTCGGCGTCGAGGACCGCCATCTCGACGGCTGCCTTCGCCATCCGATGGCCCTTGATCGCCACCAGCGCCGGTCCCACCGTCGCCCCCGAGACGTCGGGGAGGACCGCCAGCCGGTCGAGGATGTGGCGCCGGATGACCTGCTCGGCCCCGTCGACGTACTCGCTCGAGTACAGCGGCGCGTGGCCCGCGACGCATTCGCCCCAGCCGTCCCCGCCGTCGTCGGTGTGCACCCGGATCAGCAGGATGTCTCGATCCAGCTCGGTGCCGAACGACGTCCGAAAGGGTCGCACCAAGGGCAGCCGAATCCGTCGCAACTCGACCGCGACCAGTCTCATCGGCGCCTCACACTCGCGGTGCGACGCGGAGGCCCAGCGCTAGGTGCGTCGCCGGCCCGGTCGCCTCGCCCTCGTAGACGAACGTCGCCGCGATCGGCTCGGTCATGGGCGGGATCGTCACCCGGAAGGTCGTCCCGCCGGCGTAGGTCATCGGCGTCGTGAAGCTCGGAACCCGTTCCGCGATCTTGCCGCCGGTCACGAACGCCGCCTCCAGACCCGACTCGCCGGCCGTCACTTCGATGGTGAGCTCCTCGCTGCGCCGGTAGCTGCCGATGTACGGCGCGGTGTCGATGTCGTCGTCCACCGGGTCGGGAAGCCGAGGCCGTGAGATGCCGACGAGATCCTCCAACACTCCGGCTGCGAACTGGTCGCGCAGCAGGCCCTGAGCATCCCCGTTGGTGAGTGCGCAGACGGCCAGGTCTCGCTCCGGCACGACCACGAGCAGACTCTCCTGCCCGCAGGTGTTGCCGCCGTGCTCGACGACCAGAGGCGCATCGATCCGCTCGATCCCCCAGCCCCATCCCCATGCCGGGCTCGTGCTGGGGTCGGGCTGCGCGATTCGCGGCTCCCGCATGGCACGGGCGGTCGCCGCTTCGAGCAGCCGCTTTCCAGACGGCGCGAATCCGTCGCGAAGGTGGAGCCGAGCGAAGGCGAGCAGGTCGCCGGCCGTAGTGGCAAGTGTCCCTCCACACGGCCCGGAGCCGCGCGGATCGAGCCATGGCGTCACCGGCTCCAGTTCGAGGGTGTCCGGACCTGACGGCTCGTGGCCGACGGCGTGGAGCCGGGTCATCGTCTCCTCCGGCAGCGTGGACGTGTGTTCCAACCCGAGCGACTCGATGAGCCGGGTGCGGAGCGCATCGTCCCAAGTCGAGTCCGTGACGCACTCCACCACGCGCCCGAGCACGTTGAATCCGGCGTTGGAGTACGAGAACAACGCTCCCGGCCGGTGCAGCTGGGCGAGGGAGTCGTAGCTGTCGACCGTGCGCCGAACCGCGTCGTCCTCGCGGCCGCTGGGCTCGTCGGCGTCGCCGAAGAAGCCTCCCGTGTGGCAGAGCAACTGTCCGACGGTCACCGTTTTGGCCACCTGCGAGTCGCCCAGCCGCAAGGGCGGGTCCAGATAGTCCGTGACCGGCGCGTCGACGTCGACCCGTCCTTCGTCGACGAGTCCCATCACGAGCGTGGCGGTCCACACCTTGGTGATGGACGCGATGAGGAAGAGCGTGTCCGGTGTGACCGGGTTCTGGCTACCGAGCCGAGTGACTCCGGTCGCGACTACCTCGAGCTCGTCGCCGCTGAGTACGCCGGCGGTCGCCCCCGGAACGCCGTGCTTGACCGCGAGCTCGTCGAGGCGTCGTTGCAGCTCGATCGGGTCGGGCATCGTCGAGGTCATGGCTCTGCCTCCAGTCTCTGGTCGGCTGCGGCACACGCCGATGGCCCGAGTCTGCCCCAGCGGCTGACGGTTTCTCCTGGTCACCTCGGACCAACATCGGCCCGAAGTTTCGGGCGGCGTGACGATGCCGGACGGGTGCTCCGATCGCGACATTGGACGCATGTCCACGAGGTCTTGTGACGACGCGTCGATCGCGGCGCCGGACGATGTCGACGGCGCGATCGGCTCGGCCGCACTCGCCGCCGCGCGCCGAGCCGGCGTGTCCGTGCGGGAGCTCGAGGCCCCTGCCGACCTCACGACCGCCGCGGAGCTGGCGGCGACCGTGTGGAAGACCAACACGACTTCGCAGCTGGACGTGACCCTGCTCCGTGCTCTCAGCCACACCGGCAACTTCGTCGTCGGCGCGTTCGAGGACTGTGGACCCGAGCGGGAAGACCGCCTGGTCGGCCTTTCGGTCGGTTTCGTCACGCTGCATCCCGTCCTGGGCCTGCACTCGCACATGACCGGCACGGCTCCCGACCGGCGGGACCGCGGACTCGGCTATGCCCTGAAGCTCTACCAGCACACCTGGGCAGCTCGGGCCGGACTTGCCGCCGTGACGTGGACCTTCGACCCACTGGTGCGCCGCAACGCGTACTTCAACCTGGCCAAGCTGGGCGCCGAGGCCGTCGAGTACGTCGCGGACTTCTATGGGCCGATGGGCGACGGCCTCAACAGCGGCGACGAGAGCGACCGACTGCTGATGGTGTGGCCGGTGAATCCAAGCGCCGGTCCGCCGCCACTCGCGGTCCCGACGGAGCCGGGGCTCCCGCCTGGCTGCGATGACGTGCTGGAGGTCGGCCCCGGCGGCGCGCCGAGACGGTCGGAGAGCAGCGCCGAGCTCATCGCATGTCAGGTGCCGGCCGACATCGTCGCGCTGCGCGAGAAGGACCCGCGGGCGGCTTTGCGCTGGCGCCATGCGCTGCGCGAGGTGATCGTCGACTCGATGCGACGCGGCTACCGGATCGAGGCCTTCACTCGCTCGGGTCACTACGTGCTGCGTCGTCGTCCAACAGCCGCAGCTGGAGGTGGGTGACCAGTCGCTCGTCGGGATCGGACAGGTCGAGCCCAGAGAGCTCCAGGAGACGGGCGAGCCGGTAGCGGAACGTGTTGCGATGGATCGACAGGCGGGTCGCTGCCGCAGGCACATCACCGAACTCGTCGAGATAGGCCCGCAAGGTCGCCACATAGCTGCTGTTGTGGCGCTGGTCGTGTTCGACGAGACGTTGGATCTTGCCGTTGCGCAACAGCGGATCGTGGGCCGCCAGATCCTCGAGGTGCACCAGCGCGAGCTGACTGCGTACGTCCTCGGCGAACGCGGTCGGCGGGCCGGAGTCGGACCTGCGGAGTACGCGGAGCACCTCGTCGGCCTCGGCCCGCGACCGGTGGACGTCGTGCAGCTCGGCGGCCGGTGTACCGATGCCGATCCGCACCGTCGACCGGGTCGCGACCTGAGCGCGTTGCACGAGGCTCTCGGCGAACGTCAGCAGCGCCGACCGCTGTGTACCGTCGGGAAACGGCAGCAGGACGTAGATGATCCCGTCGACCGCCACGACCCGGGCCCGTCGGCGGTAGACCTCCGCGTACAACGTCACGATGGACACCGCCCGCTCCATGCGGACCTCGGCCTCGCCGCCGCTGAGGTCGCTCAAGGCCGGGTCGACGGCGACCACGACGACTGGTGCGCCCGCCATCCGCAGCGACGCGACGCCCGGGATTGGCACGTCGTTGCCCTCCAGGAGGGCGCGGACGACCTCCGCCTCGCGCTGCCGCTCGATGTCACCGGCGGCTCGATGGTGGAGCATATGGAGGGCGGCGATCCGAGCGGCGGCCCGCAGCGCCTGGACGGCCCGTTCGTCGAACGGTCGGTCGGCTTGCGCGACCCAGATCGAACCGAGCAACTCGCCTCCGGCACGGACGGCGATCGCCATCCGTGGAGCGAGATAGACCTCGGACTCGCCGAGGTCGGTGAACTGGACGACCTCCTCGGTCTCGTAGAGGCGCTTGAAGATGCCCTGCTCATCGAGCATCTTTCGCCACGAACCCGGGACGCGGTGTCCCAAGATCGTGTCCTGACGCGGGATGTCGATCGGATGCCCGAGGCTGGAGAAGGCCAAGACCTTGGACTCGGGATCCTCGATCGTGGTCGCCCCGCCGACGGTACCCGCGACCGCGTTCGCCAGCGAGACCAGATCGCCGATCGCGAGTCCGGCCTGGCTCGACCAGGTCGCCGCCCGGCTGGCTTCGAGCGCGGTGCGGATCAGGGTGAAGACGTGTTCCCAGCCGGTCGAGGCGGGGATGTACAGAACCGCCACACCCGCCGCCTCGGCCACGGTACGAAGCGGCTGCGGGTCGCCCTCGGATGATCGGACGACGACGGCCGCGGCGCTCGCTCGACCGGCGGCGATCACGAGGTCGCGGACATCGGCCGATTCGCAGGTCATGCCGACGCCGAGAACCACCTCGCCCTCGTGTAGCGGATGGTCGGCGGTCGCATCGAAGATGACCGGATCGGTCACCTGGAGATCGAGACCGCGGGGCGAAGCGATCACTTCGAGCAGACCTTGTCCGAGTGCGTCGAGCAGGCTCGACAGTGGGACTTCCGCGGGGGCCGACCCCAACGCGGCCGTATCCGGCTGCACGAAGGTCACCCCTATCCGCCTGGGGACTGTCACGGCGGTGGGCTCGTGTCTGCCGCCGCGATCTGCCGGCTGCCTGCCGTCCGTGGGCCGGACGGCCGGGACCATCGTCCCACGGCAGGACGCTTGTCCGGCCGGGTCATCGCGACGGCGTCCGGTCGACAGGCGGCGACGAGGAGTTGGTATCCGTGCCGGAGCCCGCCGGTCGGGCGTAGTGGCAGGCCGCCAGGTGGCGGTGCGACGGTGCCTCCATTTGGGGATCTTCGGATGCGCAGCGGGTCCGGCTCGGATCCGCGAAGGGACCGACCGGACAGCGCGGGTGAAAGCGACATCCGGTCAGCGAATGGACGTCGAGTGACTCCTGCTCGTCGATCTCTCGTGACTCGTGGTCGCCCCTGCCCACCCGCGGGACGGCGTCGAGCAGCACCTGGGTGTAGGGATGCTCGGGCGAGCGCACCAGTGACTCCGCGGACCCGAACTCGACGACGCGGCCGGCATACATCACGCCGATCTCGTCGCTGACATAACGCACGACCGCGAGATTGTGTGAGATGAACAGGATGGAAAGGCCGAGCGTTCGGCGCAGGTCCCGGAGCAGGTTCAAGATCGCGCCGGCGACCGAGGCGTCCAGGGCGGACGTGATTTCGTCGCAGATCAGGATGCTCGGCCGCACGGCAAGAGCCCGCGCGATCGCCACTCGCTGGCGCTGGCCGCCCGACAACTCCCGCGGGTACGACGCGGCGAGCCGGCGGTCGAGTGAGACGAGGTCGAGTAGCTCGGACACCTTGTCGTGACGCTCGCCTCGCCCGAGTCGCTCGTGCGCGCCGACCGCCTCGGCGAGGGTCGCGCCGACCGTCATGCGGGGGTTCAACGAGCCGGACGGATCCTGAAACACCAGCTGGACCTGCCGCCGAGCTCGACGACGCTCGGACGCCGACATGGCGGCCAGGTCGGCGTCGTCGATCCGCACACGTCCGCCGGCCGCCGGGACCAGTCCCACGACGGCCCGGGCGAGGGTCGACTTGCCGGATCCCGACTCACCGACGAGCCCGACGACCGAGCCCGACGGCACCCGCAGGCTGACCCGATCGACGGCGACCAAGGGTCGGCCATTCGCCTGGAACCGCACCGAAAGGTCTTCAACATCCAGAGCCGTCACGACGCCTCCCCCTCACCTCTACTCGGCGCAATTGGCGTCGTCATGTGGCCTCGACCTTCGTCCGGGTGATGGTCGCGACCCGGCCCTGCTGCGGGTGCCAGCACGCGACACGGTGCGACGTCTCCGCGTCGACCTGGAGCGGCGGGATCTCCACATGACAGCGATCGGTGGCGAACGAGCACCGGGCCGCGAAGGCGCAACCCGGCGGGATCGCTGCCACGTCCGGAGGCCGGCCGGGGATGCTCGTGAGTGCCACGGTCCGGTCGGTCTCCAGATCCGGTACGGCGGCGAGCAACGCCCGTGTGTACGGATGCGCCGGACCGTCCCACAGGCTCGCCGCGTCGATGTCCTCGACGATGCGGCCGGCGTACATGACGAGAACGCGGTCGCACAGGTCGGTGGCGACCGCGATGTCGTGGGTGATGAAAAGGCAGCTCGCGCCGGTGTCGTCGCCGACCTGTCGCAGTAGGCGCAGGATCTGCCGCTGAACGGTGACGTCGAGAGAGCTGGTCGGCTCGTCGGCGATCACCAGGCGCGGCTCGCCCATCAGCCCGACCGCGATGACAACGCGCTGCCGCATGCCGCCCGACAGCTCGTGCGGAAACTGCCGGAGCCGTCGCTCCGGTGACGACAGTCGGACGGAGCGCAGCCTGTCGACGGCCCGGCGCACGGCGTCCGTCCTCCGCGCTCGCTGGTGCACCTCGACGACTTCGGAGAGCTGGACTCCGAGGCGGAGGGCGGGGTTCAGGCAGGTCGCGGTGTCTTGGAAGACCATGGCGAGCGAGGTGCCGAGCAGGCGGTCGCGCTCCGCCGAGGGCAGGTCGTTCGGATCGGTGCCGAGGAACGACAGCCGGTCGACGGTCACCACGCCGGGATGGGGAACCAACTGGGCGACGGCGAGCGACATCAGGGTCTTGCCGCTGCCCGACTCACCGACGATCGCGACCCGTTCGCCGGCGGCGACGGAGAACGAGATGCCGCGCACCGGGACGATCGGCCCGTCCTCGCCGGGGAAGGTGACGGTCAGGCCCTTGACGACCAGGGCGGCATCCGACGTCGCGGACGGGTCGGGCTCGGTGGTGACGTCGTCGGGTCGATCCTCGGCCATGGCTGGCTGCGGCCGGTGCCGCGGGACGCGGGTGCTCGCAGCGCGCGCCAGCGCCTCACCGAGTCCATTGAACGCCAGCCCCGCGATGACGATGGCGACGCACGGACCCAGCGCCGCCTCGGGCGTGACATAGATCCGGTCGAGCGACTCATTGAGCAATCGGCCCCAGTCGTACGACGGCGGCTGTATGCCTAGCCCGAGGAAGCTGAGGCCCGACATCGCGAGCAGCGCGTACCCGACCGCGATCGTCACGTTGAGGATGATCGGCTCGGCGATGTTGGGCAGGATGTGCCGGAGGAGGATGCGTCGCCGGGACAACCCGAGCACGCTGGCGGCGGCGACGAAGTCCGAGCCCGCGATCGATGCCGCCAGGGTCTGGGTCAGCCGAGCGAAGGCCGGTGCCGATGCGATGCCGAGCGCGAGTATGGCCGCGAGCGGCCCGGCACCGAGGACGACGGCCAGAAACATCGCGAGCAGCAGCCCTGGGTAGGCCAAGGTGAAGTCGATCAGCGCGGCCGTCGCACGAGACGCCCGAGTGCCTAAGACCGTGGGGAGGGCACCCAGTGTGACTCCGATGACAGCACCGACGAGAACGGCGAGGATTGCAAGGACCAGTGAGAGTCTGGTCGCGACCAGCGTGCGGGCCAAGAGGTCGCGACCGAGATTGTCGGTGCCCAGCGGATGCTCGGCCGATCCGCCTTCGAGGAGGTGTGGCACGTCGGTGGTGCGGGCCTCCTCACCCCAGATGATCGGGGCGACGATGGCCAAGATCACGAGGCCGGCAACGATGACGAGGGACACGACGCCCACCGGCGTCCGCAACGCGGCTCGGGTCTGTCCTCGGCGGGCCATCGCTACATCTCCTTGATCGTCGACCGCGGATCGACGACGCCGAGGATCAGGTCGACCGCGAGGTTGACCACGAGAACGGTCGCGCCGAGCAGGAGCATGATGGCTTGGGCGAGGGCATAGTCCTGCGCGACGACCGAGTCGACGACGGCGGTGCCGAGGCCGGGCCAGGCGAAAACGTTTTCGACGAGAACCGTGCCGCCGATCAACCCGGACAGCAGCAGCCCGCCCAGTGTCAGGGTCGACGTCAGCATGTTCGGCAGCGCGTGCCGCAGGTACAGCAGTCGGGCCGGCAGCCGTTTGCTCCGAGCGGTCCTCATGTAGTCCGAGCCGAGGGCGTCGAGGGTCTCCGCGCGGACGATCCGCGCCAGCGCGGCGATCGACCCGATCGACAGGGCAGCCACCGGAAGGATGTAGGCCGCAACCCCCGGCTCGTACGCGACCGGAAGCACCTGCAGCTCGACGCCGAACAGGTAGACCAGACCCACGCCGAGGACGAACTCCGGGATCGTGGCGAAGAACCCGGTTGTCGTTGTAAACGTGAGCTCGGTGCCGCGACCGCGGCCGTCCCTGGTCAAGATGGCGGCTGCCATGCCGATCGTTATCGACAGCAGCATGATGACGACGAAGGCGATGCCGGCGAGGGCGGCGCTGTGCGGCAGCCGTTGCCCGATCACGTCGGAGACCGGCAGGTCCGAGGACGATGACATGCCGAGGTCGCCGGTGAACAGGCCCTTGACGTAGTCGGCGAACTGCTGGGGCAACGGCTGGTCAAGCCCCAGCTCAGCCTGGCGCTGCTCCACCAGGCTCGCGGGTGCGCGCGGCCCGAGTTGAGCCCGGACCGGGTCGCCCGGCACCAGGTGGATCATCGAGAACGACAGGACCAGCAGCACCACCAGGGCCACGATCATCCGAGCGGTACGCCGCACCAAGAAAACCACGGTGGGGTGTCGCTCGGCGAAACCCGCGATGGTCGCTGACGGTACGCCCGCCGCCGCCTCACTACTCATACATCCGGATGCTGGTCGGCTCGATGATGTTCCAGATTCCCGGGCCGAACTCGGCGTTGTCGGCGTACGTCACGGTGACGTTGTTGGAGATCGGGACGACGTCGGCCGCTTCGAAGAGCGCCTGCTCGGCGGCGGCCCACTTGTCGCAGCCACCCTCATCGGTGGGTGTCGCCGCCGCCTCGGCGGTCAGCCGGTCGTACGTCGGGTTGGTGATCCCGGCGAAGTTTTGCCCGTTCGGAGGTGTGGGCCCACTCGCGAAGGCGACGAAGTCCGACGGATAGGCGATCTGGACGTTCAGGAACGCGGCGTCCCAGTCGGTCCCACCGAACAGGGTTTCCAGGAAGGCGGTTTGGTTCTGCCCCTTCGGCTCGACGCTGACGCCGATGTCCTCCCACCAACCGCGGACGAGCTCCATCGCTGCCTCGATGGCGGGCTCGCCGGTGGGGTAGGAGAGCGTCACCGTGAGATCTTCGCCGTCCTTCGATCTCACGCCGTCCGAGCCCATCGTCCACCCCGCCTGGTCGAGCAGCTCTCCGGCTGCCTCGGCGTCATGGTCCGGCAGGTGACCCGAGACCGTGTCCTTCGGGCACGGTCGAGGTGCGATCACCGCGAGGCCGTCGGCCATGGTGCCCTCGCCCTCAGTCTCCGCCGCCATGAGCGCCTCGCGGTCGAGCGCCATGGTCAGCGCCTGGCGTACGTCGGGGTCGGCCGTCGGAAAACCGTCGCGCTCGTTGAAGAAGAACTCCGACGGCCCCTGCTCGGTGTCGAGTGTGAAGGCGTCGCGTCCCTCGAGCCGAGCCTGGTCGGAGCTGTTCGGCGTCACGTCGGTCAACTCGCCGGACAGGAACAGGTTGACGGCCGTTGTCGAGTTTTGCACGACCCGGAACTCGACCTGGTCCGGGACGCCCGGGGTGTCGGTGGTGGCGCCGTTCGGTCCCCACGTGTAGTCGTCCCGGACGCTGAGGGTCAGGTGATCGTCCGCGGCGTAGTCGGTGAGGACGTAGGGACCGGTGCCGTCGGTGGCATGCGCGAGTGAGTCGGGGTCGGCGAGCCCTTTGGGACAGACGATGCGCACGCCCGTTCCAGCGCCCTCGAGCAGAAAACCGAACGGCGATCCCATCGTGATCGTCACCGTGCCGGCAGCGTTGTCGTACTTCACCGTGTAGTCGGTGCTGGGTATTCCGCTGCCGATCACCGACGACGCATTGGACGGGTCCTTGATCCAGGTGAAGTTGTCGGCCACCGCCTTGGCCGTCAGCTCGCTCCCGTCGCTGCAGGTGATGCCGTCCTTGAGGGTGAAGGTGACGCTGCGGTCGGTGACGTGCCAGTCCTGGGCGAGTTGGGGCACCACCGTGCCGCTCGGGTCGATGTTGACCAGCGTGTCGTACGCGAACGTGTCGACCGAGTTCGTGGTCTGCCGGACGGTCTTGAGCGGATGGAGGTTGCCCGGGTCGGCCGGGATGGTGGTGACGTACGTCGCCGAATCCGCCAGGTCGGTGCGTTCACCGCCGTCGCTGGACGAGCCGCAGGCGGCTGCCGAGACGACGAGAGCGACCGCGGCGGCGACCCGGATGCCCTTCATCGCGCCACCCGCTTCGCCGAGACCTTCGGAGTCGCCCGCGCACTGGAGTGGAGGTAGGGCGACCCGTCGTCGAGTTCGTAGAACACCATCGGCGTCCACGTGTCTTCGTCCGGATCCTTCGTGGCGAAGACGCCTTCGGCTACCGGGACCAGCGTGAGCTCCTCCACCGGGTCCGGGTCGATCTCGGCCAGCGGGCCGGTCGCGATGGCCTTGCCGGCCAGTCCCGTCCCGCTCACGTCGAGCTCGTATCGGACACCCAGCCGCTCGTAGGTTCCGGCGTACGCCGCGGTTTCGACGTCGGGCAGGTCGTCGGGCGGGCTGAGCGGCGACGGCATCGTGATCTCGCACAACTCGCGCATCAGGACGGGGTACACGTCGCGATAGAAGTCGGACGCGCGGCCGCCGTTGGCCAACATGCCGACGACGACGCCCGAATCGGGCACGATCCGCAGCCACGCCGTCTGGCCGATGGTCGCGCCGTCGTGCCCATAGACGTGGCGGCCGTCCCAGTCGTAGAGGATCCAGCCGAGTCCCCAGGACTTGCCGAGCGTCCATTGGTCGGGGATGTCGATGACGGCGTCCTGCATCGACGCCACCGCGGCGGCGGACAGCGCCTGGCGGTCGTCGGCCGTGCGTCCCTCGTCGAGGTGCCAGCGGCCGAAGGCCACCATGTCCGCGGCGGTCGCGCAGACGAGTCCGGCCGGGCCGACCGAGCGAGGCAGGGTCCAGACCGGTGCGAGTTGGGCGGGCTCGTCGAGCTTGCCCACATGGCCGTGGGCCGTCCGAAAACGCAGGGCCTGCTCGGGGAGGGTGACCGTGTGGTCGAGTCCGAGCGGCCCGATGATCCGCTCGGCCAGCGCCGTGTCCCACGTCTGTCCGGTCAGGCGCTCGATGATCCGTCCGGCGATGACGTACCCGGTGTTGCAGTACGACATCGTCGCGCCCACCGGATGGGAGAAGCCGAGCGCGGCGCAGCTGGCTACGAAGCGCTCCAGAACGTCGTCGCCGCGGCCGAAGTCTTCGAAGTGGTCGCCCTCGATGCCACTCGAGTGGGACAGCAGGTGCCGCATGGTGACCCGTTCGGCGGACTCCTGGTCGGCCAGCCGCAGCTCGGGCAGGCTGGCGACCACGGGCGCGTCGAGGTCGAGCCGCCCCTCGACGGCCAGCTGCATGATCAGCGACGCCGTGTAGGGCTTGGTCACCGATCCGATCTGGAAGAGCGAGTCCGTCGTGACCTCGACCTCGGTCTCGACGTTGAGGACGCCGGTCGCCGCCTCGGTGAGCTGGCCGTCGGCGTACACGGCGAGGCTGGCGCCCGGCACCTTGTGGCGCCGCGCCGCCGACTCGAGCAGGTCTTGGACAGTGTGCTGGTCGAGGCTCACGACACTCTCCTAACGGCCCGCAGGCCGGCATGCATGTAGTCCTGCCCGTCGGATTCGTAGAACACGACCGGCTGCCATGGGTCGCCCTCGTCATCGGGCTTCATGAGATAGAACCCGTCCTCCACCGGCACCAGCTCATGAATGGTTTCGCGCTGGTTCGGCGGCAGCATCGCGGCGATCTGTTCCGACACGATCGTGAACGTGCTGCGCACCCGATCGCCGTCGGCCTCGAGCCGTACTCTCACCGCCGGCGTCTGGTAGGTGCCGAGCACCCGGCTGGGGTCGACCTGGGCCGGCGTCTCCGGTGGGGTCGGCGGCTCGTGCGGCGTGACCCCGGCGTCGGCGAGCAGCGGGGAGAACAGCGCCTTCGCGATCCGATCGGCGCCGTTGCCGTTGACGAGCAGGCACAGGGTCAGCTCGGCCGCCGGGCAGGTGATGAATCGTGCGTGGTGAGCGAGCAGGTCGCCGCCGTGGGCCACGACTGTCGGCTGGCCGGGCCGTTCGGCGAGCTCCCACCCCAGCCCCCAGTGGGTGACGTCCTCGTACGGGTTGGGCACCTCGACCTGCGTCGCGCGCATCGACCTGGCGGTCTCTTCGGTGAGGATGCGATTGCCGTTCGGCGCGATGCCGAGGTCGATGTGCATGCGGGCGAAGTCGAGCAGCTCGGAGACGTTGGTGACTACGCCGCCGGCCGGGCCGTGCGAACGGTCGTTCTCCCAGTGGTCGAAGACGGCGAGAGTCTCCGACTCGTCCTTGATGTGGCCGGCCGCCATGGGACGCCAGATCAGGTCTTCGGGAAGCATCGCGGTCTTGGTCGCCCCGAGCGGCGTCAGCAGGTGCTCGCGCAGCGCCGCGTCGTACGTCGCCTCGCGAAGCACCTCGACGATCCGGCCGAGGATGATCGCGCCGCTGTTGCAGTACGAGAACGTCGCACCGACGTCGTGCACCTGGCCGAGCGTCGCGCAGTCGGCGACGTAGCGCTCGATGGCGTCGTCGCCGCGGCCGAAGGTGTCGAACTTGTCGCCGTCGATGCCGCCGCTGTGGGTCAGCAGGTGACGCGGAGTCAGTCGTTCGGTCGCCGCCGGATCGGCGACCCGGAACCCGGGCAGCAGCTCCCGCACCGGGCGGTCCAGGTCGAGCTTGCCCTCGTCGACCAGCTGCATCGCGAGCGTGGCGGTGTAGACCTTCGACACCGACGCGACTGGAAACAGCGTCTCGGGCGTCATCGGCTGGCCGGTGTCGAGGTTGGCGACGCCGGACGCGACCAGCACCCGTTCGTCGCCGCGTTGGAACCCGAACGCGGCGCCCGGAGCTTCGACCTCCGCGACGAGTGTGTCGAGTCGCTCCTGCCAGTCCTCGACGCGTGTGGCCGAATCGGCTCCCGCGGAGTTGGTCGCTTGACGTCCTTGCACGTAGTCCTCCGCATACCGGTCGGATCGGTGTCGTGCGAGCGCTCTGACCGGCATCCTGCTCCCTCGAGAGCGCGGTCCGCCTGGTGCGTGGAGACGAGTTTTGGCAGCGATTGCTTGTACGGGCGTACGAAGTGCCGCCGCGGCCCGGGCGGTCAGGCCGTGGCGAGATGGTCGACGAGCTGCCGCGCGACCGTACCGATGAGAGTGTCCGCCGCCGGTTGCCGGAAGCCGGACCGGTGGAGGCGCAAGAAGACGCCGACGGCATAGCGCTTGCCATCGGGAAGCTCGACGACGCCGATCTCGTTTCGCACCACGCCGATCGTGCCGGTCTTGCCGCTGATGATGATGTCGTCGTCTTCGGGGAATCCCGAGGCGAGCCGATGCGGCCAGACTTGCAGGCCCAGGATGCGCCTCGCCTCGGCGCAGGCGTCCGCGCTCGCTGCCTGGTCGGTCCAGAGCAGTTGCAGCAGCCGGGTCGCCTCCTGCGGAGTCGTACGGTTGGTGAGCTCGGGCTGGCAAGCCGACAGCTGGGCTATCTGCTCCGGCTCGACCGTCAGGTCCCGATCGATCGTGTCGGGGTCGTCGATGCCCAGGTCGGCAAGGAACGATGCGAGAAGGGTGGCGCAGTCGCCGACCAGCACGGTCTTCGCCAAGCCGAGCTCGGCCATCGTGGCGTTGACACTGTCGATGCCGACCAGGCGCATGACGATGTCGGTCGCGGCGTTATCGCTCACGGTGATCATCGACGTCGCCACGTCCCGCAGCGACCACTCGGCATCGTCGACGAACACGCTGAGCCCGGTCGGGCCGGTTGTTCCGCTGCCGGCCGCGATTTTGATCCGGGTCGCCGGATCGAGTTCGCCGGCAGCGACCTGACGGACGTACTCGGTGAGCACCGGGACCTTGAAGGTGGACGCCGACACGACCGGCTCGTCGACACGAACGCCGAACTGGCGGCCCGAGTCGACGTCGATCACGTGGGCAAAGACCTCGGCCTCCGCCGCGGCCGCGGCCCGTTCGATCGCGTCGAGGATGGTGAGCTGGTCACTGGCTGTCATGCCATGACAGTGGCACGCTGGAGCCATGACGGTCGAGCACGCTACCGATCCCTCGTGCGCTGCGGCGCACGATGACGAAGCTCGTGAAGACCTCGGCACTCTGGTCGCTGTGTTCGCGTCACCAGTCGCGTCGTGGCTGCTGCATTTTGCTCGGCACACCGGCTTCCGTACGGCGTTGGTCGAGCCGCGGCAAGACCTCGACGAGGCCGGCGTACGTGGGTACGCCGACGCCGTCTACGAATCATTCGACGCGGCCGAGCTGGACGACACCGCCGACGTCGTCGTCACCGACCACCACCGCGACGACCTCGGTCCGCTGGTTCGTGATGCGCTGCAGACCCCGGCCCGTTGGATCGGTGTCATGGGCAGTCCGCGACACGTCGCGCCGCACATCGAGCTGTTGCGCGACCTGGGTGTGGCCGAGGGCGAAATCGCCCGGGTCCATCGACCGATCGGGCTCAACATCGGGTCCAAGACGCCGCCCGAGATCGCCGTCGCGACGCTTGCCGGGCTCATCGCCGACCGGCGCGACCGGCCCGGCGGGTTCGACTTCTCCGGCTAGCTCCGCCCGCGACCGCGGGCCCGCGACGCCAGGTAGCCGGCGCCTGCTATCGCCGCGATCGCGGCAACGATGGCCGGCGGTCCCCAGGACGGCAGCTTGCCGTCGCTGCGCGACTTGAGCGTCGCGCCGCTCGACTGGTGCGACATGATCGAGTGGCTCGACTGCCTCGACATGATCGACCATTGCGACTGCGACGACAGCGCCGAACCCATCGACGCGGACGATCCGACGGAAAACGCCGACGCAAACGAGCCGACGCTGCCGACGGACGCACAGGAGCCGATGCTCCCGATCGACAGCACTGATCCGGTCGACGCGATCGACAGCATCGAGTTGCGCGACCACAACGACCAGCGGTTGGGCCGGCCGGTCGATTCGTCGGTTTCTTTCGTGGCCCGGTGTTTCATGAGAGCCCCCGTCAGATGGGCATGTCGATGAAGGGTGAAGAGTACGCCGGCTCGTCGCGGAGCGCTGCCTCGGCGGCGGCCCGATCGAGCTCGTGGCGGGCTTCCTCGGCGCGGATCATCAGCGGCAGCAGCCGCACGTCGCTGGGCGTGGCGAGGCCGGTCACCTCGTCGTGCGAAAGGACCCAGGTGACCGCCGCCGTGATGCGGTCCTGGTCGTCGAACGGCTCGTACCAGGTCGTGTACGTCTGGTCAGCGCCGTCGGGCCAGTTCCGCATCGACGCCGACTTGATGATCATGAGGCCGGCGTCCTGGCGTCGTACCTCGGTCACCAGCGCTTCGTACGCCGCGAGATAGACCGAGTCGCGGGCGAGCACCGGGTTGATCGGCGTCAACACCGTGGCGAACGGATGCCGGCGCAGTGCCTCGAGGTGGGTCGCCGGCGCATCGTGGCCGTGACCGGTGATCCCGACCGCGCCGACCAGGCCCTCGTCCTCGGCCCGGATCGCCGACTGCAGCGCGCCGTCGAGCGCGGTCGCGCGATCCAGCTCGCCGAGGTCACCTACAGCATGGAGCTGGAGCAGATCGACCCGATCGGTTTGCAGCCGCTCCAAGGACTCGTTGATCTGGCGCCAAGCGTCTTCGCGACCCCGCAGGCCGGTCTTGGTTGCCAGGAAGATCCGGTCGCGGAGGCGGTCCATCGCGGCGCCGAGCCGTAGCTCCGCATCGCCGTAGTCGGCCGCGACGTCGAAGTGATTGATGCCGGCCGCGAGCGCTTCGTCGAACGATGCGTCCGCGACGTCTTGCGTCACATTTCCGACGGCGGCCGCTCCGTAGATCAACACCGAACTCTGATGGTCGAGTCGACCGAGCCTGCGGTATTCCATGCGACCAACCTACGACAGCGGATCGACTCGGATCAGCCCTTCGTACCGCTCCTCGGAACGTGCGACACCCAGCGAGCTCGACAAGTCGAACGACCGACTCCGAGGGCCGCCGGTCGGCAGAGGCACACATTCCCGGGAAAGGATTGTGCTGAGCACTCACTCGCTGGGTGTCGATTCCCAGAGGAGCACGCGAACCCCAAAAACGCCCCGACAAAGGCTGGGAGTTTGCTGAAAACCGTCGTCAGTCTTCGTCGAGCACCTTCTGCTTGTGCTCGCGCCAGCGCTCGGCCATGTCGGCCATCTCGGCCCGGGTGAACCGCATGTACTCGAGCGTCTCCCGGACCCGTCGGCCGCCGGGTCGGGCCTGGTCGAGCATCCCGACCCCCTCGGTGAGGATGTCCTCGTACCGCTTGAGCAACGGCAGGCGCTGCTGCGCGATCGCGTACCAAATGTCGTCGTCGTAGATCCGGTAGTGGTCGCTGCGCGCTCCGGGCTCGCGTTCCTTGATCACCAGTCCGGTCTGCAGGAGATAGCGAACTGCGCCGGAGATCGCGGCCGGACTGACCCGCAGCCCGGTCGCCAGCTCGCGCGCCGTATAGCGCTCGGCGTCGTCGGCGAGGACGTACGCGAACACCCGCGCCGGCATCCGCGGCATACCGGACTCGACGAGGATCATCGCGAACTTCTCGACGAAGCGCAGGACCGCGTCGTCGTGGCCATCTCCGTCGGCTGCTGCCACCGCGACCTCCCAACCGGTGCTCCGCCTTCCGCACAGTTTAGAGGTTTCACAAAAATGTGAAAACACTGCCCTTCCACCCGGCACGGGTGGTGACGGGTTTGCGGCGGCGCCGGCACCCTGTCGCTGACGGATATCCGATGCCGCCAGGAGGACGCATGACTTCCGACGAGATCCTCTACGGCCTGGCCCTCACGGTGGCCCTCGCCGTCGGGTGCCAGATCCTGGCCCGCCAGCTACGTGCCCCGGCGCTCGTTGTCTTGCTGCCGGTCGGCTTCTGCGCCGGCGCGCTCACCGACAGCGTCCATCCCGACCAGTTGCTGGGTTCGCTGTTCGAGCCGCTGGTCTCGCTGTCGGTCGCGATCATCCTGTTCGAGAGCGGCCTCGGCCTCGACCTGCGCAAGCTCAAGGGCGGTACGCGCACCGTTGTGATCCGGTTGCTGGCCTTCGGCGTGCCGATCACCTGGGTGCTGGCCGGTGTCTCGGCGGCCGTGTTCCTCGATATGTCGGAGGCGGCGTCAATCATGATCGGGGCGATCCTGGTCGTGTCCGGTCCGACCGTCGTCGGGCCGTTGCTCGCACACGTGCGCCCAAACGACACGGTCCGGCACCCGCTGATCTGGGAAGGGACGCTCATCGACCCGATCGGCGGCATCATCGGGGCGCTCATCTTCCACGGAATCGTGGCCGGCGGGATCACCGACGACGACTTCCACGTGGCGCGGTTCCTCGGAAGCGTGGCGATCGGGCTCGCCGCCGGTGCGGTCGGCGCTGCCGTGCTTTGGTTCCTACTCCGCACGCTGGATCTACCCGAGGTCCTGGGCACCAACGGGATGATCGCGACCGTGGTCGCCGTGGCGGCGCTGAGCGACGCGGTGCGTGACGACACCGGCCTGATCGCTGCGGTCTTCATGGGGCTCGTGGTGTCCAACGTCAAGGGTTTCGACGTCGCCGCGCAGCGACCGTTCTTCGAGACTGTCGTTCAGCTGATCATCGGCGTTCTCTTCATCTCGATCTCAGCATCCGTGACTCCATCGTCGGTTGCCGACGTTTTGCTTCCGACTCTCGGCCTGGTCGCCGTCCTGGTGTTCGTGGCCCGGCCGCTGGTGGCCTGGGTGTCGACCTGGCGCACCGGGTTGGCACGCGGCGAGCGAGCATTCATCGGCTGGATGGCGCCCAGGGGCATCGTCGCTGCGTCCACCGCATCCGCCTTCGGCGCCACCCTCGTCAGTGAGGACATCCCCGGTGCCGAGGACATCCTGCCGGCGACGTTCCTGACGATCGTGATGACCGTGACCCTGTACGGCCTCACCGCCGGGCCGGTGGCCAGAGCGCTCGGCGTACTGCGCCCATCCCACGCTCGGCCTTTGGTCGTCGGCGGTGATCCATGGGCGATCGACATGGGGCGGGCGCTGAAGGACGCCGGGATGGACGTCCTCATGTGGGCCGGCATGGACGACCAGCGCGACGCCATCCGACGAGCCGGCCTGTCGGTGGCGCCGGGCGAGCTGCTCGCCGCTGCCACCGGCCGCCGCGCCCAACTCGAGGGCATCAGCCAGGTGCTCCTCCTGACCGCGGAGGACGACTTCAACGCCCTGGCCTCGGCCGTGCTGCCGGGCAGTCTGGCCGGGCCGGTCTATCGGGTGGCGGCGCCCCATCACAGTCACGGTGTCGTGGCGCCGTATACCGGCGGCGAAGTGCTGTTCGACGAGGCGTTGACCCGGTCCGCGCTGAGCCGCCTCTACGACGAAGGGGCGCGGATCCGGATCGTGTCCGGTGAGCGACCATTGCCCGACGGAGAGTCCGCGCTCTTCGTGATACGCGAGGACCGCCGGCTCGCTCCGGTGACGACGCACGGTCGACCTCAGGCCGAACCGGGGGACTCGCTGGTGATCCTGGACAATCCGGTCGCGAGGACGACGACGAGCTCGACGGACTACGGCCGGGCGACAGGCTGAGTTTAGAGATTTCACAAAGTTGTGAACGCTGTGTACTCTCCCGAGTATGACCACTTCTGCGATCTCGGTCTCGGGCCTGGTGAAGACTTTCGGCCAGACCCGAGCCCTCGATGGCCTCGACCTGTCCGTGGCGACCGGCGAAGTGCACGGCTTCCTCGGGCCCAACGGCTCGGGCAAGACGACAACGATCCGCGTGCTGCTGGGGCTGCTGCGCGCCGACGCCGGCGAGGTGTCGCTGCTGGACGGCGACCCGTGGGCGGACGCGGTCGCCCTGCATCACCGACTCGCCTACGTCCCCGGTGACGTCAACCTGTGGCCAAACCTCACCGGCGGCGAGGCGATCGACCTGCTCGGCCGACTCCGCGGCGGCATCGACCCGAAGCGGCGCCAGGACCTGCTCGACCGGTTCGACCTCGACCCGGCCAAGAAGGCCCGCACCTACTCCAAGGGCAATCGGCAGAAGGTCGCCCTGGTCGCGGCGCTCGCCTCCGACGTCGAGTTGCTGATCCTCGACGAGCCGACGTCCGGTCTCGACCCCCTGATGGAGGCGGCGTTCCAGGACTGCATCGACGAGTGGAAGGACGAGGGGCGCACCGTCCTGCTCTCGAGCCACATCCTCGCCGAGGTCGAGGCGCTGTGTGACCGGGTAAGCATCATCCGGCTCGGCAAGACCGTCGAGACCGGCACGCTCGCCGACCTGCGACACCTGACCCGGACGTCGATCGCGGTCGAGACCGAGCGTCCCGTCACGGGCCTCGACGGCCTGCCGGGCGTCCATGACGTGCGTGTCGAGGGACGTCGGGCTCGCCTCGACGTGGATACGCCGCAGCTCGACGGTGTGCTGCGGCGCCTCACCGAGTCTGGTGTACGCAGCCTCACCAGTCAGCCGCCGACGCTCGAGGAGCTGTTCTTGCGCCACTACGGCGACGAGCTCGCGGCCAACAGCGTCGGCGCCGAGGCCGGCGAGCCGGCGGGAGACCAGTCATGAGCACCCTAACCGGGACCGGCACGCTGATCTGGTTCATCCTCCGTCGCGACCGGGTCCGGCTGCCGGTCTGGATCGTCGCGATCACCCTGTCGATGATGGGATCGGTCGCGAGCTTCGCCGACACCTACCCGACCGCCGCCGACCGCCAGAAGCGGGCCGACGTTCTCGACACCGCGATGGCGCAGCTCTTCACGGGGCCGGGCTACGGCCTGGACCACTACACCTACGGCGCGATGACGGCCAACGAGTTGCTGCCGTTCACCGCGATCGTCGTCGCCCTGATGAGCATCTTCCTCGTCGTGCGGCACACCCGCGCCGAAGAGGAGGATGGCCGGGCCGAGCTCATCCGCGCGGGCGCCGTCGGCCGGCACGCGTCGACGGCCGCGACCCTGGCCGTCGTCGGCGGAGCGCAACTCCTGTTGGCGGTGTTGCTCACCTTCGGACTGCCGGCCAGCCTTCCCGACCTGTCGACCTCCGGCTCGTTGGCCTTCGCCGCCGGCCTCGCCGGTGTTGGCCTCGTCTTCGCCGGTGTCGCCGTGTTCGTCGGCCAGCTCACCGTCAACGCGCGGACGGCGATCGGCATCTCATCGGTCGTGCTCGCCGCGACCTACTTGGTCCGAGCGCTCGGTGACATGACCGGGACTGGCCTGGCCTGGATCTCGCCGTTCGGATGGGCGACCGAGATGCGGGCCTACGTCGACGTGCGTTGGTGGCCGCTGTTGCTGTCGGGCGTCGTCACGATCGCGTTGGTCGCGGCTGCCGTACAGGTCAGCGCCCGACGTGACGTGGGCGGTGCGCTGATCGCCGATCGGCCGGGTTCGCCGGTCGGGTCGCGGCTGCTGTCCAGCCCGCTGGGTCTCGCCTTCCGGCTGCAGCGGGCCAGCCTGTTTTGGTGGAGCGTGTCGCTGTTCGGCCTCGGCCTGGTCTACGGTGGCGTCGCCGATCAGGCGGCCGAGCTCTACGAGGACGTCGACACCCTCGACGACTACCTGACGCGGATCGGTGCCGCCGACCCGGCCGACCAATACCTGGCGATCACGCTGTCGATCTCGGCCCTGATCGCGATGGGCTATGCGGTGCAGTCGGCGTCGCGATCGCGCGGCGAGGAGGCGGCCCGCCGTGTCGAGCCGATCCTCGCGGCGGCCGTCAGTCGCTGGCGGTGGCTTGCGAGTCATCTGGCGATGGCGCTCGGCGGCAGCGTGATTTTGCTGTTCTCGTACGGCCTCGGGCTCGGGATCACCCGCGCGATCAGTACGGGCGACGCGGGCCAGGTGCCGCGTTTGGTCGGGGCGTCGCTCGCGTACTCACCCGCGCTGTGGGTCTTCGTCGGGATCGCAGCCGCACTCGTCGGACTGCTGCCGCGGGCGGTCGGTGCGACCTGGGCATTGCTGGGGCTGGTGGCCTTCGTCGGTTTCCTCGGCCCGCTGCTCCAGCTGCCCGACTGGGCCTACGACCTCTCCCCGGTTGATCGCATCCCGGACCTGCCGGTCGCCGACTTCACCGCGACGCCCCTGATCGTGCTCACAGCCATTGCGGCCGGGCTCGTGGCAGTCGGCCTGGTCGGTTTCCGTCGCCGCGACATCATCGAGGCCTAGGGCGGATTCGTCCCCCGAACCCTTTCGATCTGCGCATCAGATCTGTTGCCCGCGCATCAGATCTGATGCGCAGTTCGGCAAGGTCGCCGGTCAAACCGCTCGACATGCCGGCTATGCCACGGTTCTGCAAGCTGCGATGAGATCGTTCTTGCGAATCGTTTGCAAGAACGACTAAGAATGAGGGTACGAAACCGGCGCCGAGGCATGGCGTCGTCGGGCCGACCGGGAGGTGGCGCGTGCACGTACCTGATGGATTCATCGACGCTCCGACGTCGGTGGCTGCCGGCGGCGTCGCACTGGTCGGGGTCGCAGCATGTCTGCGCGGGGCGCGGCGCGAGCTCGACGAGCGGACGGCGCCACTCGCGGGGTTGGTGGCAGCGTTCGTCTTCTCGGTCCAGATGCTCAACTTCCCGGTCGGCGCCGGCACGAGTGGTCACCTGATGGGAGGAGCGCTGGCCGCCGTCCTCATCGGACCGTGGACCGGCGCACTGGCGGTCTCCGTTGTCCTCGGTGTCCAGGCACTGCTGTTCGCCGATGGCGGGCTCAGTGCGCTCGGCATCAACATCATCCTGATGGCTCTGATCACGGTCCTCGTGGGCTACACCAGCTTCCGGCTTCTGATGCGGGTCATGCCGCGCCGGATCACGTCGGTCCCGCTGGCCGCTGGCATCGCGGCGTTCGTCTCGGTGCCGGTCGCGGCTGCGGCGTTCGTCGGCTTCTACGCGATCGGTGGCACCAGCGACGTCAGCATCGGCGCGGTCGCCTCGGCGATGATCGGCGTCCACGTTTTGATCGGTGTCGGCGAGGGCGTCATCACGGCACTCACCGTGGGCAGCGTGCTCGCGGTCCGGCCGGACTTGGTCTATGGCGCGCGCGACCTGTTGCCCAAGCAACAACTCGAGCTGCGTCGGTCCTCGCCGGAGGCGAGCTCATGAGTGAGCGCAGCGAGTCAACGATGGACACAGCCGCGACGACCGAACCCACGGCATCCGGCCCGTCCCGTCGCACTCAGCTGTTCGTCCTCGGAGGCCTGCTGGTGGCCGTCGTCCTGGCCGGCATCGTCAGCTTCTATGCCAGCTCCGATCCGGACGGGCTCAGCAAGGTGTCGGAGGACAAAGGCTTCGCGCAGTCGGAGAAGGACCATCGGCTCGGCGACTCGCCGCTGGCCGACTACAGCACCAAGGACGTCGACAACGACCGGCTGTCCGGCGGCATGGCGGGTGTGATCGGAGTCGGGGTCACGTTCGTCGTCGCTGGTGGGCTGACGCTGCTCGTCCGCCGCCGCGGTCAATCTTCCGAGGCTTCCGACGACCCGGCTGCGGCCGAAGCGCACCGTCCGTGACTGCAAGCGGCTCTGACGGCCTCTATCGACCCGGTGGCAGCCGGATCCATCGGCTGCCGGCACACGCCAAGGTGCTCGCCGTGCTGGTGTTCGTCATCGCGGTCGTGTCGACGCCGGGGCAGGTGGTCGCGGCATTCGTGGCGTACGCCGGGCTCTTGGCGACCGTGACGGCTGCCTCCGGCGTCGCCGTACGCTTCCTCGCCCGTGGGCTCGTCGTCGAGACACCGTTCGTCGTCTTCGCAGCTCTGCTGCCGTTCATCGCCCGCGGCCAGCAGGTCGACGTGCTCGGCCTGTCGCTCAGCCACGACGGGCTCGTCGATGCCGGCACGCTGCTCGCCAAGGCCACGCTCGGTGTCTGGACGTCGATGCTGCTCGCCTCGACGACCCGGCCACAGGAGCTCGTCGCGGGCTTGCAGCGGCTGCGGCTGCCGGGGCTGTTGGTCGAGACGCTGTCGTTCATGGTCCGCTACCTCGACGTGGTCACCGATGACCTGCGACGGATGCGGATCGCCCGCGAGTCCCGCGCGTTCAGCGCCCGAGGGCCGCGGCACTGGAAGGTGCTTGCAACGTCGGCGGGCGCGTTGTTCGTACGGTCCTACGAGAGAGGCGAGCGGGTGCATCTGGCCATGTTGAGCCGCGGTTATGCCGGTCGACTCGTGTTGTCGGCCGACCGGGCGGCGACCCGGCGCGACTGGTTCACGGCCGCGCTGCTCCCCGCTTGCGGCGTCGCGATCGCGGTCGCAGCTCGGGTCGGTGCGTCATGACCGGCGCTCATGCGGAGACGGAGGAGGCGGCGTGGTGACGACACCGGCGTTGGAGGTACGCGACCTCGCCTATGCCTATCCGGACGGTCGACAGGTGCTGTACGGCGTCAGCCTCACGATGCACGCGGGCGAACGGGTGGCGCTCCTCGGCCCCAACGGAGCCGGCAAGACCACGCTGGTCCTGCATCTCAACGGCATCCTGACCGCCGGCCATGGGTCGGTCACCGTCGCCGGTCTGCCGGTCGAACCCCAACACCTGCAGGAGATCCGGCGTCGCGTCGGCATCGTGTTCCAGGACCCTGACGACCAGCTCTTTATGCCCACCGTCGCCGAGGACGTGGGGTTCGGCCCGACCAATCTGGGTCTGGATCGCGAGGCGGTGGCCGAACGTGTGTCCGAGGCATTGGCGGCAGTCGGCATGTCCGACCATGCCGATCGGGCGCCGCACCATCTGTCCTTCGGCCAGCGTCGCCGCGTCGCGGTCGCTACGGTGTTGGCGATGCGGCCGGAGCTGCTGGTTCTCGACGAGCCGACCAGCAACCTCGATCCGGCCAGCCGCCGCGAGCTGGCCGACATCCTCGAGACCCTGTCGCTGCCGACGCTCATCGTGACCCACGACCTGCCGTACGCCTGGCAGTTGTGCCCTCGGTCCGTGTTGCTCGACGAGGGCGTCATCGCGGCCGATCGACCGACGGCGGAGATGCTCACCGACGAGGAGTTGCTGCGGGCGCACCGACTGGAGCTGCCCTACGGCTTCGATCCGACGGTGGCGCCGCCGGCGAGTCTGCAGTGGGCGTCTGTCAGGCCGCGTCGGACCTAGCCTCGGCGCTTGCGCGCAAGATGACCTCGGCGATCAGCTCGGGGTTGTCGCCCATCGGTACGTGTCCGCAGCCAGGCAGCGAGATGTGGACGGCATTCGGCAACCGGCGTCGGGCGATGTCGGCCTGGCGTGGAAACAAGACGCGATCGCGGTCGCCCCAGGCGATGGTCGTCGGGACCGATGGGACCGCCCGGCAGTGGTAGGCCTTGCCTGCTGCGGCGGTCGGCTTGAACGCGACCGAGTCGCGCATCGCCATCGCGTCGCCGAGGAAACGTACTTCGTCGATCCGATCCGGGCGAGAGTAGATCGTGCGTACGCTCTCGCGGCGCAGCCGGGGGTTGGCCGCGATCCGGCGCAGCATCGACTCGGGGATGCGGGTCGACATCCGCAGCGAGCTCAGGAGCGCAACGGCGTACCGGCGCTCCGCCGCGGTCCAAAAGCCGGCGGGGGAGAGTGTGGTCACGCTGCGAGCGAGACCGGCGGCTCCGAGCTCGAGGGCGATCGCGCCGCCCAGCGAGTTGCCCGCGATGTGCGGCGTCTCGATGCCGAGGTCGTCGATGAACGCGCCGAAGTTGGTGATCGTCGTCGGCATGTCGTAGGTCATGTCCTCGGGCAGCCCGGGCGACTCGCCGAAGCCCGGCAGGTCGACGGCGATGACCTCGTGCTCCTCGGCCAGCAGCGGGATGACCGGATCCCAGGCCTGGCGCCGATGCCCGATGCCGTGGATCAACAGCAGTCGTTCGCCTGCACCGGTACGCAGGTAGCGAATGTCGATGCCCATGGGTACCTCCGAGTCGACGTCCCCCACGTGGGCTATGTGACAGTCATGGTGTCACATAACCGTATCCAAGCCCGGCGGGACTGGAATGAGCTCAGCGATCGGCACGTCGGCCTCGGCGGCTGGACGCGAGACGAACAACTCGGCGTGGTAGTAGCCGGTGTCTTCCTTGCCGGCCGCCGACAGGCCCAGCATGTCGATCCGCTTCAGTGCCGCCTGCTGTTCTTCGGCGTCGGTGAAGCGCCGTTGCGGGAAGGTCCGGGTGGCGAGTTTCTCGGTGACCAGGCCGAAGCCGGCCAGCGCCGACGCGATCGGGCCGTACGACACCTCGCGAAGCACCAGTGCCACGACCCAAGGCGGCTCCGCGACGGCGCCGAGCACACGCTCGAACGTCAGATGGCCGATGTATCCGACGCCGCCGCTGACGGTGATCATCGTCGCGTCCGACACCGCGGACCGAAACGCCGGGCTCGGCTCGTCGGCCTCGAGGTTTTCGGCGAAGGCCTCGTCGAGCAGGCCGACCCGGGCGGCATAGCGGACCGCCGGTGCCGCGAGGTCATGACCGACCATGCGAGGGGCGCCGGGCAGCTGGCGGGCCGCGAAGTACGAGCGGTCGTGCGCGATCAGATCGGTCGCCGTAGCCGAGTCGGGCTCGGCGGCGTAGTGGTCGTATAGGTCGACCAGCGACACGTCATGGGCGAGCAGGGCGGCGTTGACCCCGTATGAGCAGCACAGGTCGACGATCGTCTCGCGTCGCCGCCGTACCGCGAGCATGGCTCGGATCGCGCCCTGGGCATGATGCGGGATCTGGTAGTCGTACGGGCGCAGCGCCGCGTAGTAGGCCCGCGGGTCGTCGCGGTCGTAGATGTCGTCGAAGCTGGTCTTGCCGGCGAGGGGATCGCCCTCGGCGAGTTCCCGCGGTGACATCGGCTCCTCCCGACTGTGGACGCTGCGACGTTATCCGATCGGCTCGACGAACAATGCGCTGGCGTCCTGACGGGTCAGCCGGATCGTGCCGCCGGGTGCCTCGACGACGACGTCGGAGCCGTCCGTGGCGGCGACGATCTCGATGCCGGGGAAGCAGCCGATCGACGCCAGCCGAGGCAACTGCTCGGGGTCGTCCTGCAAGACCTCGCCGATCCGCAGCAACCGGACCGGGCGCGGCGTAGGCCCGGCCGCCTCGGCGAGCGACATCGCGCCGGCCGCCGTATCGGGTTGTGATTCCTCGCCCGACGGTGGGATCGGCCCGCCATAGGGCGACGTGACGCCGTCGCGCAGCTGTCGCGTCATCTTGGCCACGACGATGTCGCCGGCGACCCGCTCCCAACGGCAGGCCTCGGCGTGCACGTCGGCCCAGGCGACGCCGAGTACTTGGGCCAGGAACGCCTCGATCGTTCGGTGCCGGCGTACCGCCGAAGTCGCCCGCTCCCGGCCCTCCGAGGTCAGAGCCCAGCCCGCTGGCGTCGAGGTGAGCAGGCCTGCCTCGGCCGCGGTCTGCGCGGTCGCCGCCACCGCGGGATCGTGCAGCCGGGCGCGGAGGTGTGGCTCGTTGGCCGGTACGCGGTCCTCGTCGCAATCGGCGACGACGCGCAGCAGCGTGTCCACGCGGACTTCCACGCTCATGCCGTCCTCGGCCTCCATGGATCGGTGCCGTCGTCAACGCCAACCTAGCCAGCCGCGCCGATGTTCCGCATGGCTGCCGTCTCACCTCCCCTGTTAGACCCCGAGTTTTGGCGTGAGATTCAGCTTTGAGGGCCGGCCGAGTCGAATCTCACGCCAAACATGGGTTTCGCGAGCGGTTGACGATCGTGACAGTGGTGCTGTCACAATCGGAGTATGAGCTCCGGACCCCTGCACGGCGTACGCGTCGTCGAGCTGGCCGGCATCGGTCCGGCGCCGTTCGCCGCGATGCTGCTGGCGGACCTCGGCGCCGACGTGATCCGGATCGATCGGCCCGGCGGCGGGCTGCAACCGGCGCCACCGGACTACAACCTGCTCGCCCGGGGTCGACCGAGCGTGGCGATCGACCTCAAGCGGCCGGAGGGAGTACGCGCGGTCCTTGATCTTGTCGGTGCCGCGGACGTACTCCTCGAGGGCTTCCGCCCCGGCGTCGCCGAGCGCCTCGGCCTCGGGCCCGACGACTGCCACGCGGTCAACCCCCGACTGGTCTACGGCCGGATGACCGGATGGGGTCAGGACGGCCCGCTGGCCCAGAGGGCAGGGCACGACATCGACTACATCGCACTGTCCGGCGTACTCCACGGGATCGGCCGGGCCGGTGGGCCGCCGCAGATCCCCACGAATCTCCTCGGCGACTTCGGTGGCGGCGGCCTGTACCTCGTCGTCGGTGTACTCGCGGCGCTCGTCGAGTCCCGTGCGTCGGGCCAGGGCCAGGTCGTCGACGCCGCGATCGTCGACGGCAGTGCTCATCTCGCGACGATGATCGCGGGTCTGGTCGCGGGCGGCGTCTGGCGCGACGAGCGAGGGGTCAACCTGCTCGACGGTGGTGCGCCGTTCTACGACGTCTACGAGACGGCCGACGGTGGACACATCGCCCTCGGGGCGCTGGAGCCGCAGTTTTGGCAAGCCTTCCTCGATCGGTTGGCCAGCATCGATGTCGATGTCGACGAGCTGCCGGACCGCAACGACTTGAGCACCTGGCCATTGCTACGCAAACGGCTGGCCGAGACCTTCGCGACTCGGACCCGAGACGAGTGGGTCGGAGTCTTCGACGGCAGCGACGCCTGCGTGACGCCGGTGCTGTCGATGACTGAGGCGGCGGCCCAACCGCATCTCGCCGCGCGCGGCACGTACGTCGACCACGCGGGCGTGACCCAACCGGCGCCGGCTCCACGCTTCTCGCGTACTCCCGCAACGCTGTCGACACCACCGACCCACCCCGGCGCCGACAGCGCAGAAGCCTTGCGGCGTTGGGGTATCGGCGACGTCGACGCACTTGTCGAAGCCGGCGTCGTCATCCAAGCGTCCACGACCGGCGAACCGAAGGAGTGACCATGCGGCGCACCATCTTCGAGGCCGAGCACGACGCGTTCCGCGAGTCGGTGCGGGCGTTCTGCGACAAGGAGATCGTGCCGCACCACAAGGAGTGGGAAGCCGCCGGGATCGTCCCGAGGGAGCTGTGGCTCGAAGCCGGCAAGCAGGGCTTCCTCGGGTTCATGGTGCCGGAGGAGTACGGCGGGGGTGGGCAGCGCGACTTCCGGTTCAACGCCGTACTCATCGAGGAGATCACGCGATGCGGCGCGAGCGGCCCCGGGTTTGGAGTGCACACCGACATCAACTCGGCGTACCTGCTCGACCTCGCGACCGACGAGCAGAAGGCCCGTTGGCTGCCCGGCTTCGCGAGTGGCGAGCTCATCACGGCAATCGCGATGACCGAGCCGGGCGCCGGGTCCGACCTGCAGGGCATCACGACGACGGCGGTCCGCGACGGCGACGACTACGTTCTCAACGGCGCCAAGACGTTCATCAGCAACGGCATCCTGTCCGACCTCGTCATCATCGTCGCGAAGACCGCGCCCGACCTGGGCTACCAAGGCATCTCGCTGCTGGTCGTCGAGCGCGGCATGGCGGGATTCGAGCGCGGTCGCAACCTCGACAAGATCGGGCTCAAGGCCCAAGACACCGCCGAGCTGTTCTTCGACAACGTGCGCGTGCCGGCGACGAACCTGCTCGGCGAGGAGGGCCAGGGCTTCGTCTATCTCATGGAGCGACTCCCGCAGGAGCGGTTGGCGATCGCGGTCGTCGCCGCGGCCGCTTGCGAGAAGGTGCTGGAGCTCACGACCGAGTACGTGAAGTCGCGGACCGCCTTCGGCCGGCCGGTCGGCTCATTCCAAAACTCGCGGTTCGTGATCGCGGAGATGGCAACCGAGACCCAGATCGCTCGGGTCTACGTCGACCGCTGCATCGAGGAACTCGCGGCGGGCAACCTGACGGTCTCTGACGCCGCGATGGCGAAGTGGTGGACGACCGAGTTGCAGAAGCGGGTCGTCGACCAGTGCCTGCAACTGCACGGCGGCTACGGCTACATGAGCGAATACCCGATCTCGAAGGCCTACCTCGACACCAGGGTCCAGACGATCTACGGCGGCACCACCGAGGTCATGAAGGAGATCATCGGCCGCACGATGGGGCTCTGACCGAGTTGTCAGGCAGATATGGAGTTGGGGCTCCAAATGCGCCTGACAACTCGGTCAGCGGCGCCGGCGTACGGTCTCGCGCTGCGTCTCGTTGACGGCGGTCTCGTACGACGCGACCAGCGCCTGCACCGTCACGGGCTTGAACCGCTCCACCATCGCCTGCAGCCGCTCCGGCGATACGCCGGCCTCCTTGTAGTGCGGCCAGACCTGCGTACGGAACAGGTCGGTCAGCTCCTCGGCGATCGCCGTGCCGTGCTCGTGGAAGATGCGCTGCGCCGCCACCGCGACGTCGCGTGGCAGACCGAGATCGAGCAGCTCCATGCCGAGGCCCAGCAACGCCGACGCGACCCGAAACACGTCATCGTCGGGGGTCGGCTCTACCAGCCGCAAGGCGATCAGGGTCTCGAGGTCGTCGTCGGACAGGGTGCGCCCGCAGCGGTCGTCGAGTGCGTCGCGGGTCACTGTCTCGGGGAGGTCGGGCATCCACGGCGCGAGCAGGGTGCGGTGCAGGGCGATGTCTTGCGGCGACGCGCTGGCGGGGATCCGATCGAGATAGCCCTCGATGGCCGAGAGCGTGAATCCATGGGCCTGCAGCTCGCGGACGAGCTCGAGCCTCGCGATGTGATGTGGGCCGTAGTAGCCGTTGCGGCCGGCCCGCCGCGGCGGTGGGATCAGCCCGCGACCCGCGTAGAAGCGGACCGTGCGCACCGACATGCCCACCCGCCGGGCCAGGTCGTCGACGCTTAGGTCCTCGTCGTCGGTCGGCGGCGGAGTGGTGTCGTCGGCAGGGCTGTCCGTCATGCGTCGAGGGTAAGGCCGCCAAAGGCATCGGGGCCTCGCTCTGTCGTCGAGGCAATCCATGAACCGTCGGTGTGATGAAGTTGGGGTCGACGCAAACCACCACACCAATGAGATATGGCGATGAGTCGATCGCGAGCGGGCAAACCGTCGTGGCGCACCTGTGTGGCATTAGCTGGCCCGATGCTGCTCCTCGCTGCTGTGGACGCGGCGCTGCAGTGACAGCCGGCGGCTGCTCGCCGGCGACGGCATGACGGTGTGTATGAACTCCGCTGGCGACTCACAGGTCTTCGACGGCCGCAGCGGCCGGCCGATCCAGCTTCCTTACGACCTGACGCCGGTCGATGTCGGACCGGCTGGCCTGCTGGTCATCGCTCAGGACCGAACGCCGCAGCTCTTGGAGCGCTCCGAAGTCGTCGACTGACCGGAGTCCCGTCGCTTCAGTCTGCCTCGACCACGTTGACAGCTCGTACTGTCACCTGTAAGAATTTACTGACACATCAAAGTACGAGCCGACAGGTCAAGGGAAGTGGGCAATGGCGGGACGGGAGCCCCTCGACGGTGACCAGCTGCTGCTGGCCCTGAGTGCGCTCGCCAACCCGCATCGGTTGCGCATCATCGCCGTCCTGGCCGGCGGCACCAACTACGTCAGCCAGCTCGCCCGCGACCTTCAGATCAGTCGTCCGTTGTTGCACATGCATCTGCAGCGACTGGAAGCGGCCGGCCTGGTCGAGGGCCACATCGAAGTCTCCGACGACGGGAAGGCGATGCGCTACTACGCGGTTACCGACTTCGCGTTCGGCCTCAACGCTGCCGCCATCGCCGAGGCAACGCAGACGCTCACGCAGTCCGAGCCCACCGGACGCACGAAAGGAAAGTAGTCATGGACAACGCCGCGAGTGACTGGTCCCCCGAGGACTGGTACGGACTGATCTTCGGGTTCGGCTTCTTGGTGCTCGTCACGATCATCCTGCTGGTGATCCTGCATCAGTGGGGCGCCTTCGCCCGCGCTCGCGTCGCCCGCCGCGAGCAGGCGGAGGACCGGACCTTGATCAGCAAGTACGAGTCGCTCGCCGATCAGTCGGCCGAGCACCAGAAGGTCACCGGCTCCGAGCTCACGACGATCCGCGAGCGGCTCGACGCCATCGAGACCCTGCTCCGCGAGGTCGAGTAACCGGCCCCACAAAGGTGTGGGTCGCCGAGCGGCAACTCGGCGACCCACCAGCGACCGAACTCGACTGACGTGCCCCGCCAGCTTCTGTACGTATCGCCGAAAGGACCATACCCATGTCCACGAGGTTGAGGTCGCGCAGCGACCGTCACACACGACGATCTCGCCGTTTCCACAGCATCGCGTCGATCAGCAGTGGTCCCCGTGCCAAGTTCGCGTTCCTGCTCGGCACAATCGGCGTCCTGTTCCTCGTCGGGCCGCTCGCCGGCAAGGTCGGCGACGTCGAGGACAACGGCCCTACGGCCCAGTTGCCCCGGGGTGCGGAGTCGACCCGGGTCGAGGAGGAGCTGCCTTCCTTCGACGCCGATGGTGTCGTGTCCGCCACGGTGGTCTACGTACGTGACGGTGGCCTGACCGCCGCCGACCGCGACGCCGTCGCAACGGCCCGGACCGAGCTGGCTGCGTATGCCGCGGACGGCCGGGTGTCGCCGTCGCGATTCTCCGACGACGGCGAGGCGGCGTCGCTCGCCTTCGGCATCGATACTCTGGCCGATGGAGATCGGACGCGCTTCGAGGAGATCCGGGCGATCGTCGACGATCAGGCGCCGGACGGCCTCGACGCCACGGTCACAGGGCCGGCGGCGACACGCTACGACGTCATCGGTGCTTTCGATGGCGTCGACGGCCGGATCCTCGGTGCCTCGGTCCTGGTCGTTGCGCTCCTGCTGCTGCTCATCTACCGCAGTCCGGTGCTGTGGTTGGTCCCGTTGGTCAGCATCGGCGTGGCGATGATGCTGGCGGAGGTCGCGATCTACCTCCTCGGCAAGCACGCCGGTCTGCCCGTCGACGGTCAGAGCGGTGGCATCCTGCCGATCTTGGTCTTCGGTGTCGGCACCGACTACGCCCTGCTGCTGATCGCGCGCTATCGGGAGGAGTTGCACCGGCAGTCCGACCGACACGCGGCGATGCGGCAGGCAATCCGGCGGGCCGGACCGGCGATCCTCGCCTCGTCGGCCACGGTCGTCTTGGGCCTGAGCTGCCTGATGCTGGCCGACATCAACTCGACCCGCAGCCTCGGCGCGGTGTGTGCGATCGGCGTCGGCTTCGCGGCGATCGCGATGCTGACGGTGCTTCCGATGGTCCTCACGCTGCTGGGTCGCTGGGTGTTTTGGCCGTTCGTGCCGCGAGTCGACCCGGACGCGGCGACCGACGACGACACCAGCCGCTGGCACGGCGCCTGGTCCCGGATCGCGGCCGTCGTCGCACGCTCGCCGCGCACCGTGTGGCGGCTGACCGCCGTCGGCCTCGCCGTGCTGGCCCTGTCGACGATCGGACTCAACATCGGGACCACCGATGAGCAGAAGTTCGCGACGACACCCGACTCGGTCACGGGTCAGCGGATTCTGTCGCAGCACTTTCCGGCGGGCAGCTCGGCACCCGCCGAGGTACTCGCCGACGCGGCGACCGCGACCGACGTGCGAGCGGCGATTGCCGACGTGGACGGCGTCGAACGGGTCTCCTCGCCGCAGCCGTCGACAGACGGCAGCCGGGTCCGTTTCGAGGCCGTACTCACCGACGCCTCCGACTCGCCCGAGGCGGAGGCGACCGTCGAAGCGCTCCGGCACAAGCTCGACGACATCGGCGCGTCGGATGCCGTCGTCGGCGGACCCACTGCCGAGGCGATGGACCTCGCGACGGCCGCCTCGCGCGACGCGTGGCTGGTCATTCCGTTCGTCCTGATCGTGGTGGTGCTGGTCCTGATGGCGCTGCTGCGGTCCGTCGTCGGACCCCTGGTGCTGCTCGGCACGGTGCTGTTGTCGTACGCGGCAGCGCTCGGCGCCGGTGGGTTGCTGATGCGTGCCATGGGGTTCGACGCGGTCGACGTCTCGCTGCCACTGCTGGCGTTCGTCTTCCTGGTTGCGCTCGGCGTCGACTACACGATCTTCCTGATGTCACGGGTGCGAGAGGAGGTCGGACACGTCGGCCACCGACTGGGTGTGGCCCGCGGCCTGATCGCCACCGGAGGCGTGATCACCAGCGCGGGACTGGTGCTGGCCGCGACGTTTTCGGTGTTGGCCGTCATGCCGATCGTGTTCATGATCGGGCTCGGCGTCGTCGTGGCGCTCGGTGTGCTGCTCGACACGTTCGTGGTCCGTTCGCTGCTCGTACCGGCGCTGGCCCTGGACATCGGCGACCGGTTCTGGTCGCCGTCGCGGTCTCGCTGAGCCCCGATCCCTGAGGCGAGGTGGGGGTGGGCCCAGGGTCTTTCGGGGCCCATCCCCGTGTCGTGCGGCGTGCTCGGTCGAAAGGGTAAACAAAGGACGAGACGGGAGGCCGAGATGAGCGTCGCGGTGAGGGGCCTCATGAGGCCTTATCTAAGGGTCTGCGCGGCGGGCTCCGAAAAAGATAAGGCGTTATTCCGATGGGAGCGTCATCCTCAGGGTAGGAGTCTCGACACATCAGATCTCATTCCGATGGGAGACGCCGATGATGTCGAGCTACACGCCGTACGCGATCGCCCGGCTGACGTATCGGCGGCGACCTGTCGATCTCCTGACAACGTCAGCGCGCCGGCGGCGCGAGATCGACGGCCGCGCCGACCTCCCCCATTCGGGCTAGGTGATCCCCACGAGGGAGTGGGGCTAGGCCCCGGTGCGTTTGGGGTCTAACCCCATATCGCAGGCAGGTCCGGATCACCAGGCTGGAAACCAACCGAACACAGACACTTCGAGAGGACGATCATGACAGCGACAAGGCGAGAGCGGCGAGTGGCACTCGCGCGCTCGATCGCCCTCGAGCTGTTGGTCGTCGTTTCGTTGTTCCTCGCGTATCGCTTCGGCCGGCTCCTGGTCGGCCACTCGAGCGCGGAGGCGCTTGATCACGCTTCCGAGCTGATCGGCTGGGAGCATGCGGTCGGCCTGCCGAGCGAGCTCGGTCTGCAGCAGCTCATGCTGTCGAGCGAGACCGTCACGCGACTGGCCAACATCTACTACGCCACGGTGCACTTCCCGTTGACGGCGCTGTTCCTTGTATGGCTGTTCGTCCGGTCTCGCGACGACTACCGCCGGATCCGGACGTCGATGGCGTTGCTGACCGCGATGGCGCTGATGGTTCACGCTGCCTTCCCGCTGGCGCCGGCCCGGATGCTGCACGGCTTCGGCTTTGTCGACACGGCTGCGATGTACGGACCGAACGTCTACAGCTCGGCGCCGAACGCCGACAGCGTCGCGAACCAGTTCGCCGCGATGCCGAGCCTGCACTTCGGTTGGGCCGTCGTGGTCGCGATGGGCATCATCCGGGTCAGCCGCTCACGTTGGCGCTGGCTCTGGATCGCGCACCCGATGATCACGCTGCTGGTCATCGTCGCCACCGGCAACCACTACTGGACCGACGCCGCCGTCGCCGGTGTCCTCCTGATCGGTGCCGAGTATGCGGTCCGGACGTGGACCCGCGTCGGCGGCCGAGGCATCCGTGTGGTGCGCCGCTCGCTGACGCCGGTGGCCGTCACACCGTCGACTCGACCGTCGCTTGTCGCCCCGACGTTCGGCGGACACGTCGTCCTGGCCGGACAGGTACGACGGCTTCCTGCGCGACGTGGTCCCCCGGCCCGGGCCGGACCCGCCGAGGAGGCTGCGTACGCGGCCTAGCGAACGTGACGCATGCACCACGCGACCCCGGTCGGTGGTGCATACGTCACGTATCGGCGCTACGGTCGGCCGCCGACATGACGGATGCCACAGGCCGTTCCCTTCCACCGTGACAGCACCGGTGTCAGAATCGATATGCGGGTTTACTGTCCAGTAACAACCCGACGGCCGAGCGACAACCGACGGTAGAGGACCCTTCCATGACCGAGGCGTACGTCTACGACGCGATTCGGACCCCGCGCGGGCGCGGTAAGAAGTCCGGCTCGCTGCACGAGGTCAAGCCGATCACGCTGATCACCGGGCTTATCGAGGAGATTCAGCGCCGCAATCCCGGGCTCGATCCGGCGCAGGTCGAAGACGTCGTCCTCGGAGTGGTGTCGCCGATCGGCGACCAGGGCGGCGACATCGCCAAGACCGCTGCGCTCGCGGCCGGCCTGCCCTACACCGTGGCCGGCGTGCAGCTCAACCGGTTCTGCTCGTCGGGCCTCGAGGCGGTCAACCAGGCCGCCGCCAGGGTGCGGTCGGGCTGGGAGGACCTGATCTTCGCCGGTGGAGTCGAGTCGATGAGCCGGGTGCCGATGGCGTCGGACGGCGGCGCTTGGTACACCGACCCGGAGACGGCATTTCAGACCGACTTCATCCCCCAGGGCATCAGCGCCGACCTGATCGCGACGATGGAGGGCTACGACCGGACGGCGGTTGACGCCTTTGCGGCGGAGTCGCAGGCCAGGGCCGCCAAGGCGACCGCGAACGGCTGGTTCGGCGAGTCGCTGGTGCCGGTCGTCGACCGCAACGGGATCGCCGTCCTCGACCACGACGAGTTCATCCGGCCGGACACCACCGTCGAGTCGCTGGCCGGCCTCCCGCCGTCGTTCGCCGCCGTCGGTGAGCACGGCGGCTTCGACTCGGTGGCGCTCGAGAAGTACCACTGGGTCGAAAAGATCGACCACGTCCATCATGCCGGCAACTCCTCCGGCATCGTCGACGGCGCCAGCCTGGTCATGGTGGGGAGCGAGGAGGCCGGCCGACGCAACGGACTGACGCCGCGGGCTCGGATCCTCGCCACGGCCGTGAGCGGCTCGGAGCCGACCATCATGCTGACCGGGCCGGCGCCGGCCAGTCGCAAGGCGCTCGCCAAGGCGGGGTTGGAAGTCTCCGACCTCGATCTGATCGAGATGAACGAGGCGTTCGCCGCGGTCGTGCTTCGGTTCATGAAAGACCTCTCGGTGCCGCACGACATCGTCAACGTCAACGGCGGCGCGATCGCGATGGGTCACCCGCTCGGTGCGACCGGCGCGATGATCCTCGGCTCGCTCATCGACGAGCTGCACCGCCGCGACCTGCGATACGGGCTGGCCACGCTCTGCGTCGGCGGTGGCATGGGCTGCGCGACGGTCGTGGAGGCACTGTGACCACTCCTTTGCGCCGAGATTGCGCCAGTGTCCCGCCCAGACCACACGAACGTGCAGATGGGCAGACGGCGGCGGGACATTGGCGCAATCTCGGCGCGACAGATGGGAAGGACTACACATGACTGAAGCCGTTCGGTACGAGCGCGGCGACGGCGGCATCGTCACCTTGGTGCTCGACGACCCGGAGCAGAGGGCCAACACGATGAACGAGCGCTACACGCGTGGCATGCGGGTCGCCGTCGACCGCCTGGTCGCCGAGCGTGACGACATCACCGGCGTCATCGTGACCAGCGCCAAGAAGACCTTCTTCGCCGGCGGCGACCTGGGCCTGATGATGCGGGCGACCAAGGCCGACGCACCTCGCATCTTCGAGGAGGTCGAGGAGATCAAGGCGCAGCTACGTACGCTCGAAACGCTCGGCAAGCCGGTGGTGGCTGCGCTCAACGGCACTGCGCTCGGCGGCGGCCTCGAGATCGCGCTGGCGTGCCACCGGAGGATCGCGGTCGACGACGGGCGCAGCGAGTTCGGAGTGCCCGAGGTCACGCTGGGCCTGCTGCCCGGCGGCGGTGGCGTCACCCGTACGGTCCGGATGTTCGGCCTGCAGAAGGCCCTCATGGACGTGCTGTTGCAGGGGCCTCGCATGAAGCCGGCTCGGGCCAAGGACACCGGTCTGGTCGACGAGCTGGTCGCGAGCCTCGACGACCTGATGCCAGCCGCGAAGGCCTGGATCGCCGACCACAAGGACGACGCCGACGCGGCGACTCAGCCGTGGGATCGAGACGGCTACCGGATGCCCGGCGGCAAGCCGAGCAACCCGAAGCTGGCGCAGTTCCTCCCCGCGTTCCCCGGCAATCTCCGCAAGCAGACCAAGGGCGCGCCGTACCCCGCGCCGCGCAACATCATGTCGGCCGCGGTCGAGGGTGCGCAGGTCGACTTCGAGACCGCGACCCGGATCGAGTCGCGCTATCTCGTCGACCTGATCGTGGGGCAGACGTTCAAGAACATGGCGCAGGCGTTCTGGTTCGACCTCAATCACATCAACGCCGGCGGCTCGCGGCCGTCGGAGCCCCCGAGGTGGAAGGCCACGAAGGTCGCGGTCCTCGGCGCCGGGATGATGGGCGCCGGCATCGCGTACGTGTCGGCCAAGGCGGGCATCGACGTCGTACTCAAGGACGTCAGCATCGAGGCGGCCGAGAAGGGCAAGGCGTACTCGCAGAAGATTCTCGACAAGCAGGTCGACAAGGGCCGCTCGACGCCCGACAAGCGCGACGAGATCCTGGGTCGGATCCACCCGACGGCCGACAACGCCGACCTCGCCGGCTGCGACATGGTCATCGAGGCTGTCTTCGAAGATGTGGCACTCAAGCACCGGGTGTTTGGCGAGATCGAAGACCGCGTGGAGTCGGACGCGCTGCTCGGCTCCAACACGTCGACGCTGCCGATCACCGAGCTCGCTACCGGCGTGCAGCGGCAGGACGACTTCATCGGCATCCACTTCTTCTCGCCGGTCGACAAGATGCCGCTGGTCGAGATCATCGTGGGTGGGAAGACGTCGGATGTCGCGCTGGCGAAGGCCTACGACTACGTCCAGCAGATCAAGAAGACTCCGATCGTCGTCAACGACTCACGCGGCTTCTTCACCTCGCGGGTGTTCGGCTCGCTGGTCATGGAGGGCGCGGCGATGCTCGGCGAGGGCGTCAATCCGGCGTCGATCGAGAAGGCCGCCGTGACGACTGGCTTCCCGGCGCCGCCGCTCGCGATGATCGACGAGGTGACCCTGACGCTGCCGCGCAAGATCGCCAAGGAGGCAAAGGCGGCGGCCGAGTCGGACGGCGTGACTCACACCGAGCATCCGGGCATGGCGGTCGTCGATCGGATGGTCGACGAGTTCGAGCGCACCGGCAAGGCCGCGGGCGCCGGCTTCTACGACTACCCGGAGGGCCAGCCGAAGCAATTGTGGCCGTGGCTATGGGAGCACTTTGCTGGCGACAGGTCGGATCCGGTGACAGGTGAGGGGCCGCTGTCGTTCGTCGACATGCAGGAGCGGCTGACGTTCATCATGTCGATCGAGACCGTGCGATGTCTGGCCGAAGGCGTACTCCGCTCGGTGCCGGACGCCAACATCGGGTCGATCTTCGGCATCGGGTTCCCGCCGTGCTTCGGGGGCGCGCTGCAGCACATCAACGGGTACGAGGGCGGCCCGGCCGGCTTCGTCGCGCGGGCCCGTGAACTCGCGGCAGCCTACGGCGACCGCTTCGAGCCGCCGGCCCTCCTGGTCGAGAAGGCCGAGGCCGCCGACCCCTTCGCCTGACGGCCGACCCCTTCGCCGGACCGCCGACCCCTTCGCCGAGTGGCGCACGGTCGTCGCTGTAGGGCCGGATTCGCGACGACGTTGCGCCACTCGCGGGGCTCGAGGGAGCCGCCTGACAACTTCTTACGCTGGGGGCGAAACTCGCTTCCGGTGGCATCGGCGGCGACCGTACTGTCGGGATATGGCGCAGCCACCCACGATCGACCCGGGCAAACGTCGTCGGCCACCGCGGCCGCTGCTGCGGAGGGTGCTCGGCGACGGGCTCCGCCGGACCCGGCTCGAGCAGGGCCGGACGCTGGCCGACGTGGCTGCCGCCGCCCGCGTGTCGATGCAATACCTGTCCGAGCTCGAGCGTGGCCGCAAGGAGGCCTCGTCCGAGATCCTCGACGCGCTCTGCGACGCCCTCGACGTCGACCTCGCTGACCTGCTGGCCGACGTCCGCCGCCCCGCCTTCGAGGGTCGCGACCGTGCGCCCGTCGTACGGCTGGAGTCGATCCGGGTCACGTCCCGTCGGCGCGGGTCCGGCATGCCCGGCGGCTCGGGCGACCCGGTCTGCCTGGCCGCGTGACCGAGCGGACGTCCGACGCCCAGGAGCAGCATCCGAGACATCTGCATCCGTTCGTCCTGCCGCATGCCGATGTCCCCCGGCTCCAGCGCGAGCAGTACGACGTGGGGATGACCGACGATCAGGCGCTGACCGATTCGAGCGCCATTGCCTCGCGGCGAGCCAGCACCCGGTCGGCCAGGCCGTAATCGACGGCTTCCTGCGCCGTGAGCGTCAGGTCCCGGTCGGTGTCATTGCGGATCTTCGCGGTCGAGTGTCCAGTGTGCTCGCTGAGGATCTCCTCCATCGCGGTCCGGATCCGGCTCACTTCGCGGGCCTGGACGGCCAGATCCGGGAGCGCCCCGCGCGCCTGGCTCGACGGCTGTTGCAGCACGACCTTCGCGTGCGGGAGCACCGAGCGCTTGCCCGGCGCACCGGCCGCGAGCAAGACCGCCGCCGCGGACGCGGCCTGTCCCATGCAGATCGTGGCGACGTCCGGTCGGACGAACTGCATCGTGTCGTAGATCGTCGTCATCGCGCTGAACGAGCCGCCGGGGGAGTTGATGTAGAGGCCGATCTCCCGGTCGGGGGCTGCGTACTCGAGGTGGAGCAGTTGCGCCATCACGACGTTGGCCACTCCGTCGTCGATCTCGGTGCCGATAAAGACGATCCGCTCCGACAGCATCTGGGAGAAGATGTCGTACGCGCGTTCGCCTCTCGTGGTCTGCTCGACGACGGTGGGGATGGTGTATTGCGACATCGTCAGATCCCTGCCTTCCGATCGATGGCTGCGGGGCGTACGTCGGTGACCCGCTCCACGATGTGGTCGATGAAGCCGTACTCGAGGGCCGCCTCCGCGTCGAACCAGCGGTCCCGCAGGCTGTCCTGCTCGACCTTGTCGACCGGCTGTCCGATGAGGTCGGCCGTCAGTCGCGTCATCAGCGCGCTGGTCCGCTCCAGCTGCTGGGCGTAGATCTCGATGTCGGCCGCCGAGCCACCGAAGCCGGCCGAGCCCTGGTGCAGCAGGACTTGGGCGTGCGGCAGGCTGTAGCGCTTGCCGGGAGTGCCGGCGCAGAGAAGGAACTGACCCATGCTGGCGGCCAGCCCCATCGCGAGGGTGCTGACGTCGTTGGGGATCAGCTGCATCGTGTCGTAGATCGCCAGGCCGGCGCTGACCGAGCCGCCGGGCGAGTTGATGTAGAGGCTGATGTCGGTGCGCGGGTCCTCGGCGGACAGCAGCAGGAGTTGGGCGCACAGCCGGTTGGCGACCGGGTCGTCGACCTCCGTGCCCAAGACGATGATGCGCTGGTGGAGCAGCCGGGTCGCCAGTTGGTCATCGAGTGTCGCGTACGAGGGTTCGGCTACGGCGGTCGTCATGCCGTCGATCCTCCGGCTCCCTACAGGCGCGAACCAAGGCAATCTGCTCACAGCAGAGCGCTACCTAGATCACCCGGCTGCGCCCGGCCCTGCCAGCGCCTCGACGTCGCCTCCGTGCATCGGCTCCCCACAGTGGGCGCAGCGTAGGTCGACGCTGCTGATCTCACCGCACGCGCGATGGCGGTAGAGCACCGGCGGGCCGGCCTCCCCGGCGAGCCACTTGTCCCCCCAACCTGTCATGACGATGAGGAGGTCGACGAGTTCGGAGCCCTTCGCTGTCAGGTGATATTCGTAGCGTGGACGCTTGTCGTAGGGACGGCGCTCGAGGACGCCGTGGTCGACGAGGTGGTTGAGTCGCTCGGTCAACACCTTGCGCGATATCCCGAGGTCGGCCTGGAGTTGGTCGAACCGGTTCATCCCGACCCACACGTCCCGCAGGATCAACGGCGACCATGGCTCACCGATCACGTCGAGGGTGCGCGCGATGGAGCAGGCCATTTCTCCGAAGCTGGTGCGTTGCATGAAAGCAGTCTAGCAATTGGGGTTCCCTTACGGAACTCCGATCTGTTACGGTCACAGAGTCTCTTAAAGGAACTTCGAAAGGTAACGGAAATGAACAAGGTCATCAGCGGTCTGGCAGTCTCGGTCGACGGTTACATCACCGGTCGCGATCCCGGTCCCGAGCGAGGGCTCGGAGACGGAGCGATGCTCTTCGACTGGTACTTCGACGGCGACACACGCAGTCAGGTGTTCGACGGCTTCAAGCTCAGTGAGCCCAGTGTCCGGGTCTTCGATGCCCTCGCCGGACGCGTCGGTGCGATCGTGGCTGGGCGCAACACCTACGACGACTCCGGCGGCTTTGGAGGTGGCAGTCCGCACCCGACCGCCCCGCTGGTCGTCCTCAGTCATCGCCCGGCGCCGGAGATCACTGACCGCCAGACCTTCGTAACAACCGGCATCGATGACGCGATCGCGGCGGCTCGCGAGGCTGCCGGCGACAAGGATGTCGGCCTCATGGGTGGCGGCGTCGTCACCGAGGCGTTGAAGGCCGGGCTCGTCGACGAGTTGGTTCTCCATCAGGTGCCGATCCTGCTCGGCGCCGGCCGCCCCTTCTTCCAGGAGCTCCCGGACCACGTGCAGCTCCGTCTGGCCGAAGCCGTCCCGGCACCGGGCGTGACCCACCTCCACTACGGCGTCGTCCGATGATCCGGGAGGTGACCACCATGCTGCGACCAGGTCGCGATCCTCACCGGCCCGGGCGCCCGATCGGCAGAGTGCCTGACGACTCAGGCCGGTCGCGGGAGGTAGCCGCGGCCGACCAGGTCGAGGACGTAGGCCCGCGTACGCTCCGGCGTCCACCCCCACTCGGCGTGATGCACCCGAAGGTGCACGTACGGCAGCACGACTGCGCCGAACAGCAGCGCCGCGTAGGGCCACGGCTCATCGATGCCGGTCAGGCTGCCATCGTCGACGCCGTCGGTAATGAAGCGAACGAACGGCGCGAGCAGGTTGACCTCGACTCCGTCGTCGATCACCTCGGCATCGTGCAGATACATCTCGGAGTGGGCCAACAACGCGAGATGG
>DASQKI010000080.1:0-44790 GCA_035630615.1 Nocardioidaceae bacterium
GAGGACCCCGAGTCCTCGAAGATCTGGGTGAGCGGGTACGTCGTCCGCGACCCGGCCCGGCGGCCGTCCTCGTGGCGGTCACGGCGGTCCCTCGACGACGCGCTCCGCGACCAGGGCGTCGTCGGCATCAGCGGCATCGACACCCGCGCCCTGACCCGGCACCTGCGCGAGCGCGGCGCCATGCGCGTCGGCATCTCCTCGACCGAGACCTCGTCCGAGGCGCTGCTGGAGCGGGTGCGCGGCTCGGCCGAGATGTCGGGCGCCAACCTCTCCGCCGAGGTCAGCACGAGCGAGCCGTACGTCGTCCCGGCCGCAGGCGAGAAGCGGTTCACCGTCGCCGCCCTCGACCTCGGCATCAAGGCCAACACCCCGCGGATGCTGAGCGAGCGCGGCATCGAGACGCACGTGCTGCCCGCCACTGCCTCGCTCGACGACGTGCTCGCGGTGCAGCCGGACGGGCTGTTCTTCTCCAACGGTCCCGGCGACCCGGCCGCCACCACCGGCCAGGTCGAGCTGCTGCGCGCCGCGCTCGAGCGCGGCATCCCGTACTTCGGCATCTGCTTCGGCAACCAGCTCTTCGGTCGGGCGCTCGGCTTCGGGACGTACAAGCTGACCTACGGCCACCGCGGCATCAACCAGCCGGTGATGGACCGCACGACCGGCAAGGTCGAGGTGACGGCACACAACCACGGGTTCGCCGTTCAATGGCCAGCCGCGTCGCTGGATGTGCCAGTTGAGACAACGTACGGCGTGGTCACCGTCTCGCACGTCTGCCTCAACGACGACGTCGTCGAGGGCCTCGAGCTGCGGTCACCCGACGGGCAGCTCAGGTCGTTCTCGGTCCAGTACCACCCGGAGGCGGCCGCCGGGCCGCACGATGCGGCGTACCTCTTCGACCGGTTCGTCTCGCTGATGGGCGGTGAGCTCTGATGCCGAAGCGCGAGGACATCACGAGCGTCCTGGTCATCGGGTCGGGCCCGATCGTCATCGGTCAGGCGTGCGAGTTCGACTACTCCGGCACCCAGGCGTGCCGGGTGCTGCGGGCGGAGGGCATCCGGGTGGTGCTGGTGAACAGCAACCCGGCGACGATCATGACCGACCCGGAGTTCGCCGACGCGACGTACGTCGAGCCGATCACGCCGGAGTTTGTCGCGAAGGTCATCGCCAAGGAGCGCCCCGACGGGCTGCTCGCCACGCTCGGCGGCCAGACCGCCCTCAACGCCGCGGTCAGTCTGGCCAAGGAAGGCGTGCTGGAGGACTACGGCGTCGAGCTGATCGGCGCGTCGATCGAGGCGATCGAGTCGGGGGAGAACCGTCAGTCGTTCAAGCGCATCGTCGAGTCGCTGCCGAGCGAGTGGGTCGCCGAGGTGGCCCAGTCGGCGATCTGCCACTCGATCGAGGAGTGCATCGACGCGGTCGACACGCTTGGCTACCCCGTCGTCGTACGCCCGTCCTACACCATGGGCGGCGCCGGATCCGGCCTGGCGTACGACGAGGCCGACCTGCGTCGCATCGTCACGGCTGGGCTCGATGCGAGTCCCACCAAGGAGGTGCTCCTCGAGGAGTCGATCCTCGGCTGGAAGGAGTACGAGCTCGAGGTCATGCGCGACCGGGCCGACAACGTCGTGATCGTGTGCTCGATCGAAAACGTCGACCCGATGGGCGTCCACACCGGCGACTCGATCACGGTCGCGCCGGCGATGACGCTGACCGACCGCGAATACCAGCGGCTGCGCGACATCGCGATCGGCATCATCCGCGCGGTCGGCGTCGACACCGGGGGCTGCAACATCCAGTTCGCCGTGCAGCCCGACACTGGCCGGGTCGTCGTCATCGAGATGAACCCCCGGGTCTCGCGATCGAGTGCGCTCGCTTCGAAGGCCACCGGGTTCCCGATCGCCAAGATCGCCGCCAAGGTCGCCATCGGCTACACGCTCGACGAGATCCCCAACGACATCACGCAGGAGACGCCGGCGAGCTTCGAGCCGACGCTCGACTATGTCGTCGTCAAGGTGCCGAGGTTCGCGTTCGAGAAGTTTCCGGCCGCCGATCCCACGCTGACCACGCACATGAAGTCGGTCGGCGAGGCGATGGCGATCGGCCGCAACTTCACCGAGGCGCTCAACAAGGCGTTGCGGTCGCTGGAGCGCTCCGACGCCGCGTTCTCGTGGGCCGAGCCACCCGGCAGCGCCGACGATCTCCTCGAGCGAGTACGCACGCCGCACGACGGCCGGCTGCGGGTGGTCATGGACGCTATCCGGGCCGGCGCGACCATCGAACAGCTCTACGACGCGACCGGCATCGACCCGTGGTTCCTCGACCAGCTGGTCCTGGTCGACGAGATCGCCGGCCAGGTCGCGGCGCCACCGGAGCTGACTCCGGAGCTGCTCCGCCTCGCGAAGCGACACGGCTTTTCCGACGCGCAGATCGGCACGCTGCGGGCGATGCGGGACGAGGTCGTACGCGGCGTCCGGCACGCGCTCGGCATCCGGCCGGTATACAAGACCGTCGACACGTGCGCGGCCGAGTTCGCCGCGCGGACGCCGTACCACTACTCCTCCTACGACGAGGAGACCGAGGTCGAGCCGCGCGACAAGCCCGCCGTACTGATCCTCGGCAGCGGGCCGAACCGGATCGGGCAGGGCATCGAGTTCGACTACTCATGCGTGCACGCCTCGCAGGCGCTCACCGCGGCCGGCTACGAGACGATCATGATCAACTGCAACCCGGAGACCGTCTCCACCGACTACGACACCTCCGACCGGCTCTACTTCGAGCCGCTGACGCTGGAGGACGTACTCGAGATCGTGCACGCCGAGCGGCAGGCCGGGCCGATCGCCGGTGTCATCGTGCAGCTCGGCGGTCAGACGCCACTCGGCCTCGCGCAGGGCCTCGCCGATGAGGGCGTGCCCATCGTCGGCACCTCGCCGGGCGCGATCCATCTCGCCGAGGACCGCGGGTCGTTCGGCGACGTCTTGGCCGAGGCCGATCTGCCGGCGCCCAAACACGGCACCGCCACGTCGTTCGCCGGCGCGAAGCGGATCGCCGACGAGGTCGGCTACCCGGTCCTCGTCCGACCGTCGTATGTGCTCGGCGGCCGCGGCATGGAGATTGTCGATGACGACGAGGGGCTCGAGGCGTACATCGAACGCGCGACACAGATCTCCCCAGAGCACCCGGTGCTGGTCGACCGGTTCCTCGATGACGCAGTCGAGATCGACGTCGACGCGTTGTACGACGGGCATGAGCTCTTCCTCGGCGGTGTCATGGAGCACATCGAGGAGGCCGGCATCCACTCCGGCGACTCGTCGTGCGCCATCCCGCCGATCACACTGGGCGCGGACGAGATCGAACGGATTCGGCGGTCCACCGAGGCGATCGCCGAGGGCGTCGGCGTACGCGGCCTGATCAACGTGCAATACGCGCTGGCCTCTGACGTGCTCTACGTGCTCGAGGCCAATCCACGTGCCTCGCGCACCGTGCCGTTCGTGTCGAAGGCGACCGCGACCCCGCTCGCCAAGGCCGCCGCCAGGGTCATGCTCGGCGCCACGATCGCGAGCCTGCGCGACGAGGGCATCCTCCCGGCCGATCGCGACGGCGGCGACCTCCCGAGCGGTGCGCCGATCGCGGTCAAGGAAGCCGTGATGCCGTTCAACCGGTTCCGCACCATCGACGGCAAGACCGTCGACACCGTGCTCGGGCCGGAGATGCGCTCGACCGGGGAGGTGATGGGCATCGACGCAGGGTTCGGGACGGCGTTCGCGAAGGCGCAGGTCGCGACCTTCGGCACCCTGCCGATCAAGGGCACGGCGTTCGTCTCGATGGCCAACCGCGACAAGCGGCACATGATCTTCCCGATCAAGCGGCTGGCCGACCTGGGCTTCGAGATCCTCGCCACGACGGGCACGGCGGCCGTCCTGCGGCGCAACGGCGTCGACGCGCGGGTGATCCGCAAGCTCTCGGAACTGCCGCCCGACGCGACACCGGAGCGATCGACGATCGTGACCAAGATCCTCGACGGCGACATCGACCTGATCGTCAACACTCCGCACGGCACGACCGTGGGTGGCAGCCCACGCATGGACGGCTACGAGATCCGCACCGCGGCCGTCCGCGCCAACATTCCCTGCATCACGACGGTCCAAGGCCTCGCGGCCGCGGTGCAGGGCATCGAGGCGCTCCGCTCCGGCGAGGTGGACGTCAGACCCCTACAGTCATGGGGCGTGACGCTCCGATGACGGTTACACACGCGGTTGATGCGCAAGCCCACAGTGGGCCGGTGCAGGCACGGGCTGAGGTCGTTTCGATCGCCTCTGCCGGGGATTACTTCCGGCTCGTGCTGGCCGCCTCTGGCGTTGCCGAGCGGGTACGGGCGGGGCAGTTCGCGGCGTTGGCCGTGGGCGGACCGGAGTCGGCGATGCTGCTGCGACGGGCCTTCTCGATCTACCGCGCCGATCCGGGTGCCGAGACCGTCGAGATCGTGCTCGCCGTCCACGGCAAGGGCACGGCCTGGCTCGCCGACCTACGACCCGGCGACCTGGTCGACATCGTGGCTCCGTTGGGCCGGCCGTTCGCGCTCCCGGACGCCCCCCGACCATGCGTACTCGTCGCCGGCGGATATGGCAGCGCCCCGATGTTCAGGCTCGCCGACCGACTCCGCGAACGCGGCTGCGCCGTACACCTGGTGCTGGGAGCGGCAACCGAGTCTCGACTGTTCGGCGTGGCCGAGGCTGACCGGGTCGCCGACTCGATCGCCGTGACGACCGAAGACGGCTCGGCTGGCGTGACCGGGCGCGTTACCGACGTACTTCCCCAGCTGATCCGCGATGCGCGAGCCCGAGCGGTCTATGCGTGTGGGCCGATGGCGATGCTGCGAGCCGTCAGCGCCGTGGCGACCGACCTCGGTGCGGACAGCCAGTGCGCTGTCGAGGAGGCGATGGCCTGCGGCGTCGGCGTCTGCATGACGTGCGTGCTGCCGGTGATCGGCGACGACGGTTTCACTCGCATGGTCCGATCTTGCGTTGAGGGGCCGGTCTTCTCAGGCGATCGGGTGCGCTGGGACGCCGTCGGCACCATCCCCGAGGACACGTGGGGGAGAGGCGTATGAGCAGCCTGCCCATGTGGACGCGGCAAGACGCGCAATGTCGGTGCGAAGAAGTGGGAAGGACGCGCAATCTCGACGCGAAGGACGGGGGTGGGCGTTGATGGTCGACGTGGACCTCGCCATCGACCTCGCGGGCGTCGCGCTGCCCAACCCGGTCATGACGGCCTCCGGATGCGCCGCGGCCGGGCGCGAGCTCGACCAGTTCTTCGACGTCGCCGAGCTGGGTGCGATCGTCACCAAGTCGATCATGCTGGCGCCACGATCCGGCCGGCCGACCCCGCGAATGGCGGAGACCCCGTCGGGCATGCTCAACTCGATCGGTCTGCAAGGTCCTGGCATCGACGCATTTTTGGCCGACGACCTGCCGTGGCTGGTCGATCGCGGCGCTCGGCCGATCGTCTCGATCGCGGGATCGGCGGTCGGGGAGTTCGTCGAGCTCGCCGGCCGTGTCAGCGCGAGCCCCGGCGTCACGGCGATCGAGGTCAACATCTCGTGTCCCAACGTCGAAAACCGCGGCCTCGTGTTCGCCTGCGATCCGGGCCAGGCTTCGAACGTGATCGGCGCCGTCCGCCGAGAGGTGCCGTCGGACATTCCGGTGTTCGCCAAACTGTCTCCCGACGTGACCGACATCGTGTCGATCGCCGAGTCTGTCATGGACGCGGGCGCGACCGGACTCTCGATGATCAACACCCTGCTCGGCATCACGATCGATCCCGACACGCTGCGCCCGACGCTCGGCGGTGTGACCGGTGGCCTCTCGGGTCCGGCGATCCGACCAGTCGCGGTGCGCTGCGTTTGGCAGGTGCACGCGGCGATGCCCGACGTGCCGATCATCGGCATCGGCGGCATCCGCACCGGGGCCGACGCCTTCGAGTTCTTGCTCGCGGGCGCCTCCGCGGTCCAGGTCGGTACCGTCACGTTTCACGATCCATCGGCGCCGATGCGAGTGGCGGCCGAGCTTGCCGGGGAGCTCGCTCGCCGTGGTTTCGGCAAGCCCGCCGAGGTGATCGGCCTTGCGCATCAACGCAGAGGAGAAGCATGAGTGAGCCGTTCGGCGTCCGACTGCGAGCCGCGATGGACGAGCGAGGACCGTTGTGTGTCGGCCTCGATCCGCATGCGGCGTTGCTCGACGCCTGGGGGCTGCCCGATACCGCGTACGGCTTGGAACGCTTCACCATGACGGTCGTCGAGTCGTTGGCCGATCGGATCGCAGTCATCAAGCCCCAGTCGGCGTTCTTCGAGCGCCACGGTTCGGCCGGCGTCGCCGTGTTGGAGCGGGCGATCAGCGCCACCCAGGAGTACGGCGCCCTCGTCCTCCTCGACGTGAAGCGTGGCGACATCGGTTCGACGGTCGACGCGTACGCCGACGCCTATCTCGGCCCCTCGTCGTCCCTGGCCGCCGATGCGATCACGGTGCATCCGTATCTCGGCTTCGGTGCCCTGCAGCCGTTCATCTCGATGGCGCTGGAGCACAACCGGGGTGTGTTCGTCGTCACCTTGTCGTCCAACCCCGAAGGACGCGAGGTCCAGCAGGCGTCGCAGGGCGCAGTCACGGTCGCCGGCGCGATCCTGCGCCAGATCGCCGAGCTCAACGGTGGCATCGAGCCGATGGGATCAATCGGTGCCGTCGTCGGCGCCACGACCGAAGACACCGACGACGATCTGAACATCAACGGGCCATTGCTGGCTCCTGGTTTCGGTGCCCAAGGCGGCACGGTCGACGACCTGCGACGCGTCTTCGGATCGGCATTGCCCAACGTGCTTCCGGCAACGTCACGTGCGGTTCTGTCGGCCGGTCCAGACCCCGCCACGCTGCAAGATGTTGCCGCCGAGATCGCCGACTCGCTCGCTTCCTGAACCGTCGTCACTGGTCATCTCGCAGCAATCTCGGTGCAACCGTCGGGCGATGACAGCCGACTAGCTTGACGGCCTCGTTGGGCTGTCGCTCGGGCAGCGGGCCGGTGCGTGTGATGAACCGCTGCTGTGCCAGAGTGGGGCGGCTCAAATTTCCCGGGAAGTGACGACAAGGAGAACACCAGAATGAAGAAGTACGCGGCCTTCGCGGCCTCGGTGGTGATTGGATCCGTCGCGTTGGTCGGTTGTGGGGAAGACGACTTCTGTGGCGACGCCGACGACATCGTCGGCTCGGGCGAGATCCCGGACCAGGAGACGATCCAGGAGCTCGCCGACCAGGCTCCGGACGAGATCTCGGACGACTTCCAGGTGCTGGCTGACGCGATGGACGACCCGCAGTCGGCCGACCAGGCTGCCGTTACCGAGGCGCAGGGCAACATCCAGTCCTGGGGCGACGACAACTGCGACAGCTGACCCCAGCCAACGGAAACAAGGGCGCGGCTGCCAACGCCGCGCCCTTGTTCCATGTCCACCAGCGAGAAGACGAACTGAGGAGCACCCGATGCGCCGAGTCAAGTGGCTCGCCGTGCCGATGGCGTTGGCCGCAATGCTGTCGGCCTGCGGCGATTCGGACGACGACAGTGACAGCGAACCGCAATCCGAGCCGTCGGTCACGGATGCCGGCGACGATGCCTTCTGCGACGAGGCCGAGGACATCGTCGGTTCGGGCCAGGTTCCGGACCAGGAGACGATCCAGAAGCTCGCCGACGAGGCTCCGGACGAGATCTCCGACGACTTCCAGATCCTCGCGGACGCGATGCGTGCCCCGCAGTCGGCCGACCAGGCTGCCGTTCAAGAGGCGCAAGCCAACACCCAGTCGTGGGGCGACGAGCACTGCACGAGCTGACCCGACTTGATTCACGAGATGGGCATGGCGCGCGCGGCGCAGCGTCCTGACTGGCGACACAGTAGAATCGGACATCTCGGGCACGAACGAGCGGTGATCGCCTCCAGAACGCACTTCGTCCCGACAGATCGCTGCCGAACTGGTCAGAACGTTTGCCCCGCGAGGCCAACCATCGCTAGTTTCCTGATGCGAAGCCGATCTCATCCGCCGCTCCCCGAGGTGAAACCGTGGCTCTACCGCCCCTGACTCCTGAACAGCGTCAAGCAGCCTTGGAGAAGGCTGCTGCGGCCCGAAGGGAACGTGCCGAGGTCAAGAATCGGCTGAAGCACTCGGGTGCGTCCCTGCACGACGTGTTGAGCGAGGGTCAGCACAACGAGGTCGTCGGCAAGATGAAGGTCCTCGACCTGTTGCAGTCGATGCCCGGGCTGGGCAAGGTCCGAGCCAAACAGCTGATGGAGCGGATCGGCATCGCCGAGACGCGCCGGGTCCGTGGGCTCGGCGTCAATCAGATCTCCGCTCTCGAGCGTGAGTTCGCCGACCAAGGCTGAGTCGGAGCGGTCCCGGCTGGTCGTGCTCGCGGGACCGACGGCGGTCGGCAAGGGGACGGTGGCCGCTCACGTCCGTGAGGGGCATCCCGAGGTATGGATCTCGGTATCGGTGACGACGCGTCGGCCGCGCCCTGGGGAGATCGACGGGGTGCACTATCACTTCGTCGACGGCGGGCGCTTCGACGAGATGGTCGAGGCCGGCGACCTCCTCGAGTGGGCGGTGGTTCACGGCGCCGCGCGCTACGGGACGCCGCGGCAACCGGTCATCGACGCGCTCGACGCCGGACGGATGGCGCTCTTGGAGATCGACCTCCAGGGTGCTCGCCAGATCCGCCAGTCCATGCCGGAGGCGTTGTTCGTCTTTTTGGCCCCGCCCACGTGGGACGAGCTCATACGCCGTCAGATGGGGCGCGGCACCGAAGACGCCGCCGAGCGGGAGCGTCGTCTCGAGTCGGCGCGGACCGAGTTGGCGGCGGAGTCGGAGTTTGACGTGACGATCGTCAACCACGAAGTCGAGCAAGCGTGCGAGGAGTTGGTAGCCTTAATGCGATCGGCTGCCGATCAACCGACCCACCACACTGATTGAGGGCTCAACCGTGTCCGGAACCCAGGCGTCTGCCGAGGGGATCACCAACCCGCCCATCGACGATCTGCTTACCAAGACCGACTCGAAGTACAAGTTGGTCCTTTACAGTGCCAAGCGGGCTCGTCAGATCAACGCCTACTACTCCCAGCTCGGCGAGGGCCTGCTCGAGTACGTCGGTCCGCTGGTCGACACCCATGTGCAGGAGAAGCCGCTGTCGATCGCATTGCGCGAGATCGAGGCCGACCTGCTGACGGTCGAAGACATCAAGGAGTCCGACGTGGCCGGGGACGAAGGGGAGAAGACGGCCTAAGGCCGCCCGGCCGCCCATGTCCGCGTCCACGCACGATTCCGCGACGTCGCCTCGCCGTCTTCGCGTGATCCTGGGCGTGGGCGGAGGGATCGCCGCCTACAAGGTCTGCGGACTGCTGCGGCGGCTCGCCGAGTCCGGGCACGACGTACGCGTGACGCCGACCGCCTCGGCTCTGGAGTTCGTCGGCGCCGCGACCTGGGAGGCGCTGTCCGGCCATCCCGTACATGTGGGGGTCTTCGACGACGCTCACGAGGTGCCGCATGTCGAGCTCGGCCGGCGGGCCGACCTCGTCGTGGTGGCGCCGGCGACCGCCAACCTGTTGGCCAAGGCCGCGCACGGCATCGCCGACGACCTCCTCACCAACACGCTGTTGACTGCTCGCTGCCCGGTCGTGATGGTCCCCGCGATGCACACCGAGATGTGGGAGCATCCGGCGACCGTCGCCAACGTCGAGCTCCTGCGGGAGCGCGGCGTCATTGTCATGGAGCCCGACGTGGGTCGCCTCACCGGCGCCGACAGTGGCAAGGGTCGGCTGCCCGACTCGGCGCAGATCTTTGACCTGCTTCGGGTCGTGCTGCGCCGCGGCGTCGACGGTCTCGAGCCCGATCTGGTCGGCCGGCACGTCGTCATCTCGGCCGGCGGCACCCGCGAATACGTCGATCCCGTTCGGTTCCTCGGCAACCGCTCGTCGGGGCGACAGGGGTTCGCGTTGGCCAGCACGGCGCTCGCCCGTGGCGCCACGGTCACCGTGGTCGCCGCTCACGTCGATGTGCCGGCGCCCGGTGGCGTCGACGTGGTCCGGGTCGATACGACCGAGGAGTTGCGCGAGCAGATGCTCGGCGCCGCTGTCGACGCCGACGCGGTCGTGATGGCCGCGGCGCCCGCCGACTTCCGGCCGGTCAAACCCAGCAGCGTCAAGATCAAGCGGTCCGCCGACGGTGGCGCTCCGCAGATCGAGCTGACCCAAAACCCCGACATCCTCGCGCAGTTGGTCGCCAGTCGCAGCGGCAAGGAGCCGGTTATCGTCGGGTTCGCGGCCGAAACGGGCGACGAGGCTGCCGGCGTACTCGAGCATGGCCGCGACAAGCTGGCCCGCAAGGGGTGTGACTTCCTCGTGGTCAACGACGTCAGCGCTGGCAAGGTCTTCGGCCAGCCGGTCAGCGAGGCGGTCATCCTCGGCGCCGACGGTTCGGCGACGGCAGTGCCCGCGGGCCCGAAGGAAGACATCGCCGACGCGGTCTGGGATGCCGTCGTCCACCGACTCGGCTAACCCCGCCACTCGCGCCGAGATTGCGCGTCTCGCCCGCCGGATCCACCGACGCGGTCGGGTTCCGGCATGTGAGCGGGCGGGACGCGCAATCTCGGCAGAACGGTCTCGGCGGTTAGGCTGGTCGCAAGGGACCGCCGACCAGATGGGACAACCGTGAGCCGACTGTTCACCTCCGAATCCGTGACCGAGGGACATCCGGACAAGATCGCCGACGCGATCAGCGACAGTGTCTTGGACGCCCTTCTCGCGGAGGATCCGCGCAGTCGGGTCGCGATCGAGACACTGGTCACCACTGGGCTCGTCGTCGTCGCCGGAGAGGTGACGACCGAGGCGTACGCCGAAATCCCCCGCATCGTGCGCGACCGCATCGTGCAGATCGGCTACGACTCGTCGAAGAAGGGCTTCGACGGCAGGTCGTGCGGCGTCCAGATCTCGCTCGATGCGCAGTCCGGCGACATCGCGCAGGGTGTCGACGGTGCCTACGAGGAGCGGACCGAGCAGTCGACGGATCCGTTGGACCGGCAGGGCGCCGGCGACCAGGGACTGATGTTCGGGTACGCCTGCGACGAGACGCCCGAGTTGATGCCGCTGCCGATCACGATCGCGCACCGACTGGCGCAGCGGTTGGCCGACGTACGCCGGGACGGCACGATGGCCTACCTCCGCCCGGACGCGAAGACCCAGGTGACGATCGAATACGACGGCGATCGGCCGGCGAGCGTCGACACGGTGGTGGTGTCGACCCAGCACGCGGCCGACATCGACCTCGACGCGATGCTGACGCCCGACGTGCGCAAGCATGTCGTCGACGCCGTGCTCGACCGGTTCGACATCGACCACAGTGGCTATCGGCTCCTCGTCAACCCGACCGGGCGGTTCGAGATCGGCGGCCCGATGGGCGATGCCGGGCTCACCGGACGCAAGATCATCATCGACACCTATGGCGGCATGGCCCGACACGGTGGCGGCGCCTTCAGCGGCAAGGATCCGAGCAAGGTCGACCGGTCGGCCGCCTACGGCATGCGCTGGGTCGCCAAAAACGTCGTCGCTGCCGAGCTCGCGAGTCGCTGCGAGGTGCAGGTGGCGTACGCGATCGGCAAGGCGCAACCGGTCGGGTTCTACGTCGACTGCTTCGGCACCGAGACGATGCCGGCGGGCCGGATCGCGACGGCGGTGCGCGACGTCTTCGACCTTCGGCCGGCGGCGTTGATCCGCGACCTCGACCTGCTGCGACCCATCTACGCGGCGACGGCGGCCTACGGGCACTTCGGTCGGGAGCTTCCCGAGTTCACCTGGGAGCGCACCGACCGCGCCGAGCAGTTGCGCGACGCCGCGGGCGCGTGACGGAGCGGGGTTTGGCGCGGGGGACCCCTGCGACGAACCTATTGGCGTGGGGGACCCCTGCGCCAATACCGGCATGGCCCCAAACCCGGAGGATTCGGTCTGATGCCACCCACGGCGGTCGTGTTCGACATCGGCGGCGTGCTCGTCGACTGGGATCCGCGCTACCTGTTTCGCGACGTCATCTCCGACGACGCCACCCGTGAGTGGTTCCTGCGTGAGGTGTGCCCGCCGGAGTGGAACCTCGAACAAGATCGCGGCCGTCCCTGGGCGGACGCCGTAACCGAGGCCACCGGGCGTCATCCCGATCACGCCGGCTGGATCCGGGCCTACGACGAGCGCTGGCTCGAGACGATCGGCGGTGTCGACGAGGCGGTGGCCGACCTCGTACGCGACCTCCGACGCACGGGCATGCCGACGTACGCGTTGACGAACTACTCCGCCGAGAAGTGGGCGCTGTCGCGCGAGCGGCTCGACATCTTGCGGGCGTTCGACGGCGTCGTCGTGTCGGGTGAGGAGCGTGTCGTCAAGCCGGATGAGCGGATCTATCGCATCCTCATCGAGCGGTACGACCTCGATCCGGCGGCCACGTACTTCACCGACGACGTCACCGCCAACGTCGAAGCGGCGCGGTCTGTCGGCATCGACGCCGAGCGGTTCATCGATGCGGCGACCACCCGAACTCAGCTCGCCGCCCGCGGGCTTCTCGAGTTCGGACCTGTGGACAACGCCCAACGGTCCGATCCGGCTGGTACAACCACAGTGTGAACGGGACGAACGCCGACCCGCCGCCAGAGCAACTCGCCCTGGTGCGCGAGACCGTGCGTACCCGCCGACCCAAGCCGAGTCCCTCGATCGCGACCGACCGTCCGATCGCCCGAGTCGCCGTCGACATGCCGCTCGCCCATCTCGATCGGCCCTTCGACTACCTCGTGACCGAAGCGCAAGCCGAGTCGGCGCAACCGGGCTGTCGGGTACGGGTGCGGTTCGCCGGTCAGAGGCTCGACGCGTTCGTCCTCGATCGGGTCGACACCACCGACCACGACGGTCGCCTCGGCCGACTCGAACGCGTCGTCTCGCCCGAGGTCGTCCTGCGGGCCGACATCGCCCGCCTCTGTCGCGCCGTGGCCGATCGCTATGCGGGCACCTTCGCCGATGTGGTCCGACTCGCGGTGCCACCTCGACACGCTCGCGAGGAGAAGACCGAACGCGAACCACCCGAGCCCCATCCACTGCCGGACCCGGACGGCACGCTCTGGGAGCCCTACGCCGGCTCGACTCGCCTTCTCGACCCACTCGCCGAGGGTGGCAGCCCACGCGTGTGTTGGACCGTGCTGCCTGGTGCCGCGCCGCCGGGAGCCGATTGGCCCGCAGCGCTGGCCCAGACGGTCCTCGCCGCGCTGCGGTCGGGCCGGGGGAGCGTGGTGTGCCTGCCCGACGTACGCGACGTCGATCGTCTCGACGCGGCGCTGACTGCCGTGCTCGGCGGCCCCGATCGCCACGCCGTCCTCACCGCTGCACAGGGGCCGCAGGCGCGCTACCGCGCGTTCTTGGCGCTGGCCCGCGGCCATGTCAAGGTCGCCATCGGCAACCGCGCGGCGGCGTTCGCGCCGGTCCACGAGCTCGGCCTCGCGGCCGTCTGGGATGACGGCGACGACCTGCATGCCGAGCCGCGCGCGCCCTACCCCCACGCGCGCGAGGTCTTGCTCACCAGGGCGCACGAGGCCGACGCCGCCGTGTTGCTCGCCGGGCCTGCGAGGTCGGTCGAGGCCCACGCGCTGGTCGAGTCCGCCTGGTGCATCGATCTCGCGGCCGAGCCCGAGCGTCGTCGGCACGCCGGCCCGAGGGTCACGGCGGCCGGCGCCGACTCCCATGGGGCCGAGCGTGACCCCGCCGGCCGGGGCGCTCGGCTGCCACGCGAGGCCCTGACCGTGTTGCGTGAGAGCGCCCCGGCCGGCCCGGTGCTGGTCAGCGTGCCTCGCAGCGGCTACCGACCCACGCTGTCCTGTCAGACCTGCCATGCCCCGGCGCGCTGTGCCACCTGCCACGGCCCGCTCGGCCAGCCCGAGTCGGAGGCGGCGCCGGCCTGCCGTTGGTGTGGCACGGCCGCGCCTGAGTGGGTCTGCCCCGAGTGCGACGGCACGACCCTCCGGGCTCCGGTCATCGGCGAGCGGCGCACCGCCGAAGAGATCGGACGTGCCGTGTCCGGCGTGACGGTCCGCACCTCGGCCGGCGAGCGGGTGCTCGATCGGGTCGACGGTCGGCCGCAGGTCGTCGTCGCCACTCCGGGTGCGGAGCCGGTGGCCGACGGAGGCTACGCCGCCGGGCTGATCCTCGACGCGGGTCTCGTGTTGGCGCGTGCCGACCTGCGCACGGCCGAAGAAGCCGTTCGGCGGTGGTCGCATGTCGTGTCGCTGGTGCGCCCCGAGTCTGACGGTGGCCGCGTGGTGCTGGTCGGGTCGGCCTCCGCGCCGCCGGTCCAGGCGCTCGTGCGGGCCGATCCGGTGGGGTTCGCCGCTCGCGAGCTGGCCGAGCGCCGGTCGGCTCGGCTGCCGCCGACGGTACGGCTCGCGACCGTCAGCGGTCCGTCGGATGCGGTGACCGCGCTGCTCGACGAGTCGTGGCCGGAGCCGAAGGAACTGCTGGGCCCCGTGGCGACCGGCGACGACGAGGTGCGCTTGGTGATTCGGGTGCCGCGCCGAGAGGGGTCGGCGCTGGCCGCCGCGTTGCAGCGGGTGCAGTCGCAGCGCAGTGCGCACAAGGCGCCGCCGTTGCGAGTCCGGGTCGACCCGTATGAGTTGGAGTAGGCGCCGATGACCGACGGTGGCTTCGCGCTGCGACTGGCCGCGGCCGGCGACGCCGAGTTCCTCGCGGACATGCTGGTCGAGGCGGTCAACTGGGACCCTCGTCGACCGGCGGTCAGCCGCGAGCGGGTTGTCGCCACTCGGGAGACGGTCCGCTATGTAGCGGGCTGGCCGCGATCGGGTGAGCTCGGGGTGGTCGCCGTCGACAGTGGTGGCGGTCCGATCGGGGCGGCTTGGCTACGCCAGTTCGCGGCGGCCGACCCCGGATACGGTTTCGTCGCGCCGGAGGTGCCTGAGCTGTCAGTGGGCGTCCTGCCCCCTTGGCGGGGCCGGGGCGTCGGCGGCTCGCTGATCGACGAGTTGGCCCGACGGGCGGCCGCGGCCGGCATCGCCCGGATCTCACTGAGCGTCGAACGCGCCAACCGGGCTCGGGCGCTCTACGTACGTGCCGGCTTCACGACGGTCGAGTCCGGCCCAGACGCAGACACCATGGTGATAATGCTCGCGCCATGATCGGGCCGCTCATCCCTAGACTGGTCCGACACATCCAGGTTGTCCTTAAGGAGCCCGCGCCCCATGGCCATTCGCCCGATCCGGCTGTTCGGTGACCCGCTGCTGCGGACCAAGGCGGCCCCGGTCGCCGATTTCGACGCCGAGTTGCGTGCGTTGGTCGCTGACCTGACCGACACGATGCTCGACGCACCCGGATCCGGCTTGGCCGCGCCGCAGATCGGGGTGGGGCTTCGGGTGTTCACCTACAACGTCGACGACGAAGTCGGCCACCTGGTCAATCCGCGGTTGGAGCTGTCCGACGAGACCCAGCTCGGGCCGGAGGGCTGCCTGTCGATCCCGGAGCTGACGTTCGAGTGCCTGCGTGCCCTGCGGACGGTGGCGCACGGCTTCAACATGTACGGCGATCCGATCACCATCGGCGGATCGGACATGCTTGCCCGGGCGCTGCAGCACGAGACGGACCATCTCGACGGCGTGTTGTTCGTCGACCGACTCGACCGCGAGATCCGCAAGCTCGCGATGCGGGCGATCCGCGAGGCCGAGTGGTCCGGTGCGCCCGCGCCGACGGTGAAGGTGTCGCCGCACCCCATGTTCGGCAAGGGAACCTGATCCGTGCGGTTGCTCTTCGTCGGTACGCCGGAGGTCGCGCTGCCCGCGCTGGAGGCGTTCGTCGCGAGCCAACACGAGGTGATCGGCGTGCTCACACGTCCGGAGGCACGGTCCGGCAGGGGACGCCGCCGTCATCCGTCGGCGGTCGCGGTCCGAGGCGATGCGCTCGGCCTGCCCGTCCTGACCCCGGAGCGGCCGGGCGACCCGGCGTTCGTGGAGCAACTGCGCGAGCTGGCACCGGACTGTTGCCCGGTCGTCGCATACGGCGCGTTGCTCCCGCAGTCGGTGCTCGACATTCCCCGCCACGGTTGGGTCAACCTGCATTTCTCGGTACTGCCCGCGTGGCGCGGTGCCGCCCCGGTGCAGCGGGCCATCCTCGCGGGCGACGAGGTCACCGGAGCGACGGCGTTTCGGATCGTTAAGGAGCTCGACGCCGGGCCGGCGCTCGGCACACTGACGGAGTCGATCCGACCGAGCGACACGGCCGGTGAGCTCCTGGAGCGGTTGGCCATCGCCGGGGCGCCGCTCCTCGTCGACACCATCGACCACCTCGAGATCGGCGACATCGACGAACGTCCACAACCCGACGACGGCGTCTCGTACGCGCCGAAGATCGAGATCGACGACGCGCGTATTCGGTGGATCGAGCCGGCGTTCGCGGTGGATCGCCGGATCCGCGCGTGTACGCCGGCGCCCGGGGCCTGGACGACGCTCGACGGCACGCGGCTCAAGATCGGGCCGGTGCGGATGCTGCCGGACGCCACCGACCTGGCGCCGGGCGAGCTCGACGCCGATCGGCGACAGGTGCGGGTCGGCACTGGAACCCATGCCGTGGCGCTCGGTGAGATCCAGCCGCCGGGCAAGCAGGCGATGGACGCCACCGCATGGGGCCGGGGCGCGCGACTCGACGGGCGGGTCCGTCTTGGCGCCGACGACTGAGGCCGAGCGGCCACGCGGAGCCGCGCTCGACGTCATGGCGGCGGTCCGTGAGCGGGACGCCTTCGTCAACCTGCTGCTGCCGTCGTTGCTCGCCGAACGCGGACTGTCTGGCCGCGACGCAGCGCTGGCGACCGAGCTCGCCGCCGGCACGGTCCGGATGTGGGGGCTCTACGACGCCATCGTGGCGGACCTCGTCGAACGCCCTCTCGACGAGCTCGACCCGCGCCTGCTCGACATTCTCCGGCTGGGGTGCCACCAACTGCTGTCGATGCGGACACCGTCACACGCGGCCGTGTCGACCAGCGTCGACCTGGTGAAGACTCGGATCGGGCGCCGCCCGGCGGGACTCGCCAACGCGGTGTTGCGCCGGGTGTCCAGCCGCGACGTCGACGCCTGGGTCGATGCAGTGGCGCCGGCGCGGTCGGCCGACCCGCTCGGACATCTGGCCGTCCGACACAGTCATCCGCGCTGGATAGTCGACGCCTTGCACGACGCGCTCGGCGGAGACATCGACGAGACTGAGCGCCTGCTGGCCGCCGACAACGATCCACCGGCCGTGACGCTCGTCGCCCGGCCGGGTCTCGCGACGCAAGAAGAGTTGCTGGTCGAAGGTGCGACGCGAGGGGACTGGTCGCCTTACGCGGTACGGCTCGCCGGCGGCAACCCTGCCGAGCTGCCCGCCGTACGTGAGGGCCGGGCGGGAGTGCAGGACGAGGGCTCGCAGGTGGTGGCGATGACCTTGGCCGACGCGCCGTTGGACGGACCGGACGCTCGCTGGCTCGATCTGTGTGCCGGGCCTGGCGGCAAGGCGGCGCTGCTCGCCGGTCTGGCAGAGCAGCGGGACGCCATCGTCGTGGCAGGTGATCGGCAGCCGCATCGAGCGTCTCTGGTCGCGCGTACGGTGGAGCGCTTCGCCGCGGCGCGGGTGGTCGTGGCCGACGGCACTCAGCCGGCGTGGGGCGAGTCGGTCTTCGACCGCGTCCTCGTCGATGCGCCTTGCACCGGCCTCGGCGCGCTGCGGCGTCGGCCCGAGGCGCGTTGGCGGCGCCGGCCGACCGATCTCGACGGCCTGACCCGGCTGCAGGGTGCGCTGCTCGATGCGGCGGTTCGATCCGTCCGTCCGGGGGGCTTGGTGGCGTACGCGACCTGCTCGCCGCATCTGGCAGAGACGCGCGAGATCGTCGAGGCGCAGCGGCACCGATCCGACGTCGACCTGGTCGACCCGCGAGCGCTTTGGCCCGCAATCCCGGATCAGGATGCGCCGTGGCTGCAGCTGTGGCCGCATCGGCATGGCACGGACGCGATGTTCGTCGCCGTGCTCCGTCGGCGCTGACGGGGCCCGACGCCGAGGCTGCGTTCAACCGTGGACGCTGACGAGCCCCCCGAAGCGGTCCGGTTAGGGTGACGCTCCCAAACGAGAGAAGGCTCGCTTCCATGACGTTGGAATGCATGAACCCCGACGAAATCGACACCCCGCTGACGTACAGCCACGTTGTCGTGGCCTCCGGCACTCGAATGGTCTTCGTCGCGGGTCAGGTGGCCGAGGACAAGGAAGGCAACATCGTCGGACCGGGCGACCTGGTGGCCCAGGCGAAGCAAGTGTTCGACAACATCGGCCACGCCCTTGCCGCGGCCGGCGCCCGACCCGATCAGGTGACGAAGCTGACCATCTTCGTCGCCAACTACGAGCGTGAACACCTCGCGCTCATCGAGCAGGGGAGAGTCGCGCTGTTCGGCGACCACAAGCCGACTGACACGCTGATCGGAGTCGCCGCGCTGTCCAGTCCGGACTATCTCCTCGAGGTCGACGCAGTCGCGGTGGTCGACGACGCGGTTTGACGATCCACGACCCTCACGGCTCTCCGAACCACGGCTGGATCGCGGAACACTCCTGGTGCAGAACGACTGGGTCGGAGATCAGTCCGTACCGCGCATCGTCCGGATAGGTCACCGCTCTGTGCGGCGCATCTCCCGCGAACCGGCGAGTCGCTTCCCAGTCTTGCCAGTAGGTGAGCAGGAAGACGTGGGCGTAATCGTCCTGCGTCACGCGGCGGAAGAAGACGCCGAGGTTGCCGGGGAACCGCTTCGAGCTGCTCGATGACCATGTCGCGGAAATGCTGCTCGAACGCGTCACCGGACTCGATCGGCACGACGCCGTGCCACGAACGAACGATCATCGGCGCATCGTAGGCCGTGTCGGGCCGAGACGCTGGCTAGACTCCGGCGCAATGGGCATTCAGATCTCGCCGAGCATCTTGTCGGCCGACTTCGCCAACCTCGCGAGCGCGGCGGGGTCGGTGCCGAGCGCCGACTGGCTGCATGTCGACGTGATGGACAACCACTTCGTCCCGAACCTGACGATCGGCCAGCCGGTCGTGGAGTCGCTTGCCAAGGCGGCGAGCCTGCCGCTGGACGTGCACCTGATGATCGACGAACCCGATCGATGGGCGCCCGGCTACGTCGAGGCCGGTGCAGAGAACGTGACGTTTCATGTCGAGGCGGCTCATGCTCCAGTACGGCTGGCTCGCGAGCTCCGATTGCAGGGCGCCCGTGCCGGACTGGCGTTGAAGCCGGCGACGCCGATCGAGCCGTGCGAGGATCTGCTCGGCGAGTTCGACATGGTCCTCGTCATGACGGTCGAGCCCGGCTTCGGGGGGCAGCAGTTTCTCGATGTGTGTCTGCCGAAGGTGCGCCGGGCCCGGCAGTTGATCGACAAGCGTGGCGGTGACCTGTGGCTGCAGGTCGACGGCGGAGTCGCTGCCGACACCATCGGGCGCTGCGCCGAGGCAGGGGCGGACGTCTTCGTCGCGGGCTCGGCCGTCTTCGGCGCCGACGATCCGGATGCGGTTGTGGCACAGCTGCGGTCGGTCGCCGGGGGCGCGTGAGTCGTTGGCGCTGGGGTCCCCTGCGCCAAACCTATTGGCGTGGGGGACCCCTGCGCCCGAAGCGGATTGGCGCGATCCTCCCCAGTCCGCCAGAGCCCCGTGGCCCACGTCACGCCGCTCGTCTCGCGTTCCCGTGACATACTCGCGAGTGAGTCAACAGACTCGCGTGCTCCGGGGTCGGTGAAATTCCGAGCCGGCGGTGACAGTCCGCGACCCGGTCCAGCGTCATGGCGCAGGTCCGGTTGACCCGGTGAAATTCCGGGACCGACGGTGAAAGTCCGGATGGGAGGCGCACGCGCCGGTCTCGACGTGTGTCGGCATAGCCGTGGGCACGTCGGTGGCCGTCGGCTACGCGACCCCGGAGTCCGCTTCGACGGACGAGAGGGATCGCGATGGCGAGCCAGGCCGAGATCGCCGCGATGCGGCGCGCACTCGACGCCGCCCGCGAGCCCACCCAACGCATCTCGCCCAATCCCCGCGTTGGCTGCGTCCTGCTCGATCCCACGGGCCGCATCCTCGCCGTCGGGCGTCACCAAGGCCCCGGCACACCACACGCCGAGGCAGATGCCCTGACCCTGGCCGGTCCCGCCGCGTCGGGGGCGACGGCCGTGGTCACGTTGGGGCCGTGCGACCACCACGGTCGGACCGGACCGTGCACGGACGCCCTCATCGCTGCCGGCGTGGCCCGGGTAGTCTATGCCGCCGACGACCCCAATCCGCTGGCCGCTGGCGGCACGGCCGTCCTGCGTGCCGCCGGCATCGACGTCGAGGGCGGCGTGCTCGCGGACGCGGCGTACGCCCTCAACGAGCGCTGGCTCACCGCGGTCGCCCGCAGCCGCCCGTATGTCACCTGGAAGTACGCCGCCACGCTCGACGGCCGCAGCGCCGCCGCGGACGGCACGAGCGCCTGGATCACCTCACCAGAGTCCCGCCGCGACGCCAACTGTCGTCGAGCCGAGGCGGACGCGGTCGTGGTCGGCACCGGCACCGTGCTCGCCGACGACCCGCGGCTGACCGTGCGCGACGACGCCGACGCGCCACTGCCGTACGACGAGCAGCCGCTCCGAGTCGTCGTTGGCGACCGCGAGATCCCCGACGAGGCGCGGGTGTGGGACGACTCGGCGCCGACGATGCAGATCCGCACTCGCGACGTCGACTCGGTTTTGGTCGCCCTGCACGATCTCGAGGTGCGCCACGTGTGGCTCGAGGGTGGCCCGCGGCTGGCCGGTGCGTTCGTGGCGGCCGGTGTCGTCGACGAGGTGGTCGGCTATGTCGCGCCCGCGTTCCTCGGCGCCGGCGCCACTGCCTTGACCGACGCCGGCATCGACACGATCTCCGACATCCGTCGATTCACGTTGCGCGACGTCTGCCGTCTCGGTCCCGACGTACGCGTCATCGCTCGTCCGACGCAAGAGGAAGGCTGACATGTTCACAGGCATCGTCGAGCAGATGGGCGTTGTCGTCGCCCGGACTGAGGCGGGCGACGGAGCCCGATTGACGATTCGCGGCTCGCTCGTGGTCGAGGACGCGTCGCCGGGCGACTCGATCGCAGTCAACGGCTGCTGTCTGACCGTCGTCGAGCGCGACGACACGATGTTTACCGCCGATGTGATGCGCGAAAGCCTCGACAAGACCTCGCTCGGTCGACTCGCGCAAGGCAGCCCGGTCAATCTCGAGCGAGCCGTGCAGGTCGGCGATCGACTCGGTGGTCACCTCGTGCAGGGGCACGTCGACGGTACGGGCACGATCGTCGAGCGGCAGCCCGGCGACCGATGGGAGGTCGTCCGGGTCGAGCTGCCGCCCGACCTGGTCCGCTACGTCGCCCCCAAGGGGTCGATCACCATCGACGGCACGTCGCTGACGGTGGTCGACGTCAACGACGATCCGGCGTGGTTCACCGTCGCGTTGATCCCGACGACCCTCGAGCAGACGACGCTCGGTCGCGCCGCCGTCGGCGACCCGGTCAACCTCGAGGTCGATGTTCTCGCCAAGTACGTCGAGCGCCTCCTCACGTCAGGCCAATGCGTCCTGCGATCCGATGCGTACAACCCGCACGTTGCAGATCGCAGAAGTGGTGTTGAAGGCAGGCTGAAATGAATCTAGATCCGCTGAATTGGCTGTTCACCGCCGAGCTGTACATCGGCGACCAGGCGATCCTGTGGCGCGAGATCGTCGGCAACGCGTTCGGTCTGGCCTGTGCGTTCGGCGGCATGCGTCGCCGGGTCTGGGCCTGGCCGATCGGCATCGTCGGCAACGTGTTGCTGTTCACGGTCTTCCTCGGCGCGGTGTTCGACACGCCGCAGGACAAGACTCTGTGGGGCCAAGCCGGACGCCAGGTCTTCTTCGTCCTCGTGTCCCTGTGGGGATGGCACCGCTGGCGGCAGTCCAAGCTGCGTCGTGGCATCGAGCACGGGCCTGCGATCCGACCGCGCTGGGCGACGTGGAACGAGCGGGCCCAGCTGGTTCTGCTGTACGCCGCCGGCACGGCCCTCTTCTGGTGGATCTTCGGCATCATCGGGTCGTACGGCCGTCTCACCGAGGCGTGGATCCTCACCGGCAGCATCCTCGCGACCTATGGCATGGCCCGTGGCTGGGTCGAGTTCTGGCTGATTTGGATCTCGGTCGACGCGGTCGGAGTGCCGACACTGCTCGACGCCGGCTTCTATCCATCGGCGACGCTGTACGCGTTCTACGGCGCGTTCTGCCTCGCCGGATTCATCGCCTGGTGGCGGATCGACAACGCGTCCGTCGCGTCACCGGAGCACGACCTCGCGGAGGCACGATGAGCATCCGACTGGACAGCGTCGAGAGAGCGATCACCGACATCGGCGCCGGCAAGGCGGTGGTCGTCGTCGACGACGTAGACCGCGAGAACGAAGGCGATCTGATCTTCGCCGCGAGCAAGACGACGCCGGAGCTGATGGCGTTCATGATCCGCTGGACGAGTGGCGTGATCTGCGCGCCGGTGACGGGGGAGACGCTCGACCGCCTGGGCATTCCGCTCATGACGCCACGCAGCCGAGACCGGATGCGCACGGCGTACACGATCTCCGTCGATGCCCGCGACGGTGTCACGACGGGCATCTCGGCGGCCGACCGAGCGCGTACGGTGCGGGTGCTGGTCGACTCGGCGACCGAGCCGTACGAGATCGTGCAGCCGGGCCACGTGTTCCCGCTGCGGGCGCAGGACGGCGGCGTGCTCGCGCGACCCGGACACACCGAGGCGGCGGTCGACCTGGCGCGGCTGGCAGGGCTGACTCCGGCCGGTGTGATCTGCGAGATCGTCAACGACGACGGCACGATGAAGCGCGGCGAGCAGCTGCGCGAGTTCGCCGACGAGCACGGACTCTCCATGATCACGATCGCCGACCTGATCAGCTATCGGCGCCGCAACGAGACGCACGTGATCCGGATCGCCGAGACCCGGCTGCCGACCGAGTTCGGGCTCTTCACCGGGTACGGCTACCGCAACCGCGTCGACGGCACCGAACACGTGGCGCTCGTACACGGTGACATCGAAGACGGCCATGACGTGCTGACCCGGCTTCACTCGGAGTGCCTGACCGGCGACGTGTTCGGGTCGCAGCGTTGCGACTGCGGGCCGCAGCTGCAGGCGGCGCTGGCGGCGATCACCGAGTGCGGGTCCGGGGTCATCGTGTACCTGCGGGGCCACGAGGGCCGAGGCATCGGGTTGCTCGACAAGCTCCGCGCGTACGAGCTGCAAGACACCGGACACGACACGGTCGACGCCAATCTCGAGCTCGGCTTCCCAGCAGACGCCCGCGACTACGGCACCGGGGCCCAGATCCTCGGCGACCTCGGGGTTTCGTCGGTACGACTGCTGACCAACAACCCGGCCAAGCGCGAGGGCCTCCAGATGTACGGCATCGACGTGCGCGAACGACTGGCGATCTCGATCGAACCGACACCGGACAATCTGCGATACCTGCGCACCAAGGCCGAGCGGATGGGGCACGACCTGCCGCATCTGCTCGCCGAAACCGACGTGCTTCATGCGACCGAGCAGAAGGGACTGCGATGAGTGGCGAGGGCGCCCCCAGACTCGGGGGCCTGGAGGGTGGCAACCTGCGCGTCGGCGTGGTTGCCTCCTCGTGGCATCAGACGGTGATGGACGGCCTGGTCGAGGGGGCGATGGCCGCGCTGTCGGAGGCCGACGTGGTCCGACCCGAGGTGGTGCGGGTGCCCGGCTCGTTCGAGCTGCCGGTGGCGGCGCTGCGGCTGGCTCGAGAGGGCTGCGACGCGGTCGTGGCACTGGGCGTCGTGATCCGGGGCGGCACGCCGCACTTCGACTACGTCTGCCAGGCGGCGACCGACGGGCTGACCCGGGTGGCGCTGGACACCGGTGTGCCGATCGGGTTCGGCGTGCTGACCTGCGACACCGAGGAGCAGGCGCTCGATCGGGCCGGGCTCGCCGGGTCCGAGGAGGACAAGGGTCGCCAGGCCACCGAGGCCGCCGTCGCGACGGCACTCGCGCTGCGCCGGATCGACCGGCCGTCCCGTACGCCGAGCTTCGGCGCCAGCAACCCCTGACGCGGAGCCGGCTCGCGTCGCTCGGCGGCTTATCGTCACCCGAGTATTGGCGTGAGAATCGCCTGCGGGCGTCGCCGAGAGGCGATTCTCACGCCAATAGGTGGGGCTCCGAGTACGTAGGTTGCGTCAACTTGTCATTGACGAACGATGAACGTCAACGTACGGTTGACGCATGACGGAACAACAGCAGCCCATCAGCCCCAATCTCGATGAACTCATCGCGACTGTGGAGGCGCGGACGCCGGGGGAGTCGTCCCTCGAGCGCCTCGGCGCGGCCGTCGCGTACTCCGACGACCTCGGAGAGCTCGCCGACAACCTGGTCGGTCACTTCGTCTCCCAGGCGCGGGACAACGGCGCCTCCTGGACCGATATCGGCGAGATCCTGGGCGTCTCGAAGCAGGGAGCCCAGCAGCGATTCGTACCCCGCGGCCCGCTCAACGCCGCCGATTTCGAAAACAAGGACCTGTTCGGTCGGTTCACCAACCGTGCTCGGCAGGTCGTCCTCAACGCCGAACTCCAGGCGCGTCGCCTCAAGCACGGCTCTGTCGGCACCGAGCACGTGCTTTTGGGGCTGACCGACGAGGACAGCATCGCGACTCGCGCGCTCGCGGCCCTCGGCTTCGATCCCGCCGACATCCACGAGCGGACAGAGTCGCGTCTCACCGTCGGAGAGATCGCGCCCGAGGGACATATCCCCTTCTCGGCGCAGGCGAAGCGCGTGCTCGAGCTGACCCTGCGAGAGGCGCTGAAGCTCGGCCACAACTACATCGGCACCGAGCACATCATCCTGGCGCTCGTGACCGAGGGCGAGAGCATCGCGGCACAGGTGCTGCGTGAGGTCGGCGTCGACTACGACCAGCTGCGGGCCGAGGAGATCAAGTTGATCGCGGAGATCGTAGCCCAACGTCGCGCCGCCGGCTGACCCCGCCCCGATCGATCGCCGAGTGGCGCTCCGGCACCTGGACGCCGGTGCCGCGCCGCGTTCTCCGTCGGTAGGCTGCGGTCGCCGCCGTACGAGAAAGCGCAGTCATGAAGACGTTCGACCAACTGTTCGCCGAGCTCGCCGACAAGGCTCGGGAGCGACCCGACGGTTCTGGGACCGTGGCCGCGCTGGACGCCGGTGTACATGCGATCGGCAAGAAGTTGGTCGAGGAGGCCGCCGAATCCTGGATGGCCGCCGAGCACGAGTCGCCGGATCGGGCGGCGCAGGAGATCAGCCAACTGCTCTACCACGCGCAGGTGCTGATGCTCGCCTGCGGCCTGACCCCTGACGACGTCTACGCGCACCTCTGAGAGAGTCGGAGCATGCTGAGGATCGCTGTGCCAAACAAGGGCTCCCTGTCGGTTTCCGCCGCCGAGCTGCTCGGCGAGGCCGGGTACGCGCAGCGCCGCGACTCCCGGTCGTTGACGCAGGAGGACCCGTCCAACGGGGTCGAGTTCTTCTACCTGCGCCCGCGCGACATCGCGGTGTACGTCGGCGAGGGCACCCTCGACGTCGGCATCACCGGCCGCGACCTGCTTCGAGACTCGCGGGCCAGCGCTGTCGAGGCGATGGAGCTCGGGTTCGGAGAGTCGACCCTCTGCTTCGGGGCACCTCCGGGCGCGGTCGAGTCGGTCTCTGACCTCTCCGGACATCGGATCGCCACGTCCTACGCCGGCGTCGTCGAGGACTTCCTCGCTGACAAGGGCGTCGAGGCCAACGTGGTGCGGCTGGACGGCGCCGTCGAATCGGCGGTACGGCTCGGTGTGGCCGACGCCATCGCCGACGTCGTGTCGACGGGGACGACCCTGCGGCAGGCTGGCCTGGAGCTGGTCGGTGAACCCATCCTCGAGTCGCAGGCGGTGCTGGTCACCCGCGAGGGCGCTCCGGCACCGGATGGGTTCGACGTGTTCGAGCGGCGTCTCCAGGGCGTCATGGTGGCGCGCCGCTACGTGATGGTGGACTACGACATCCAGATCGAGCAGCTCGAGGAAGCGGTCGCACTGACCCCCGGCATCGAGTCGCCGACGGTGTCGCCGCTTCATCGGGAGGGCTGGGTCGCCGTGCGTTCGATGGTGCCGCGCGACCAGGCCCAGCAGGTCATGGACCAGCTTTGGGCGCTCGGAGCCCGTGGCACTTTCGTCACCGACATCGTGGCCTGCAGGCTGTGAATGAAGACTCGCGTACCTTTCGACCGCTCGGTGCGCGGGTGGTGGCCCTCGTCGCTGGGGCGTGCCTGACCGTCATGGTCACGGTGATGTGGTTCGCGATGCCGGCGAGCATCCGCGAGAGCTTCACCATCTTCGAGAACGCCACCCTGCTGCTCGTGTTGCTCGGCGTTTTGACCGTGCTGTACGGCATCGCCCGAACCCGCCTCGACGTCGACGCCGTCGGCCTCCACATCACCAACGGCTATCGACGCCACGACCTGGAGTGGGCCGAGGCCGTCGCGATCCACATGGGCCGAGGCGCGCCCTGGGCCGTGCTCGACACCGCCGACGGTCGGATCGTCAAGGTGATGGCATTGCAGGCGGCCGACGGCGGTCGGGCCCAGGCCGGATGCCGTTGGGTCCGCGACCGCATCGACGCCCACGCCGGACGCGAACCGGGGGAGTAGCACCGGACGATCGTCAGACCGCGACCACCACGTCGGCGCGCTCCCGAGTGCGTTCGCGGGCGTGGACCGTGGCCTCGTCGGCCGCCCACTGGTCCCAGTACGGCGCGAAGACGTCGCCGTCCCGGGTGAGCGCGCGGTCGCGACGTACGTCGTCCGGCGCGTCGACCCAGATCACGAGGCTGACGGCGTCGTCGTAGTCACGGGCATAGGATCCCACCCCCTCGAGAAGCAGCGCGTCGACGACCGGCACGGTCAAGGGCGCGCCGAGACGGTCAGCCGCCCAGTCCCATCGACGGATCGACGCCCGCCTGCCTGCCGCGAGCGAGGGCAGCAGCTCGTCGCGAATCCGGACCCCGATCGTTGGCAGACCGGCCCAGCCCTCGTACAGATCGTCGAGGTGCACGACGGCGGCTGTTTCGGCGTACGCAGTCGCGACGGCGTCGGACAGGGTCGTCTTGCCGGCGCCCGCGCGTCCCTCCACGCAGATCAGCCGGGTGCGTCCGAGGCGGGGTGGCGCCGCGGCGACGGCGGCGGCGAGCTCGTGGGGCGTCACGCCGGGACGATCAGGTGATGCCGCGCTTCTTGAGAATGGCTTCGATGTCGGCGAACTCGTCGCTGCCCGAGCCGCTATCGGACTCGATCGACTTTCGGCGCTTGCGCGGCTGGTCCGGCACGTCGTCGTCGGAGCTGCCGCCGAACCGCGAGCCGACCCAGATCATCACGACGGCGACGCCGGCCGCGATGAAGCCGAGCCAGGCGGCCGGGTTGAACACGAACCGGGTGCCCCAGTCGCCCAGGGCGTCGCCGATCCGCCAGCCGAGGGTGAACATCCCCAGCAGCCAGGCCGACCAAGGCACGATCGCCCAGCCGAACCGCCGCATCGCCGCGGCGTGCTCGCCCCGGCGCCAGGCGGACAGTGCCCACCAGGTCGCCAGCGCTGACAAAGCGACGACCCAGGGGAGCCACCACAAGGAAGTCTGTCCAGGCACGACTCCAGTGTGCCTCACGCGAGGCGTCGCGACACTACTTGTTGCCGAAGCCGGCCGCTGGTGTGTCTCATGGCGCAACGACTGGTAGTCTTTCGGTCGACCTACGCAAGCGGAGACCACTCCCACCCGCATCGACTGAGAGGTCGTCGGGTCCGGTCCGCCGGCCATCGGCTGGCGTTGACGAGCAGCTTGGGCTCGTCACCGGAGGCTTTCGCGTGTCGTGCGGGAGCCTCGACGCATTTCTGGGGTCCTCGCATCGGGTCGCCGATACTTTCAGAACACCAGGAGGACCCATCAGCACAGAGCTGCGCGTCAACGACCGGATCCGCGTTCCCGAGGTACGCCTCGTCGGTCCCAATGGCGAGCAGGTTGGCATCGTCCGCATTGAGGACGCCCTGCGACTGGCCCAGGAGTCCGATCTCGACCTTGTCGAGGTCGCTCCGACCGCCCGTCCGCCGGTCTGCAAACTCATGGACTACGGCAAGTACAAGTACGAAGCCGCCCAGAAGGCACGCGAGTCGCGACGCAACCAGACCAACACGGTCATCAAAGAGATGAAACTGCGTCCGAAGATCGACCAGCACGACTACGGCACCAAAAAAGGCCACGTCGTGCGGTTCCTCCGGCAAGGCGACAAGGTCAAGATCACCATCATGTTCCGCGGTCGCGAACAGCACCGTCCCGAGCTCGGCTTCGGATTGTTGCAACGGTTGGCCGAAGACGTCGACGAGCTGGGTTTCGTCGAGTCCGCGCCCCGACAGGACGGCCGCAACATGATCATGGTCTTGGCCCCGCACAAGAAGAAGTCCGAGGCACGGGCCGAGGTCAAGGCGGAGAAGGAACGGGTGGCGGGGATACGAGCCGCCGAGCGCGCCGCCGAGAAAGCCGACCGCGCGCCGCAAGAGCGGACTCCGAAGCCGCATGGCCGGTCCGAGAACCTCGACCCCGAAATCGAGTCCTGAGGCCGGAACCTGTTCAAGCACGACAACGAAACGAGACATCGATGCCGAAGATGAAGTCGCACTCGGGCATGAAAAAGCGCGTCAAGCGCACCGGTACGGGCAAGCTCGTGCACCGGCGCGGGCGACGCGTCACCCACCTGATGCAGAAGAAGTCTTCGGGACGTAGCCGTCTCGACGACTCGAACGTGGCCGTGTCCAAGGCCGACGCCAAGAAGGTCCGCAAGCTGCTGGGCAAGTAGGCCGGCAGCTTGGGCTACCCAGCAGACCTTCACCACAAGCTTTGAACGACTAGGAGACAAACCGTGGCACGCGTCAAGCGGTCCGTGAACGCGCAGAAGAAGCGTCGCTCCACTCTGGAGCGGGCTTCGGGCTACCGAGGGCAGCGCTCGCGCCTTTACCGCAAGGCCAAGGAGCAAGTCCAGCACTCGATGAACTACGCCTACCGGGATCGGCGCGCTCGCAAGGGCGACTTCCGGCGGCTGTGGATCATCCGGATCAACGCGGCTGTGCGCCAGCACGACATGACCTACAACCGGTTTATCCAGGGGCTGAAGGCCGCCGACGTCGAGGTCGACCGCAAGCACCTCGCCGAGCTCGCCGTCAACGATCCGGCCGCCTTCGAGGCGTTGGTCGACATCGCCAAGAAGGCGCTCCCCGACGACGTCAACGCCAGCAAGGAGTCAGCCGCCTGACATCGGCGGCGCCGTTGACGGCCCGGTCGGGTCGAGTACGCCAGACTCGTCGGCTGCTCGGCGACCGGTCGTTTCGGCGTACGCAGGGTGAGTTCGTCGCCGAGGGACCGCAGGCCGTACGCGAGGCGCTCGGTGTCGACGGATCGGTCCGTGAGGTATTCGCCGACCCGGAGGCCTCCGAGCGGCACGCCGACCTGCGGGCGTTGGCCGATCGGGCCGACGTCGCCTGGCATGTCGTCGACGCCGAGGTGGTGGCGGCGACGAGCCAGACGGTGCATCCGCAGGGCATGGTGGCCCGCTGCGGCTTCGTCGACGTGCCGCTGGCCACCTTGGTCGAACGCCGACCCCGGTTGGTCGCGGTTTGCGCCGACATTCGCGACCCGGGCAACGCCGGATCGGTGCTGCGATGCGCCGATGCGGCTGGGGCCGAGGGCATCGTCTTCACCGGCGACGCGGTCGACCCGTACAACCCGAAGGCGGTCCGAAGCAGTGTCGGCAGCCTGTTCCACCTCGACCTGGTCATCGAGGCCGAGACGGCCGCGACGATCGAGATGCTGCGAGCCGGCGGCATGCGGGTCGTCGCGGCCGATGCGAGCGCCGAGCTCGACCTCGACACGGCTGCCGACGACGGCGTACTCGATGATCCGACGGCCTGGCTGTTCGGCAACGAAGCGTGGGGCCTGCCGGTGGCGACGCGCGATCTCGCGGATGTCTCGGTGCGGGTGCCGATCCACGGTCGGGCCGAGAGCCTCAACCTCGCTGCGGCCGCCGCCGTCTGCCTCTACGCGTCGGCCCGGGCACAGCGCCGGCGCCCGAAGGCCGCTCCCTAGACTCTGGTGCCATACCGCTGAGCGGACTCACATGGCGAAGACACGCGTGGCGTGTCTCGCAAACTCGGTCCTCCCAGTGGGGCCGACCACCCGAAAGGCTGCGATGTCCGGTCCGAACACCGACTACGACCCGGTCGAGGTCACGCCGCTGCATGCCGACGAGGTCGCCACGGCCCGCGACGCCGCGCTGGCCGCGATCGAGGCCGCCGACTCGCTCGACGCGCTGAAGCAAGCCCGACTCGCGCACGCAGGCGACCGGTCGCCCCTGGCGCTCGCCAACCGTGAGATCGGGGCGCTGCCGCCACAGGCCCGCAAGGAGGCCGGGCAGCGGGTCGGCCGAGCTCGCCGCGACGTCACGGAGGCCATCGAGCAGCGCACCCGCGTCCTCGAGGAGCAGGCAGAGCAGGCGATGCTCGTCGAGGAAACCGTCGACGTCACGCTGCCCTACGACCGCGACCCGATCGGCGCTCGCCACCCGCTGACCACGATCCAGGAGCGGGTCGGCGAGGTCTTCACCGCGATGGGGTGGGAGATCGCCGAAGGCCCCGAGGTCGAGGCCGAGTGGTACAACTTCGACGCCCTCAACATCCTCCCGGACCATCCGGCCCGGACCCTTCAGGACACGTTCTTCCTCGAGCCGGCCGAGTCGCACATCGTCTTGCGCACGCAGACGTCGCCGGTGCAGATCCGATCGCTGCTCACGCGCGGCGTCCCGGTCTACGTCGTGGCGCCCGGCCGGGTCTACCGGACCGACGAGTTCGACGCCACGCACAGCCCGGTCTTTCACCAGGTCGAGGGTCTCGCGGTCGACAAGGGGCTGACGATGGCCCACCTCAAGGGCACGCTCGACCACCTCGCGCAGGCGATCTTCGACGAGGACACGTCGACGCGCTTCCGGCCGTCGTACTTCCCGTTCACCGAGCCGAGCGCGGAGGTCGACGTACGCTGCCACGTCTGTCACGGCGAGCCCGACGCGATGGCCGACTGCCGTACGTGCAAGGGCGAGGGCTGGATCGAGTGGGGCGGCTGCGGCGTCGTCAACCCGCGCGTCCTCGTCTCCTGCGGCGTCGACCCTGACGTCTATAGGGGCTTCGCCTTCGGCATGGGGCTCGACCGGACGCTGATGTTCCGCCACGGGGTCGCCGACCTGCGTGACATGTTCGAGGGCGACGTGCGATTCGCCGCGGCGTTCGGGGTGGAGGTCTGATGCGGGTCCCGCTGTCGTGGCTGCGCGACTACGTGCGGCTTCCGGACGATCTCGAGGTCGACGACCTCACCCGGCGGCTGACGATGATCGGGCTCAAGCTCGACTATCTCCACCGGACCGGACACGACGTCGCCGGCCCATTGGTCGTCGGCCGCGTGCTGTCCTACGAGTCCGAGACGCACAAGAACGGCAAGACCGTCCGCTGGTGCCAGGTCGACGTCGGCGAGCCGGAGCCGCGGGGCGTGGTGTGCGGCGCCCACAACTTCGAGGTCGACGATCTCGTGGTCGTCTCGTTGCCGGGCACGGTCTTGCCGGGCGGCTTCGAGATCACGGCGCGCAAGACATACGGTCACGTCTCCGACGGCATGATCTGCTCGGACCGCGAGCTGCAACTCGGTGACGACCACACCGGCATCCTCGTGCTGCAGCCTGGCGAGGCGGCGCCCGGCGACGACGCGGCGGCGCTGCTGTGGCTGCGCGACGACGTGATCGAGCTCGAGGTCAACCCGGACAGGGCTTACGCGCTGTCCGTGCGCGGTGTCGCCCGCGACGCAGCCCTGGCCTACGAGCTGCCCTACGACGACCCGGCCGAGCTGGAGGTCAAAGTCGGCGAGGGTGAGGCCTACCCGGTGCGGATCGCCGACCCGGACGGCTGCGCGCTCTTCGTCGCCCGGGCGGTCAGCGGATTCGACCCGAACGCACCGACGCCACGTTGGCTGGCTCGCCGGATCCAGCTCGCCGGCATGCGGCCGATCTCGCTCGCGGTCGACGTCACCAACTACGTCATGCTCGAGCTCGGACAGCCGATCCACGCGTACGACCGCGGCCTGCTGCAAGGCGCGATCGAGGTACGCCGCGCGCGACCGGGCGAGCGCCTGGTCACCCTCGACGACGTCGACCGCGAGCTCGACCCGGAGGACCTGCTCATCACCGACGACCGGGGGCCGATCGGGCTCGCCGGCGTGATGGGCGGCGCGACGACCGAGGTGAGTGCGTCGACGACGTCGCTGGTCATCGAGGCGGCGCACTTCGCGTCGGTTCCGATCGCGCGCGCGTCGCGGCGGCACAAGCTGATCTCGGAGGCCTCACGCCGGTTCGAGCGCGGCGTCGACCCGCGGTTGCCGGCCGTGGCCGCCCAGCGGGTCGTCGATTTGCTCGTGCAGTACGGCGGCGGCGTGGTCGAGGACGGTCAGACAGCCGTCGGATCGGCGCCGGAGGCCGCGCCGATCGAGATCGCGGCGACACTGCCGGCCGAGGTCACCGGGATCTCGATCGCGAGCGAGCGGACCGTCGATGCGTTGCGGTCGGTCGGATGTGAGGTGGCCGAGTCCGAGGCCGGGCGGCTCCGCGTGATCCCGCCCTCATGGCGCCCGGACCTCACCGACCCGTACGACCTGGTCGAAGAGGTGGTCCGCGTCGTCGGCTATGACCAGGTCGACTCGGTGTTGCCTCCGGCGCCGGCCGGCCGGGGACTCACGCCCGAGCAGCGGATGCGGCGCCGGGTCGGCTACGCGCTGGCCGGTGCCGGTCTGAGTGAGGTGACGCTGTTTCCGTTCATGGGGCCCGATGACCTCGACGGCCTCGGGCTGCCCGCCGACGATCCGCGGCGCCGCGTCGTGTCGATCGCTAATCCGCTGTCCGCAGAGGCGCCGTGGCTGGCGTCCACGCTGGCGCCCGGGCTGCTTCGGGCGGCCGCACGCAACGTCGGACGCGGCCAGTCGTCGATCGCCATCTGGCAGGTCGCGCCGGTCTATCTCGTCGGCGAGTCGGACCTGCCACCGGCGCCCTTGCCGACGCTCGACCGGGCACCGACGGCCGAGGAGCGGGCCGCGCTCGACGCCGCATTGCCCGACCAGCCGCGGCGACTCGCGATCGCGCTCACCGGCGATCGGGAGCCGGCCGGATGGTGGGGCGACCCCCGTCCGGCGACGTGGGCGGACGCGATCGGACTGGTCCGTCGCGTGGCCGACGTACTCGGGGTAACTGTGGAGATGCGGCCGGGCACGTGCCCGCCATGGCACCCTGGCCGCTGCGCGGAAGTGGTGTGTAACGGCGCTCCGATCGGACACGCCGGGGAGCTGCACCCACGGGTTTGCACGACGTACGGTCTACCGCCACGCGCCGCGTACGCCGAGGTCGACCTCGCCGCGCTGATCGCCGTGGCGCCGACTCTCGCGGAGCCGGCCGCGTTCTCGACGATGCCGGTGGCCAAGGAGGACGTCGCGCTGATCGTCGACGAGTCGGTCCCCGCGAGCGCCGTCGAGGCTGCGCTTCGGCGCGGGGCCGGGGAGTTGCTCGAGTCGATCCGGTTGTTCGACCTCTATACCGGCGAGCCGATTCCGGAGGGGCGCAAGTCGCTGGCATTCGCGCTGCGCTTCCGGGCGCCGGACCGTACGCTCACCGACGCCGAAACCGCGGCGGCCCGCGATGCGGCGGTGGCGGCGGCTCGCGAGGCGACTGGTGCCGAGCCGCGAGTCTGACGGTCGACGCATTCCGGAAACGGATTGTCCGGAACCGGAGCTAGTCTGCTCGCCATGACTGACAACACGGCTATCGCACGTTACCCGGGCTTCGTCATGGACTGCCCCGACCCGGAGGCACTCGCCACCTTCTACGGCGCGATCCTCGGCTGGCAGACCAAAAACGACGGCGACTGGGCCGAGATCCGCCCCGACGACGGCAGCGACTGCATCTCGTTCCAGCAGGTCCAGGACTATCGCGCCCCGAAGTGGCCGGGTCAGGACGTGCCGCAGCAGATGCACCTCGACGTGATGGTGCAAGACCTCGACGAGGGCGAGGCTGCCGTGACCAAGCTCGGTGCCGTCAAGACCGATCACCAGCCGGGGACGAGCTTCCGCGTGTTCCTCGACCCGGCGGGCCACCCGTTCTGCCTCTGCGTCGACTGACGACAGCCGTGACGTCCGGGCTCCTTCGCCTGTCCGGGCGCGTGTGGCTCTATCCGGACGACCCCGATCCCGACAACGTCCAGGGCGGCGTCGGCGTGGTTGCGGACGAGCGGGGACGGGGACACGCACGACCTCGACATGGTGCGGCGCCTGCTTCGCGACGACATCGATTGCTACGTCGACGCGCACTTGCACCAGACTGCATGATCATGCAGGATTATGCATATGTCATCGCACCGGGCCGCCGTCGCCGGCGCGAGTGGGTACGCCGGAGGCGAGCTACTCCGGTTGCTCACGAGCCATCCCGCCGTCGAGATCGGGGCGTTGACGGCTGGCGACAGCGCCGGCACTCCACTCGGCGACCACCACCCACATCTGGTCGACCTCGCCGATCGCGTGCTCCAGCCGACCTCGCCGGAGGCGCTCGCCGACCATGACGTCGTGTTCCTAGCCCTGCCACACGGTCAGTCGGCGAGCGTCGCGTCCGGACTGCCGACCGACACGCTCGTCGTCGACTGCGGAGCCGACTTCCGACTGACCGACGCGCACGCGTGGCAGTCCTACTACGGGTCGACGCATGCCGGAAGCTGGCCCTACGGTCTCCCCGAGCTGCCCGGGCAGCGAACCGAGCTTGCCGCCGCCAGACGGATCGCCGTGCCGGGTTGCTTCCCGACGATCACGACGCTGGCGCTGCTCCCGGCGATCGCCGCGGCCCTCGTCGACCCGGCCGACGTCGTCGTGGTCGCCGTGACCGGCACGTCCGGAGCCGGCAAGGCGCTGCGACCGCACCTGCTCGGCAGCGAGGTCATGGGCGGCGCGGCGGCCTACGCGGTCGGCGGCGGCCACCGCCACATCCCCGAGATCGAGCAAAACCTGCGCGCCGTCGGCGCCGACGATCCGAGGGTCTCGTTCACCCCCGTCCTCGCGCCGATGAGTCGCGGCATCCTCGCGACGTGTACGGCGCCGCTGCGGACCGGCGTCGACGAGGGCCAGCTGCGCGCCGCGTACGAGAAGGCCTACGCCGACGAGCCCTTCGTACGGCTGCTGCCCGAAGGCCAATGGCCCCAGACCAAGTCCGTACTCGCCGCCAACCAGGTGCATGTCCAGATCGCGGCGGACACTCACGCCGGTCGGCTGGTCGCCGTCGGCGCCGAGGACAACCTCACCAAGGGCACCGCGGGCGGCGCGATCCAGTCGATGAACCTCGCCCTCGGCCTCCCGGAGACGATGGCCCTCCCGACGGTGGGTGCAGCGCCGTGAGTGTGACCGCGGCCAAGGGGTTCCGGGCCGCCGGAGTCGTCGCGGGGCTCAAGTCCTCGGGCGCCCCCGACCTGGCACTGATCGTCAACGACGGACCGTCGTCGGTCGCGGCCGCCGTCTACACCGCGAACCGGTGCAAGGCCAACCCCGTCCTCTGGAGCGCGCAGGCGATCAGGGGCGGCACGGCACGCGCGATGGTGGCCAACTCGGGCGGTGCCAACTGCTACACCGGCGCCGAGGGCTTCGCCAACACGCACGGCACGGCCGAGACGGTCGCCGGCCTGCTCGGCATCGGCGCGGTCGACGTCCAGGTGTGCTCGACCGGCCTGATCGGGATGCTCAACGATCGCGAGCTGCTGCTGGCTGGCGCCACCAAATCCGTCGGCGCGCTCAGTCTCGACGGGGGTCGAGCCGCGGCCGAGGCCATCATGACGACCGACACGGTGCCCAAGCAGGCGACGGTGACCGGCGACGGATGGACCGTCGGCGGCATGGCCAAGGGCGCCGGCATGCTCGCGCCGTCGCTCGCGACGATGCTGGTCTTCGTCACTACCGACGCCGACGTCGAGGCCGCCACCTGCGATCGGGCGCTCCGGGCCGCCACGGCGGGCACCTTCGACCGGATCGACTCCGACGGCTGCATGTCGACCAACGACACCGTGCTCCTGATGGCGAGTGGCGCGAGCGGGGTCGCACCGGACGACGATGCCTTCGCCGACGCCGTCCATGCCGTCTGCGCCGACCTCGCCCGCCAGTTGGTCGCCGACGCCGAAGGGGCCGACCACGACATCGAGATCCGGATCCAGGGCGCCGCGTCCGAGGCCGACGCACTCGACGTCGCACGGGCGATCGCGCGGAGCAACTTGTTCAAGTGCGCCATCTACGGCAAGGACCCCAACTGGGGCCGCGTCCTCGCCCAGATCGGCACGACCCGGGCAGCCTTCGACCCGGCCGACCTCGACGTGGCGCTCAACGGCGTCTGGGTCTGTCGCCGAAGCGGTCCGGCCGAGCCGCCCGACACCGTTGATCTCTCCGGTCGCGACGTCGAGGTGCTCGTCGACCTCAAGTCCGGTCCGCACGAGGCCACGATCTGGACCAACGACCTCACCCATGCCTACGTACACGAAAACTCGGCCTACTCGACATGAAGACTCGAAGCGCATCCAGCTCGCTCACTGCCGACGCCGCCATCTCGAGGGCCGCCACTCTCACCGAGGCGCTGCCCTGGCTCGAGAACTTTCACCGCCGCACCATCGTCGTGAAGTACGGCGGCGCCGCGATGATCGACGAGGAGCTCAAGTCCGCGTTCGCGGAGGACATCGTGTTCCTCCGGCTGTGCGGGGTACGCGTCGTCGTCGTGCACGGCGGCGGGCCGCAGATCTCCGAGATGCTCGGCCGGCTCGACATCGACTCGGAGTTTCGCGGCGGCCTGCGGGTCACGACGCCGGAGGCGATGGACGTCGTACGGATGGTCCTCGTCGGCCAGGTGGGTCGGGAGCTGGTCGGCCTGCTCAACGCGCACGGGCCGTACGCGGTCGGCCTCTCCGGTGAGGACGCGGGGCTCTTCACGGCGGCCCGCACCGAGGCGATGGTCGACGGCGAGGCGGTCGACGTCGGCCTGGTCGGGGACGTCGTCGACGTGCGGCCGGAGACGGTGCTCGACCTGATCGAGGCCGGCCGGATCCCGGTCGTTTCGACGGTCGCGCCCGACGTCGACGGTCAGGTGCACAACGTCAACGCCGACACGGCGGCCGCCGCGCTCGCCGAGGCGCTCGAGGCGACCAAGCTCGTCATGCTCACCGACGTCGCCGGCCTCTATCGGGACTGGCCCGACAGTGACGAGGTCATCGCCGAGCTGACGGTCGACGAGCTCGAGAAGCTGATGCCCGACCTCGCCTCGGGCATGGTGCCGAAGCTGGAGGCCTGCCGGCGCGCCGTACACGGCGGCGTCCAGCGCTCCAGCGTCATCGACGGCCGGGTGCCGCATGCCCTGCTGCTGGAGCTGTTCACCGACGAGGGCATCGGGACGATGGTGATCGACCCATGAGCAACTGCAAAGGGTGGTGGGTGGACGCATGAGTCTCGCCGCGAGGTACGACACGGCCCTGATGCGCACCTTCGGCAGCCCGCAGCGGGTGCTCGTACGCGGCGACGGCTGCCACGTCTGGGACGCCGACGGACGTCGCTACCTCGACCTGCTCGGCGGCCTGGCCGTCAATGCCCTCGGGCACGCGCACCCGCAGGTCGTCGAAGCGGTCACCACCCAGCTCGGCACGCTCGGCCACGTGTCCAACTTCTTCGCGTCGCCACCGCAGATCGCCCTGGCCGAGCGGCTGCTGAGCCTGCTCGGGTCGACCGGCCGGGTGTTCTTCGCCAACTCCGGCACCGAAGCCAACGAGGCGGCGCTGAAGGCCACGCGGCGCACCGGCCGAACCAAGCTCGTGTCGACCAAGGGCGCGTTTCACGGTCGGTCCATGGGCGCGCTGGCCATCACGTGGAAGCCCGCGTACCGCGAACCCTTCGAGCCCCTCCCGGGGGAGATCGTCTTCGTCGACTACGGCGACGTCGATGCCCTTGCGGCGGCGGTCGATGATGAGACGGCGGCGTTCGTCGTCGAACCCATCCAGGGCGAAAACGGCGTCATCGACGCGCCGGCCGGCTATCTCAACGAGGCCCGCGAGATCACGAAACGCGCCGGCGCCCTGCTGTGGATCGACGAGATCCAGACCGGCATGGGGCGGGTCGGCGACTGGTTCGCCCACGCCGAGACCGGCATCGTCCCGGACCTGGTCACGGTCGCCAAAGGGCTCGGGGCCGGATTCCCGATCGGAGCCTGCATCGGGCTCGACACGGCCGGCGACCTGCTCGGCCCCGGTGACCACGGCACGACCTTCGGCGGCAATCCGGTCGCCGCGGCCGCGGCCTTGGCGACCATCGACGTCATCGAGGGCACCGGACTCCTCGAGCACACGGTGGTCGCGGGGGAGCACCTGGCGGCCCGACTCGACAAGGCCCGCGGCGTCGACCACGTACGCGGGCGCGGCCTTCTTCGCGGGATCGCGCTCGACGACCCGATCGCACCGACGGTCGCCGGCGCCGCACTCGAGGCGGGCTTCATCGTCAACGCGCCGAACCCGACCACCCTGCGACTGGCGCCGCCGCTCGTGGTCAGCTTGGATCAGCTCGACACGTTCGTGGACGCTCTACCAGAGCTCCTCGACCAAGCCGAGTTGTCAGGCACATATGGAGCCCAGGCTCGACATGTGCCTGACAACTCGCCGACAAGCTGAGGAGGATCCCTCATGACGGCCTTGCGCCATTTCCTTCGCGACGACGACCTGACGCCGGCCGAGCAGGCCGAGATCCTGGACCTCGCCGACCGATTCGCCGCCGACCGCACCCATCTCCAGCCGCTCGCCGGCCCGAAGGCGGTCGCGGTGCTGTTCGACAAGACGTCGACCCGGACTCGGGTGTCGTTCTCCGTGGGCATCGCGGAGCTCGGTGGTTATCCGCTCGTCATCGACGCCCAAACCTCGCAGCTCGGCAAGGGCGAGACGATCGAGGACACGACCCGCGTGCTCGACCGACAGGCCACGGCGATCGTGTGGCGAACGTACGGCCAGGACCGGATCGACGCGATGGCGAGCGTGTCCGCCGTACCCGTGATCAACGCGCTGACCGACCAGTTCCACCCGTGTCAGATCCTCGCCGACCTCCAGACGGTACGAGCGCACAAGGGCAAGCTGGCCGGCCTGACGCTGACGTACTTCGGCGACGGCGCCAACAACATGGCGCACAGCTACCTGCTCGGTGGCGCGACCGCCGGCATGCACGTCCGAATCGCGTCGCCGGAGGGCTACGACCCCCACCCGGCCATCGTCGCGAAGGCGAACGAGATCGCCGAAGCGACGGGCGGGTCGACCGCAACGTTCACCGACGCCGATGCCGCGGCCGACGGCGTCGACGTACTCGCGACGGACACCTGGGTGTCGATGGGCCAGGAGGGTGAGGCGGCCGCGCGGGCGACGCCGTTCGTCCCGTTCCGGGTGACGTCGGCCCTTCTCGGTCGCGCCGATGACGACGCGATCGTGTTGCACTGCCTGCCGGCCTACCGTGGCCAGGAGATCGACGCCGACGTCATCGACGGTCCCCACAGCGTGGTCTGGGACGAGGCCGAAAATCGGCTGCACGCCCAAAAGGCGCTGTTGACCTGGCTGCTCGACAAGGCCAGGGAGGCCCGACGATGACGGCCACGGCGCGGATCCCCAACACCAAGGCGGCCCGGCAGCAGCTCATCATCGAGCTGGTGTCGACCCGATCGGTGCGCTCGCAGGGCGAGCTCGCCGTGCTGCTCGCGGAGTCGGGCCTGAGCGTCAACCAGGCGACACTGTCCCGCGACCTGGTCGACCTCAACGCGGTGAAGATCCGCGACCGCGCGGGGTCCCTGGTCTACGCCGTACCGGGGGAGGGCGGCGACCGTACGCCGCGGGTCACCGAGACCGAGGCCGCGGGCGCCCGCCTGGCCCGCCTGTGCGGCGAGCTGCTGGTGTCGGCGGAAGCGTCGGCCAATCTCGTCATCCTGCGTACGCCGCCCGGCGCCGCCCAGTTCTTCGCGTCCGCGATCGACCATGCCGAGCGGCCCGACTTGCTCGGCACGATCGCCGGCGACGACACCGTGCTCGTGATCTGTCGCGAGCCGGACGCCGGCGACGTGGTCGCGGAGCGCTTTATGACTATGGCGGCCCAGACTCCGCAGCAGCCGGCGGATTGAGGGGTTATCCAGATGCACGACGCTGCGAGACTGACCGCATGAGCGACGACGCATCGACCGGCGGCCTCTGGGGCGGCCGCTTCGAGAGCGGACCGTCGGATGCTCTCGCGGCCCTGTCCAAGTCGACCCACTTCGACTGGCGGCTGGCGTCGTACGACCTCGCCGGCTCCAAGGCGCACGCCACCGTCCTGCACCGCGCCGGACTGCTGACCGACGACGAGGTCGCCGACCTCCACGCCGGCATCGACGCCCTCGTGGCCGACGTGGTCAAGGGCACGGTCGAGCCCGACCCCGCCGACGAAGACGTCCACACCGCGCTCGAGCGACTGCTCGTCGAGCGGCTCGGCACCCTCGGCGCCCGGCTCCGCGCGGGCCGGTCCCGCAACGACCAGATCGCGACCCTGCTCCGGCTGTACCTGCGCGACGAGGCCCGCGCCATCGGCGACGCCGTACTCGACCTCGTCGACGCGTTCGCCGACCAGGCCGAGCGGCATCTCGGCGCGATCGCACCCGGCCGTACCCACCTGCAGCACGCTCAGCCCGTGCTGCTCAGCCACCACCTGCTGGCGTACGCATGGCCCCTCGTACGCGACGTCGGGCGGCTTCGCGACTGGGACGCGCGGGTCGCCGCCGAGTCGCCGTACGGCTCGGGCGCGCTGGCCGGCACCTCCCTCGGTCTCGATCCCGAGCGGGTGGCGGCCGACCTCGGATTCACCGGCTCGTCGCCCAACTCGATCGACGGGGTCGCCGCTCGCGACTTCGCCGCCGAGTTCGGGTTCGTCGCCGCGATGATCGCCGTCGACCTCTCGAGGCATGCCGAGGAGGTCGTCTTGTGGTCGACGCAGGAGTTCGGGTACGCGATTCTCGACGACGGCTACGCGACCGGGTCCAGCATCATGCCGCAGAAGAAAAACCCCGACATCGCCGAGCTCACCCGCGGCAAGGCCGGTCGCCTCGTGGGCCACCTCGCCGGCCTGCTCACGACCCTCAAGGCAATGCCCGTCGCCTACAACCGTGACCTCCAGGAGGACAAGGAGCCGCTGTTCGACGCCGTCGACACTCTCCGGCTCGTCCTGCCGGCCTACACCGGCATGGTCGCCACGATGCGGTTCGACACCGAACGCATGGCGGCCGCCGCGCCGCGCGGATTCACCCTCGCGACCGACGTCGCGGAGTGGCTCGTGCGCCAGCGAGTGCCGTTTCGCGACGCCCACGAGATCGCCGGCGCCTGCGTACGCCGCTGTGAGGAGCTCGGCGTCGAGCTGGCCGACCTCTCCGACGCCGATCTCGCCGCCGTCTCCAAGCATCTGACGCCCGGCGTACGCGAGGTGCTGACGGTCGAGGGGTCGGTGGCGTCGCGAGACGCTCGCGGAGGCACGGCACCGACGCGGGTGCGCGACCAGCTCGCGGAGCTGCGTTCGGTGGTCGCCGCCTGTCGGGCCGGGCTCGCTGGCGCGACCGATGACTAGCCATCTCGATGCCGACGTACGCCACTCGCTCGGCCGTCCGGCGTTGACGGTCGCGCCGGAGATCCTCGGCTGGCGACTCAGCCACACCACCGACGAGGGCACCGTGGCGGTCGAGCTCACCGAGGTCGAGGCGTACGAAGGCGTCGACGACCCGGCATCCCACGCCTTTCGCGGGCGTACGGGGCGCAACGCGGTCATGTTCGGTCCGGCGGGCCATCTGTACTGCTATTTCAGCTACGGCATGCACTGGTGCGCCAACCTGGTCTGCGGGCCCGAAGGCGTGGCCGCGGCGGTCCTGCTCCGAGCCGGTCGGGTCGTCGACGGCGTCGACCTGGCACGCGAGCGGCGGGGAGGTGTCGCCGATCGTGACCTCGCCCGCGGACCGGCTCGACTGACGATGGCGCTCGGTCTCGGCCGCTCCGAGGGCGGTGCCGATCTCCTCGGTGCCGGTCCGGTCCGACTGCATCCGGTGCTCGGCCGGCGGGCGGTCTCACAAGGGCCGCGGGTCGGCGTGAGTCGCGCTGCCGCCCGCCCGTGGCGGTTTTGGTTGACCGACGACAAGACCGTGTCGGCCTATCGCCGCAGTCCGCGTGCCGACGACAATGAGCTGGCCTGACCGAGATACACCCGGCAGGCTTAGGCCCGAACGAACCCGTTGCCCAGACAGGAGTGAGACTCGCAGTGGACACCCACGTACTCGACGAGCTGGCCGCCCGTGGCTTGCTCGCGCATACGACCGATATCGGCGCGCTTCGGGCGCAGCTCGACTCGGGTGCCACGACCTACTACGTCGGCTTCGACCCGACGGCGCCGAGCCTGCATTTCGGCAACCTCGTTCAGCTGCTCACGGCGCGCCGCCTCCAGCTGGCCGGTCATTCGCCGCTGATCCTCGTCGGCGGCGCCACCGGCCTCATCGGCGACCCCAAGGAGGACAGCGAGCGGGTCCTCAACAGCAAGGAGGTCGTCGGCGCCTGGGTCGAGCGAGTACGAGAGCAGGTGCGGCGGTTCGTCGACCTGGACGGATCGAACGCCGCCCAGGTGGTCAACAACCTCGACTGGACCGAGCCCCTCGGCGCGATCGACTTCCTGCGCGACATCGGCAAGCACTTCCCGATCAATCGGATGCTGGGCCGCGAGGTGGTCCGGTCGCGCTTGGAGTCGGGCATCAGCTACACCGAGTTCAGCTACGTGTTGCTGCAGGCGATGGACTACCTCGAGTTGTTCCGGCGCTACGGCTGTCGGCTCCAGACCGGTGGCAGTGACCAGTGGGGCAACATCACCGCTGGCGTCGAGCTGATCCGACGGGCGACTGGGGAGCAGGTCCACGCGCTGGCCACTCCGCTGGTGACCAAGGCGGACGGCACGAAGTACGGCAAGACCGAGTCCGGAACCGTGTGGCTCGACGCCGAGCTCACGACGCCGTACGCGTTCTACCAGTTCTGGCTCAACGCCGAGGACGAGAAGGTCGGCGACTACCTGCGGATCTTCTCGTTCCGCGACCTGGCTGAGATCGACGACCTCGTGGCCCAGTCGGCGAAGGCGCCTGCGGCCCGGGTCGCCCAGCGAGCGCTTGCCGCTGATGTGACGACGCTTTGCCACGGCGAGGCGGAGCTCCGAGCCGCGGAGCTTGCGGCGCAGGCGCTGTTCGGCCGGGCCGACCTGGCCGAGATCGACGAGTCGGTGCTGACGGCTGCCCTGGCCGAGGCACCGCATGCTCGGCTGGAGTGCGGCAGCGAGCTTCCGACTGCCGTCGAGGCCCTGGTGGCGGTGGGACTGTCGCCCAGCCGCTCGGCGGCCCGACGGACGGTCGGTGAAGGAGGGGCATACGTGAACAACGAACGCGTTTCCGACGCCGACGAGCCCCTACCGGAGTCGGCCCTCCTGCACGGTCGCTGGATCGTCTTGCGCAAGGGGAAGCGGTCGGTCGCCGGAGTGGAGGTCGTCCGCGCCTGACACCCGGCGTCGACAGCTCGCCGATCCGAACGGCCCTCGAACCCCGGATCTGCCTGCTGACCTGCGAAAATACCTCGATGTGAGACAGGTCGACGTCCGATTTGACTCACCCGCGCGACGTCCGTACTGTTGTCCCTCGCCAGCTGTTGAGGGCACCGAGACCTGAGGGGCTCGGATCCGCTACACTGGAGACACGCAAGACCACGGTCGAGGGGTTGTTCTACGACCAAGGTCATCCAACGAACCAACCTCCGAATTGCCTCGGATCGGCGGTTTGACCGCCTCGAGTTAATCCGGTAAGTTAGACGAGTTGCCCCCGAGCCGATCACCGAAAGGTGAGATGCAACGGTGTGCGTCTGATCCTTGAGAACTCAACAGTGTGCCAAAAGTCGACGAATTAATTAACGCCCCGTCGATGGCCAGGGCTTTCGGGCTCTGATCATCACGGATTTCTTTGACAAGTGATTCGACTTGTCAGGATTACATCTGTTGACGGTTAGCGCCTCACTCGTGAGGCGATGTACCGATAGATTTCAACGGAGAGTTTGATCCTGGCTCAGGACGAACGCTGGCGGCGTGCTTAACACATGCAAGTCGAGCGGTAAGGCTCCTTCGGGAGTACACGAGCGGCGAACGGGTGAGTAACACGTGAGCAATCTGCCCATCACATCGGGATAACTCCGGGAAACCGAAGCTAATACCGAATACGACCACTTCAGGCATCTGACGGTGGTGGAAAGTTCCGGCGGTGATGGATGAGCTCGCGGCCTATCAGCTTGTTGGTGGGGTAACGGCCCACCAAGGCTTCGACGGGTAGCCGGCCTGAGAGGGTGACCGGCCACACTGGGACTGAGACACGGCCCAGACTCCTACGGGAGGCAGCAGTGGGGAATATTGGACAATGGGCGAAAGCCTGATCCAGCAACGCCGCGT
>DASQKI010000081.1:0-27083 GCA_035630615.1 Nocardioidaceae bacterium
AAGAAGTGGGCAGGACGCGCAACCTCGGCACGAAGAAGTGGGCAGGACGCGCAACCTCGGCGGGAAAAAACGGGCGGGGACGCGCAACCTCGGCGGGAAGGGGCGTTGTCTACTCGCCCTGCTGCGCCAAGGCCTCGGCGATCGCGACGCGCTCCATTTCGGCCGTGCGGTCGACGTCGCTGTCGAGCCGGTCGTGCGACACCACCGACTGCAACGCCCGCAAGGCGCCGGACGCCTCGGCGCCCCACGCCGAGACGTACGAGAACTGCCACCACCACAATGCTTCGGTAACCCGGCCGGCCCGGAAGTGCTGCAGCCCGTGCGCCACCCGGCCGGCGATCGCCGTGATGTCGTCGGAGACGCGGGACGGCACGAGGTCGGGCGGGTCGATGTAGGGGTCAAACACCTCGGTGTAGTCATCGAAGCCATCGAGCAGCTTGGCCAGCTCCTCGCGGATGCGGTCGAGGTCGGGATCAGGTCCGGCGTCCGGCTCGTACTCCTCTTGCGGCACGAAGTCGACCTGCACGCCGAGCCGGGCGCCGGCAAGCAGCAACTGGCTCACCTCGAGCAGCAGTAGCGGCACCGCCCGACTGGCGTCGCCGCTACTCGCGATCTCGCGCACCGCCAGCAGGAAGCTCTCGACCTGGTCAGCGACGGACTGCGCGAGGTCCTCCATATCGCTGTCCACGACCTGCGTCTTCTCATTCATCGACCGCTCGCCTTCCCTCGAACGCCCGACCGAGGGTCACCTCGTCCGCGTACTCGAGGTCACCACCGACCGGAAGGCCACTGGCCAACCTTGTCACGCGCAACCCCATCGGGCGCAACATCCGCGTCAAATACGTTGACGTCGCTTCACCCTCGAGATTCGGATCCGTTGCCAAGATGACCTCGGTGATGACGCCGTCGGCGAGCCGCTGCATGAGCTCTTTGATGCGCAGGTCATCCGGTCCGATGCCCTCGATGGGGCTGATCGCGCCGCCGAGCACGTGGTAGCGGCCCCGAAACTCCCGCGTACGCTCGATCGCCACGACGTCCTTGGACTCCTCGACGACGCAGAGTACGGAGAGGTCGCGGCGCTCGTCGCTGCAGATCCGGCATACGTCCGATTCGGCGACGTTGCCGCAGATCTGACAGAAACGGACCTTGTCCTTCACCTCGACGAGCACCTGAGCGAGCCGGCGTACGTCGACCGGGTCGGAGTCGAGGAGAAAGAACGCGATCCGCTGGGCGCTCTTGGGTCCGACGCCCGGGAGTCGTCCCAGCTCGTCGATGAGGTCCTGAACGACCCCTTCGTACACGGCTCAGCTCCCGCCGAAGCCGACCGGACCCGACGGCGAGTCCGGCGGGCGCGGCGTACCCGGAATGCCCGGCAGCCCACCGGGTACATCGCTCGGGCCCGGCAACCCCGGGACGTCGCCGGTGCCGAAGCCGCCGGTGACGTCGCCCAGCCGCTCGCGGGCGAGACCCTCGGCGTTGGCCTTGGCGTCGCGGACCGCGGCGACGATCATGTCCGCGAGGGTCTCGGTATCGTCCGGGTCGACCGCCTCGGGCTTGATGTCGAGGCCGATCAGGTCGCCGGTGCCGTCGACGCGCGCGGTGACCAGCCCGCTCGCCGCCGATCCCTCGACGACCGCCGACGCCAGTTCGTTCTGGGCGGCGAGCAGTTGCTCCTGCATCCGCTGCGCCTGCGCCAACAGCGCCGACATGTCTGGCATGCCGCTCTCGGTCACGGGTGCTCCTTCAGCTCGACGTGGGTCGAGCGTACGCCGCTGGGTCGCCTCCGCCTGCGCCCGACCTAGCCGAACGACACGGTGGCGAGGCGCCGCGCGATGAGCACTGTCGCCGGAGTTTTGGCGTGAGAATCGCCTCCGGATGGGCCTACGAGGTGATTCTCACGCCAATAGTCGGGGTCGAGCGGCGGTCATGCCGGCCGGGACAGTACGTCGGCGGTGTCGGTGACGAGGGTGTCGACGACGGTACGAACGACGGCCGGATCGCGCAGGATGCGGCGGTGCCCGAGCCCCTTGGTGGCCACGAGCTCTGCATCCGGCCAGCCGGCGACAAGCGCGTCGGTCGACCGAAACGACGTCTCGCGGTCGCCCCGATCGTGGATCGCGAGCAGCCGCGGCCGCGCCGGGTCGCTCGTCATCGTGACGAGGTCGAACTCGGCGAGGGACACCCCGACCCGACGCTCGACCCGACGTGCCAACCGGCGACCGATGCGCGCGCCGAAGCCGAGACGCGCCGCGAAGACCGCCAGCGCGTCGTCGATCTTCACCATCGGCGCAACCATGACCAGTCGCCTCGCGCCCAGCCAGCCATGCCGGATAGCCAACGTCGACGCCATCGCCCCCATCGAATGGCCGACCACCGCATGCGCCGGCCCATATCGGGCCGCGACCGCATCGAGGCTCTGCGCGGACTCGATGATGTCGCCGGCCCGCGGTCCGTGCCTACCGCCGTCGGACGCCCCGTGGCTGGGCGCATCGTGCGCCACGACGGTGAATCCGGCAGCGACCAGCGGCTGGACGAACGGCGCCAGCTGACCGGCGTAGCCGCCCCAACCGTGCACGAGATAAACGACCGGCCCGCGCCCCCAGGTCCATCCCCGGACGACGCGCCCGTGCAACTGTATCTCGAACGACGCCCCGTCCTCGGGTGATCGCGCTCGACCGTCGCGCGGGACGGTGAACCACAGGCGTTCGGCCCAGCGGGCCCCGACTGCGGGCGCCACGCGCTCCAACGTCCCGAAGGCCGGTCGCACGAGCCGAACACTCCGCCTTCTAGCACGAACGATCGTGCTTTTATCGCTTACTGACAGGGTCATGAACGTCCTCCACTGCGGGATCAGGTCGGGCGACTCGCCGTCGCGATCAGGGATTCGAACGCACGCCGCGTGCGCTCGGGAGCCCGCTCGTCGTGCAGCAGCCGGCTCGCATGGTGATGGGTCAGCATGACGCCGTGGAGTTCGAAGGCGAACTGATCGACGTCGAGATCGTCGCGAAACTCCCCCTCGGCGACGGCCGTCGCGGCGATCGTCGCGATCGTCTCGAGCCAGTCGCGCTCGGAGCGCACCAACGCGTCGCGGGCCGGGCCTGGCTGGTCGTCCAACTCGACCGCTGCGGCGACGAAAAGGCAACCCCCCTTGAACTCGTCGCCCGACCAGATGAGCCATTGGTCAAACAACGTACGCACGCGAGGCAGGCCGCGAGGCGCCGCCAGGGCCGGCCGAATGACGTTGTCGATGAACTGCTCGCGCCCATGCTCGAGCACCTGCAGCTGCAACGACTCTTTCGCCTTGAAGTGGGCGAACAAACCGCTCTTGGACATGTCAGTGTGCTCGGCCAGCTGGCCGATGGTCAGGCCGCCGAGGCCATGTTGCGACGCGACCTGGACGGCCTCATCGAGGATGGCGCGACGAGTCAGCTCACCCTTACGCATAACCACAGTTAAGCACGGTCGTACGATTTTGCCAACGCTAGCCGTAATCGCGGCTTCAGTCGTGCGGGATCTCCTCGATCACCTGCGCGCCGAGTTCGCGAGCGAGTAACTCGTCGTGGTCGACGGCGTCATCGACGGTCGGGTCGTCGGGGTGGGCGTCGGCGTCGGATTGTTCGGCGTCACCGGTGCGCGGTCCGTTGCGGGTTGGCTCGATCGCGCTCCTCGCATCGGCCTTGACTCCGCTCGGCGGTGTTGGATGGCTCGCCGGCTCGACTGGGGCAGCCGGCGTTGCGGGCTTGGCCGAGCCACCGGGGTTGGTCGACGAATCGACGACGGCTTCGATGGTCCACTCGACGCCGAGCACCTCGACGAGCGACTGGCGCAGGATTTCGTCGCAGCCGCTGCGTACGAACGAGTCGCGAGCGCCGGCATTGACCATGGCAATGGTGAGCGTGCTGCCCTCGAGCGCGTGGACGTTGGCGTTTTGGCTCAGCATCACCCAGGCGAACCGACGCTTGGCCATGACGGCCTCGAGCACCTGCGGCCAGATCCGGCGAACGTCGACCAGCGACAGCTGCCCCGCCGGTGCGGGAGCCGGTGCATCGGCCGGTTCTGTCGCAGCGGCGGAAGGCGCCTCTGCGGGCTCCGGCTGCGGAGGCGCCGGCTGCTCCGCCGGCTTGGCCGCGGTTGATTTGCCGCGGGTCGGCCTAGCGCTCGGCGCCGGCCTGTCGGTCGCCGCCGGCGCCTCGGCAGCCTCCGGTTTCGTCGGGGGCGTCGCGGGCCGGGCCGCAGGCTCCGCTGCATCGGCGACCGGCTCGGCGCCCGAGATCGTGAGTCGGCGCTCGAGCCGATCGAGTCGGGCCTGGACACCGGCGTCCTTGTCGTCGGCGCCGGGCAGCAGGAGGCGGGCGCAGATCAACTCCAGAAGCAGCCGGGGTGCGGTCGCCCCGCGGATCTCGTCGAGGCCCTGGCTGACCACCTCGGCCGACCGGGTCAGCTCGGCCGGTCCGAACCGTGCGGCCTGACCCTCGAGCCGCTCGGCGGCGTCGCCGGACACCTCGAGCAGCCCCTTGCCGATCGCCTCGGGCACGGCCGACACGACGATCAGATCGCGAAACCGGCGCAGCAGGTCTTCGGCGAACCGACGCGGCTCCTGGCCACTGTCGATGACCTTGTCGACGACACCGAACACGGTCGCGCCGTCGCTGGCCGCGAAGGCATCGATGACGTCGTCGAGGAGCGAGTCCGGTGTGTACCCGAGCAACGAGGCAGCCCGGTCGTAGGTCACGCCCTCACTGCCGGCACCGGCGATCAGCTGGTCGAGCACACTCAACGTGTCGCGGACGGAGCCGGCGCCGGCCCGCACGAGGAGCGGCGCTGCGGTCGGCTCCAGCTTGACCCCCTCCCGTTCGCACAACTCGGTGAGGTAGTCAGTGAGCAGCCGAGGGGGTACGAGCCGGAACGGGTAGTGATGGGTCCGCGACCGGATCGTCCCGATCACCTTGTCAGGCTCAGTAGTCGCGAAGACGAACTTCAGATGCTCCGGCGGCTCCTCGACGAGCTTGAGCAGGGCGTTGAATCCCTGCGCGGTCACCATGTGCGCCTCGTCGATGATGTAGATCTTGAACCGGCTGCTGACCGGCGCGAAGAACGCCCGCTCCCGCAAGTCACGCGCGTCGTCGACCCCGCCGTGACTCGCCGCGTCGATCTCGATGACGTCGATCGACCCAGGACCACCGCGGGCGAGGTCGCGACAGCTGTCGCACTCGCCGCACGGCTCGGCGACCGGCGCCCGCTCGCAGTTGAGCGCCCGCGCCAGGATGCGCGCACTGGTCGTCTTGCCACAGCCTCGGGGGCCAGAGAATAGGTACGCGTGGTGCACCCGATTGCTCTCGAGTGCGTGCCGCAGCGGCTCGGTGACGTGGTCCTGACCGATCACCTCGGCGAACCTCTCGGGCCGGTAGCGGCGATAGAGCGCCAGCGGTGCAATCACCCTCCGAACCCTAACGCTCGACCCGGACACCTTGAAGACGACGGCTCCCCGCGCACCCGGAAGAGCTCGCTTACCCTTGCTGCCTTCCGGCCCTGGGGGAGTTCGGCGAGGTACCGCCGCGCGGGGAACCTCCGCCGAGTGTACGAGACGCCCGGCCGGGCTCCGCACCCCCCGCCTCGTACGCGTATTCTCTCCCGCGGAGGATTCGCCTAGTGGCCTATGGCGCTCGCTTGGAAAGCGGGTTGGGTTAACGCCCTCGCGGGTTCGAATCCCGCATCCTCCGCCACGCTCACCAGCACAAACTCCGCGTCGGACAGCCGGGCCATCCCGTCCCAGGGGTGGCATGGTCTCAGTTTCGGTCTCACTTGCTATCGCCGCCGGCCATCGGGCCAGGGTCGTTGGAGTCCCACAGCAAGCCATCTAGCCGGTCCGCGACCTGACGCCGAATCGCCTCGGTCACGTGCTGGTACCGCTTCGTCATCAAGGGCGCGCCCTGCGGGCGCGCCGGGGAACCGGCGCACCACGACGGAGCGCCGTCCGGCACGCCCAGCTCGCTCGAGTCAGGCAAGCCTCCGTGGCGAGGCCAGGTGCCGAGACGCTGGCGTGTCAGTCTTTGCAGGTGATGGACACGGACGCGCTTTGGGGCGGCAAGCTCACCCGGCTGACGCTCGATCCTGTGAGCTGGAGTCTTCGAGCTGGGGTGGAGGTCAACCTGGACGGAATGATGCACCGATACGAGCTGGTCCAGGAGGGCGTGAAGGACCTGCACGCCGAGCGCGACGTCCCACGGCCCTGGACTTACGCCGAACTGTCGGAGGTCCACGTCTACGAAGCCGACGATGGCCTACGCGTCGAGCTGGTCCTGTGGACCGACGGCTCAGGCATCACGGCACGATGTACCGGCGCCCAGGGTCCTGCCGGTCCAGTGAGCGGGCGAGAGTCGGCAGAAAGTTGGCAGCAGGCCCGACGTCGAGCGGTACCCGGACGCGTTGGTTGACAGCTCACCCCGCGTGAATCAAGCGATCAGGCCACCAGTCGACACACATTGATTGCAACGGGCGGCCATGGCATGGAGGGGGTCAGGAGCAAACGTCGCGACTCACAGACGCTTGGTACTCCTTCCCCAGTCAATGACCAGGCGTAGTCCTCTGCCTGCTGCTACACCGACTACGCCATTCGCGGCCCCAAGAAGAAGTGCACCGCCAATGACGTCGGAATCATAAAATCCGATCAGCAGCGCCCACGCGACAGCAAGCGCAGGCACCCACCACCAGGACGGCACCAGGACGGCCAGTACGAGTCCAGCGATGAGGACCGTCGGTATCACGGCCCACCACACCTCAGCGAAGCGACCATGCTTCACTCTAGGTCGAGTTGCTAACGAATCTGCTAACGGGACGAGCCGAGACAGGCTGGACGCCATGCGAGTGACACAACGAGTAGCCCGTGAGCTAGCCCTAGAGGCGACACCCAAAGTACGACCTGGACGCCCCTCCGTCGGCTCATAACCCAGAGGTCGCAGGCGGACGCTGCAGGCGCTGAACTGCGTCTCACTCGCTTTCCGGCACTGGAACCGAATGCGCCAAGACGGCTTTCCAGGCCCCGTCCTCCCGCCGGAACACGAAGGTGGTCGGTGCCGACACGTGCTGCGCCTCGCCGTCGAGCACGTAGCTCTGCTCGAGCCAGCACGTCACCAGCCCGGCGTCTCCCCACGTGATCTCGTGGATGTCGGTCAGTTGAGACTTGATGTCAGACACGCTCTGCTTGAGCTGGGCGAAGTAGTCCCCGAGTTCGTCGCGGCTGCGCATCCATCGGCGCCTAATTTCCTCGACCGCCTGCACGTCGGCTGCGAAGCGTTCGACCACGGCGTCAACATCCAGCCGGTCGAGGTCGTCGAACAGTTTCCTGACGATGTCCGAGAGCTCTGTGGCCATGTTGATGTCCCTTGTTATGAGTGACCACGGCGTCTGGGCCGCTGAATGACCCGTAGTCACAGTGCGGACGGTAGCCATCGGCCGCCCCGCCTCGGCTAGTGCCAAAAGTCCCGCGACACCGAGCGCCTTGCCGTACTCCTCGGACTGCCGGCTGCCTCGACAGAGGCCCGATGACGGTCTAACTGACGGTCTACGGGGTCGCCCGACGGCGCACACCTATGCACGCGGACACCCTGTTCGTAGGCTCAAGTCAGCATCCAGCCGCGCAGGGGAGGCCCTTGACACGGAAGAGGTCGCCTGAGGCAGCGCCGTCAGCTGCAGGCCATGTCCACCGACGCTCGGATCGTTGAGCCGTCCATCCACACCTGCGGCTCACCGACCACCTCACAGTTGAACAGACCGTCGCCAGAGGCGGAGACCTCGGCGTCGTAGATCGCTTTCTGGATCGCGCGCTCGGGGGTCGACCCGAAGCTGCAGCCGTTATAGAGCGCGGCCGCGTTGGCGGACGCCGCCGTCAGCGCGAGCACGGTGACCGACGCCGCGCCCATCGTGAGTGGGAAACCGATCCGTCGGGCGTGAACACCTACGTTCATCGCCATCTCCTTCCCTTCGAAACCACCGGTCACTCGATATACGTGCTTTCGGAAGAAATGGATTGTGCGCTTGGGGGCTATCGACGCCCAAACAACTGCTCGCTTGTGGTCTCAGGTTCGGTCTCATTCGCCCGTCGTTCAACGGCGTCCGGCGCCAGAACTGAGCGGAGCGCTCTCCACATGCTGAACCGACATGAACACCACCAATGCGACGACCGTGGGCTTGGAAAGCGGGTTGGGTTAACGCCCTCGCGGGTTCGAATCCCGCATCCTCCGCCACGCTGACCAGCACAAACGCAGTGCCGGAAGGTCGAGGAACCTGGCCGCCGGCATGGTCCGTCGTCTAGAGCATGAAGGGCACGATCGCGTCGCAGTAATCGTCAGAGCGCCCGGTCGATCCCTTGATCACCTCGCTCGACAACTCGAAGTCGTCGTTGGGGTTCGACGGCGTCCCGTTGTCGTCGATGACGAAGCGGAACCGGACCTGGCCCGGGTCGCGCGCGATCGCCTTGCCGTTCGGTCCGTACGCCGTCGACGGCCCGGTCAGCAGCGAGATGATCGTGATGGTCCCGTCGAGGTTGTCGGTGATCTTGAGGTCCTTCTGGAGAAATGCCGTCTCGACCGTGACACGCACGTCGGGGTCGTTGCCGACGAACACCTCGCTCACGTGAACGTGCTCGAGGAAGTAATCGAGTCCGTGCCGTTTCTGGATCTTCAACCGGCTGGTGAAAGTGCCCGAGTGGTCGACGTCGAGGCCGTCCACGTCGCAGAAGTCATTGATCGTGTTGTTGAACGTCTCACTGATGTTCTCGAAGGTCGGCCTGGCTGCACTCGCCTGCGCGGCCGCGAGAAGCGGGACAGTCATGGCCGCGAGTGCGGCCACGATCAGCGTTCTGGATCGAAGCATCGGGGGTACCTCCGTATTCGCAGCGGGCTGGTCTCCCCGAGACTCGCCGCGATGGGACGTCCACCCGACAATGGCCCGACCAGGCCATCCTCATGACAGTGATCGTACGCCCACCAGCGTGAACGGTGCGTGTTGCCCGAGCCCGACCGTACTCACTGCGCGAGCAAGAACCTGAATGTAGGGTTCACGGGTGTCTCCCACGGTCGACGATCTCCGCCCACCCGTGCTGATTGTCATCGGAGGCTTGCCCGCGACCGGCAAGCCGAGGAGACCAACGGCTGGGAGCCGACGATCGGGTTCTCGACATTCCAGACTTGACCAAGCCCACCTGGGAACAGATCACGACCCGTGAGTACGGCCCATGGGAACGCGATCGCTTCGTCGTCGATACCGCCAGTCTCGACGTCGACAAGGCCGTACGACTGCTTCGAACGACCTCGAGGCTCAGTAAGCCTCCCGTTTGAGCCCTCTCGGCATGGGCACAACAGTGCGGTGCAACCGACTGCGGTGTCGGTATTCAAGGACAGAGGGACGTGGTTTTCATGATCATCCTTGGCGTCATCCTGCTGATCCTCGGGGCGCTGCTGGACATCTCGATCCTGTGGGTCATCGGCGTGATCCTCGCGGTGGTCGGAGCGGTCTTCTGGATCCTTGGTTCCTTGAACCGACCGGTCGGGTCCCGCCGTCACTACTGGTAGCTGTCGCCACCCGTAGCACTCTCCTTGGTTTCGTATCCCGCATCGTCGGCTGACGGCGGATAAGCGGGTTGGGTCACAGCGCCCACTTGCGTCCCGACGGCAAGATGGGAGCCGTGCGGACGACAGGGCCCGGCGGAGGGGTCACACGAGCCAGCGTCGGATTGAGGTCGGAGCGCGGCCCGGTTCTGGCCGCCATCATGATCACGATCGCGCTAATCGCGCTCGAGGCGACCGTCCTCGCCACCGCGGTGCCGACCATCGTCGCCGACCTCGGCGGCTACACCCAGTTTCCCTGGCTGTTCTCCGCCTACCTGCTCACTCAAGCCGCGACCGTCCCTATCTACGGCAAGCTCTCGGACATGCTCGGCCGACGGCCGGTCATCTTCGCCGGCATCAGCCTGTTCCTGGTCGGTTCCGTCGGCTGTGGCCTGGCGTGGAGCATGCCGGCCCTGATCGCGGCGAGGGCCGTCCAGGGGCTTGGTGCGGGTGCGATCCAGCCCGCCGCGATGACGATCGTCGGAGACCTCTACTCCATCGCCGAACGGGCCAAGGTGCAGGGCTATCTCGCCAGCGTCTGGGGGATGTCGTCTGTCGTCGGACCGCTGATCGGCGGCCTCGTCACCGAGTACGTCTCTTGGCGCTGGATCTTCTTCGTCAACCTGCCGATCGGTGCCCTGGCGGTGTGGATGCTCCGCAAGCACTTCCGCGAGGACGTGACGCGCCAACGGCATCGCGTCGACTACCTCGGCTCGGTGCTGCTGAGTGTGGGGTCCGCAGTGATCGTTCTGGGGCTGCTCGAGGGCGGGGTTTCTTGGGACTGGGCGTCGGTCCGGGGCGTCGGTGTCCCGGTCGTCGGCATGCTCGTGCTCGGCGTCTTCGTGCTGGCCGAGCGGCGGGCGCCCGAGCCGGTGCTGCCGATGTGGGTTCTCACCAGGCGGCTGTTGACGTGCGGCAACCTGGTGCAGCTTGGCGTGGGAGCGTTGCTGATCGGCTTGTCGTCGTACGTGCCGACGTTTGTGCAGGGCGTGCTCGGTCATGGTCCGCTGGTCGCCGGACTGGCGCTGGGGGCGATGAGTGTCGGATGGCCGCTCGCCGCCAGCAACTCGGGCTGGCTGTATCTGCGCATCGGGTTTCGCAACACGTCGCTGATCGGATTGGCCGCACTCGTGCCCGGCACGCTGCCGCTCATGCTGTTGGGTGCCGACTCCCACGTGTGGCAGGTGGCGCTGTGGTGCTTCTTCATCGGCATCGGGCTCGGACTCGTCTCGAGTCCGACCCTGGTCGCGATGCAATCGTCGGTCGGATGGGCCGAACGAGGTGTCGTAACAGGCGCGAGCATGTTCAGTCGGACGCTCGGGAGTGCGATCGGCGTCGCGGTGTGCGGCGCGCTGGCCAACGCCAGTCTGGTGGCGGGCGCGTCGTCAGCGACGATCGCGAGCGCGACGCATGACGTGTTCGTCGCCCTCGCCGTGGTGGCGGTGCTGATTGTCGGAGCAGTCGCCGCGATGCCGTCCAAGGCCCTTCAGACGTGACAGATGCACCGCGTACATCTCGTACGGGGTGCATCCGTCACGTCACGACGGGGCCGAACGGCTACGCCGGGTCGAGCGCCAGCTCCAGTTCCTTCTCGGAGGCGTACTCGAGCTCCTCGCGACGGATCAGCGTCAGGGCCGTGATGATGCCGAGTGCCGCGATCCCGGCGCCAGCAGCGAACGCAGCGGTGAACCCGTCGACTAGCGCGTCGGGCACTGCCGTGCCGACGGCAAGCGCACTGTCGGTCTGCGAGCTCGCGATCGTCGACAGCGCCGCGATGCCGAGTGCACCACCGATCTGCTGCGACGTGTTGAAGAGGCCGGAGGCGAGCCCTGCCTCGGAGTTTTGCACGCCTGCGAGTGCCGCGATCGAGATCGGCACGAACGAGAAGCCGATGCCGAGGCCGGTGAGCAGGAAGCCAGGCAGGAGGTCGGCTACGTACGTTCCGTCGGTCGAGACCTGGGTGAAGAGGAGGAGACCCGCCGTCAGAGCCGTCATCCCGACCACGAGGACGGGCTTGACCCCGATCCGCGTGACCAGCTGCGCCGCGACTGTCGACCAGAGGATCGCCGTGCCGGCCACCGCGAGGTAGGCGACACCCGTCTTCATCGCCGAGTAGTGCAGCACCTGCTGCATATAGAGCGTCAGCATCAAGAACATCGAGAACATCGCCGTCCCCATGATGAAACCGGATACGTTGGCGCCGGTCACCGTGCGGGTGCGCAGGAGCCCGAACCGCATGAGGGGCTCGGCCTGGCGCAGCTCCCATGCCACGAATCCGACCAGCAACACCACGGCTAGGGCGAAGAACCCGACGGTCTGGCCGCCGAGCCATCCGTCCTGACCGGCTTGCGTGATCGCGTAAACCAGGGAGGACAGGCCGCCGGTGACGAGCACCGCGCCGGCAGCGTCGAAGGTCTTCACACTCGCGTCGCGGCTCTCGACGAGCAGGATCGGCGTCAGCACCAAGGCGGCCGCGCCGACCGGGATGTTGACGAAGAAGATCCACTCCCAGCTCAGCGCGTCGGTGAGGATGCCACCCATCAAGACGCCGGCAGCCGCACCGAATCCGCCGACCGCACCCCACACACCCAGGGCGATGTTGCGCTCTCGTCCCTCACGGAACGTCGTCGACAGGATCGACAGCGCCGCCGGCGAGATGATCGCGGCACCGACACCTTGCAGAGCTCGGGCACCGATCAGGGACGACTCGGACCAGGCGAGGCCGGCTAATAGCGACGCCGTCGTGAAGACGACGATTCCGACCAGGAAGATCCGGCGCCGCCCGAGCAGGTCGGCCGCCCGCCCGCCGAGGAGGAGGAGCCCGCCGAAGGTGAGGGCGTACGCGCTCATCACCCACTGCAGGTTCTCCTGGGAGAACCCCAGGTCGGTCTTGATGGACGGCAACGCGACATTCACGATCGCGATGTCCAAGACGACCATGAACTGGACCGCGGCCAACAAGGCCAGGCCCAGCCACTTTCGTCGCTCCGAGGTGAACATGTCGGGTGTATCCCTTCGCACAGAAAGACTTGGTGCTTGCAATCTAGCAGTGCTCGCTTCTGATTTGCAAGTGACTACTTTTAAAAACGAAGTTCATGGCTAGGATGGAGGCATGTCCAGGGGCTACGACCAGTACTGTCCGATCGCACACGCGCTCAACCTCGTAGGAGAGCGGTGGGCTCTGTTAGTCGTACGTGAGCTGATGCATGGCCCGAAGCGCTACACCGACCTGGCCGGCAACCTCGGCATCGGGACGAACATCCTGGCCGCCCGACTCCGCGACCTCGAGGCCCATGGGATCGTGACGAAGCGGACCCTGCCGCCGCCCTCGGCGACCCGGGTCTATGACCTGACCGACTACGGCCGCGAACTCAAGCCGGCACTCCGCGAGCTCGGGTTGTGGGCCGCCCGCTCACTCGGCCCGCCGACCGATGACGACGAGCTGTTTCCCGGCTGGCTCGAGAACCCGGTCGACTGGATCCTTGCGCCGGTCGCCCCGCCGGGAAGGTTTGAGTTCCGGGTGGGCGACGAGGTCGCCTCGTTGGTCGACGGCGAGGTGCGGCGCGGGTCGATCGACGACCCCGACGTCGTCGTCGAAGGCGATGCCGAAGCGATGTACTGGCTGTTCGTCGACCGTCGACTCGACGCGGTCTCGATCGAGGGTGACCGCGACCTTCTCGAGCGCCTCATCGACGTCGCGCCGGCGCCGATCGACGCCTGACGGTTACCGGCCTGAGCTTCGAGGATAGAGCCGATGGCCAGCCATCGACTGACTCGGCAGGCGCTCGTAGAAGGCCTCGCGTGACCGCCGAGCAACAGATCGTCAAGACAGCTTGACGCAGCCAGTTGTGCGCGTCAGACTCGAAGCATGGCGACACCCGACGAACTCGACCAGCGGTTCACCCTGCGCACCGCGACCGATCGCTACGACGCGCTCCGCGCCCAGGACGCGCTCGTGTCGACCCCGCTGACCTGCGAGGAGGCCCTGGAGCTGCTCGCGTTGGGTGAGGTCATCGCGCGAAAGGCCGGCTATGGGCGACAGCTCACCGTGCGGTCGGCCCGCCGGGCCGGCGCCTCGTGGTCCCAGATCGGGGCGGCACTGGGCACCAGCAAACAAGCCGCCTGGGAGTCCCATGCCCGATGGATCGACGGGCAGGCGGCACAACCGACGCGCGACGGACATATCGGTTGGAACGAGGGCGACCTGGCGGCGGCCCGCGCCCTCGCCGGCGAACCGCAGGCCGACGACGCCGACTGAATCGATCGCTTCGGTTGGCACAGCCGCGCCAGACGAGTAGAAACGGCGCATGGCCGAGGATCGCGCAACCCTCGTACTCGGACCGCTGCTGAGATATGTCGACGAGCGGTCCGCCGCCATCTGGGTCGAGGTCGCCGGCCGCGGCACTGTGACGGTTCGGGCGGCCGACCGCGACCACGAGGCGCACACCTTCACGGTCCACGGCCACCACTACGCGCTCGTGGACGTTACCGATCTCGAGCCGGGCGGCTCCTATCCGTACTCGATCGCCCTCGACGGCGTCGACGTCTGGCCGCCACCAGACTCTGCCCATCCCCCGAGCCGAATCCGCACGGCCACCGATGATGGCCGGCTGCAGGTGGCGTTCGGCTCCTGTCGCACCACTGCACCCCACGACGTCGCCAACAACCGCGCCCACGGTCCCGACGTCCTGCGCGCGCTCGGCCACCAGTTCCGCGATGCCGACGAGGGCACGTGGCCGACGCTGCTGTTGCTGCTCGGCGACCAGGTCTACGCCGACGAGACCTCCGATGCGATGCGCGAGTTCATCGCGGCCCGACGCGATATCGACGAGCCGCCCGGGACGGAGCTGCGGGACTACGACGAGTACGCCCACCTCTATCGACTCGCGTGGACCGACCCGGACTGCCGATGGCTGCTGTCGACGCTGCCTACGGCGATGATCTTCGACGACCATGACATCCGCGACGACTGGAACACCTCAGCGGCCTGGTGTCGCCAGATGCGGCAGACGTCGTGGTGGCAGCATCGGATCGTGTCGGGGCTGGCGTCGTACTGGATCTACCAGCATGTCGGCAATCTGTCCCGTGCCGAGCGGGAGGACGACCCGACCTGGGTAGACGTCGTCGAGAAGGGCCGCGACGGTGACGCGGGACCGATCCTCGACGATCTCGCGACGCGGGCGGACGCCGACCCAGGCGCGTACCGATGGAGCTATCACCGTGACTTCGGCGCCACCCGGATCGTCATGGTCGACAGCCGGGCGGCCCGCGTCCTCGACGAGTCTGACCGCCGCATGCTCGACCCGGCCGAGCGGGACTGGCTCGACAGCCTCATCACCGGCGACGTCGATCATCTCCTGATCGGCACGTCTCTGCCGTACCTCTTGCCGATCGGGCTGCACTACGTCGAGGCGTGGAACGAGGCGGTCGGCGCCGGCGCGTGGGGCCGCCGGGCGATGGCCGGCGCCGAGCGGATCCGGCAGGGCCTCGACCTCGAGCATTGGGCGGCGTTTCAGAAGTCCTTTCGCGAGCTCGGGAGCCGCGTGATCGAGGTCGCGACGGGACGACGTGGCCAGGCACCAGCCTCGGTGGTGTTCCTGTCCGGCGACGTGCACCACTCGTACGTCGCCGAGGTCGACCTCGGTGTCGACGGTGCCGCCCGCCTCCTCCAGGCGGTGTGTTCGCCGATCCGCAATCCGCTACCACGATGGGCCCGATTGGCCAATGTCGCGGCAGCGCATGCCCTGGCGTGGCCGATAGGTCTGCTGGTCTCGCGGACCGCGCGGGTGCCGAAGCCGCCGTTTCGCTGGTCGATCACCGACGGCCCGTGGTTCGACAACGCGATCGCGACGATCGACGTCGATGGCCGACGAGCCGACCTGCGATGGCAGACCGCCGACGTCGACCACTGGGGCGAGACGAGCCTTCGAGAGCTGCACGCGCTCCGGGTGAGCTGACGTCAACTACTCCTCGACGGCAACGAGGCAGTCGGCGCAATGGCCCAGGATCGCGAAGTGCGTCGAGTCGGGCATGAACCCGTATTTGTCACGGACTGAGGCGAACGCCGGCCCGAGGTCATCTTGCGGGATGTTGATCGCCGCATTGCAGCGCTCGCAGACCAGGTGGTGATGGGCGTCGTCGGCGCTCAGATGGTAGAAGCCGGCGCCGTGACCGATGTGGACATGCTGGACGTAACCGAGGTCGGCGAGTGCGTCGAGCGTGCGATAGACCGTGGACTGATCGATGCCGTCGGCCACCCGGTTGGCCCGCTCGAGGATCTCGGCTGCGGTGAGATGCTCCTCCTCGGCCTCGGCCAAGATGCGGACGATCACCCGCCGGGCCAGCGTGAGGCGGAGACCGGACGCGCGCAGCGCCTCGTGCATGTCCTCGGCACTGGTCTGCATCATCACGCCTTACGTTTGGTCTCGACAGTTGCGTCTCTCCGATAATAGTCGTCGCGCGTTATGACGACTGACTCGCTATAAGAGCGGCAGCCTCAGCCTCAGCCGGACGATTGGACCCATCCGTTCACCGTTCGGCCTCGAATCCCGGGCATGAGCTTCCAGGTGGACACGTACGCTCGCCAAGCTGCCCCGGTGCGTCATGAGGATCTCGACCTCACCGCGGCGTTCCGAGACCGCCCGTTGTCACGGGACACGCTGCGCGTCCTGCGCTACATGTGTGACATCGAATCCCACACCATCTGCTACCTACGCGATGTGCTGGTCACGCCGAGCCACACCGACCCCGAGGTCACGACGTTCCTCACGATGTGGAACTACGAGGAGTACTGGCATGGCGAGGTGCTGGCCGACGTCCTCGCGGCGCACGGGATCGCGACCGGCGCCGACCACATCCGCCAGGTCCGGCTCCGCAAGGGTTGGCGGGACCGGATCTCCCCGATCCGACAGTCGCTGCTGGCCAACCTGATCGGAGACGACTTCGTCGCGACCCACATGAGTTGGGGTGCGGTCAACGAATGGCTCACGTTTGCGGGCTACAAACGACTCACCCAGATCGAGAACCATCCCGTACTCACCGAGGTGCTGTCTCGGATCAGCGCGCAAGAGACCCGACACATCGCGTTCTACGCCACCCAGGCTCGGACCCGCCTTGCGGCCAGCGGCCGGGCTCGGCGGCTGACCCGGCTGGCGTTGTCGCTGGCGTGGCAGCCGGTCGGCGCCAACGTGATGCCGCGCGCGGAGGTACGCCACCTCGTCGGCCACCTCCTCGGCGGCCCCGAGGGACTCGCGGAGGCCCGCCGGATCGACTCGCGGATCGACACGCTGCCGGGACTCGAAGGACTCGACCTGGTCCAGCGCCGCCTCGCCAAGCTGCTGTGACGCCACCGCCATCAGGTCCGACGAGGCGGCCTGCGGAGGTGCTTCGAGCCGGTCGACCGGACTCCGCCTACACTGCCACGGGTGATCTTCAAGCGAGTCGGCGATGGTCGCCCGTACCCTGAGCACGGGCTGACCCAGCGGGATTGGGCCGCGCTGCCGCCGCAACAGGTCCGGCTCGACGATCTTGTGACGACGAAGGACCAGCTCGACTTGGCCACCTTGCTCGATGAGGATTCGACATTCTTCGGCGATCTGTTCGCCCACGTGATCTCCTGGCGCGGCGACCTGTACCTCGAGGACGGCTTGCATCGCGCTCTGCGGGCCGCCCTGCATCAGCGGCTGGTCCTGCATGCACGGGTCTATGACATGGCCGCGGGCGGGCTCCGATGAACGTCAACATCCGGACGCCACTGACGCTCGTCATACTGATCAGCGTCCTGATCGTGGGCCTGATCATCGGCTGGCGCATGGCGACAGACGACGTGCCGAGCCTTCGGGAGAGCACGGCGAGCAGCAGCGAGCCGAGCTGCCACATGGAGGAGCTCGACGCCGGCTCGACTCTGAAGGCCGGTCAGGTCACGGTCAACATCCTCAACTCCGGGTCGACCCCCAACCTTGCCGGCGACACGATGCGCGCGCTCACCAAGCAGGGCTTCGAGGGCGGCGTCACCGGCAACGCTCCGGAGGGCGTGCGCGCCGACGGCGTGCTCATCATCGACCCCGACCCGGATTCGTCCCAGGTACGGCTGATCACCAAGCAGTTCGCGAAGCGTCCCGACGTCAAGAAGTCGTCTGAGGGCGATCCGGCTGCGGTCGACATCATCGTCGGCAACGAGTTCAAGGTCAGCAGCGGCATCGACAAGAGCGCGGCTACGTCGCTGAAGGTCAAGGGCACCACCGAGGTGTGCGTGCCCGAGCCCCCCGACGCCGACGACTGACCGGCCCCGTCAGCGACGAGTCTCGAACCAGCCCGCGAGCCGACCGCCGAGCGACACGGCCCGCAGCCGCTGCTCGGTCAACGGGCGGGCGCCGCGCGGCGTGACGACGAGCAGGGCATCGCCGCGTTCGATCCGGGTCGTGCGCTCGGGTACGAACGGCTCGCCGGCCCGTACGACCAAGGACACCGACGCGCCCTTCGGCAACCGGAGCTCGCCGACCTCGACACCGTGCAGCCGCGAACGAGGCGGCACCCGGATCTCGAGCAGGTCGGCCGACACCCGCTCCAGCGGCGCGGCCTCGATGTCGACGTCGCGCGCCGACCCTTCTTCGGTCACCTCCAGCCGCCGCGCGACCCACGGCAGCGTCGGACCCTGGACCAGCGTGAACACCACGACGAGAACGAAGACGATGTCGAACAGGTCCTCCGACTTCGACACCCCTTCGGCCAGCGGGATCGTGGTCAAGACGATCGGGACTGCGCCACGCAGGCCCCCCCAGCCCATGAACGCCTGTTCTCGCCAGGGCACCCGAAACCAGCTGGCACACAGCGAGACCGTCAGCGGTCGGACGACGAAGGTCAGGATCGCGCCCGCGACCAGACCCACGTAGGCGTGCCACCACTCGAACCGGCCCGGCGACGCCAGCAGGCCGAGCATGACGAACAAACCGATCTGGGCCAGCCAGCCGACGCCTTCCGCGAAGGATCGGGTCGCCCCACGGTGCGGGAGATCGGCGTTGCCGAGCACGAGTGCCGCGAGGTAGACGGCGACGAATCCCGACGCGTGCAGCACCTGGGCGCCGGCGTACGCGAGGACGGTGAAGGCCAGGATCGCGAGCGGGTAGAGCCCGGCCGACGGCAATGCGGCGCGCGCCATGACCCAGACGCCGCCGCGACCGACGACGTAGCCGATCACGCCACCCAGCGCGAGTTCGCCGACGATGATCGCGACCAACACCGGCGGCGAGTGGTCGCTGATCGCGTCGGTGCTGATCAGGGTCACAAGGATGACGATCGGCGCGTCGTTGAGTCCCGACTCCGACTCGAGCGTGCCTCGGACCGACGCCCGCAACGGCAGACCACGGAGTACGGAGAACACCGCTGCGGCGTCGGTCGCGGACACGACAGCGCCGAGCAAAACGGCGAGCTTCCACTCGAGGCCGAGCAGGTAATGCACCGGGAGCGCCACGAGTACCACGCTGGCGGCGACGCCGACCGTCGCGAGCAGCAGCCCGACGCCCATCGCGGGCCGGATGTCGGCCCATTTGGTCGTCAAACCGCCCTCGGACAGGATCAGCATCAACGCGGCCAGTCCGAGCACGTGGGCGAGCTCCGCGTCGTCGAACCGGATACCGATGACCGAGTCGCCGAGCAAGATGCCGAGGCCGAGATAGACCAGCAGGCTCGGGAAGCCGGCCCGGACCGAAAGCCGAACCGCCAGGATCGCCGCGAGCAGGACGGCAGCCCCTGCCAGGAGTACGGCGTCGAACTCGTCGATCGACACGATCTTCCCCTCTGCCGCGAGACCCGATCCTATCGGCGCTGGTCAGCGGGGCTGTCCGCGCGTCCATTCGTATGCCGACGCGGACTGTTGGCGTAAAACCGCAGGTTCGGCGCGGAGTTGGCGCAGTTTCGCGCCAACACTCGGGGGCAGGGCTGCCACGGCCTCGGCGCACCGGACCGAAGGCGTCACTAACCTGAAACTGCACATTTACCGGTGTTGGCCTTATGATCGTCGGCATGACCTACCGCAAGTCGGCTCCGGCCGCGGCCGCACTCGTCGGCGCCGTCGTCCTCTCGTATGCGTTGGCCGGCTGCGGCGGCGGCGAGGCCTCCGGCGCCGACACCGACGAGCCGCGCATCGTCGGCCCCGGGCTCGGACTCGGCGAGTGGTCCGACGACGGACCCGGCGACCGTCGAGTGCTCCGGGTCGCTGACGTCGAAGCCGCGAGCGACGCGTCAGCCGATCGATCCGTGACGGCGCTCGTCCAGATCTGCGCGCCGAGCGACCAGGCCCAGCCTGCGGCGGCGGCCGACTGGCAGCTCGTGTTGGACGACGGCGCTCCGGCCCCGGCCAACGGCGCTCCTGGTCCGACCGACGAGGGTTCGCCGCCGCTGTCGTTGTCGGGTCGGGTCGCGGCCGGCGATTGCGCCTTCGCCGACGTCGACTTCACCGTGCCGGCCGGATCGCTGACGGTCGGGATGCTCTACCACCCGGCGACCGGCGGCGAGGTCCGTTGGTCGTGGGAGCCGGCCGACACGGTCACGTCCTAGCGTCCTGCGGTCCAGCCTCGGTCGCAGGGCGCTGTCACGCGAGCAGCCGCCAGATCGCGATCGCGCCGATGACGACGATGAGCACGCGAAAGAACGTCGACGGCAGCCGCCGTCCGATCGAGGCGCCGAAGTGCCCGCCCACAGCGCTGCCGACGGCGATCAGACCCGCGACCGCCCATGACACGTCAGCCACGATGACGAAGAAGAGCGCGGCGACCGTGTTGACGAGCATCGCCAGGACGTTCTTGACCGCGTTGATCCGCTGCAGATCCTCGGCCAACCCGATCCCCATGATCCCGATCAGCAGCACGCCCTGGCCGGCGCCGAAGTAGCCGCCGTAGACGCCGGCCAGCATCACGAGCACCCAGACCAGAGCCGATCCGTGCGGCCGGTCCGGTCGCTCTCGGTCCTTGAGCCGGCGGGAGATCCACGGCTGGATCGCCACGAGTACGCAGCCGATCCCGATCAACACGGGCACGATCGCGTCGAACGCCCCCGACGGGAGCGTCACCAGGAGCACCGCGCCCGTCACCCCGCCGAGCAGGGAGGCCGACGCCAATCGAATCAGCCGATCGCGCTGCCCCGCGAGCTCCCGCCGATAGCCGATCACGCCGGTGACGCCGCCAGGAGCCAGCCCGACCGTGTTGGACACATTTGCCACCACGGGCGAGTAGCCCAAAGCCAACAGGGTCGGAAACGTCACCAGCGTGCCGGACCCGACGATCGTGTTGATCGCCCCGGCGCCGACGCCCGCCAGGATGATCAGGATCGCGTCGAGCCAGCTCACGAGGGGCCACGGCCCGAGTCGGTCATCGCATCTCCTCGCCCACGCCTAGCGTCCGACGGCATAGCCCTGCATGCCACGTGGATTGGCGCCGGCGCGCAGCGTACCGTCGGCGCCGCGACTCACCGCGCAGAGTCGACCGAGCGACCAGGGATCCTCGACCCGAAGCCGGTGCCCGCGCTCGCGCAATGCGGCGAGCGCTTCGTCGCCGACGCGAGACTCGATGTGCAGCGCCCCCGGATCGGCCTGGCGCGGATAGAACGACGACGGGAAGTGCGACGTGTGCCAGGCCGGCGCGTCGATCGCCTCCTGCAGGTTGCGGCCGTGATGCACATGGCGCAGGAAGAACAGCAACGACCACTGGTCCTGTTGGTCGCCACCCGGCGTGCCGAAGGCGAGATACGGCGCGCCGGCCCGTAGGGCCAATGACGGTGTGAGGGTCGTCCGTGGCCGCTTGCCCGGCGCGAGTGCGTTGGGATGGTCTCGGTCGAGCCAAAACATCTGCCCACGGGTGCCGAGCGCGAAGCCAAGCTCCGGAACGACCGGCGAACTCTGCAACCAGCCACCACTCGGCGTCGCGGCGACCAGGTTGCCGAATCTGTCCGCGACGTCGAGATGACACGTGTCACCCGCGACCCGACCGCTGCGGTCGAGGGTCGGCTCGCCGACCGCTGAGCTGTCGGACTCGGCGTCGCCGACGACAGGGGCGGTCGGCAGTTGTGGAGACCGTCCATCGGGCCGGCCCGGTCGGAGTCCGCCGGCGTCGGCCATGTCGGTCACCAGCGCTCGGCGTTCGTCGGCGTACTCGGCGCTGAGCAGCGTGTCGAGCGGAACGTCGCCCCATGCCGGGTCGCCGTAGTAGGCCTCACGGTCGGCGAAGGCCAGCTTCGCGCACTCGGTGACGACGTGGACCAGCTCCGGCGACGCGACGTCCATGCCCTCGAGGTCGAACCCGTCGAGCAACGCCAATTGCTGCAGAAACACCGGCCCCTGCGACCATGGGCCCGGCTTGAGCACGGTGAAACCGCGATAGTCCAGCGACACCGGCTCCTCGACCGTTGCTCGCCAGTCCCGCAGGTCGTCATAGCCCAGCAGGCCGCGATGCGGTCGGCCCGTGACGTCCATGACGGGCGTCTCGGCGAACTCGACGATGGCCCGCGCGACGAACCCCTCATAGAAGACGCGTCGGGCCGCCTCGATCTGCCCGTCGCGGTCCGCCGACGCCTGCTCGGCCTCGGTGACGAGCCGGTCGTAGGTCCGCGCGAGAGCCGGATTGCGAAACATCGCTAGCGGAGTCGGCACGTCACCGTCGGGAAGCCACGCGTCGCGCGACGTCGGCCAATGCTCGACGAAGAGGTCGCGTACGCCCGCGATCGTGTACGCCGCGGGCCGGCCCAGCGGGAACCCGCCGCCGGCGTACTCGATCGCATAGCGCATGACGTCGCGCAGCCGCAACGTGCCGTGGTCGCGGAGCAGCAGCATCCACGCGCCGAACGCACCCGGAACACAGGCGGGCAGCAGTCCCGTCCCCGGGACGAGGTCGAGTCCGTCGTCGACGAATGCGTCGATCGTGGCTGCCCGTGGCGACGCGCCCTGCCCGCACATGACGAAGGGTCGCTGATCCCGCTCACTCCACGCGACGATGGGTACCTCGCCGCCGGGGCCGTTCATATGGGGCTCGACGACCTGCAGCACGAGCCCGGCCGCCACCGCCGCGTCGAACGCGTTGCCACCGGCCTCGAGCGCGGCCATCCCCGACTGCGACGCGAGCCAGTGCGTGGACGACACCATGCCATGCGAGCCGACGAGCTCGGGACGGGTCGTGAACATCGGATCCGATCCTAGAGCCCGCTCGCAGTCGAGAAGCGATCTGCTCAAGGGACGGTCTCACGCGCCGAGCGCCGGCTCCGCAAGAGATTGCGGAGCCGGCGCTCGGTGGTGTCGTGGTCGTGGCGTCGCGTCAGCTGGCGAACCGGACCGGACGCGGGCTGGGAGCGGGTCGCGCCGACGGCAGATCGTTGTGGCCGGTCCAGGGGCGAGCCAGGTCGACCACGCGGGACACGAACGACGTCCGCTGCCGGGTGGCCTCGACCGGGAACACCGGCGCATCGGGGCGCGCGGAGTGGGCCTGCTCGCGAGTCAGTCGGGTGGCGATCTCAGCGGCGATGGGGAGCATCTGGCGTCTCCTTCTCAGCGATTCCTTGCGGCGTACGACACTAGTTAATCAAGTAGTCGGTGTCTTTGTCAACACCTGCTAACCTGTTTATAGGCGTCGGACCGAGGAGGTGGGATGAGCATCGAGGCATCCGGTGACGCGCAGCTGATCCAGGACTTCGCGAACACCCGCGACCGTCGATCGTTTGTGCCGCGCGGCCACCCGTCACGCGACGGCACCAAGGACGATCTGGTCGCGCCAAACGCACTGGAAGGCTGGCTGGCCGAACACGACCTGCTCCTCGAGGGCACCGATCTGTCCGAGCGCGATCATGCGCGCGTCCTGCGGCTCCGGACCGCGTTGCGCACGGCGCTCGACGGCAACCGGCCGGCCGCCGACGACCCGCGGGCTGATCCGTTCGCGGTGTCCCTAAGGGTCGAGCTCGATCCCCACCAGGGCCCCCGCCTAGCCCCGTCCCAGACCGGCGTGGACTACGCCATCGGGCAGCTGTGCGCCGCGGCCTTTCGCATCGCGCTCACCGGAGAGTGGAAGCGATTGCGGGCCTGCGCGGCCGACGACTGTCAGTGGATCTTCTACGACCAGTCACGACCCGGTCGCGGTCGCTACTGCTCGCCGTACTCGTGCGGCAACCGCGTCAAGACACGCGCCTACCGGCAGCGCAAGACGCAGAGCCACTCCGCCTGAGCAGCGGCACGGTCCAGACGCGCGTCCGACCAGCGAGACTAACGGTCTCGACTTGCCGTCTGGGGCACCGGCCACCTCGTCGAGAGCGCATACTTGAACCAAATGACAAAACGACTCCCCGCCAAGCGGCGACATCTTGCGAGTAGTCCCTTCCAACCGCGGTCCGAGCCGGTCATCGAGCAGTTCGCCCTTGACGACCGGATCTCGCACGACACCTATGGCGTCGGTCGCGTCATCGGTCAGGAGGCAGATGCGGTGACCGTCGACTTCGGAACCCAAACGGTCCGCATCGCCAGCCCGTTCTACAAGATGGAAAAGTTGTAGCCGTCGTCAGCTCTGCCGGTCGGCTAGCGCCTCGGTCAGCAGTTCGACCAGTGCCTCGAGTTGGACGTCGGCAGAGGTGACATCCTCGCCGGAGCCGTCGAGCGCGCGCCCGGCAAGTCCCGCTTTGGCATCGATGAGCTCGACGATCTTGGCGTCGATCGTCTGAGCGGCGATGATCCGCCAGGCCGTGACGGCTTCGGCTTGCCCGATCCGGTGGACCCGGTCGATCGCCTGGGTCTGCTCGGCGTTGGTCCAGGAGAGCTCGGCGAGTACGACGTTGCTCGCGACCTGCAGGTTGATGCCGACGCCGGCGGCCGTGAGAGAGCAGACCACGATCGTCACATCCGGGTCGTTGACGAACGCGTCGATGTTGCGCTGGCGTACGCGGGGAGTCTGATCACCGCGAACCGAGGCGAACTGGATGCCCCGCGACTCAAACAGCTCCGATGCCGCGTCCATCACGTCGATGTGCTTGGCGAAGAAGACCACTTTGCCCGCGCTACGGGCCAGCTGGGCGGCGTAGTCGGCCGCCAGGGCAGCCTTGGCCCGACCGATCCGACGGACCACGGCGAACACGTTGTCGCTCGATTTCGACTGGGCCGCTTCCTTGAGCTCCGCGCGCACGACCCGTAGAACGAGCTCCTGGTCGATGCCCTCGACGGTCTTGTTGGACCGTTCCGCGCGCGCGGCTACGGCGGCGTCGTACCGCTGCACCAGGCGAAGCGCGAGATCACGCTCTGCGTTGCGGATGGAGCGAGTCGTGGCGGCGTCGAGCTCGACGGGCAGGTCGGCGATCCGGCGGGCCGGGATGTCGCTGGCGACGTCGACCTTGCGCCGCCGGACGATGCCGAGATCGATGACGGCCTGGCGTGCCGCGGGCTGGAAGCCGCGATCGACCGGCGTCAGGCCGGTCTCCTCGAGCGCCGACATGAGCGGCGGACGGGGTTTCTTCTCCTCGATCCAGCCGAGGAACTGCCAGATCGCGCGGAAGTCGTCGATGTCGTTGATCAACGGCGTACCGGTCAGCGCCATCATCAGCGGCCGGGCGACTCGCTGTCGGACCCGGTCGGCGATCTCGAGAACGTGCTGGGAACGTAGGGACTTCTTGTTCTTGATGAAGTGCGCCTCGTCGACGACCATGCCGCGGAAGCCGAAGTCGCCGATCCACCCCACGTGGCGGTCGAGCACCTCGTAGTTGACCACGACGATGTCGGCGAAGCCGTCCATCGTGTCGCCGTTGCCGTGGATCACGGTGGCCGACCTGGTGGGGGTCCAGAGCGTGGCCTCGCGGGCCCAGTTGGTCTTGACGACGTTCGGCACGACCACGAGCAGGGGGTAGGCGTTCGCCGCCTCCGCCGCGAGCAGTGCCTGGGCCGTCTTGCCCAGGCCCGGTTCGTCGGCGAGCAGGAAGGTCCGGTGACCGGCCGCGGCCGCGGCGACCAGCTGGCCCTGGTGGGGCATCAGGGTGCGACCGCCCGGCACCTGCAGCGACGACGGCGCGGGTAGCGCCATGCAGGGCGAGGCTCCCCCGCCGGCCCGTTCGAACGAGTTGAACAGCGGCCCGAGCAGCTCCCAGGTGGCCAGACGGCGCGACGGGGCCGCGCTCGGCCGGGCCGCCGAGAAGTCCGGGGCGAGGAAGGGGTTGGCCAGCTGACGCGAGACAACCGTCTGCGGCACCACCCGCTTCTCGGGAGCGGCAGGAGCGGCGGCGGGGGCGGCGGGCAGCTCCGGGGGCGCGACCTCGACAGTGCCCGGGTCCAACCCGGCGTCCTGCAGCAGGTTCCGCATGAGTGCCCGGGCGGAGTCGGACAGGACGGCGTCCTCGGCGAGCAGCGCGAGCAGCGACGTGTCGCGGGTGGCGGTCTGCGCGAGGATCAGCGCGATCCCGTCGAGGCGCTTGAGCATCGACGACCGCCGGGCGTCGCTGCTGATCTCGGCCCGGACCCGGGCCCGCTCCTGGCGCGCCAGAACCGCCACGACCTGGAACTTCGTCCGGTCCGAGGACAGCACGCGCCCGCGCTGGGCGGCGGCCTCGACCTCGCTCGCGGTGCGGGCGAGCACCGGGATGATGCCGTCGTCGTCCCGGTTCCGGGCACGGCCCTGCGGCGGACGAGCGGTGCGGTGAGCGCGCCGTAGGCGCTGGTCACCTCGAGCCACGAACTACTCCTGCCTCACACGGTCGAAGGCCCGTCGCCATCGGCGATCGGGGCCCTCACGTGGTGATTGGTCGTCGCGGGCGCAGGATCCGAACCTGCGACCTCCGAGGGATGAGCCGGACGGAGGCTCCGACCCGACCATCATAGTCGACGCCCCCCACGTTCCCGCAGGCCAAGATCCGACCTCGATCTGCACTCGTGAACGGGTCGTGAGTCGGGTCGTGCCCCTACTGATGTTCCGCTCGTGCGGCCTGCCGGTCGAGGCCGTGCTCGGACAACGCCGCACGCAGCGTCTTCAGGGCGATCGGACCGACGCCGTGCATCGCTGCGAGCTCCTGCTCCGGGACCCCGGCCACCGCCTCGAGCGTCGTCAGTCCCGCGGCGGTGAGCGCCCGCGTGGCCGGAGCGCCGATCTTCGGCAGCCGCGTGCCGGTCGGCGGAGCGGGTCGTCGACGCGCCGGCGCGCCGCCGTCGACGACCGCTTCGCCCCGGGGTGAGAGCCGGTAGCCGATGTCGAGCGACTCGGTCAAGCCCAGCTCCTTGAGCTTGCGGACGTCGCGCTTGAACGACGGCGTGTCGCGGCCGAGCTCGGCCGCCAGATCCGGCGCACGGACCTCGGGCGAGCGGTCGATGATCGCCAGCGTCTGCCTGGTCCACGGTCCGATGGACGACGCGGCATCGAGCCGATCCAGCCGAGCGCGGATCTCGGCGAGCTCGGCGTCGGTGGGCGGGCGCTGCCGCAACGCGATCCGCGGGTCCTCGCCGCCCCAGCGCAGGCCCACGCGGAACACCGGCCGGTC